>CAYUMH010000001.1:0-145154 GCA_964445775.1 uncultured Terrimonas sp.
GGAAATGCCTAATTGCCGGGCATTGTCCTTTACCCTTTCCACGCTGATATATACATCGCCCTGGGTAGGTTGACCTTTTGCAGCCAGGTCGAAGGTGATAATGTCGGTATAATAGTCGTGTTTAAGGTACTGCTGGTTGATGGTCAGTAATTCCTCATCATTGGTAAACACGAAGTTTAAGGATTCAAGGGGTTGTTTTTCCACCTCGAACAAATGGGCTATGCAGGCTTTTAAATTACCCCGGTTGCGCAGGGTGGTGGGGTGCTGAAAGAAGAAGTATATCTTTTGCATATTGTATTGATAATGTTCCTGAAATAGTAACTAAAAGCTGTACCGAAGCCTTAGTTTTGTGTAAAGATATACATAAGCAATGGAGCAAGTACTTACCACTTTAAAACCGGGGCAGCAGGCAGTGATTACCAGGCTGGTGACAGATAACGATACCATGTATTTGAAACTGATGGAAATGGGATGCACGCCGGGGGAAGCCATTGCCATGGAAAGGATAGCACCGCTTGGCGACCCGATTGTTGTATCTGTTTCAGGCTATACCCTGAGTTTACGTAAGGAAGAGGCCATGCATATAATGGTAGGTAATATTAAGCTGAATTAAAAACGTATCTGTAAACAGAATAAATTGTTTTAAAATACAGGGAATGAATATTGGTTTGTTTTTTGGCTCTTTTAATCCCATACATATAGGTCACCTGATCATTGCCAATCATATATTAAATACCACCGATCTGCAAAAGATATGGTTTGTGGTATCGCCGCAAAACCCCTTTAAGGAAAGCAAAACATTATTAAACGAGTATGACCGGCTGCACCTGCTGCGGGTGGCCATACAACAGGATGAAAGAATGAAGGTATCGGATGTGGAGTTTGGCTTGCCCAAGCCATCCTATACCTCGGTAACCCTGGCCCACTTAACAGAGAAACATCCTGGTTATACGTTTCATGTAATTATGGGCGGTGATAGTTTTCAGAACCTGCACAAGTGGCATAATTACGAATACATTATTAAACACTTCCCGGTTATTGTATATAACCGTCCGGGTTTTACCATTGATAATACCATTGGCGCACAGCTGCATATTGCCGATGCGCCTTTACTGGAAATATCGGCAACCGCCATTCGTACATTAATAAAAGAAAATAAATCGGTGAAATACCTGTTGCCGGATAGTGTGCGGGAAGAGATAGAACGTACAGGATACTATAAAAGGTGAAAGGGATAAGGTTAAAGGTATAAGCAATGAAAGGTTTTAAACACCCACTAATACGAAATATTTCGTATTAGTGGGTGTTTTAACTTCTTTGGGTTTTACGTTCATCTTAAACTGGTGGAACCATTGAACGGCTTGAACTTTAATATTATCTTTGCCCTCCTTAAAAAACGGTTATATGTTTAACAAAAGAACGAAGATCAAAGATTTGCTGCAGCTGGAACCTGCCAGCCAGGAAGTAGTAGTAATGGGATGGGTACGCAGTTTTAGAAATAACCAGTTTATAGCATTGAATGACGGCAGTACGAATGATACGGTGCAGGTGGTTGCTACCCTGGGTAATTTTAATGAGGAGCTGTTGAAAAGGATCACCACATCGGCCTCGTTAAAAGTTACCGGTAAAATAATTCCTTCTTTAGGCAAGGGCCAGAAAATGGACCTGGTGGCCGATACCATTGAAATATTAGGGGATAGTGATGCAGAGAAATATCCTATCCAGTTACGTAATAAACCAACGTTGGAGTATTTGCGTGAAGTAGCCCATTTTCGCTTTCGTACCAATACTTTTGGTGCCGTGTTCAGGGTGCGTCATGCTTTAGCCTTTGCAGTACATAAATTTTTTAATGATAAAGGCTTTGTGTACCTGCATACACCCATTATTACCGCCAGTGATGCCGAGGGTGCGGGTGAAATGTTCCGTGTAACCACTTTGCCGGTGGATGGTACAGCGCCGAAAGATGTGGATGGACAAATTGATTTTAAGGAAGATTTTTTTGGCCGCAGTACTAACCTTACCGTTAGCGGACAGCTGGAGGGAGAACTGGGTGCTACTGCCCTGGGTGAGATCTATACTTTTGGTCCGACCTTCCGTGCCGAGAACTCCAACACCGCCCGTCACCTGGCCGAGTTCTGGATGATAGAGCCGGAAGTAGCTTTTAACGACCTGGAAGATAACGCCAACCTGGCCGAAGCTTTTATTCATTACCTGATACAATATGTAATGGATAATAACCGCAATGACCTGGAATTTTTGGCTCAACGCCTGGCCGATGAGGAAAAACAGTTACCGCAGGATAAACGCAGTGAGCTGGGATTAATTGAAAAGCTGGAGTTTGTGCTGAACAATAAATTTGAACGCCTTACTTATACAGAAGCAATAGATATATTGACCAGCAGCAACCATAATAAGAAAAAGAAATTCCAGTTCCCGATTACGGGCTGGGGTATGGACCTGCAAAGCGAGCACGAACGTTACCTGGTGGAAAAACATTTTAAAAAACCGGTGATACTGACAGATTACCCCAAGGAGATAAAATCGTTCTACATGCGTTTGAATGATGATGGTAAAACGGTAGCGGCCATGGATATTCTGGCCCCGGGCATTGGTGAAATTGTGGGTGGCTCACAAAGGGAGGAGCGCCTGGACGTTTTAACCGAACGTATGCAGCAGATGGGTGTGCCGGTAGATGAGTTATGGTGGTACCTGGATACCCGCCGCTTTGGTACTGTTCCACATGCCGGCTTTGGTTTGGGTTTTGAGCGGATGGTGCAATTTGTAACCGGCATGACCAATATCCGCGATGTAATACCTTTTCCGAGGACACCAAAAAGTGCAGAATTTTAGTAATACCAAACCCCTCCGCAAGAGGGGTTTTATATGGGATTCCGGCTTTGCTGGCATACATTTTTTTCGCTTTCAGCTTTCTGTGAACCTTGTTATAAAATCAACAATTTTTATGTAGTTTCGCCACAATCTATTAACGTATGAAGTTTATCGCCTCATCCTCAGCTTTATTAAAGCAATTACAACATATTTCGGGTGTAATTAACACCAATACTGTATTGCCCATATTAGAAGATTTTTTGTTTGAAATTGAGAACAATACTTTAACGGTTGTTGCTACCGACCTGGAAACAGTGATGCGTGTGCAACTGGAAGTAGAAGCCAAAGACAGTGGCAGGGTTTGTATACCGGCAAAGATCTTAATTGACTCTTTGAAGAACTTACCTGATCAGCCGCTTACTTTTAATATTGATAAAAACTATGCCGTTGAAATTACCAGCGATAATGGTAAGTACAAGGTAATGGGTGAAGACCCCAATAACTTTCCCAAAGAACCAACGGCTGATGATACCGCCTCTTTTTCCATGCCCGCAACGGCATTGGTAACTGCTATCAGCAAAACATTATTTGCTACCAGCAGCGATGACCTGCGCCCGGCTATGACGGGTGTGTTTTTTGAACTGACTACAAAAAGTTTACAATTTGTAGCTACCGATGCACACCGCCTGGTACGTTACAAACGTAAAGATGTAAAAGGTACAAAAGATGATTCGTTTATTGTACCGCGTAAACCGCTTAATTTATTAAAAGCAGCAATACCCGATAATAACGACGAACTGACCATTAATTATAATAGCAATCACCTGTTTGTACAGCATGGTACAACCCGCATGAGTTGCCGTTTAATTGATGCCCGTTTCCCTGATTATAAAGTGGTGATACCTGCTGATAATCCTTACCGATTAACGGTGAATAAAAGTGATTTCCAGAGTGCATTACGCCGGATCAGCATTTTTAGTAACAAGAGTACTAACCAGGTTGCATTAAGCATTAGCGGTAGTGAACTACAGTTAACTGCACAGGATATTGATTTTAGCTTTGAAGGTAATGAAAGAATGAAGTGTACCTACAATGGCGAAGACCTGGTGATTGCCTTTAATGCAAAATTCCTGATTGAAATGTTGAATGCATCGGAAGGAGAAGATGTTAACATGGAATTGAGCACGCCAACAAAAGCGGGTTTAATTAAACCTACCGAGCAGGATGAGAATGAAGAATTGTTGATGCTGGTAATGCCTTTGATGCTGAACTAAGCAATACAAGTTTTAAAATGTTAAATCCCGGTGTTATTGAACACCGGGATTTTTTTATGCATAGAAAAATCCCCACTGATGCTTACACAATAGGGATCGATCAACTAAACACTGCATGAGAAATATTATTGGTTAACGGCGGTAGTACTTTTTTCAAGTACCAGCTGTTTCAATTCTTTTTCTTTTGAAACTTCAGGATTAGCTACTAATTGGGTGTTGGTCTTTTTAACCGTAATAGCGGTAGTCACCGGTAAGCTGTCCTGGTCTTTGTGAATGAAATTTAAATAAAGGGCAAAAAACAAAAGGTTGAAGGCGACAAAATTTAAAATCTTGCGCATACGACGCGGATTTGGTTTCATACAAATATTGGCTTTAAGGATGTTTAAATCTTTGGATTTACTACATAAAGCTACAGCCCGGATTGATGAATTACAAAAAATGACTCCTCAAAATGATTAAAGTTGAGCACAAATACCCGCAAGCGCATCGTAGTTGTACGATTTTTTGACGGTGAAAGTGGATAAAACGGGGAAAACCGCTACTGACTAGCATTTAATAAAAAACCCCTCCGGAATTTGGAGGGGTTTATCTTGTTTTATTCTACAATCCGGAGCTTGGCATAATTGACGAGGATCTTCTTTTCACCATTCTGTTCAAATTTAATGGTGGCCATGGGGTTGTGAGCGCTGCCATCAATTTTTAAAATTTCGCCAAAGCCAAATTTTAAATGTTCAACCTTTTGTCCGGCTTTTAAATCGGCGGTATCACTGGCGGCAAAATCCTCACTGGCTTTATGCTCTACCACTTTATTTGCAGGTGGTGTTGCGCCAATATAGGATGGGTTGGTTTTTTCTTTACCTGGCGGCGGACCGTATTTTTTTTCTGCCTGCCCGGCACTGCTCCAGGCATTACCCTTGTTCATGCGTTCAAAAGCCGGCTTGTTGCCAAAGCCGGATGTTTGTTTTAAAACACCGCCACCGGCAAAGCTCCTATCTACCAGCTCAGCGGGCATTTCTTCAATAAAACGGCTGGGTTCGTTTTGTACCAGCGAACCAAATTTGTACCGGGTGGTGGCATAAGAAACCCATAATCTTTTTTTGGCCCGGGTAACCACTACATAAAACAAGCGGCGCTCTTCTTCCAGCTCTTCACGGGTATTAATGGCCATGGCATTTGGAAAAAGCGATTCTTCCAAACCGGCCGCAAACACACATTCAAACTCCAGTCCTTTGGCAGCGTGAATGGTCATCAGCTTAACGGTATCCGCATTGGGATCTTTATTATCCGCATCGGTCAATAGCGTAATCTGTTGCAGGTAAGCGCCCAGTCCTTTATCTACCAGTTCGCCTTCATCATTATCCGGGCTTTCGGTCCATTCTTTAATACTGTTCAGCAGTTCCTGTATATTCTCGTAACGGGCAACCCCTTCGGTACTTTTATCATTGAACAGCTCTTTAATAATAGTGGTTTGTTTACCCACATGTGCCGCTACATCATAAGCATTGTTTTTTTGTAACATGCTCATGAAGCTTTTCATCATGGTCACAAAATCTTCCAGGGCTGTTAATGTTCCTGCCCTGAAACCTGCTTCCCTGGCTCTTTCCAGCACCTGCCATAAAGAAAGGTTGCTTTCGTTGGCCACTAAAATAAGTTTATCAATAGTTGTTTTACCAATACCACGGGCAGGGTAGTTGATAACACGTTTCAATGCTTCGTCATCATTGGTATTTACCAGCAAGCGCAGGTAGGCCACCATATCCTTTATCTCTTTACGGGAGTAAAAGCTGGTACCGCCATACATGGTGTAAGCAATTCCCATGCGGCGCAGGTTTTCTTCAAAGGCGCGGCTCTGGGCATTAGTGCGGTACAGGATGGCAAAGTCACGGTTATTAAAGTGGTTGCGTAACTTTTGTTCCTGTATGGTATCGGCTACAAAACGTCCTTCGTCGTTATCCGATGCGGTACGTATCAGCCTTATCTTTTCACCGGTACTGTTATCGGTAAAAAGTTTCTTTTCAATCTGGCCTTTGTTAAAACCAATTACCTGGTTGGCTACGTTCAGTATGTTTTGGGTACTGCGGTAATTCTGTTCCAGCATTACCACTTTTACATTATCATAATCCTTCTGAAACTGTAGTATGTTTTGAATGGTAGCACCACGGAAGGAATAAATACTTTGCGCATCATCGCCCACCACGCACACATTTTCGTGCATGGCGGCCAGCAGTTTTATTACTTCGTACTGGGCCGGGTTGGTATCCTGGTACTCATCAATTAATATATACTTAAACTTATGCTGGTACTTGTGCAAAGCTTCAGGAACATTTTTCAGCAGTTCGTAAAACTTAATTAACAGGTCATCAAAATCCATGGCGCCGTTTTTAAAACAGCGCTTGGCATAAGCCGCATAAATTTGTCCCATGGCCGGCCGGTTGGCCCGCATATCTTCCTGCTGTAAGCCATAATCGTTTGCATATTCCACCGGGCCTACCAGGGCATTCTTGGCGGTGGATATACGGTTATACACCTGGTTGGGTTTATACTGTTTATCGTCCAGGTTCAATTCGTTCAACACGGTTTTGATCACACTCTTGGCATCATCCGTATCGTAAATAGTAAAATTGTTGGGGTAGCCGATTTTATCGGCTTCAAAACGGAGTATACGTGCAAATACCGAGTGGAAAGTGCCTATGTATAAATTACGGGCTTCGTTATTACCCAATATTTTTTCAATACGTTCTTTCATTTCCTTGGCCGCCTTATTGGTAAAGGTCAGCGCCAGTATATTGAAAGAATCAACACCCTTTGCCATCAGGTGTGCAATACGGGTGGTCAGCACTTTTGTTTTCCCGCTTCCCGCACCGGCAACAATCATAATGGGTCCGTTAATATGTGTTACCGCTTCCAATTGTCTGTCATTCAATCCTTGTAAATAATCCTGCATGGGTGCAATTTACACCATCATTACCGTGTGCTGAAAAATGATATGCTTTTGTGAAAAAATATAGGGGGCTCCCGGCTTTGGTAACACGGACCAGCTGCAGTTCCCGCTTTTGGCAGTAGTGCAACGGCCTTTCACCGCCCCGGCGCCGTTGCAGCTACTGCTGCCAATCGGGCAGCCCTTTGGCTTCAACCCCATGAACTTTTGATCAGGTACCGGATGATGATGTTTTTACAGCGATTACGATGTATTAAAAACAATAATATGGAAAGGCGTTTCCTGTACCCGTTACTATTTATAGCCGGCATTCTTTTTTCCTGTAAAAAAAATAAGGATGAAAATAAGGAGGTACAATTGGGTACCTGTAAACCTGTGCCGGCAAAGGGCTCATTTAGCCAGGCTTCGGCAACGGCCCCTTTTGTGTATAAAACAGCAGATGGCTGGACCATTACCATCAACTTAAAAAACAGTATTAAAATTCAGCATGATACCTATCAGCATTATAACCTGGAATTATGGGGCATTGTACCCACGGGAGACTTGAGTGGTAATCATGAAAGTTTGAACGGAAAACACATAAAAGACCGGTTAACCAATAAGCGGAGTTTTATTTTACCGGGAGGCACTAAAATAACCATGCATGTAAAGGACCTTAGTTATACTGTTTTAACATCGGTTAGTATTTATGACGGCGCAGAAAGTCACCATATTAATGCCACCTGCTATACCATTGAGTATAGCGGAACAGATGCTACCATTACCCAACAACTGGACAGCCGGCAGGCTGATGGTGAAACAGCTGCCATTGAAATAAGCGATAACGGGCTACTATTGGTAAATATTTATAATGAGGAAAGCCCGGGAAATAAAATAACAGAAAGAGTTTTATTGGGGGAGTTGTTTAAAAATAATCCTACCCGGGTAAATGATTATTTTGATGATCCAAGATTAGGTCATACCTGATCACCATCAGCTTTAGTTTATATAAGGAGAAGTCGGCAATCATTGTCTTTATTTTTCAGCAAACATATTACGGTAGTACTGTACTTTAAAGTCATAAACCGGCCGGGCCGATTTTGAAAACTTGTCTTTGTTTTCCAGGTATAACTTTGTCTGGGATAGTCCTACATTGGATGCGCCGGAAGGCGAGTATAAAATAATGAGCTTTACAGGCCGTCCGAAAATACTTTTGTCCAGTACCACTTGCCTGTTTTCTTTAATTTGTGTCGTTATTTTAAGCCCCAGTATTTTTTCATAAAACAAACGGAAGGCCCCGTTTTTGCCAAAGCCACTGGTAAAAAATATTTCATTGATATTTGACCGGCGTACCTGTTCTACAATATTTGTATTTAATTCGACGGGGATAAGGTCTTCGTCCAGAGCCGTTGGTTTTTTACGGTCACATACCAGTATGGTATCGCTCATGGAAATGCGGCGCTTTTTCAGGAACTGTAATACAGCTTCCAGGGTAACCGGTTTTTTTAATTCCTCCGGAAATGAATCACTGAGTATAGACCAAAGGCTGATAACGTTACCATAAAAAAAGGGGAGCACAAACTTTTCATGCGCATGCGGGTGTATGGTCCCTACAATAAGTTTTTTGCTGTGGGGATCAATGGGGTATTTATCAAGATACTGGTGTATGGTGCGCATGTACAGTGAATATTTTAGCAAAGCGATTAAATAGTATACTTATCAACTTCGTAATGGTCTTTATCTATTAACAATACGGACATTAAACTGTTCAATATTAATTCGTCCTCACTTACACGGATCTCTACATGCCATCCGCCTGTTTCCTCGAAATACTTACTGCGAATGCTATTTGTAAATGCTTCCAGCTGATCACAAATACTCTTTATTGTTTGCCAGGATTCTTTGTCTATTCTGCGTAATTTATCCTCAAAATACTGTGCCATGCTTTTTGTCGGCACATCTGTTTCATTGAGAAATGATGAATAATCAGGTAAATAAAAATAAAGGGAATGACTTAACAGGGAAACCTTCAACTGGTTAGGCATAAACAGCCGGTAATTCCGGAAATGCTGCACCAGCAGGTCTTTCCGGGCATGTTGTATAAACTTTTTATAGGCTGATTTTAAATAATCGATTTTGGCTCTTTCGAAGTTTAGCAGACCAAAGAATGGGAAAACCTGTGGCTTAAAAAGGGCGGGGACAAGGGTTGTTTTATAATAATTTATCAGTTCCAGGTAATAAGTAATTTCTTTTGGTTTAGCGGCGTCCTGTGCTGCCAGTTCATTTTCGTGGCGTAGAATTTTGTCTTTTGATTGTTGTTCGTATACATTAAACTGCTCCCTGGTTAAAAGGGATCTGAAAAAATGCTTGTCATGATCTGCCTTTTCCCAGGGACTGAAAAGGAGTTTGCTTTCAAACATTGCTTTTTCCTCTTCATGATAATAAACCCGGCGGGCCTGTTCATCGGTCAGCTTAAATTCATGAAAACGTTGTTGTATGTGTTCAAGATCAATAGAAATATTGTCTGGTCTCATTACTTGGTGTTTGATTAATAAAAATACTAAGAAAGCCGGAAGAAAATATTTCTTCGCTGGTTAAAACAAAGTTGTTTCTTTTACAGGAATATCCTGTACAACGAAATGAATGGACGGACAGTTTTTCGTAAGTTTGAAAATTAAGCCCCGGTTACCATATTCAACACCGGAGTATAAGTTATTGGGATTTGTTTAAAAGATTATTTAAAAATGATACAGAGAAGTCTTGGCCGGGTTATTATTGTAATTAGTTGTAGTTTATTTTTTGCATGTAAAAAAGATCGTCCAAATGGTACAGCTCCTGCACCGGCGCCGGTAGAAGGTAAAACTTACTCAGCCAATGAAATAATTGATTTTAAACAAATGACTATAAGAAGAGCGGCTAACAGGATCATTAAATGGCCCAAAAATGTTTCCGTCTATCTTGTACATACGGCATATCCGCATATGACCAAAGAAATTGACAATATATTGGCGGAAGTTAATCAACTGTTGAATAATCAACTGGTGTTGACGCGGACAAACGATTGGGCCGCCGCTAATATACAGGTATTTTTAACCGATCGGGATAGTTATATAAATGCTGAACCGGATACAAAAGCTTCATTCGAAAACACCTCTTATACAGGCCTGGCACATTTAAAATGGGCAGATGGAGTCATTAGCCGTGGTAGTGTTTTTGTGGATATGAACAGAACGGCCGGAGATACTTTACAGCAACGGTATATTATTCACCACGAAATTATGCACGCCCTTGGCTTTTATGGCCATGCCACTTTAGCGGGTACTTATACGGTTTTATTCCAGTACACGCTTATGCCGTATATTCTTAATTATACAAATTTTGATAAACGGATGATGTTATTGCTCTACAACCCCGCAATCCGGGCAAATATGACTGAAAGCGAATTTGATATAGCGGTTAAAGAAATATAATCACCCGGAATATTGGTTCCATATGTAAAAATCATTGCTGTTAAATGCCACCGGGTGTTTTTCTGTCAACCTGGTAAAATACCTGATTATGGATACAATAAAGATTATAAAGATCAGCGAAAAAGATGTAGTGTCGTTGCAGGCCATCAGCAAACAAACCTTTTACGAAACTTTTGCGGCGGTTAACACCGAAGAGAATATGAACCGTTACCTGGAAGAAAGTTTTTCGCTGGAAAAACTAACTGCGGAGATTAACAACCCTGAAGCCGCTTTTTATTTTGCAGTACAGGATGAGCAGGTGATCGGGTATTTAAAATTAAATACAGGCAATTCGCAAACCGAGTTAAAAGATGGCCGGGCGCTGGAGATAGAACGTATCTATGTGTCGCAGGCCTTTCATGGAAAAAAAGTAGGCCAGTTGTTATACGAAAAAGCCATACAGGTTGCGCGGGAAGCCGGGATGGAGTATGTCTGGCTCGGTGTTTGGGAAGAAAATGCCAGGGCTATCCGGTTTTATGAAAAAAACGGCTTTGTGCCGTTTGATAAACATCTTTTTAAGTTAGGGGATGATATCCAGACGGATATTATGATGAAGCTGAAACTATAAAAACACAAATATTATGGACAAGCAGGCATTTAAAGAAAATTTAAATTTAGATGTATTACCCGGGGTATTAGACAAACTCATCGATTTTCAAAATGATGTTTCCGGATTTGAATATTATGCACAGGGCTTTGGTCTTACCATTGATGATAAGCTGGGACTGAAAAGCTGGAGCGAAGCAAGCGAATTTTTAGACAAGCTGCTACCCTTTGCCCAGGCAAATGGCTCCGGTTCATTTTATGCGATCTGGAATAATGACTCTTCTCAGTCAATAGATAATATGCCCGTAGTGGTATTTGGTGATGAAGGAGGAACACATGTGGTTGCGGAGAATATCCTGCAATTACTACAATTAATTGCTTATGATACTGAAATTTCTGTTGAGTGGAACAACGCTTTTTTTTATAAAGACGAAGATGATTACGAAGCCAGCGAAGATCTCCAAAAATATATTGAATGGTTAAAAATTAATTTTAATACAGCGCCACTGCAGGATCCTAATGCTACTATTCAGGCGGCACAGGATAAATACAAAGCCTCTTTTGATCAATGGTTCAAACAGTATTATAATGTTGAATAATGCCGTGTCGGTAAACAATTATCGGAACGGCTAAATTATTAAAGATGGAAAAAATAGTACCTTTTAAAAACGAAGCAGAGGCTATTGCCAGTTTGGATAACGGCGGCAGGTTTTATAATGTTTTCACCAAGGCCGGCGATAATGTCATTACGCCCCAGGAAGTGGGAAAAGTAGCCGGTGTTTTCTTTCAACCGCAGCAAGCGATTTTATTTTTAGAACTGGCTATATCATTACTGAGCGAAACGGAAAAAGCAAACCTAAAGTCAAAGTTTGATCCAGCCCTGAAAGAAGCGTATGATAAATTCAGGCCGTCGGAAATAAAAGTACCCTCCGCCCAGCTGCATGAACTGGTAGGTACCAATGTGGT
This sequence comes from uncultured Terrimonas sp., assembly GCA_964445775.1. GTDB lineage: Bacteria > Bacteroidota > Bacteroidia > Chitinophagales > Chitinophagaceae > Terrimonas. The sequence goes on from CAYUMH010000001.1 coordinate 12,042, forward strand.
GATCAGCGGGGTACCGGCACTTACCGAATCGACTACCAAACTTAACGGCTTTATTCTTGTGCCTGCCGGAAAAGCTTTTACCATGATACCCATTATTGAGCGTTATGATCTATACGAGATCCGTAACCAGCAGGAGGACGAGTTGTTTATTATTGCACATAAAAAAGGAAAAGAAAAACTGCCGCAACAGTCTATCCGCATTGGCGGCGTGGTAAAAGAGGTGAAAACAAAAAAGGAAGAGAACGCATCTACCAACCGGTTCCTGGAAATAAACTACTATGTGGTAGAAAACTAATGTAAAGCCTGCGCTTAATAGTGGACTAATATTTGTATTTAATACAAGCGCCTATCCATTGTATTGATTAACTATAAAATATTATACCATGAGTAAAACAATCGGATTAATAGCAGGTAGTTTACGTAAAGCCTCCTTCTCCAAAAAAATAGCAGATGCCTTATTATTGATGGCCCCGGATGGATATACCTTCACTACCATTTCATTAGAAGACTTACCAGTGTATAACCAGGACTTTGATGACGATAATAAAGTTCCTGAATCTTATACAACATTCCGTAATACCATAAAAGGCATAGACGGGTTTATATTTATTACGCCAGAACATAATCGTTCCATACCTGCCGTATTAAAAAATGCCATTGATATTGGCTCACGCCCTTACGGTAAAAGTGTGTGGGACGGCAAGCCGGCGGCTATTTTCAGTAATTCTCCGGGCAGTATTTCGGGTTTTGGAGCTAATCATCATTTAAGGCAGTGTTTTGTTTTTTTGAACATGCCCACTATGCAACAACCTGAAGTATATATACCAGAAGTAAATAAGTTGTTTGATGAAGAGGGAAATATAAAAAACAAGGATACAAAAGCCTTGCTTGAAAAAGCGGTAGGAGCGTATATAAAATGGTTTGAGCGGAATGCAGGATAATCTCTGCCGGCATATTTCTTAGCACGGTATTTAGCCAAACCATGTTAAATAAGGGGAAAAGAAAAACAGACTTTAAATAATTTTTATTACCTGCGGGTTAAAAATTATTTACTTTACAGGTAATGAAACCTGAAAAAAACTGGCAGCAAAAAACATTAGAAGTTCTTGAAAAAAACGCCTGGCCGGATCCGGGTGATACCGCGATGCTTATAAAACAGTGTCACGCACTTAGAAAACGCCCCTTAGATCAATTTTCAACAGAAAACATAAGAATGATGATAAGCCAACAAATAGGCTTAACATATTTAATTCCATTAGCCCTTGATGTGTTAACAAAAGACCTGTTTGCCGAAGGTGATTTTTTTGAGGGAGATCTTTTAAAAAATGTACTGGAAGTTGATACCTCATTTTGGAATGATAATAAGGAATATTGGCAACGACTATATAATCTAATTGATCATAGAAGAGAGGAAGTTCATTCACATAAATTTGATACAACAAAGTTTGATAGAGCTGTTCATCGTTAAAGGTCACGCATAACTAAAACAAACGCCGCATCCCATACATAGGCGGTTATCTGCGGGAAAAACAAATTAATAAGAATGTTTTTTGCTACTGCCCGAAAGAACAGGCAATCTTTCTAAAATAAACCGAAAATATTTTCATCCTTAACCTATACACATAAGAGCCCCGCATAATTTATAGTAATTTTATCGTTCATATTTTAATCCACATATATGATCCGATTCTTGCTCTTAACAGTTTGTACAATTTATGTATTTAGTTTTTTATCCTGCTCTGTTAACCAAAAAAATAAGTCCACTCTAATACAACAACCTGTTACAAGTTCAACAGGTACACCCCAGGTTAACCGCGAGTTCCGCGCCGCCTGGGTGGCAACGGTGGCCAATATTAACTGGCCCAGCAAACCGGGATTGTCCACAGAGCAGCAACAAAAGGAAGCTATAACCTTACTGGACTTTTTACAGTCGCACAATTTTAATGCGGTGATCTTCCAGGTAAGGCCGCAGGCGGATGCTTTGTATAAAAGTGAGTTGGAGCCATGGTCCTATTACCTGAGCGGTACACAGGGAAAAGCACCGGAACCCTTTTATGACCCCCTGCAGTTTTGGATTGATGCGGCCCATGCAAGAGGGCTGGAACTGCATGTATGGTTAAACCCTTACCGGGCACACCATGTATCCGGCGGACCGGTAACCGAAACCTCGGTAGTAAAAAGAAAACCGGAGATGGTAGTACATTTAAAAGAAGGGTACTGGTGGTTTGATCCGTCGTTGAAAGCTACACAGGACCACGGTGTTAACGTAGTAATGGATATTGTAAAACGCTATGATATTGATGGGGTTCATTTTGACGATTATTTTTACCCCTATGCGTCATATAATAAAAATGAAGACTTTCCCGATAGTGTGAGCTGGAAACAGTACCAGCAACAGGGCGGTAAACTATCCCGCGGCGACTGGAGACGACAAAGTGTAAATACTTTTATTGAAAGGCTATACGGTGAAATTAAGAAAGAGAAGAAGCAGGTGAAATTTGGTCTTAGTCCTTTTGGAATCTGGAGGCCCGGATACCCGCAATCCATACAGGGTTTTGATCAGTACGAAGAGCTGTATGCCGATGCTAAATTATGGTTGAACAAAGGATGGATCGATTATTTTTCACCGCAATTGTATTGGCCAACCAACCGTTATGCCCAAAGTTTCCCGGTATTATTAGGTTGGTGGAACAGTGAGAATACCATGAAGCGTCACCTGTGGCCGGGCATTAGTGTGGGACGTGATACCTCTGCGGCCAATACCACCGAGATAATGAACGAAATTATGATCACCCGTGGCATGATGCCGGAAAGCAGCGGGGTGGTGCATTGGAGTATTTCTTCTGTAACAAAAAACCCGGCACTGTCCAAAGCCCTGGTTGACGGACCTTACAAGCAACCAGCCCTGGTACCGGCCAGCAGCTGGTTAGATGCTGTGGCTCCGGCAGCACCTGCCGTTAACCTTACACAACAAACAGAATCCGTAACCGTACATTGGTCACATGCCGATGAAAAGGATGTGTTTAAATGGGTGGTTTATTATAAGTACGGCACTAACTGGCGGTATAAAATTTTAAACCAACAGGATAAAAGCCTGGTGTTAAACATGCAGGAAGGAAAGCAGCGGTTGAATGCCGTTGCTGTATCGGCTGTAGATCGTACGGGTAATGAAAGTATAAAAACATCACCATCATTAAGCACTGTATTGATCCAACCGCGCAGCAGCTGGCAGGCAGCTACCGCAAAACCTTACAAACAACATACTCCGCTCAGGATCACCGTTCACCATGAAGGGGGTAAAATACTTGCCGACACGGCGAGCGCTGCTACGCGGTTGAAAAATGTACAAACCTGGAGCATGGGTCCCGACCGTAAATGGACTGATATTCCTTACCATTATTTAATTGCACCCGATGGTACGGTGTACGAGGGCCGTGACCCGCTAACGGTTGGTGAAACCAATACGGAATATGACCCGACCGGCCATTTACTGATAAGCTTTTTAGGTAACTATGAACAACAGCCGTTTACACCACAGTTGCAGGAGGTATTAACCAGGCTGATCGCCCATTTTTGTATCAAATACAATATCTCCCCGGACACTATCTCTACCCACCGGGATCATAGTACTAAAACCACCTGTCCGGGTAAGAACATTTATCCTTATTTCCAGAATGGGTTTATAAAAGACGAAGTAAAAAAACTATTGAAGAATAATAAATAGTGCCACAGTTCGTGCGCCGTGGTTCGTGTCTCACGAACCACGGCCAACAGTATACTATCGTTTAGCCCTTACATATTGATTGGGCCAGGTAATATCGTCGCCTAATGCTTTAGCCGCGTGTAAAGGAAAATGCGGATCACGCAGGGATTCACGGGCAATAAAAATAAGATCTGCCTCCCCGGCCTGTAAAATAGCTTCGGCCTGGTCTGCATTGGTGATAATACCCACTGCGCCGGTGGGAATGCCTGCCTGTTGTTTTACGGCTGCAGCAAAAGGCACCTGGTAACCGGGACCTGCCGGAATTTTTGCCGCAGAAGCATTACCGCCGGAGGAACAATCAATCAGGTCAATTGCTTTGGTTTTTAAAATCCGGGCCAGTTGCACCGAATCTTCAATGGTCCAGCCGCCCTCCATCCATTCGCTGGCACTGATGCGTACAAAAACGGGCAACTCAGACGGCCATACGCTTTGTACCGCATCCACTACTTCTACTAAAAACCGTATACGGTTTTCAAAACTGCCACCATACTCATCGTTACGTTGATTGCTTAATGGCGATAAAAACTGGTTGATTAAATAGCCATGTGCCGCATGTATTTCCACAAGTTTATAACCCGCCTGTAATGCCCTTTGTGCAGCGGCTTTAAAAGCCAGTACAACTGTTTTAATTTCAGCAATACTTAGTGAATGCGGTGTATGGTCGGTTGCCTGGAAAGGTATGGCCGAAGCTGCTACCGTTTGCCAGTGATGCGGCCCTTCTTTAATTTGCCCGCCACCCAGCCAGGGAACTTCGCAGCTGGCTTTGCGGCCTGCATGTGCCAGTTGTATGCCGGGTACGGCGCCGTTATCTTCAATAAATTTTGTAATGCGCTGTAGGGGTGCAATATGTTCCTCTTTCCATATGCCCAGGTCGCCATAACTGATACGGCCTTCCGGTGTTACAGCTGTTGCTTCCTGTATGATGAGTGCAGCACCGCCAACAGCCCGGCTGCCCAGGTGCACCAGGTGCCAGTCGTTGGCAAAACCATCGGTGGCGGAATACTGGCACATAGGCGAAACAACAATACGGTTTTTAAGCGTAATACTTTTAAAACTAAGCGGGGTAAAGAGTAAACTCATCGGTAATAAATAGTTTATAAAAATGCTGTGTACTTAATCAGGTACTGCTATTAATACACATATTAATACACACGGAAGCATAAAAAAGTTTGATCTGCCCGGAACAGCAGCGCTGGTAAACTATTTATTGGCAGTTTACCGTTGCAGGTTATAATGCTGGTTAGGGCGAATGGTATTGACAGACTGTATAGGATAAAAAGGAGAGAAGTCCTGTTGTACACCAAAGCTGCCGGATATAGAGAATGTTTTTTGCTCATTCACATACATTAAACCCAGCTCGGCCCGGGTAAAAGTGGCAAATTGGTTATAACGGTTTAATGATTGCTGCATTACCTTAACATCGTTATTTAAAAAAGAGCCGTTGAAGTTGATATAAGCGGGTGCTGCAGACAAGCCCGCAAAAGCATAGAGATTTTTATTGAGCTGGCGGTTAAGCTGTAAGCCAACGGGTACGGAAAAAACCGATGCATTGCCGCCATTAAAAAAACCGAAACTGGTAGAGGCACATATATATTTACTGAGCGACCATTTTTTGTTCAGCTTTTGTATAGATTGCTGCAAGGAATTGCCTGGCATATCGGTTAACGGTGTTTGAGCCGTAACCGTTGTAACCGCCAATAATAAAAATGAAAGTACAGTTATACGCATGACAATCCTTTAGGGTATAAAATTAATACATCTTTGTAAGGATAACAATACTTTCAGTACAGAGGTTGAGTATTTATAATAATAAAGTCAGCTAAAACCATTTCTTTTTCCTGCCACCAAAGCCCAGTGCGCCCAATAAAGAGCGGACGATGGTATTACCGGCGGTGCGGGTCATGCTTTTTACAACAGGATCGTCAAAAAAGCCTTTTTCTTTGGGCGCGGCTTTTTTACTTTCTTTAGCTTCCTCCTCTTTTTGTTTTTGCTCCTCAGCGGCTTCAGCGGCCTGTTCCAGTTTTTGGGTCAGTATTTCGTATGCGCTAACACTATCTACCACTTCATTGTATTTGGCAGCAATGCGTGATTTACCGACTAAAGCATCTATCTCACTATCGCTTAAAATATCCATACGGCTGCGGGGCGAACCTAACATACAATGAACCAGTGGAGTGGGGATACCTTTTTCATTTAACACGGTAACCAGGGCCTCGCCAATACCTACCTGTGTTAACAGCTCATCGGTTTTATAAAACTGTGTTTCAGGATAGTTCTCCGCTGTTTGTTTAATTACTTTTCTGTCGGCAGCGGTAAAGGCACGCAGGGCATGCTGAATTTTTAAACCCAGCTGGGCCAGTACACTGGAGGGTACATCCATGGGGTTTTGGGTACAAAAGTAAATGCCGATGCCTTTGGAACGGATAAGTTTTACCACCGTTTCAATTTGTTGTAACAAAGCAGCGCTGGCTTCCTGGAAGATCAGGTGCGCTTCATCAATAAAAAGGATCAGCTTGGGTTTATCCAGGTCACCTTCTTCCGGACAGGTAGCATATAACTCTGCCAACAACTGTAACATGAAAGTAGAGAATAGCTTGGGCCGGTCCTGCAGGTCGGTAACCCTTACAATAGATACCATGCCACGGCCATCGTTGTTAATACGCATGAGGTCATCTACATCAAAGCTGCGCTCACCAAAAAACAGGTCGGCCCCCTGTTGCTGAAGCTCTATTACCTTACGCAAAATGGTACCGGTAGAAGTGGTGGATATTTTGCCATAAGCTTTTTCCAGTTCGGCCTTGCCTTCATCGCTTACAAACTGTAATACTTTTATAAAATCTTTTAAATCCAGTAAAGGCAGTTTATTATCGTCGCAATATTTAAATATCATAGCTACCAATCCGCCCTGGGTATCATTAAGACCTAATATTTTGGATAATAGTACCGGGCCAAATTCGGTAACCGTGGCCCGAAGACGGGCGCCTTTTTCGTGGCTCAGGGTGAGGAGTTCGGTAGGGAAGGCGCTGGGCTTGTATTCCAACTCCAGCTTCTGGTAACGTTCGGTTATTTTATCATTAACAGCGCCTTCGGCAGCAATACCGCTCAGGTCGCCTTTAATATCCATCATTAATACGGGAATACTGGCATCGCTTAACGCTTCGGCCAAAACCTGCAGGGTTTTTGTTTTACCCGTTCCGGTAGCGCCGGCAATTAATCCGTGGCGGTTTAATGTTTTAAAGGGCACACTTACTTTGGCTTCGGTTATCACCTGCCCGTCTAACATGGCTGTACCCAGGCGAAGGCTATCGCCTTTAAAAGTATAACCTGCCGTTACCGTATCTATAAACTGTTGTGTATTGCTCATGGATTAGTTATAAATATTTTGAAACAGGCAATATGGAATTGCCCTTGTATAAGCATAAAAGTAAATAAAATAATGCTTTGCGATAAACAGGAACCCCAAACACTATAAAAACCGGTATGTTAAATATCAAAAAACTGCCCTGTTATACTACCAAAGTGGTATGACAGGATAAAGTGATAGGTGCCATTGCCTGCAAAAACACTACTAAAGTGGTATTTTAACCATGGTAAGCGGAGTTTATTTTTGTGGTATAATTTATCAAAAAATAAACCTTATTATGAAAACGAAAATTTTTCCAGCCTTATTGGCTTTTACACTTTGCTCCAGCTTTTTTATAACATCCTGTAAAAAGGATAAAGACGATAAACCCTCACTTCAGGGTTATTGGACAGGCAAATACGGAAACAGTACCACCTATCCTACGCAGCCGTTTGCCATACTTTTACGCAATAATGGAACGGCAAGAATTTTGGCCAATAATGCAGATACTACGGCAGGGGCTAAGGCAGAAGGTACGTATACTATTTCCGGGTCTACACTTACTTGTACTTATACCTATATACCACCGGGGTCAGGTACTTATTCCCTGCAGGCAGAGGTAAATAATATTTTTACCTTTATGGAAGGCGGCTGGGGTAACGGCACCTCTACGACGAACGGAGGTAAATTCTATTTTGTAAAAAAATAATGAGCAATAACTAAAAAAAAGCAACAGGCATAACCCTGTTGCTTTTTTACATTAAAAATCTTCTTCCCTTTCCAGCATTAAAATAGCATTTTGCGGAACAATGAAATATTTTTCATCCTCGTACATTACTTCAGTGGCGCCACTCATTAAAAAAATAGCCAGGTCACCTTCTTTGGCCTGCAGGGGCACATATTTCACCTGCTCCTCTTCGGCCTTCCAGCTTTCACTTTCTACCGGTACGGGTATGGCATAACCGGGCCCGGTTTTAATAACATAACCCTGTTGTACTTTTTCTTTTTCCTGTACACCGGGCGGCAGGTATAAACCACTGGCGGTACGGTCGTGCGCCTGTGTTGGCTTTATTAAAATGCGGTCGCCAATGATCACCAGCTTTTTCCATTTATTATCGGGTGTAATTCTCATGGGGCAAAATTACGGTTCAGCATGTTCAAAAGTTCCGGGGCCAGGAGGGTGGAACTATGAATTATGAGTGATGAATTACGGAAAGTCAGTTAAATCGAAAATCTTAAATCGTCAATCCTGCATTGTAAACCCCGGCCCCAATAAAAAATTAAGTATCTTGTAACAGGAATAAAAGGTTGTTTTAACAAAAAATTGCAATCCTATTCTTCCCTGCACAAAAACCTTTAACTTTATTTGTCGTCATACAATTAAAACAATACAAGATGGAAGCAAAGAAGCCCAAGATATTATTATGCGAAGATGATCCGAATTTAGGAAGTGTGTTAAAAAATTACCTGGAATTAAATGATTATGATGTAACGCTTGAGCGTGATGGCCGTTTGGGCCTGGCCGCATTTCAGCGTGAAAAATTTGACCTTTGCCTGCTGGATGTAATGATGCCTAATATGGATGGCTTTACCCTGGCTGAAGAGATAAGAGATATTGACCTGGATGTTCCTTTGTTTTTCCTGAGTGCCAAAACCATGAAGGAAGATATTATCCAGGGGTATAAACTGGGCGCCGACGATTATATTACCAAGCCGTTTGACAGCGAAGTATTATTGCTGAAAATAAAAGCGATCTTAAAACGGAACGAAGAGATAAATAAAGAAACAGAGAATAAAGAGTTTAACCTGGCCAGTTATCATTTTAACCCCAAGCTGCGCCAGCTGATACATGGTGAGAATACGCAAACCTTATCGCCTAAAGAAAATGAGCTGCTGAAAATGCTGGCCGAACACCTGAATGACCTGTTGCCCCGCGACCAGGCATTGAAAAAAATATGGGGCAGCGATACTTATTTTAACGGCCGCAGTATGGATGTGTATATTGCCAAGTTACGTAAGTATTTAAAGGATGATGAAAAGATTGAAATTGTAAACATCCATGGCAACGGCTTCAGGCTGGTGGTGCAGGATTAATAGTAAAAATAAAAGATTGTAAGGCCCCGTGTTATAAACACGGGGCCTTACTGTTTATTGCTGGTTTTCAATGTGCAACCGCCTGAAAACCGCATCCCCAAAGGGCCTGGGGGATAACTTATTGACGGACTGTAAATTGCGGCAAAATAAAATGTGTTATATTTAGTAAAGTGTTTTGGCTCTACACACCCTAACTAAGGCTCCCTGATTTAATCTATTATAAACCCTTGACTTTTTATGAGACAACACTTTTACCTTCTATCGCTTTTTTCAATCATTTTTATCAGCAATTCGGTCCGGGCACAAACCAATGTGTCACAGGGCAAAACCGTAACCGCCACATCGGGTACCAACCTGGCCAACCTGGTAAATGGTAATTTTAACGATGGTGCCAACAGCGCTACTACGGGCAATGTACAGGCCCCGCCCAATGCAGAATGGCTCCAGATTGATTTAGGCGCGGATTATTTTATTGACAGCATTGTGCTGGTGGCTAATACAACAAGTACGGCAACTGAAAACCGGGGCCGGCGGTTTATGATCACCACACAATCTACAGATCTTAGTTTCACCTCCGCACAGCCTTCGGCTTATATTGGCGAAAACCGCATTAACCGTTTAATTTATACAGCACCCATAGCCAGCGGTAGCCTGCCTTTTGGTACGTCGTCTACAGTTCCGCAGGCTGTGGATGTTAATCTTGGCCCGCAGTTTCCGCTGGAAGGAACGAACCGGGTATTGCGTCTGAATATTGGTATTCACAAAGCCCGTTATGTGCGCATACTCACATTACAGGATGAAGCGCTTACTTTTGGAGAAGTGCAGGTATTTACCACAACAACAGAGCCGGTACGGTATTTTACAAATGGTAATTTTGAAATAGGAAGCAATGTAACAACCGGTGTACAATTTTTAGCCGAAGGGCTGGTGGCTGGTTGGAGTACAACAGAGCCCGTAGGCATGTGGGATGCTTCTGTCAGTGCACCCATACATGGAACGCCGGTTGAGTTTTGGCGCGGGGGCAGTAATCCTGCAGGAAATGTACCGGCACACGGCGGTAATTATTTTGTAGAGCTCAACGCTCACTCAAGTGGTATGCTGGTGCAGGAGCCAATTTGTTTATTACCCGGCGAAACCTTTACCTGGTCTTTTGCTCACAGGGGACGTAGCGGGGTGGACAGGATGGCCCTCACGATTAACTATATTGATGTGGCCATGTTTGATGATAATAATGCGGTAACCGGTACCCACGATATAGTTGCCGGTAGTGTTTTGGCCGGCACCACGGCAACAAAAGTGGGAACTGATGCCAATGGCTGGACCTTGTACAGTGGAACCTGGACCAATCCCTCTTCCTCTGTCAGTAATGTGGTTACATTTGGTTTCAGGGCGGTGAGCACTTCGGGTGGTAGTTTATCGGTAGGCAACTTCCTGGATAATATACAGATACAAACGGCCAGTTCTGTGGCTACTTTTGACAGCGCTACCAAAAGCGGGCTGGAAACAATACCCTCCGCAGCGCTTCCCAAATTACAGTTAAGCGGTAATGTAAGTACACCCAGTTCGATACAATTACATTTTGTAGGCGGTACCGCAACACGCGGCATAGATTATATTACCACACCGGCTACCGGTTTTATTACGATACCAGTTCCGGTGGGTAATTATGATGGTACAGATGCCACAGGCATTAGTCTCGCACCCTATATACAAATTGTTGGGGACAATGTAACAGAAAGCAATGAAACCATTATTATGGAGGTGTTAAACCCAACGGGTAATATCATAGCACCCAATACTGCAGGCTCTTTTTGCCAAACGCTGCACGGGCAGATCACCTATACTATTATTGACCATATTTCACTGCCGGTAACATTAGGCGACCTGGAGGCCGTAGCTACCGGAGTAAACACCATTAACCTTAACTGGAAAACTTTTTCCGAACAAAACAATACCGGTTTTGATATTGAAAGAAGCACAGACGGTGTTAATTGGTTGAAAATTGGTTTTGTAGCAAGTACGGCGCCACAGGGCAATAGCCAGGTAAGCCTGCAGTATAACTTTACTGATCGTAATTCCGTTAACGGCACTAACTATTACCGGTTAAAGCAGATTGATATAGACGGAAAATACAGTTATTCAGCTATAGCCAAAGCGACTACTACCGGGGCGGTTCAGTTGTTATCAGTATATCCAAACCCGGTAACAAATAAGTTGTTGCTGGAGTCGGGTCGGCGCCAGGATATTGCTGGCATTACACTGATAGATTTTTCCGGGAAAACCGTTTTACAGTTACAGGGGTTTAAGCCGGAGATTGATATGAGGAAGTTTTTAACCGGCGTGTATATAATAAAAGTAACAGCAAAAAACGGGGAGATACAAACATTAAAAATTAAAAAACAATAAGGAGAAACAGGTTATAAGAGAAAACCCCGGGCTTTACCCGGGGTTTTCTCTTATAAATAATAGCATTAAAAATATAATGTGTTAACCGGTCAATATCAAATAACTATAAATTATTCATACTAGTATCTTTGAAGGATAATCAAAAACTGTATGATAAAATTTTTACGTTATTCTCTTTTTAGTTGTTTACTGATGGGTCCGGTTTTAGTAAAAGCCCAGGTTTGGGCACCGGTAAGCCCCCAACCCTCCCAACAGGTTATGTGGGATGTTTTTGCTTTAAATGCTACCAATGCCTGGGCAACGGGTAATAACGGCAGGATTGTTCGCTGGAACGGCAGTACATGGACGGAAACTGAGCCCCTGGGCACAAACAGTCAGCGGTTTGCCATATGGGCGGCCGACGTTAATACCATATATGCAGGCGGTGTTAATACCGGTAACCAGTTACACCGCTTTAATGGCACCACCTGGGAAAACCTGTTATCGCCTACCAACTGGTTTGGATCGGGCAGTGTGCGTTCTATCTGGGGAACTGCGGCCAACAATGTATGGATAGCAGGCTCATCGGGCCGGATTTTTCATTGGAACGGTTCCACCTGGACGGCAAGGAACGCAGGCATTAGTGCTTCTTTTAGTCCCAGCCGTATATGGGGTACCAACGCTGCCAATATGTGGGCGGTTGGCGCAACAGGCGGCACTAATACCGGCACTATTTATAAATGGAACGGGGTAGATACCTGGGTGGAGCAATTGTCCGGCGTACCAACGGTTAAGGGTATATGGGGCAGCAGCGCCACCAATATGTGGGCGGTAGGCGGAACCGGCGGTAGCAACCCTGGCCAGATATACCGCTTAAGCGGCAGTACCTGGACATTACAAACAACAACAACCTATACCCTTAACCATATTTACGGCTCCAACAGCTCCAATATATGGGCGGCAGGAAACTCCGGCGCACTACATTATTACAATGGCACCAGTTGGGTAACACAATCATCGGGACGTACCGATCATATTTATGCGGTAGCGGTAGGTAAAACAGGTAGCAGTAACCGGCTGATACTGGCGGGGGAAGGCAGCGCATCTATAAACCCTTTGGTAACAGCAACAATGACCATTAGCACTTTACCGGTAACATGGAAAAACTTTACTTACCAGTATAATGGCAAAGACGTGTTGCTGAACTGGACAACATATTCAGAAACAAATACCGACCGGTTTGAGCTGGAGCATCAATATGAAACGGGTGAATGGACCGTATTATCGGCGACTGCAGCAGCCGGGAATGCTGTTAGCGAAACGACCTATGATTATAAGCATGAGAAACCTGCGGCCGGTAAACACTATTACAGGATAAGGCAGGTAGACCTGGATGGCAACAGCAGTTATAGCAAAACCCTGTATGTACTTACCGGCAATGGCAACCAGGCCCTGCGGATAGGATCAAACCCGGTAAAAAATAACCAGTTACAACTGGATAGTGATGGGAATGAGCTGATCAGCATTTTTGACCTGCAGGGGCGTGAACTGATTAAACGCAATATACCAGCAGGAAGGACATTCATTGATGTTTCGCAACTGAAGGCCGGGACCTATGTTTTGGTGAGCAGTACCGGAACGGTGAAGTTTGTGTTGTAACAGGCATTTAAAAGTGTATTCAAAAAGAAGCCGCTATATGCGGCTTTTTTTATTTTATGTGTTAGAGAAGATCAAAATATGTTGCTTGTACACAATGTTATTGGTTGACTTATATCAAAAAATTGTAAATAAATAATAATGAACACGATAGACAGTCACCGTAAAAAAGCAGGACCTGGAACACGATCCGGTTACCGGGTTTTTAACTTACAAGTAGGGGTGAAAAATTTGTAGCAATCATTAGACAATCATTGAATTAAAAAAAACACTAAATTATAAATAAGTGATAGAAAATGTACTAAGTAAATGTCCAAATAACTAACAGGCGAATAATGCGACTGGGAAAAACAAACAACTAAGTAAATATTACAACTAATATATAGGTAAAAAACATTATTTATTTGAAGTCAAAAAACCTCCTTTTGGTATTATTGTTGTTCCCCTCATACAATCCGGTGCCAACCATTATACAGCAGGTAATAAGTACCTTCACGCTGTATTACTGTTAAGGATATGTAGCAACTTTAAACATTTAGCGATGATTAAAAACCTGAAAACCACTGCTTTTCTACTATTATTACTTTTTCTGCCATTATCGTCATTCCTTTTTGCCCAAATTGTAACTACCTATAATAGTGCAACTACCTGGACGGTTCCGGCCAATGTTAACTCTATTGGTGTAAGAATATGGGGTGCCAGCGGTGGCCTGGGTGGTCAGGATTGTGGCGCCGGTTGTACTAATGCTGCGGCCAGTAATGTGGGCTTTGTATCGGCCACTTTTAGTGTAACGCCCGGAAACGTGATCGGTATTTATCCCGGGCGGGTAGGCACAACAGGAACAAGTGCGGCTACCAACACAGGCGGTGGTGCCGGGGGCATATCAACTTATACAACTGCTTATAATGGCGGCCGGGGCGGCAACGCAGGTCCAACGGGTTCCTCGGGCGGCGGCGGGGGTGGCGGTTCGGCATCTGTATTAACGATTGCCGGCACAGTAAGGCTGGTGGCTGCGGGTGCCGGCGGTGGTGGTGGTATGGCTAACCAGTCTGGTTCAGGCCTGCCAGGGTCTAATACATATGTTGCGAACGGAACATCCAATACGGGGGGAAACGGAACAAGCTCTACCGCTGATGGCGGCGGCGGCGGTGGTGGTGGTGGTGGCCACTTTGGCGGTGCAGGAGGTACTGTTTACAGTGTACCGGGAGAAACGGCCGGTAATGGCGGACGCATTGGGGCAAACCTTGTTGTTACACCTACTTCAACCACTACAAATGGCAATACAGCCTGGGTAGCTACCGGCGGACGTATTGAGATCAGTTACACCGTGGTAGTGCCGGTAACCTGGTTAAGTTTTACGGCAACGAAACAAACGAACGGAACCGTGTTGTTAAAATGGAGCACCGCTTCGGAATCGGGCTCAAAAGATTATGTTATACAAAGAAGTACCAATGGTACCGATTGGGAAAACCTGGGTACTGTTGATGCCGCAGGCAATACACAAAACGAAAGCCATTACAGTTTTGAAGACCAGGCTGCCAATAATGTAAACTATCATTACCGCCTGGAGCAAAGAGACCTTGATGGTAAAAGCAGCTACAGTAAAATTGCAACGGTAAGGGCAGATGTTAACAGGCTGCTGAGCATAAACCCCAACCCGGTGGTAAATGGCACCGCAACACTTGTATTAAAGAAAGCGGCAGAAGTAACCATTTATAACAGCACCGGCATTGTTGTATTGAAAAGAAAATTTGCAGCTGGCAACCACCCTATAAACCTGGGCAGGCTGGCCGCAGGCACATATTTTTTAAGCACCGGTGAGGAGCGCTTAAGTTTTATTGTAAAATAAAAAGTTATTCATAAATGAAAAAAGCTGTCCTTATGGGCAGCTTTTTTCATTTATGGGTATATTTTTAATAACGGGCTATTCAAACACAATACCCTCCCAGCCGTGCAGCATAAACTGGCGGATGTTCTGGTGATCGGTTCCCTGCGGGTTATCCAGCACAGCTTTATAATGCTCGGCAAATAACAAAAGGGTATCATCCTGGCCAAGGTTTTGTTGTTTGGCAAAAGCAAATACACGGGCGCTGCCCTGGTTTTCGTTGGCGGTGTTGTACTGATCGCCGTTTTTAAAAGCAAAGGGGCGGTGGGTATAACTATCCTCAATAAAAGCCAGCACTTCTTTAAAACTCAGCTCGCCATTTTTTAACTGCCCTAATATATTTGCTATCATGTTATTATTATTTTATAGCGAAAATAAACAAAGCGGGTTGTAATAGTTTGTTTTTTGTTGCCAGCTGCAGCGCCCTGATGCCCCTGACCCCTGAAGGGGATAGTTGTGAAACCGGTTTACAAATTATATGCTTTTACCATGCGCCTTAGTTTGCCATTTTTTAAACCAGTAGCGGCTATGTTTGGTACGCCAGGCGGTATACTGTTTTACCAGTTGCATATTGCCGTTGTAAGGAAATAACAAACCAAGTGCGTCCATCTCCTTAAACAACTGCTGTATCTCGGCATTGGTATATAAATGCCGGCCATAGCCATGCGCAATAAAATAATTTAAAAGGTGCGTTTTGGCTTCATCACGCCCTTCGCGTTTCCAGCTGCCGCAGCTGAGGTTTTGGGCAAAATCCTGCAGCAGGGTTTCAGGTGTTAACTCCATTAAGCGACAGAGCAGGAGGAATTGTTGAGGAAGCATGATGGTTACCGTGGAAACGGTTTTCGTTTGGTGTTTAATAGTGTTTTTCATCAGAAACATATTTTTAAAAAGCACATACGTTTAACGAGCCTCTGAAAAGTATTTACGAATTTAAAGAGATTCTGTACTAAATTAAAGTAATTCTGATAAAACAAATGAAATAAATCAAGAAATTCTGAACTTTTTTATATTGTATCATTAAGAACGTTCAGAAACTATTAATTATCAATGACAAAGCTAGGAGAGTACCTGATTCAAAAATCAGTTAACAAATCTGAAGTAGCCAGGAAAACAGGGCTTAGTAAGCCCAGGTTAAGTGAATTAACATTGAACCCTACCGCAAAACTGAGGGCGGATGAATTATACCTTATTGCATTGGCAATAGATGTAGCGCCTGGTGATTTATTGGAAGCCTTATACAACGAATTGAAATTGAGTAAAAAATAAACGAGCCGGAATAGTTTATATACATTTTTTTTGACAGCATAAGCCACCACTAAATAAGAAAACATAAAAAGAGTACAGGTGTGAATTCGTTGTTTTACCCTACTACTGACGAATATTCATAAGGACATCATATACCATCATTGTGTGTTACAGGAATTGGTTTTCCATGCAAGGCCGCGGGCAAAATAACGCCTCTAAATGAATAGTGACAAATTTGTAATTATTTATAAATTCGTAACTTTGTAAAATGAAAAAGTTACCGGAAAATATATTTGCCATCCGTTTTAAATCGGCCCGCCTGCTCAATGGCTTCTCTTTACAGGATTTGTCTGATGCATTAAAGGCGCAGGGTCATGCACTGAGTAAACAATCTTTACACCGCTACGAAAAAGGGGCGGTAGAGCCGGACAGCGAAATTACCGGCTGGCTCAGCGAAGCCCTGAATGTGCGCCCCGATTTTTTTAGCCGCAGCACTACTGTTGAAATTGGTGCCGTAGAATACCGTAAGCTAAATAACGTAGGCTCGAAAGAAGATAGCCGTATTATTGAACAAACCCGCGAATACCTGGGCCGCTACCTGGAGCTGGAAGAGATATTGGGCCTGCCGGTAAATTTTAAAAACCCGTTACAGGATTTTAAAGTGGTAAGGGAATATGAAGAGGTAAATGAAGCCGCCATACAGCTACGTAAAAAGTGGAACCTGGGCGATGACCCTATAAGCAGTATTATTGAGTTGCTGGAAGATAAGCATATAAAAGTAGTACCGCTGGATGCTGATATGGGCTTTGACGGACTGCAGACCATGGTGAATAAAACCATACCGGTAATAGCCTATAACAGCCGAAAAATTGTAAAGGCAGACCGTATTCGTTTTACCCTGTTACACGAGCTGGCACATTTATTATTAAAGTTTGATAAAAGCCTTACCGATAACCAGGTTGAAACGCTTTGCCATCAGTTTGCGGGGGCAATGTTATTACCCGAAAAAGCTATTATACGTGAGCTGGGGCAGCACCGGACCCGATTATATATGCAGGAAATTGGACATATAAAAACCCAGTACGGCATTTCTATGCAGGCCGTTGTAATGCGGGCCAAAGTGTGTAATATTATTAACGATCATTATACCAGTCAGTTCTTTTTTATGATGAAGAATAATGGCTGGAGGGTTAATGAGCCTGTGGAGTATAACAGCGAAGAAAAAGCGAACCGGTTTGACCAGTTATTATTAAGGGCTCTGGCCGAAGAGCAAATATCTATGAGTAAGGCCGCAGCATTGAAAAATCAAAAACTGGCTGATTTTAAAAAGAACTTTTTAATGGCGTTTTAATATTAACTTCGGTGTTACACCAATACACCTGCGTTATGGAGAAAGTGGCTATAACGGATGCCTGTATATTTATAGATATATATGAACTGCAACTGCTTACTCACTTTTTTGCACTTCCGCTGCAAGTGCATACCACTATTGATGTAATGAATGAACTGGTTACCGAACAGCGACAACAGTTAGCTATATACCAGGCAATACACAAGCTTACTATTCATATGGCGAACGAAGAAGATAAGAAAAACATTCGCCTTAATAATTATCCCCGTTCCCTTTCGGAAAGTGATTGCTCGGTACTTTATTTTGCCGAAAAGTATAATGCAATTTTACTGAGCAGCGATAAGGTAGTGCGTAATACCGCCAGGCGGCGTTCGATAGATTACCATGGTATGCTTTGGGTTTTTGACAGGCTGGTAGCCGCCGGGCTGTTGCAAGCAAAAGAAGCGGGTAATAAACTACAGCAGCTTATACAATCCAATATTGTATTTCAAAATAACCGGGAACTGGTAGCAGAGATGGAGAAAAGATTAAAGCAATGGAAGGCTGATAGTTAACCCCGATTTGCTTACAGCACGTTCTCATTTAATATGATAACCGGTACAACACAGCAATCTGCCATGCGTACTTCGGTGTTATTAATATAATAATACCCAGGCCGGCATTTTTTGTGACGATCTTTCAACGCTTTAATACCTTCGGTTAAACCTTGCTGCCGGGTTATGCGATAAACATATTTGCTGCAGGTTTCTTTAAAAAGACAACGACGCCTGTTTTTTTGGGGAACAAGCCAATACAGGCGTATTGCAAAAAGCAATAAGTAGCGCATTTAGTTTGATTTTGAAAATATAACCATCTGGAAAAAATTAGTGGTGGTTTTAGCATTGAAACCAAAGCACCCCGGGTCGTCTACTATGGTTTCAAATTTTTCTACGGACTCAAATGTCCAGCCCTGTGTGGCAAAGTCGTTAATTAAAATTTCCAATTTCTGGGCTACCGTGGTTGTAGTTTCTTTGGTTGTAATATTAGCTACATAGGGGACCACCTTGTATGTTTTCATTATGTTTGTTTTAAACAAAACTATTTTTTAAAAACAATTGGTGTTTACGGAAAACCGTAATAGAAGCATGTTTTCCTGCAACTACACAAGTAAATATTTAATAGCTGTATCATCTTGTTATATAGGGGCATTTGTTGAGTAAAGCTAACTGCTCCAAGGCTGCCCCGCTTAGGCGTAAATACTGCCCCGTAATAAGCGGGGCAGATTGCAGTCGGGCGGGGAACTGCAGTTGATAGAACTACTGCAGCTGACAGCCCCAAAATATAGGTGCAAAATTTTAAAACTTCATCCGCTGTATGCGTACCGCATTCAGTATGGCCAGTAAGGCTACACCCACATCGGCAAACACAGCTTCCCACATGGTGGCCAGGCCGCCCGCACCTAAAACCAGCACAATACCTTTTACCACGAAAGCAAGCGTAATGTTTTGCCACACAATTTTTTTGGTTTGTTTACCAATCATTATGGCCATGGGTATTTTGGAGGGTTTATCGTCCTGTATTACCACGTCGGCTGTTTCAATAGTAGCATCGCTGCCCAGGCCGCCCATGGCAATGCCCACATCGCTTAAAGCTACCACAGGCGCATCGTTTACACCATCGCCTACAAAAGCCACGGTTTGGTTTTGGGCCTTGATTTCTTTTACTTTATTCACTTTATCTTCTGGTAACAGGTCGCCAAAAGCATGATCAATGCCCAGTTCCTGCGCTACATGTTTAACCACGGTGGTTTTATCACCACTAAGCATGGTGGCTTTTACGGTAAGCTGGTGTAGTTTGTTAATGGTTTCTTTTGCATCGGCCTTAATACTATCGGCAATGGTAATATAACCGGCAAATTTTCCATCGTAAGCAACGGCAATGGTGGTGTACACAATGCCGGTGGGGTCCATATTGTAGCGGATATTAAACTTGTCCATTAGTTTAAAATTACCCGCCAGCAATTGTTTACCATTAACGGTTGCTGTAAGCCCGTGGCCGGCAATTTCCTCTGTGTTTTCCAGTTTTATGGAACTATCAATTTGGCCCGCATAGTTGTGAATGGCAGTGGCTACGGGGTGGGTGCTCTGGCTTTCCAGCGCATTTACCAGGGACATGATCTGTTTTTCATCAAAGCCTTCCTGCATGTTTACTTCCTGTACATTAAACACGCCTTCGGTCATGGTGCCGGTTTTATCCATCACCACGTTTTTAATACCAGCTAGTACATCTAAAAAGTTACTGCCCTTAAACAGGATGCCGTTACGGCTGGCAGCGCCAATACCGCCAAAATACCCCAACGGAATACTGATGACTAAGGCGCAGGGGCAGGAAATAACCAGGAATACCAGGGCCCGGTACAGCCATTGATCAAATATATAAGGGCTGGTGAAGAAATAAGGAACCACGGTAATAAGTACTGCCAGTAATACCACGATAGGCGTGTACACTTTTGCAAATTTGCGGATGAACAGCTCGGTAGGCGCTTTTTGTGAAGTGGCATTTTGTACCAGCTGGAGAATCTTACTCAGTTTGCTGTCATTATAGGCCGTGGTAACTTTTACCTGTGCAACCGTATTAAGGTTTATCATGCCGGCTAAAACCGCTTCGCCTTTGGTTTTTGTATCGGGTTTGCTTTCGCCGGTAAGTGCTGCCGTGTTAAAGGCGGCGGTTTCGGACAAGAGCTCACCATCGAGCCCCAGTTTTTCACCGGGTTTTAATTGAATAATATCGCCAATGTTTACGTCGGCCGCTTTTACGGTAACAGGTTGATCGTTTTTTAATAGGGTGGCTTCATCGGGCCGCTGATCCAGCAAGGCTTTGATGCTGGATTTGGCCCTGATTACGGCCAGTGTCTGGAAAACTTCACCAACGGCATAAAAAAGCATTACCGCTACACCCTCGGGGTATTCGCCAATAGTAAAAGCGCCGATGGTGGCAATGCTCATTAATAAAAACTCGGAAAATATATCGCCTTTACGAATGCTGTCAAAAGCTTCTTTAATTACCGGCAAACCAACCGGCGCATACGCCATAATATACCATAGCAGCCTTACCCAACCGGTAAACCAGGTTTGAGGCAACCAGTTATCAAAGGCAATAGCCAGCATTAATAACACAAAGCTGATAACGGAGGGCAGGAATAACTGGAAAGTGGTTTTGTTGGTGCTGCCATGATCATGGCCATCATCATCACTGTGTTCATGGTCGTGATCATCTGCATGCGGCTTTTCTTCCAGTAATTTCCGGGCATTGGCATCGGTATATATTTTTTCTTCCTGTGGTGTACAGCAAAGCTGCCGGCCCTGTGCATCATAAATGTGTTTGTGTTTCATAAATAGCAAACATTTGGTTTAGGTATCAGCAATAAGGAGGAAACAATACCCGCAGCAACTTATGAGTATTGCCTGTTAAAGGAAAACGTACTTATCAAAGTTAAAATATAAGTGCGTTTAAACAGCAATGATTATAGTGAAGGGACCGATTGCCGTTTTATACACAGGATATTGTGGATTAACTGATAAGAACTAAAAAGGGGTTCAAAACTTGAACCCCTTTTGCTATAGGAAGAGCTATATAAGAGCTTACATACAATAACCTGGTTAAATTACTTTTTTGAGGGCGCCTTACAGTTGTTATTGTAAATTTCAAATATACGCCACAGGTATTGTTCATTTTTTTTCACCTCCCGTCTAAGCGCTCCATTTTTCCGGTTGGCAAGTGAATAGGCCAGGGGGCAATCTTTCACAGCTTGTTTTACATGTTTCCAGGTACGCAGGGTATTAAAATCACCGTCCTCACCTTTTTGCCAGTAAATATATTCCGTTTGGGTTCTGCTGGTAGCCGAATGCCAATACTGCATGTAGTAAATATTTATTTTACCATATAATACTCTTTTAGGAAAGGAGGTTTTATAGCGGCCATAATACATGCCGTTTAAATAGTAACCCTTAACCTCTTTCATCGGAAACTTTTGCCCGTCAATCCGTACCAGGTCTTTAACTATCGCACCGGACTGACGCCAGATCTTGCTACCATAAACACGTTCGCCATTGTTTAATATAAGACAGCCAAGCGTGTCGGATATAACTTCTCCACGGGGTTTATTTTCGTTAAACACGCCATTGGGAATTCTCTTTTTGGAGGAGGCGAGCGCCATAAAAATAAAACAGCAGCATACTATAACAGAAAGCAGGTTTTTTTTAATTGATTTCATCATGGTGATTTACTGGGTGGAATTGTTTTTTAAAATATTTGTTTGTTATAATGGCTAAGAGTGCAAAAACAAAATAGATAATAGTGTCGTACAGATCGCCTGTTCCGTTAATAACGGCTAAGTGCTGTAACACTTCAAATGCAACAAAAACAATAAATAGGAAGGCTAACCAGCCCCAGGCCGGTTGACGGTTCCATACAATCAGGATAGCGTTGATAAAAGAAAAGGCCCATAAACCGTCAGCAAAATGATGGGTAATAAAGGAAGGGGTCAGGGCCGCTATTATTTTAAAATAGTAAATTAAAATGCCGGTAATAAGGGGCAGTAAAACGGTTAGTAAAGTATCAATTAGTTTTCCAGGCAATATGACAATTAGTTTTGGAAACGCATAGGTACAAAAAAAGTATTAAACTTTATAGCGCTCAGCCCTTCTTCCGGCCGGTAAAACAGGGCTTAAAAACTTTTTTGTCAAAAAAGTTTTTCTCTAGTATTTCCCTTTTACTGGATACAGATACATTAAATCAGAATAATTGACCCGCTACTGCCTTCCCGATGACATTTTCGCGTTTTCCCGATGTATAAAAAAACAATTATATGCAACGGAAAATATTCATCATAGCCAGTCTTCTTTTTTTAGTACTGCTTTCCTGTAAAAAGAAAAAGGAAGAAGTTGAAATTAACGGGGATATCAACAAATTTGATGGCCGGTATAGTATTACAGGTACAATAGTGGATAAAACAGAACCGCGTATCAGTGCGCCAGCGGCAAAGGAATATCATCTTAAAACCATCAGTAATACCGAAATTGAAATGTTTGCCCCGGAGCTGGGCATAAGCGGTCACCTGATCCTTCATGGCGGCAGCCTTTCCTATTACAGTAAGTTTTCGGTTATTGTAAAATTTGACCCCGCCACCAATAAAGCGGTGAGTGTAAGAAACGGTTACGGGCAGCCATCTGAGAATGGCCGGTCGGCGGTATTGGACCCCTCCGGCATAAATACCTGGGACCCGGCAACAAAAACCATCCGTATCAAATACTGGATGGACGAAGCCGGCGTAACAGGCCACAAGACGGCATTTGATGAAACATGGACCTATACCGGGGCAAGATAACAGGAACGCTTAAACTAATCATTATTGGTGTTAAATAAAAAGGGATGTCTCAAAGACATCCCTTTTAGGACACTATACAAAGGTAAGAACTAACGTTTTATCATTTTAATAGCGGTTGCTTCTCCATCCTGATATGCCTTAACGATATAGGTACCTGATGCAAGGCGGGATAATTCTATACGTTGACCATTTAAAGGATTTTCTACAGTCTTTAGCAGTTGACCACTGAAGTTATACCACTCCAGGCGATCAACCGGTTTGTTTGTACGAAATATGGCAACTGTTGATACCGGGTTAGGGGTTAAGCTCCAATCTGAACTTGTTTCAAAGCGGGAAACCAGCGTATGACTGTACTCAACGGTACCGTCTATGCTAGTCATCTTCAGGCGATAGTAGAGCGTTTTTGCCCCGTATTTGTTTTTGTCCAGGTATTCATAACTAATTGTCCCGTTTTGTAGCGGTACATTCAGCGAATACAGGTCCGAAAAAGAGATTCCGTCAAATGAGGATTGAAGTGTATAATTTTTACCGTCATTATGCTCTTCTGCCTTCCAGGTTAACAAAGTGCCATTTGATTGCGTTACGCTTCTAAAGCTCAGTAACCGTACCGGTAAGGTTATAGCACATCCGGTTGTTAAAAAAATAGTATCAGGGGCAACGGGCTGTACACAGTTATTATTTGACGCCGTACGGGATCCGGTTGAATCTCCCAACCTGGTGGTTAATCCCTCATAAAACAATTTACCCTGAAGTATTAAAGGTAAAGGTGTTATACCAATGTCTGAACAGTCTTTGCTAATGGTAACTTTATACGTCATGGTATAGTTTGCAGCATTGTTTCCCGGGATGTCGCCCCCTGTAGCAGAAGAGCTACCGGTTCCAATATTTGCTTTAACAGTTCTGGTACTCGCGTCATAGTCTGCTTCGTCATCGCCCGCAGCATCGGATTTAGGCGTGCCATTTAAAATAATAGAATTAGGCACATATTTTAAATAGGCTGGCAGCGAATAGGTTGCCTGCACTTGTTTAGCCAGATCGGTGCCGGTATTGCGAATATTTGCATTTACAATAAGCGTGTCCCCTTTGCTTGCAGTGGCTCCATTCAGGTTTGTAATGCCATTTTCCATCAGCATTTCCGGTTCGTAAGTGTCAATCTCAGAAGTAACAACACCTAAAACATATCCTTCCGATGAAGTTCTTAAACGAAAAACCGCTGTATTATCATTGTTCCGGAAATACTCTTTAGTGGTATTGTTCACCTTATATAAATGGGCGTCATATCCATATGTATTTTGGTGGGCAGGAATACGTGATGTTACGGCAGTTGTAGTATCAGTAATTGAACTGTTCCATGCATCACCTGCATTCGACACTGCATCTGCTCCCTGTCCTGCATCGGTTTGTGAGACAAATACACCATCGCTATTTCTTCTTACTTCAAAACCGTCTGTTTCGCCACGATCACCATCATATACAACCATACCCATTTTTGCCGATACATCACCGGTAGGAGGGGCGCTAAACCCGGTTACTGTAATTGTTTGAACATTATTCGGAGCAGCATTTCTTACAAGCGCAAGGCCGTCGAAAATGGTCATGTTACGTAAGGGCATTGTTGAATCGCGGTAAATAACTACCATTGTCCAACCGCCGAAGGCATTTACAATAGGCTGCGCAGCGGTGTTTATCGTGTCGCATTTTACATTTGCCACGGTATAAAACCCGCTACCACCGGCTCTCACCAAATTGGTAACATCGGCAAAGGACTGATAGCTGTGAAACACCTCGGTGAGGGTATCTACTCTTTGTGCTGTCACATTTTCATAATTGCCATTCGGGATTTTGAATTTAACCTGGTTCCAACCGCCTGCACTCATTGGTAGCGGTCCATTAGTACCCTGGTTAACTGCTATTCCTGCTCCCCAATATAGCCCGGCAAAAGCAACATTACTGCAATCGGGAAGTGTAATACTGGCACTAGAGCTGTTAAATGTGCCAGGATCATTATCAATATCTATATTGGTATTATGTTCCCCGTCGTTTTTACAAAGTTGACCGGCTACAGGGCACCCCGGCGGCAATGTATTATAATTTACAGGACTGCCACCACTCCGTTGTTTGGTGGTAATAATGTTGTTAGAGACAAAGACCATTTTTCCTTTAGTGTCGACTGAGAAGCGAGGAGTAAAGTTGCGGACAACCTGAGCATTAGTTGCCACCCCGGTAATTAAGAAAATTACCGCACATAAGTACAGATGTTTCAAAACTGAAAAATTTTAAAATAAAAAAAATAGGTTCAGGCTTAGAGGCGGGCGAAAAGAAATTTCATAAATCAGGTTCGAAGAGGTGCAAATTTAATTACCTGGTGATTACAATATTTGATGAACGTGTTTCTTCATAAAATGAACTGAACATCTTCTACTTCTGTTCATTTATAGCGGACATTAGTGTAATTGACGACCGGATGCGTTTTGGCATTAATGTTAAAATAGTTTTCTGCTGAGCCTGGTAAGCTAAGTTAGCGTTTGAGCAAAAAAGGGTTATATAAACCCGAAGTTATCCGAAGCTTGTAGCGTCGTAATATTATTCTGTTGCCTGTGGCGATACAATAAAAAACCGGTAATATAATTGAGAATAAATACCGAAGGGAACAACGCTGTTTAAAAAATGCGGAATACTGTACCATGGCCAGTAGAATGCGAGCCCCGGCAGTTTTGTTGGAGTAAACTGTGGCAACGAAATCTGATAATAGCCCTGTTGCTGATTACATAATAAAAAAGGGTTTCAAATATTGAAACCCTTTTGGCCCTGCTGGACAAGTAAGTAACCAATTTGTGTAGGATTTAATTATTGGTATAACGTTATTGCCATGTCAAGGCCTGGAGAAGCAGTTGTTGGGTAAGATTATCAGTTGGTCTGGGCGCATCTGCATCAATTATTTTTCCATTTTTTCCAATGATTACATAGCGCGGTATCTCTGTAACATTAAAAGCGTTGGTTACGGGGTTATCGGATGTAATGTCTCCTGCAAACAGGTGCACTCCCTCAATCTTGTCTTCGGCGATTGCCTTTTGTGCGGCTTCCATAGTTTTATCAAGATTGATGAATAAGAACACCATATTTTTATTCCCTTCAAACATTTTATGAAGCGTTGGAGCGCCTTGTTTCATTTGCACACGACAGGGAGCACACCAGCTGGCCCAAAAATCCAAATAGATAACTTTTCCTGCGAAATCCTTTAAAGAAACCTCATTTCCCGTAATATCTTTTACAACAAATGGAGGCGGCTCCATACCCGAAGACATTGCAACAGCTATACCGTATTCTTCTTGTAATTCTTTTATGTATGATAGACTTCCTGGGTCTTTGAGGTCTCCGTACATCTTCATATATGTATCCATCAACGGTTTTACAAGCGCAGTGTCTTTTACACGTCTCAATTTGTCCATTAAGGCAACACTTAGTAGTACTGGACGGGCTTCAGGCCCCACTAATTGTTCCAGGCGATGGTAAACATAGGTTGTCATCTCATCTGTATTATATACCGAATCAGCGGGGTGAAGCTTTACTTTATATTCATTTCTGAGGAAACCCGGAAAATTTCCAAACATCGTGCTTTTGTATTCTTCCATATCAAGTACGGGATCATTTAACCGGGCAAGTTTTAACAGTTCCCAGTAATTATCCGGCAGGCATTCGGAAATTTTTTTAGACTTTTTTTGTTGTTGATAATCCTGCGGAACCCCCATTTTATACCCGAGATCCTGGTAATACAGCCAATCATAATACAGCTTGTAAAAGGTGGGGGTAACTGCCTGTTTATTATTTTCCAGGTT
This sequence comes from uncultured Terrimonas sp., assembly GCA_964445775.1. Classification (GTDB taxonomy): domain Bacteria; phylum Bacteroidota; class Bacteroidia; order Chitinophagales; family Chitinophagaceae; genus Terrimonas. The sequence goes on from CAYUMH010000001.1 coordinate 38,965, forward strand.
ATTCATGGGCGTTTTAAACATGGCATCATACTGGTTATATAAATCATTGGGTGTGGTGTTTTCATTAATGTCAATAGCCCTCCACGCCTTCATCATAAAGCCGAAATTTTTAAAGAACAGGTTGGCATTTGCAGCCCCCACCCCGGAAAAAACAGCTGAATCTTCCATGTTTGTTATCACATTAAAACGATCCCCTTCTTCTATATAAAACGAAATTCTTTTTTGCGGGCGGTTTGTCATCAGGTTTACAATTTTGGGGAACCCGGATTTTAACTGAAACACAAAGCTGCCATCCTTGTCTTTCTTCCCCCAAAATTTACCTGGCCGGTCGTTGTCTGCCATTAACAGTGAATCCGTTTTAAACCCGGTTATTTTGATAGTAACTATTGCCCCTCTATCCTGGCAGAAAACAGTACCGGTAATCATACATACCAGTACAGCGATAAAATTCAGCTTTACCATATTCTTATATATTTAAATGACATTATCATTAGTGTACGACCATAATAGATATGCAAATTACTCAGGCCCGTATCCGGGAAAAAAGGATTCTGCAAACGGCTTTATTTTATCTGCAAACGGTTTATGAGGGTTTTAAATCCGGACGGTGAGTCTGTATCCGCGGCAGAGGCCCGGGTTTCAAAAGTGAGCCTGCAGCGCCTATAAGGAAAAGCCTAATAAGATCAAATACTGGATAGGTGAATTGGGGGTGACGGGCCACAAGGCGGCTTTTGATGAAATATGGGCCTTTGTCGGGGCAAGACAAGCGTGATTTTGTTACAAGGAAGAGATGGCAGTATTACTACCATACCATGAAAAGATGTCCTTGCTACAGCCTGATTTCGATACCTGAACACAGAGCTGTTTGAACTGGTATATATATTATTATGAAATACGCATACCTTTCCGGTTTTTGCAAGTGGGAGTTATTGTGAAATGATACGCTTAATTATTCAAACCTGTAATTTGCATTTCAAAACAGAATAAACAATAGGAATCAATAGTATTTAATGAAAAAAATTGCTTTAATAAACGCACATCCGGATGCAGAGTCTTTCAATTCCGCTCTAGCCGCAGCCTATATCAAGGGGGCCGAACAATCAGGCGCCGAAATAAGAACAATAACGATCAGGGACCTGCAATTTAATCCCAATCTTCAATTTGGGTACCGGAAAAGAATGGAATGGGAGCCGGACCTGGTTACCTCCTGGGAAACCGTTCAATGGGCTGAACACCTTGTCTGGTTACATCCTGTATGGTGGGGCGGTTTACCGGCAATTGCTAAAGGCTTTATAGACCGCCTCTTCCTACCTGGTTTGGCTTTTCGATACAAGGAAAATTCCGTCTGGTGGGAGAAACTACTCCAGGGAAAAACAGCGCATATTATTACCACAATGGATCAGCCGGGCTGGTATTACAGGTTGGTATTTGGCAGGCCCAGTATTAACCAGCTTAAAAAATCAACACTGGAGTTTTGTGGTGTAAAACCGGTAAAAGTGACCACTATCGGTATTATAAAGACAGCTGATGAGCAACAACGTAAAAAATGGCTTTCCAAAGTGTATACATTAGGGCAGCAACAAAAATGATACTGGTGTGAGTATATGTAATTTATCAATTAATATTAAAGCCAAATATATTTGAAACAAAAACGAAAATTAATCTTTACATAAACAAACAGGAGTATTATGACTATCATCAATGACTATGATAACTTCTTTTTGCCTGCGGAAAACCTGGATGAGGCAAAGGAGTTTTATACCAACAAACTGGGTCTGGATATTAAATTTGATTTTGCCGATAAAGGCATGACGGCCTTTAAAGTGGGAAAAAATGAACCGGCCATCATTGTGAACAGTATGCAAAACGCAAAGCCTGCCATCTGGTTTACTGTGGAGGATGTACGACAAGCTTATACAACGCTGAAGCAAAAGGGAATAAGTTTTCTAAGTGAGCCGTTTGAAATTGCGACCGGGCTGGCTGTGGAGTTTACCGATCCGTCCGGAAACAAACTGGGGCTGACGGATTACTCAAAAATGCCTCAGCTTCGGGTACAAAAAAATAATAAAGAATAAGGTAAAGCAGCTCTCGTTTACATTCTCCCTTTGCTATCCAAGGCTTGTTAATGCCAACCATTAAAAATGGATTTATTGAAAAGAGCCCGGATGCCAGGCCTTTTGCTATGGAGCTGGGGTTTGTAACGCAGTATGTATGGTGGCGCAAGCGCTACAGTCGGGTGCGAAAATGATACAGGAACCCATACAAAACCATGGTGGCCGATGGCGGCTTATGTCCGGGATATAGATGGTTTTTTGATTGGCCGGTCGGGTATCTTTCGTTTTAAAGAAGAAGAGTTCTCTTAAAAAATAGAACAGGTGATCAAATTGTATTTAGAAAAATGCGGTTGTCTCCTCTTTCTAAAATTCTTACCGCAGGCACTGAACAATCAGTGCCTTTTCTTTTTTTGATCTAGATATAACCGGAGAAAAATTTACCCGACTCTCTGTTTAATTACTGTACAAATGGTTTCAAAGCTTTAAACTTAATTTATTCTTTTTAAATTTAAGTCTTGAAAGTCGAAACTAAAGTCAATAGAAGGTGATATTCCTTTCATTTTAAAAGATTGAGCTTTGCCTTTTTTTTCAGGATAAAAAGTTATTAAAGCATCACAATTCATGTCACGGTATTCCCATTTTACAGCAAATGTGTTTGTGTCATAAAAAAACATGCGACCATTTAATTTTGGTGAACGCAAACTCCTGATCCAAAGCTCAGCTCCTTTCTTAAAAATCTCCATCCGCCCAAACCACTTATCTTCATACATGCCAATATAATCATGCGAATTATATTTGATGTTCTTTACAGAGTCAACTTGCGCCCAAACTTTCCTTGTTGCCTCATCTGCAGCACTTATGTTTCTGGAAAGATTTCGGGCTCTGTTATCTATCCACTTTGCATCATCCAGGCCGAAATAACTGTCCATAATGGCTCTGGTAACTGCAAATGCCAGGCTACCACCACCACTTTCGGTATTAGTTAAAACTACTATTCCTAACTTAATATCCGGTACTAATGTTACCTGTGATAACATTCCTGGCAAACCGCCTGTATGCATGGCTACTAAATTACCTCTCATGTCATTTAGTACCCAACCTAAGCCATATCCGTTAAAATGAGTATTGTATCTTTCTGAAACATAATTGGGTAAGACAGTTTGAATGGTCCACATTTTACCGCTGTTCGCAGTGCTGAACAACACTTCCTTCAAATCACTTCCATACCGCCCCCTATTGACCTGGGCCGCGATCCACTTTGACATGTCTGAGACATTAGAATATATTCCTCCTGCCGGGCCAATCATTCCAATATTAAAGCGATTTATCGTTTTTAATTCCCCTGTTGCTGTAGAATGGGGTGCAGCAAGACTCTTAACGTTATGAATATTTGAATTCCCAACAAAAGAAGAAGTCATTTGCAATGGGATAAAAATTCGTTTTTGAATAAATTCATCGAAATTCATATTGCTCACCCTTGCTATAATTTCGCCAGCAATAATGTATAATAAATTATCGTAGTTATATTTTGTTCTAAATGGCGAAACTGGTTTGAAATGTTGGAAAATACCCAGGAGATCATTGACTGTGAAATCGGCCCCATCCGGGATAAAAGTTAAATCACCCGCTCCCAGCCCAAGACCGCTGCGATGAGTCAATAAATCAATAATATTAAAATTGTCAGTTACATAGTCATTGTACATTTTAAATTCCGGAATATGATCTTTTACTTTATCCTCCCATTTTATCTTACCCTCATCCACTAATATTGCAAGCGCAGCTGTGGTAAAAGCTTTAGTATTGGAAGCTATTTGGAAGTTAGTGTATTCTGTAACTTTCTCTTTCGTGTTCATAGAAGCGAAACCGTAGCCTTTTTGGTGTATAACCTTCCCATCTTTTACAACGGCAATCGACGCTCCGGCAACGTTTAATTTAATTAAGGCTTCTTCCATAAGAGAGTCAATCTTTTGAGAAGATAACTGGGAAAGAACCGGAAGAGCAGTTAATAGCAACAAGGGTATTAAAGCAAACTCAGCTATTTTTTTTTTCATGGAGTCCTATTTTGAAAATGTAAACCAAAGAAACAATGAAAAAAATACTAAAAATTGTAAAATTGTTACCTGCTATATAAAACGCCAAACGTTCTTTGGTTCGGTATTTACATTTTTAAAAAAAGAATGTGGGCTGGATTTAGTCAAGGTTTTAAAGTCTTTTATAAGGTGAGGTTGATCGAAGAAATCGTTTTCGTAAGACAACTCTGTTAAATTTTTCACCTTGTCCTTGCTTCTTAATGCATTTCTGAATCTGAATATTTTCCTGTAATCCATAGGCGATTTGCCAAGATGCTTGTAAACCATCTTGTATAGATGTTTTCTTGAAATACTATTCTTCTGAGCAATATCGGCAATTTTCATGTTCGATTCAATATCAGAGAGGATGTTTTCAATGGCCGACAAATCTTTCATTATCAATTTCGATAACCAATACGCTTCCAATTCAGTTCTTTGGCATTGCACATCAGCAATATGAAAAATCCGGTTCATCTCCTCTTTAAAATCGGAAAAACCGGGTGTAAATTCTACCACCTGGCTAGAAGAAAACATTGTATCCCAATTATTCACGAAACGATTAATTCCAAGTGGTTTGAAATAAACAGTTATCTCCTTAATAGGTTTTTCGTAATATACTATTATTGGAACTGTATAGCTGTAAACCAGGCTGGCCTGTATATTTTTTTTATGGGAGGGAACAATGGAAATTTTGTTTTCGCTAAACGTAACGTCTGAATTGAGGTTTGTTGTAACAATAGAATAGTTATTAGGAAAGGTGAAATATTCTTCGACCCCTTCCAATTCGTCATCAAAAATGAAATAGTAGCCTTCCATAAATTGCTTCAGCGTATCATTCTCTGGTATATAAAATTGTAATTTCAATTTGTTCAAATATTTTTTAGGAATAGGTGATAAATAAGTAAGCCCATCCTCTGTTATAGCCCAAAACGGTGTTATCCTTCTCAACAATCACCTGTCAAATATTTCCAAGGGCAATAAGCTATTTAATTTTTTGATTTTTAATTTATCACACTCCTGGTAAATCCAGGCATCTCACTTCATTAAAGTTACAGCTTTTGTATATTTAGGTACTAAAACGGGGAGTGTTTCGTTTTTTTCGATTGCAGAATACTGTACCATAGCCAGTAGAATTAATACCGCACAAGCGGGCCCGGCAGTGGTAACGTAAGCTGATACTAGCACTGTGGCTGATTGCATAATAAAAAAAGGGTTTCAATATTTGAAACCTTTTTTCGCTCCCGCTGCCGGACAATTATTTAATTCAATAATGGACGATTTGATAAACTTTGCTAATTTACCGGAGTGATATGGTGTTTCCATCTTTCAGTGTTATTAATTCTATTATTCAAACTGTTTACAAGTAAGTTAACTTTATCTATATTCAAATAAGTATGGAAAAGGGAAATGTAATTATATATCAGGCGCCTGATGGGCAGACGGCCATTGATGTTGTGCTGGATCATGATACGGTCTGGCTGACGCAGGCTCAGATTATGGATTTGTTTGACTCTAGTAAAGCCAATATAAGTGAGCACATAAAAAACATATTCATCTCCAATGAGTTAGAACAGGATTCAACTGTTCGGAAAATCCGAACAGTTCGCCAGGAAGGCAAACGGAAGGTTACAAGAGAGATTGAACACTACAACCTGGATATGATTATCTCTATTGGGTACCGGGTAAACTCAAAGCGTGGTATGTTTCTTAGAGAAAAACGGGATTCTTTACCGGGAGGATGGGTCTAAACGGATTGCGGAAAGTAACCCTCAGATGAGGTTATCAATCTCTATTAAATTCTCAACAGGTGTGTAAATATCTGTATCTTCCGAAGGTGTTTCGATAGTCATTACGAGGCTATAGTTCACCGAAGAGTTATATCGCTCTAATTTTTTTCTGTTCTTCCACCATCCGCCTACAGGGTATATAGCAATTTTATTTCTTGTAGCTAAGTCGGCGGCAGTTCCTTCCCAAATATCTTTGTGGATAGAACCTTTATCTCTTAATTGACTACCAAGAATCCAATGGTCTGTACCTTCTCCCACATAGGCCTCATCCCTAAAAGTCCTACTAATTCGCCCTCGAAAAGCAGCCTCGCTTTCATTCGAGTTTATCATTTTAAACCTAAGCCCATGAGATTTATAACTAGCCGATAATTCATATTGTCTATTGCCTGGGTTTGGTTCAATGAAATACGATAAAGTTATTTTAAATTTAACTGTTGTTGCAAGCAATTCTTGCAAAACTTCAACAGGCCAAGGAAGGTCAAACAAATGAAATTCATTGGTCTTGACCGTTGAGCCGTGTAGCCTGAAAGGAGTTAAAGTCCTTTCAATAATCATAGAAAGGGAATTATTAGCGCTATATCTAGCCTTTTCTAAGTTTGGTACTCCATATCCAACGTGTGCAATTAATCTTTCTTTTTCCAAGGATGGAAGCTGAGTAATAGAACGATTGCCAAGCATCTCTGGTGTCCAATCAGCAGAGTGAATCATTAACGCCCTAATTGTTTCTGGTTTTAAACTAGGATAAGCAGTATATAGTTCTGCCAAAAACTTTGAAGCCAAAGCTGTTGAGGCACTGGTATCGTTAAACGTTGTAAACAAACTGCGTCCTAAACCGCCTCTAGAGGCACTAAGTAATAGTAATGATTCTGGGTTAATTATTCCGTTGTTTTGAATAGCCCAGTTTCCACCTTCCATAACAATGTCTGGTTTCTTACACCATTCATGGAGCCAGCCAATAGAAGTAGTATTACATGGTGACATTCCACCCCTTTGAGCTAATAGTTCACTATCAGGAAAAGCCTGTAAATCTATTCTATCTTTTAATGTATAAGCACCTACTGTTATTGTGTTATATGATTGAGCGGGGTCTTGTATGGTCGAATTCTCGTTACTAAGCGGATAATTTATTCTTTCTTCTTCAAGCATATTGCCAGAAGAAACAACCATCAACAGCTTGGTATTTTGTTCATCAATTGAACCAAATAGGGTTTGGTCTATTGCAGCAGACCATGAGGTTGGCCGCCCTCGGTGAATAGTATCTGCGCATGTTACGGCCATGCATACAATACGCTTAAACTGAGGATTAATTATTTCACCTCTTGCTATTGCTTCTTGCGTTACTGCTCCATATAAGATCGGGTCATGCGGAACATTGGGATTAATAAACTTAATACTTTCCAAATGGTGGAATATTTGGATTCGTTCATTGGAAGCCAAAGCATCAGTCAAGTCACCATAAAAAGACAATGCAGCCATTGGGGTTCCATGTCCGTAAAGGCCGCCTGTATCAGCAGTTGTCCATGCAGGGTTCACTGAATCTAAATGATGGATAGGAATTAGTGGTGCTAACAATGGATGTTCCCGATTAACGCCCGTATCAAGCAAGCAAACGGCAACCGCATTTTGTTCAGAAAGTACTTCTGTTCTGTTAGTTAAATCTTCAATCCATTGGGCTTCTTCCTGTCGCTCCATTGTAGTAAAGAAATCTGTCGTTTCTCTCGGCTTTCTTATTTCTGCAAGTTTATCAGAGTATAATATCGCACTTAGTTGGGAACCCGTTCCTCTCAGTAAATAAATCCAATGTTCAGGGAATTGTAAAAATCTATCCCCGATTTGCAAACCAACATCATTTAGTCGTGGCAATAGATTTTCAATGGGATTGTGGATATTCTCGGCTACATCACGATGTAACCATACCTCCCACCAAACATCCTCATTTAATTCAGGAAAAGCCAATTCTGGTTCTTGCCAAAAACTCTGTAAAGTTGCAGCCTTTATCTCCTCAATATTTGCAATAAGGGATTGATTGTATGGATTGCCTCCTCCCTTTATAGAACCATCTTCGTCATAGGTTAATGGGGTTGTTTTGTTTAAATAATCTTCAACCTTTCTGAGAAACTGAGCAATAGCGCGGCGATTCAAACAAACAGTTGCTTCATAATAAGCATGGGTTCTGTCGTCTTCGATATTGCTAGATATTCGTTTATAGGACGCAAGCCTGAAATTCCCTTTGTCAAATTTATCAATATCCAAAAGAACATCTATCGGCGACTTGAAAACGACATAAATTACATCGGTATCTGGTTCGTCGTAAACTTCTCGGAAATTATCTATTGCTGTTTCAAACTGCTGCTTGATGTTTGTTCCATGCTGTTGTCTATTGCCTATTGGACGTGGAACGACTTTTGACCTGCCTGTATTGGGGCTGGTATATGGCAAAACTTGAGTTCTTTCATTGATTAGAATGTGGTTGCGTAAAAATCGAGGCATGCAGCAATCTTATTAGTATGGATTTTTACGTTGGTGTGCATACATAATCAAACGATCTTCTGAAACCTCACTTGCACCATATACTAAATAGTCCTTGATTATGTCCTCACATATCTTGTGAATTTCAGCGTAACTTAAACCAACGGATTCTTGCGAAATTTTCTGTATATTAAACTTCTTTGACAATTTGAACTCTGATAACTCTTTTTTATACAACTGATATATCTTCTCCTTATCAGGTAGAGGAAATTGTATAATATCATCAAATCTCCTGAAAAGTGCTTTATCCAAAGATTCAGGATAGTTGGTTGCTGCAATTATTAGGCTTGAAGAATCATCTTTTTCAATTTGAAGAAGGAATGTGTTTAAAACCCTTTTTATTTCTCCGACATCATTGCCTTGTGAGCGAGTTGTTCCTATACTATCAAATTCATCAAAAAGATATATAGCCCTAAATTGGCGCATTGAATCAAAAATTAAACGTAGTTTGGCTATTGATTCTCCCATATAGCGGCTAATTAACCCGTCTAACCTTATTATAAATAATGGCAGACCCAATTCGCTTGCTAGCACTCTCGCTGACATTGTCTTTCCACAACCAGGAGGGCCAATAAACAAAAGGTTCTTTCTTGGAAATAAATTATTCTGTCTTAAAACGTCCAATTTTTTTTGCTCATCCAAAACTCGCTTCAAAGATTTTTCCAACTCTGGTATAAGAACCATTCCTTTCAGCTTTTCGTTCGGATGAACCAATTCAAGTAGGTCATTAAGCTCTTTTTGACTGGCACTTACGGAAAAGGATTTGACTACACCCAACGGTGTAGATTTGCCTGCCTTTGCCTTATCAATTAGGTTTTTTAGTTCTTCTGCAAGGGCATGATGACCACTCCTTGCTTCTGATGCAGCAATTTGCATAGCAGTAGCATAAAAGCGAGAATCATCTCCTTCCGCAAAAGATTTAATCAAACTTTTTATTTGGTCTGCTGCTGCCATGATATGAATTACTTACTCAAAGATAAACCTCTCAGTGATTAATATAGTGTATTACAACCATATACCATAATTATACTTTCGGTTTAATTATTTTTCAGAAGAAAAGAACTCTTTGAAGATACTTTCTTTCGTTATTGTATTATAACAATTTTTTGTGCAAATAAAAAAGGGTTTCAAGTATATAACCTGAAACCCTTGTCTGTCTTGCTCCCCCTGCCCGACTTGAACGGGCGACCCTCTGATTAACAGTCAGATGCTCTAACCAACTGAGCTAAGGAGGAGTGTTTTCCCTTTCGGGGTTGCAAAAATAGGAATTTTCACCATCCAACAAACTATTCAGCACTAATTTTTTACAGAGTTTTTTGCTGATTTTTTTGGAATAACCCCCTTTAGCCCTGAAAAACTAAAGTTTAATGATATAATTAAGTACCAGGGCCGGGTTTAAGGCCGGTAAAGCCGTGCCGCTGCCCGTATTGCCAATGGTACCGGCTGGTGTTACGGTGTGGTTATGACTGTCAGAACCCGTACTCAGGTTAACATTATTACTGTTATAATTCGATGTATGGCCATTGGTGGTGGTCCGGAATAAAAAGCTGTTATCATTATCTGTACCCGCACTGGTTCCAAAACGGCCATTGCCCCCTACAGCATTGGTACTGCCAATCAGGTTGGTGTTTTCGGCAAAATAAGCATCCTGGTAGGTATGGGTATGGCTGTCGGAGGAGGTTGTGGATGAACTGCCGGTAAAACTATGGTTATGTGCAGGAAGGTTGGCAACTGCTATACTTAAGGCCTGGGAGCCGCCGTTGGCCCCCAAAGTATTATTAACACTAATGCCACCGGCGGTGGTTAAACGGCCGGCTGCCGTACCGCCCATATTATCCAATCCGAAAACAGTCCGGCCCCGCAGGTCGGGAATATTAAAAGTGGTAGAGCCGTTCCCGGCTCCATACACAGTACCGATAGCAGTAAACAACAATGCATTGGCTGTACGGCTGATGGCAGCACCATTGCACAATGCCCAGCCTTCAGGTACTACCGACCCGGCAAATGGCATAACAGTTCCGGTGGGTACACCCGAAGATCCGCCGCTGACAAGGTTGGTCCAGGCGGCGCCATTGTAATAATAAAAGCCGGTTACATCGGTGGTCTGATACACCAGTAAGCCCGTAGCAGGGTTTGTTATGCCCAGGCGCTGTGTTACGGTTAAGCGTGGTATCAACAGGCCTTTGTCAGTAGCGGTAATGTCTAACTGGGCGGTTGTATTGGGCGATATAGTACCAATGCCCACCTGAGCCTGGCTGATATAAACAGTAAAGGATAAAAGAATAATCAATAGTTTTTTCATAACGATATTTTTTCCTGTAAGCAATTAGTGTTTGGTAATTTTAAAATAATGGGTCTTATTCTGTTCGGTAGTTACGGCCAGCAAATAAACGCCCGGCGGCTGCCCGTTTAAGCTATACAAAGAAGCCTGGGACCAGCTTTTTAAAGGCGTGCCGGAATTATTGTACAGTGTTACTGTTTTCACCGCATCGGTACCTGTATGTGTAATTTTAAAGCCATCGGTTACCGGGTTGGGAAACAATACCATCCTTACCTGTTGCACATCTATCGCATCCACCGTAACAATATTGGAAAAACTATGCTGCCCGTTAAGGTCGGTTTGTTTAATACGGTAATACACTTGTGCGGGCTGGTATTGCAGGTCGGTTGCTTTATATAAACCGCCCTGTGTACTGTTTTTTGCCGGTACATTGGCCACAACGGTATGCCAGGTAATGCCATCCATGCTGCGTTCTACCGTAAAACTTTTTACCTGCTGCTCCTGTTTGGTTTGCCAGCTTATAATAATATGTTGCCGGGTCCTGAAAGCCTGTACGGTTCCCCATTGTACGGGTAGTGGTATCAGTATGTTGGCAATGGCCAGTTCGTTCAGCTCTCTGGCGTTTACGGTATTGCTGGTTACATAATTAGCTGCGTCATCAGCATCCGATGTGCCCAGGGACCACCATTGGCTATTATCATGCAGGTTTATTTCCAGCATACTTTCGGCCATGCCGCTTAATTCAGCATCATCATAAAACATGGAAAGATAGCCGCTGTATGCATTGGTATTATGGGTAAACTTATATACCCTGGCAGCATATTGGTTTACCGTATAGTTTACCAGTGCGGTATTTTTTTCCAGGCTGTTATTAGCAATAGTAAAGCCTGCAGTGGGCTGCAGCGCCAATCCATCGGCGTAAAAAACAGTGGAAGGAGCAATGTAAAGAGGAACAGAAGCCTGCGCTGTAAAAATGGTTTGTGCGTGTATGCCAACAGCAATGCAACAACTGCTACCCAGTAAGTAGAGTTTTCTCATAAAAAATTGGATTTGCCTTTATTAACGGGCTGCTCCATTTTTATTGCCGGGCCTAAGTATAAAGCCGGGTTTATTTGATTTTTGTCAATATAAATTTAGGTAAAGTCGCCTAGGAACGACTAGGGGTTAGTACTAAAATACTTACCAGAGGAAAAAGCCGGAAGGTTCCAGGCCCAGGTAAATACCGTCTTCCCGGTTTTCAATGGGCCAGTGTTTCATATAATACCCTTCACCGGTAACATTACGGCCATTACGCATATCAAACTTATAACGGTGTAAAGGGCATACCACGCGGCCCTGTGCATCAATATATCCATCCATCAAGGGCTTGCCGGCATGCGGGCATAAATAGTTAAACGCAAATACTTCGTTATTAAACAGGCCCAGGCATACTTTTTTACCCTTAATTTTTATTACAGCTATATTATTATCGGCAAAAGGCAGCTCATTTATATGCATTGCTATCTTATGCCATTCATATGTTTTTTCCACGGGTAAAATTTATAACATAAAGTTCGCAGATAGTCGTGAATAACCATACTCAACATTCACAGAGCAGAACCGCTAACAATTTATTTTTCAAATGCCTTTTGGATAATCACAAAACAGGAAATGTTTATCGGCATGTGTAAAGTTTGCCCAGCTGTCCGTTGCAACCGATACCGCAAACACTCCGCAGGTGGGCAGTTCGTCAATACGGGTACTGGTTAACAGGTTGGCAAAATCGGTAAGTCCGTTATTATGAGAGAATACGGCAATATGATTATACTGGTCGTTGGTATTACTGATCACGTCAAAAAAAACAGTAGGCGGGGCCAGGTATAAAGCTGTATGATAAATAATTGAATCCTTCTCCCGTTTATAAGCTTCGGCAAATATTTGTGCGGTTTTCTTGGCACGTTTGGCCGGACTTGCAATAAACGCATCAATAACAATACCTTTTTCAACCAGGTGACGGGCCATCCGTGGTGCATCGCGTAAGCCTCTTTCGTTCAGGGGACGGTCAAAATCACTTAAGTTAAGATTACCCCAGTCGCTTTTTGCATGGCGTACCAGTATTAATGTTTTATATGGTTGCTGACCATTGGTTTTCATAACGTGAAGTTAATAAATGTACCCGGTTTAACCAGTTGTAAAAACATATGTATGTATGCTGATACCGGTGATGGATAAGCACAATATCTGTTGTGGTATTCTAAGCTAAAATGAATAGCTTTGGAGTTTTAGATACCATAACGGAGATAGAATGAGTAACCAACACAGATATGTGGCCATCATGGCCGGGGGAATCGGAAGCCGTTTCTGGCCCATGAGCCGCACAGGATTGCCTAAACAATTTTTAGATATTTTGGGATTGGGTAAAACACTTATTCAGCAAACTTTTGAAAGGTATGCCCGACTGGTACCTGCAGAAAATATTTTTGTTATCACATCGGCCGAATATGTACAGAAAGTACAGGAGCAATTGCCTGGTATGCCGGTTGAAAATATTTTAGCCGAACCCTCACGCAAAAACACAGCACCCTGTATCGCCTATATCGGTTTTAAATTATTACAAAAAGATCCGCAGGCAGTAATGATCGCGGCGCCTGCCGATAACCTGATACTGGACACGGACGCTTTTGTGAAAGTGGCCGAAAAAGCGCTGGATTTTGTTACCCATATCAATGCACTGGTAACCATTGGTATTAAACCCACTAACCCCAACACCGGTTATGGTTATATACAACACGATGCACCGGAAGCAGCCCCCGGCATTTATAAGGTAAAAACCTTTACGGAAAAGCCTAACCTGGAGCTGGCAAAAACATTTGTATCCAGCGGCGATTTTTTATGGAACGCCGGCATCTTTACCTGGAAGGTAAAAACCCTGGTGGATGCATTTGAAAAATCATTACCCGAAATGCATGAAGTGTTTTATGCCGAGATGGACAATTTTAATACACCGAATGAAAAAGCGGCTATAGAAAGAATATATCCCCAGTGTACCAATATCTCCATCGACTTTGGTATTATGGAAAAAGCTGATAATGTATATGTAGTACCGGCCGATTTTGCCTGGAGCGACCTGGGAACCTGGAACAGCGCCTGGGATAATATGGAGAAGGACTACTTTCAAAACGCCGTTATAGGCGACCATGTAATGATTGTTGATGCAAAAAACAATATGGTTCACATGCCACATAACAAACTGGTATTATTACAAGGCATGGAAGATTATATTGTGGTAGATACCAAAGATGTACTACTCATTTGCAAAAAAGAGAAAGAACAGGAGATTAAAGAATACGTTGCAGAAGTAAGAAGGAATAAGGGCGATAAGTTTTTATAATAACCCCCCCTGTTCCTTACTGGCTGATTTAAGTAACTACTAAAAGGGCAAACCAAGGCCGGCCTTAATTTTGGCTATCAGCTTTTCTGCGTTGGCCCCGTTTTCAAGGTGGCTGTATAACCCCTCCTCAAAAGCAGGATGGTCCAGTAATGGAAATAGTTCCTGCATAAGATATTGCCTTACAGAATTGGGGCCGCTTAACAGTTGATCATCAAAATTCTTGCAATGCTCAAAAATATATACCAGGTCTTCAAAGTCGCGGCTTGTTCGTAAATCGCCGCCCCTTGATTTATGTGCCTCCCATTTAGAAGCCAGAAAATATGGCAAAGAAAAAATAAGGATTACCGTTTCGTCATCCAGTGTATAGGGCACTGCATTATTAAACCCTTCGGCATACCACTTGTTACTAAACCCCAGGACCGTTGAGTCTGTTGGCATTATATCAACAATGATACCGTTGATCGTATACCGGCAGATTACACCCGAAGAAACGTCATTCATAAACCCCAGGCTTCTGAGCCTTTCTTCCATTTGAGTATGATCGGCATATGTTGCCAACTCTACTACTATATCCACATCGTCGGTAGGCCTGATACCGGCAGCTAATGCTTTTTGTGTGGCATATAGCGAAACAGTAGCACCGCCAACAAACACATATGCATGATTAAGATGCTTCAAACATTGAGCGACTGCTTTTATTCTTATAATATTTTCATGCATCATGAATATTGAATTTTTCTTTCAACAAGCTGAGCGCTATTTCTTTTTCCCTTACTTTTCCCATACGCATCACATCAACCAGCGACAATAAGTGATATAGTGTTTCATCTTTCATGGCGGCCTTAACCGCATTGGGATACAGGGGGCTTATTGTTTCCCCCCTGGCTTCTCCTTCTGTATACGGCCATATTACGATCTCATTTAACTGGTTGGTCATCAGGTAGGGCGAAATTGCGGGAGAAGAGAAGGCGGTTGGTACACCAACGGCTAATGGACCGCGGATAGCAGGAAACACCCGGGGTAGCCCATATTGAATAAACTCCAGGAAAGTTTTTCTCATAACCTTCCTTTTCGAGGCGTCCAGTAACCCGGCCTGGGCCGATCGCTGTAAAGAATAACTCACCTCTGCCGGGCTTAAAACCAAGTCCTGCGCAATATCCTTACTCATCCACCCGGGATCAGAAATAATTATTTTCAACAATACCGCTATATCCTGCGGACGCATGCCATTATGCTGATTCATAAGTATAAAGATACAAATAATTCACGATTCACAATTCATGAATTGTGAATTATGAAATGCTGCTCAATAAAATTATATGTAAACAATTGATAATCATTTAAAAATAAAATATTTTGTCATAATTAATTATGCTGTATAGGTTCAAAAGGGCTATAGCGGAACAAAAAAAGCAATGGCTGTAGGCCATTGCTTTTTCCATAATAGCAATAGGTCAACATATTATAACCGTTTAGATACGGCTTTCAATTCGGTAAAAGCTTTCTTCTCCAAACCTGCAATCTCTATCAGCATATCACCCATTACATCGTAATCGGCCTGCGACTGTAAACGCCCTTTATAAATACCGGCCGCCTGTATAGCGGCATCACGCCAGCGGTCGCCAGCTTTGGTAAACTGCTGCGACAGGTCCAATAATTCATCTACCGGGTGGTAAGCATGCGATTGCTGTAAAAAAGCGCCATAAATAAAACGGAAGCCTCCGCCACCGGTCCCAATCTCTTCCTGCATACGCACCAGCTGCGCCAGGTAACTGCGGGCTTTGGCATCGCCCAGTTTATCCTTCCAGGTCTTTATTTTTTTACCGGTATGTTGTATACCGCTTACGCCGGCAAAAAAGCCGGGAATATTCAACATATCTCTTACGTTACGCTTAATACCTTTTACAATAGCCTGTTTAATTTGTTCATCGGTTACAGGGTGTGTAATGGTGCCGGGGTAATACAACTGTCCGCGTGGTGCCAATGGGCCTTTTGCAAAACGAACTCTTTCCAGTTCATAACTGCTTAAAGTATGTAAGCCTTCCATCACCGGGTCGCTTATCAGGTAATTATCACCCTCCTTACCAATAACAATCAGGTTATGGGCATTAAAATGAAAACGGTATTCCTTGGGAAAATAGGTAAGGTAATACACCCCTACCTGGCAGGCGGCGGGTAAACCCTGCTGCAGCCTTTCGTCCAGGGCCTGCTGTGCTTTCTCTTTCGATAAAAACTTTTTACGCACTACCGGCACTCCTAATGACTGGCAGGTTCGCTGAAAAATTTTACCGGGCATGGTCCGGAACGATATCAGCGGGGCGTTATTTACTTTTACAACACTCAGTATAATATAAAATAAACCCGAGCCAATACCAAATGCCAGGGGCTCGGTCATTTGCTGTACACCGGCGTGTTTTAACAGGCTAACACTTACGCCGTTCTCACAATGCGCCGTTTGTATATGTTCAAAATCTAATTTCATGTAAATAGGTAATGTGGATAAGGCAATAATAAACAACCGTGGTTGTTAATGCAGTTATATTAAAATGGCTTTTTTAATTCGTCAACGCTTATATCAAATACTTCGGCATATTTTTTCAAGCGCTGCTCGCTTAGCTTTTGAAAAGGTCCGTATTTTAAATGGCGCTTAATGGTGATACCCCAGAAGCCGGTATAGGCAGATAAAATTTTAATATCCATCAGTTTCTTTTCCATGAAATATAAAAGCGGGCTGGCTTCTTTGCGTTCCACCTTTTGGCGGGCATCGGCCACCCGTTTTTCAATATCCTGCCAGGCATGGTCCAGGGCCTCGGCTTTAACCGACCAACCCGTGCTCAGGTCAGTGGTATAATTACCGGCCTCATCAACGGCATAAGCCACTTCTTTCGTCACATTATTCAATGCGCTGGGGTCCTGTGGTATTTCCTGCTTTTTCATGTTCCGGCAAAGTTATACCAAATTAAAATAGTAAGTATTTTTTGGGGCTGTCGGCTGCATCGCACCCATCAGCGGCAGTACCGGCTGTTACGGGGTGCCGTGCTTCGCTGGCGCTGCGCACCGGCTCCCCCTGGTCGCCGCCCTGCACATCCGGCAGCCCGGCAGCTTTATAACATTATTCAACATTGGGGTTGTACCACTGAGTAGCCCGGCCGTTTTCACAGGGACGCACAGCGTAGTGGCGCACGGTCCCGGTGTAACTCCATGAACCTACTCCTTTACCTCTGTGATTTAAAAACTGCTACAATATATAAAATGCCCCATAGTTAAAACGGGTTAAAATCCGGCTCTAATAAGTCAGCCATCCATCTTATCTTAGTAATATGAAACAACTACTACTTATCTCCGCCATATTATTGAGCATTACAGCAACTGCCCAAAACAACGATGAACAAACCATCCGCAATATTCTTAAACGCCAGAATGCCGATTGGAATGCCGGCAATATTGATGCGTTTATGAAAGGTTACTGGGAAAGCGATTCCCTGATGTTCATTGGTAAAAGCGGCATCACCTATGGCTGGCAAAATACCCTGAACAATTATAAAAAAAACTATCCCGATACCGCCACTATGGGTAAACTGCATTTTGATATCCTATCGGTAAAACGCTTATCCGTGCTTTATTTCTCAGTTGTGGGTAAATGGCATTTAACCCGCAGTGTTGGCGATGTTCAGGGACATTTTACCCTCCTGTTTAAAAAAGTAAATAAACAATGGGTTATTGTTAGCGACCATAGCAGCTAGGACAATTTGAAAGTTAGTTAATTTGGAAATTTGGTAATTGAATACTGGTATAAGGGGAAAAATTGATAATAGTATTGGTGCTGCAGGAGGGTGCCACAGATAATATTACTGAAAGCGACTACAAAAAATATACGTTGTATTAAGTATATAGTATTTAGACAGGCAGCGTATCTATATACTAATATCTCAATACTAAAATCCAAACCTACTCCTTCCCCGGTCCATACAAACTCATACCGGCTCTTGTACCGTTATGTACCGCCTTGTCAACGGTTAACTGTCCGTTTACCAATACATACCTGAACCCAATGGAGTAGGCATGTGGTTTGGTAAAGGTGGATACATCGCTTACCTCATTGGCATCAAACACAACAATATCGGCGGCCATACCTTCTTTTAATAAACCCCGGTTATGCAACATAAACTTCTGTGCAGGCAGGCTTGTCATACGACGGATGGCTTCTTCCAGCGTTATCACTTTTAAATCGCGGACATAATTACCCAATACCCGGGCGTTAGTACCATAACCACGGGGGTGGGGCATGCCGGCATTAAAAATGCGGATAGAAGCATCACTGGCAAACATATTATAAGGGTACTGCATAATGTACTGAACATCTTTTTCGCTCATACCATGAAACACGGCACTGGCGCCCCCGTTTGTCATAATATCCATCACGGTTTCCGCTTCTGCTTTGGCATTGTGTTTACGCCCCAGCATCAGGTTAATGGCTTCAATACTTTTACCGTTATAGCTGGTATCGGCTGCATGATAAGCCACTACCGCATAACTCAGGTGTTTTAACTTCCGTTTTTTTAACCTGGCCAGTATATGTGCCGTTACCTGCTTGCGTATATCTGCCCGTTGCAGGCGGGCTTTAATACTGTCCTGTCCATCTGCTAAAACAGCATCGGGTAACAAGGTGCTGATGCCGGTGCTGCTGGCGGTATAGGGGTATTGATCTATGGTTACTTCAATGCCCTCTTTACGGGCTGCTTCCACCATGGCCACCGTTTCTTTACTGCGTCCCCAGTTATGCTGGCCACTCACTTTAAAGTGTGATATCTGTACGGGTAACCCGGCTTCTCTTCCAATCTTGATCGCCTCGTTAATGGCCTGTACCACACTATCCCCTTCATCCCGCATATGGCTGGCATATAAGCCTCCGTAACGGGCTGCAACCCTGGCCAGCGAAACAATCTCCGGGGTTTTGGTATAAGTGCCGGGTATATAAATTAAACCGGTAGAAAGGCCCACGGCGCCTTCCTGCATGGCTTTTGCCACCAACTGTTCCATCTGTTGCAGTTCAGCAGCAGTTGCATCACGGTTGGCACGGCCCATTACGGCTTTGCGTACATCATTATGTCCAACAAGGGTGGCTACGTTTACCGATAAACGGAGGGAATCAATCCAGCGTAGATATTTACCCACACCTACATTAGACGCCCCGCAATTGCCGGCAACTACCGTGGTAACGCCATCATAAATAAAACTTTTTGCCTGCGGGTCCTGGCTTTCATCGCCCTCAATATGGGTATGTACATCAATAAACCCCGGTGCAATAGTTAAGCCTTTTGCATCTATAACGGTGGTGGCGGTGGCGTTGTTTATACGGCCCAGTTTTACAATCTTACCATCCTTAACTGCAATATCACCATAGTACCAGTTATTACCGCTGCCATCAATTATGCGGCCATGTTGTATCAACACATCATAATGTTGCTGGGCCTGTAAAATTGATGAAAGCAATAATAAAACAACAGGAAATAAACGCATAGCAGTAATGTTGTAAATATGATAAAACGAAGTATGTAATATTAACCGAAAATATATTTTTAAACAAGTTTAATTTAGCAATAACAGTTTGTTGGCAAAACCCTGCAACGAAGCATTTATCTTTGTAGCTATGCCAAGTACATACAAGCATTTATTTTTCGACCTCGATCATACGCTGTGGGACTTTGATGCCAATGCCCGTGAAACCCTGACCGGCTTATACAGCGACCTGCAACTGGAAAAAAGAGGCGTACACGACTTTGACCTGTTTTATAAAAACTACCTGGTACATAACGATAAACTGTGGGAGCGCTACCGCAAAGGCTTTATTAAACAAAATGAATTAAGGGTAAAGCGCATGTGGTTATCACTGCTCGATTTTAAGATTGCAGATGAAGCCCTGGCTAAACAAATGAGCGAGGAGTTCCTGGAACTATTGCCTACCCGTACCATACTATTCCCGCATGCTATAGAACTGCTTCAATACCTGCAGGGTAAAAACTACCAGCTGCACCTCATTACCAACGGCTTTGAAACCGTGCAGCACAGCAAGCTAAAACACTCAGGCCTGGCGCCGTTCTTTAAAGAGGTGATCACCTCCGAAGGTTCCAACAGTTTAAAACCTGAAAAGGAAATATTTGAGTACGCATTTAAACGGGCCAATGCGGTACCCGATAGCAGTATCATGATCGGCGATACGGTTGAAGTGGATATACTGGGGGCTAAAAATGCAGGCATAGACCAGGTATATGTTAACCATGTAGGTAATACTGAACAGGTAAACAGCACTTATACGGTTACCTCGCTGAAGCAGTTGTTCGATATTTTTTAAAACAAGCCATGCCATTAAACGCCGGATACAGGATTTATCTTTTAGTAACTATACTTTCCTGTATGGTTACGGGCCTGCTATCGCAAAACAATACCTCCCCGGCCGAAATAATTATCATAGGTACCATACATACGGGCAATAAAAAATTTAACCACAAAACCTTATACAAAACAATCAAGGCCATTGAGCCAGATATGATTTTACGGGAACAGGACAAACCCTATAAACCGGTTTTTGGCTTATCGCTGGTACGCTTTTTTAAAATCGGCAAACCAAGTATAGAACAACTAAGTGTGCAGAAATATGCCCAAGGGAACAAAAACTGCCGTATAGTACCTTACGATACCCTTATTCCGAACAGGCGGGCACACGTTAAAAAATGGATAGGCATTAATAACCGGTTTTTTATACAACTGGATAAAGCGCCTAAGTCAGCAGGTGATAGTATACTGTACAGCGATTTCAGAAAAATGAATAAAGATTACTATGCTGGTGTTGTCCGTTCCACATTGGCCGAAATAAATCATGCTGCAATAATGGAACGTACCCGGCATCTTTACGAAGTAGAGAAAAAGCAGGTGCTGGCATTGGGTAAATTATATATAAGTGACACGGCAACCGTGGCCGATTTTGAAAAAACGCTTATATTCTGGGAAAAAAGAAATAACTATATGGCCGAACAGGTTATAAAAATAGCCAATGAAAACCCCGGGAAAAAAATACTGGTGCTTTGTGGACTGAACCACAAATATTATTTAACACAACGCCTGGAAGAGGCACAACTTATGGTAACGGATAGTTATAAAATACTGGCCAGGGAATAAACAGAACCGGTTTTAAACAACTGATATTTTAAAACTATTTTATGCGCCATTTGTTTAACCTTTGTAAATAGCTAAATAAACAATCTCTTCATATGATAACAGCGGATATACAAAAAATTGAACGTCATTTTTTACCCAAAGATTTCGCCATTACAGACTGGGCCTCCCTGGAACCCTACTTCAAAAACCTGGAACAAAGGGAAATAAACACGGCTGATGAATTAAATAAATGGCTGCAGGACAGTAGCGAGCTGGAAGCCATCATCAGCGAAGATGTTTGCTGGCGCCAGATCAAAATGACCTGTGATACAGAAAGTAAAGAGCTGGAAGAAGCCTTTAATTTTTTTATGATGGAGATACAGCCGCATATACAACCTTATGCGGATATATTAAACCGCAAATTAGTAGCACACCCGCTGGTAAACGAACTGGATAAAGACACTTATTTCACTTACCTGCGTAATGTAAAAAAGAGTATTGACCTGTTTCGCCAGGAGAATGTAGAGATAAATGCCGCTTTGGGTGTAGAAGCCCAGAAATTTGGTGCTATTGCCGGTAAAATGACGGTAACCGTAAATGGCCAGGAGTATACCCTGCAGCAGGCGATGAAGTTTTTAGAGGATAGCGACCGTAATGTAAGGGAAGAAGTGTACCGCAAGATAGCAGAAAGAAGATTACAGGATAAGGAAGCACTGGATGAACTGTTTAATTCCTTATTGCAAAAACGTCACCAGGTGGCTGTAAATGCGGGGTTTGAAAACTACCGCGATTTCCGTTTCGCCGAATTAGGCCGTTTCGATTATACGAAAGAAGATTGTTTCTTATTTCATGAAGCCGTAAAGCAACATGTAATGCCCCTGGTGAACCAGATATACGAAAACAAAAAACAAAAACTGGGCCTTGATACGCTACGCCCCTGGGACGTAGAAGCCGAGCCTGCCGGTATACAACCTTTACGGCCCTTTACCAGTGGTGAGGACCTGGTACAAAAAACAATCAATTGTTTTAACCAGCTGCAACCATTCTTTGCCGATTGTATCAGCAAAATGAAAACCATGGGTCACCTTGACCTGGAAAGCCGTAAGGGTAAAGCGCCCGGCGGTTATAACTGTCCTTTGGCCGAAAGCGGTGCACCGTTTATCTTCATGAATGCTGCCGGCCAGTTTGATGATGTAATTACGATGGTACATGAAGGCGGTCATGCCGTACATTCATTTTTATCACATAACCTGGCGCTGAACGGCTTTAAGGAATACCCTACCGAAATTGCGGAGGTGGCCAGCATGAGTATGGAACTGTTTACCATGGATCACTGGCAGGTGTTTTTTAAAACCGAAGATGAATTATTACGGGCTAAGGAGCAACAACTGGAAAGAGTGATCACTATTTTCCCCTGGGTTGCAACTATCGATAAATTCCAGCACTGGATCTACGAAAACCCTAATCATACCACGGAGCAACGCAAAGCAAAATGGTTTGAAGTTTATACCGAGTTTTTATCACCCGTAATTGACCGCAGCGGCCTGGAGGAGTATATGTATTACCATTGGCAGCGCCAGTTGCACCTGTACGAAGTACCTTTTTATTATATCGAATATGGCATTGCGCAACTGGGCGCTATTGGCATGTGGCAGCAGTATAAACAAAACCCGGAAAAAGCAATAACGCATTACATACAGGCATTAAGCCTGGGTGGAACCAAACCTTTGCCGCAACTATTTGAAGCAGCGGGACTTAAGTTTGATTTATCACCCAATCATATTGCCGGTTTAATGCAATTTGTGCAGGCCCAGCTGGATTCGGTAAAATAAAAATTACCTGTTTGTGGTATATCAAATTTTGGGAAATATCAAAACCTTAGACTAGCTTTGGTAGCTGATAAATTCATGACAATTATATTATTCTAAAATAGCTACTAATCAGAGCCTTAACCTAAGTCACCGTGTTTCCACACGGGGGCTTTTTTATTTTAAGGAAGCTTACAATAACCATCCGCCATCATTATTGCTTCTACATGATCATAGTACCGGCAGGTAAAGCCGGCACATGCAGTAAATAAAAAAAGTACGGCTGGTAAGCCGTACTCTTCAAATTATCTAAATAAGATTAATTACTCCGCTTTCTTTTTGGGCGCTGCTTTTTTCTTTGCAGGTGCTTTTTTCTCAGCAGGAGCTTCGTCTTCAGTTTCCTTTACTTTTTTAGCAGCTTTTGCTTTAGGCTTTTCTTCCTCAGTTGCTTCGTCATCAGCGGCTTTTTTCTTTGCAGGTGCTTTTTTGGCCGGCTTTTCTTCCGCTACAGCAGCAACAGCTTCTTCAGTAACTTCTTCCTCTTCAGGCAGTTCAGTCACTTTCAGTTCAACGTTCTTACGTTTTAAAACGTCAAACCATTTTACTATTTTTTTCATGTCGCTGGCGTACACACGGTCAAAATCCATATTAGCATATACCTGCTCAAAATACTTCTTTACACCTTTATTATCTTTTACATCGGGTAAAGCCGTACCGGCAGCATCCATTGCTTTAAATACTTCTACCAGGTTTACATTATCACCAACAGTATATATTTCTACACTTTCCAGGTGTGAGAACTGATGTACCCTGGAGGCGGCAAATTTTGTTGTACCATCTTCAATAGAACGTACAATGGCGCCATCGTTTTTGCTGCTTAACAACTCAAACAAACCGGGTAAGCCACTTACGGCCACAAGTTTTGAATATTCCATACTTCTAACATTATTAAGGAGGTGCAAGATAACAGACTTAGGCCAAACAACACACACTAAAGGGTTGTAAATATTTTTCTACCCCCTTAAAACCCCCGGATATGGCAAAATGATACCATAACAAGGTTGCAGCAACCCCGGGTAAGCGGCTGTCATAACAGTGGTATAGTATAATTAGGCATTTCTTAACATTTGCCGCTAATTGCCCAAAAAGCCCGAACAGGCTGGTTCTTACCCCTCTACAATTACATAAAAACAGCAGTGCCGGCACAATTCAGTAAAAAAAAAGAACAAGGTAAAAGGAAAGTTAAAAACCAACGTCTTATCAGCATTATTACATTTTTTATGAAGCATTTTCACTTTTTAGTTTTGTTATTATGCGTGGGTGTTGCGGTCCAGGCTCAAACCGTAAGCGGTAAGCTGTTAGACCTGGCCGATAATACGCCACTTAAAACTGCTAACCTTACACTTAGCCAGACAAAAGATACTACGGTAAAATTCAATGTACTTTCCAATGCCGAGGGCGCTTTTACGTTTACCGGCATTCCTGTTGGCACCTATACGTTACAGGTAAGTTCTATAGGGTATGATATATATAAACAAGCGGTTGCCTTAACCGATTCGCTCCCTTCGGCCCAGTTGGGTACTTTATTTATTCCAAAAGCTACCAAGGAACTGGAAGGCGTAACGGTTGTGGGTAAACAGGCCCCTGTACAACAAAAAGGCGATACGGTTATCTACAATGCCAGCCAATACAAGGTAAATCCGGATGCAACGGTAGAAGACCTGATCAAAAAAATGCCCAGTGTAACCGTTGGCCGCGATGGTACGGTTACAGCAGGCGGTGAAACCGTAAGAAAAGTAACCATTGACGGTAAAGACTTTTTTGGTGATGATGCTTCAGCGGCTTTAAAAAACCTGCCTTCCAGCGTGGTTGATAAAATACAGGTATTTGACCGCCTGAGCGACCAGGCACAGCTTTCGGGTTTTGATGATGGTAACTCGGTAAAATCATTGAATATCATTACCAAATCAGGCATCAGCAATGGCCAGTTCGGCCGTATTTATGGTGGTTATGGTACCGATGACCGTTATGCGGCCGGCGGTAATATCAGCTTCTTTAACGGTAACAGGAGATTATCTTTCATTGGCAATTTTAATAATGTAAACCAGCAAAACTTTGGCAGCCAGGACCTGTTAGGTGTTACCAGCAGCGGTGGCGGCGGTCGTGGCGGCGGTGGCCGTGGCGGCGGCGGTGGTATGATGGGCGGCGGAAACTGGGGTGGCGGTGGCCAGAACTTCCAGGTTGGTCAGCAGTCCGGCATTGCAACAACCAATGCCATTGGTATTAACTACGGCGATAAATGGGGTAAAAAGGTTGATGTAAGCGGTAGCTACTTCTTTAATCAAAGCAATACTGACAATGATAGCCGTACCAGTATGACCTATCCTTTAAACAACCGGTATGTGTACGATAGTGCCACCTCAAGAACCTCTAATTATAATCATCGCATCAACATGCGTTTGGAATATAAAATTGACTCCTTCAATACCCTGATGGTTATTCCAAGTTTAA
This sequence comes from uncultured Terrimonas sp., assembly GCA_964445775.1. Taxonomy (GTDB): domain Bacteria; phylum Bacteroidota; class Bacteroidia; order Chitinophagales; family Chitinophagaceae; genus Terrimonas. Next base: position 64,529 of record CAYUMH010000001.1, read on the forward strand.
ATTTCCAGAATAATGAAAGCCGTAGCAGCACGTATGGTTTTACGTTGACAGGAACAGATACCTCCAATACGCAAAACGGAACAAATGTGTCTTATCGTAATGGTTATAACCTGCGTAATAATATTATGTTCCGCCATACCTTCAAAAACAATCGCCGCCGTTCTTATTCAATCAGCTTTAACCAGGCCTTTAATAAAAACGATGGCAGAAGTTATGTAAATACACTTAACAGAACGTTTAAAGGGTTAATAGCCGAAGATTCACTGCAAAACCAGTTTATCAATAACCCTACAAACGGGTATACATTAGGTGGTAATATTTCTTATAATGAGCCCATTGGTCAAAAAGGAATGTTACAGATAAGCTATCAGCCTTCCTATACAAAAAATGAGGCCGATAGAAGAACATATGATTATGACTATTTTGACAAGGACTATACAACGTTTCAACCCATTGCATCCAATACATTTGAAAACACCACCACTACACACAACGGGGGTGTTACTTACCGTCTTGGCGCAAGCAGGGATAACCAGTTTTCAGTAGGCGCTAACCTGCAGTACAGTATACTCACAAGCGACAGAACCTATCCGACTACAGGAAACTTTAAGCAGTCCTTTACCAATGTATTACCCAATTTAATGTGGAGCAAAAAACTGAACGCAAAAAGCAGCTTCAGGTTGTTTTACCGTTCCAGTACCAACTTCCCTTCAGTAACACAATTACAGGACGTGGTAGATAACAGTAATGTATTACGTTTAAGCGTGGGTAACCCTCAGTTAAAACAGTCGTATAACCACTTCTTATCTGGTCGTTATACTTTTACCAATACACAAAAAGGGCAAAGCTTTTTTGCCAACGTGTTTTTAAATGCCCAGCAAAACTATATTACCAATGCGCTTTATATTGCGGCAGCCGACTCATTGGTGAACGGTGTTGAGTTAAAAAGAGGGTCACAGTTAACCAAACCGGTTAATATGAATGGCTATAAAAACATGAGCACGTTCTTTACCTTCAGCCAACCTATCAATGCCATAAAAACCAATCTTAACTTAAGCACCGGTATTAGTTATTCCAGTATTCCTGGTTTAAATAATGGCGAAAAAACTATGACAGACAATTACGGTGTTAATGCCGGTATCGTTTTAGCCAGCAATATTAATGAGTACATTGATTATAACGTGTCATATAACGTACAGTTTAACGATGCAAGCGGTACAAAATATACTAACCAGAATGGCGGTGTACAACTGAACCTGTTGTCTAAAAACGGATGGTTTTTACAAAACGATGTTATTAACCAAACCTACTCTGGTATGTCCGAGGGCTTTAATACCAGTTACTGGTTGTGGAATGCGGCCGTGGGCAAAAAATTCTTAAAGAACAAAGCGGCCGAATTAAAACTATCGGTATTTGACCTGCTGAAACAAAACCAGAGTGTTTCCCGTACGGTGGGTGAAAACAATGTTATTACCGACTCCTGGAACCAGGTGTTGCAACAATACTTTATGCTCACCTTTACCTATAGCCTTAAAAACTTTGGTAAGGGCCGTGCTACCAACCAGCAGCAACGTGGTCCATGGGGTGGTCCCGGCGGACCTGGCGGTATGGGGGGTGGCCGACCTATGTATTAAAGCAAGAAGGGCGGGAACTGAAGCAGTGTTCCGGTATATTTTATCTGCACACTCCTATTATTTTAAAGATAGTGACGGATAGGGCTTACAAAAAGCCCGGCAGCATTACCGGCGCTGAAGTGTGCGACGCAACGGAAGCTGATAGTTGTACTGCTGCCGGTTACAAAAAACTAAAGGCCATAACAAGTGTTATGGCCTAAATTTTGAAGTATAATGACCTGCTAATAAACGGCAACCAGGCATAAATTTATTTAGCCGCTAAAGCGCAAGTTCTTTTGTTTTAAGAATAATTATTGTAATATCGCCATACAATAAAAACATAGTACACTTTGGACGAACGGCTATTGATTGAGCAACTAAAACAGGGCGATGAAAAAGCCTTTAAAATAGTTGTAGATAGCTGGAAGGATATGGTGTTTAATACCATTTTGGGTATTGTACAGAGCGTGGAAGATGCTGAAGACCTTACACAGGATGTGTTTATCCAGGTGTACAATTCCATCGGTACGTTTAAAGGCGAATCAAAGCTGTCCACCTGGTTATACCGGATAGCTATTACCAAATCGCTGGATTTTGAACGTAAGAAAAAGCGGAAAAAACGCTTTGGCTTCATGAAAAGCATTTTGGGCGATAATAACGAGGAGGAAGTGATTATTCCCGATTTTCATCACCCGGGAATAGCGCTGGATAAAAAAGAAGATGCCAGCCTGTTATTTGAGGCGATAAAGGAACTGCCTGAAAATCAGAAAATTGCCTTTGTTTTAAACAAGGTGGAAGGGCTAAGTTACCAGGAAACCAGTGAAATTATGCAAACCACGGTCCCCTCTATCGAGTCTCTTTTACACCGGGCAAAAACGAACCTGAAAAAAATTTTAGCACAAAAGCTGTGACTAACCCATAAAAAAACGTTTTTTAGCAAAGGGTTTTTTTAACGAAAACGTCAAATAATTGTCCATGAACGAAAATAAACATACGCAGTCAAGGGTTGATGCTATTCTGAATAGCACCGACGGTATCAAAAGGGCGGAGGCAAATCCTTTCCTGTATACCCGTATTATGTCAAAGCTGGGTGAAGAAAGATCGGTGTGGGCGGTTATCAGCGGGTTTGTTACAAGGCCGGCGGTGGTACTCAGTACCTTATGCCTGGTAATTGTATTAAATGTTTTTGTGGTGGTAAACAGCAAGGAAGATAAAGCTACCGCACAAACCAACAGCCTTACCGATAACGAATACCAGCAAATGGCATCGGCCACTACCTATGACTATGTAAATGTTGAACCCTGATCATGTCCACAACAACCACAAGATATAAAACACTCTTATTCATTATAGCCGTATTGCTGATAAGTAATATTGCTTTAGTGGTATATGTATTTACAGGAGGCCGGTGCCCCCATAAACCACCCTCCAGGGAACAGCAAAATAAAAGCGGCATAACCACAGCCCTCGAAAAAGAGGTTGGGTTTAGCGAGCAGCAGCTGGCACAGTATAAGAATTTAAGGGAAGAACACTGGAAAATTGCCAAACCCCTGTTCGACTCCATGCAGAAAGGAAAAGAACTATTATTTAAATTAACACAAACAGCCGCCGTAGAGGACAGTGTGGTACAGAACGCTGCGGCATCCATTGCAGCCAGCCAGAAATTAATGGAACTGCAGAGCTTCCGTCACTTTAAACAGGTACGTGACCTTTGCACCCGGGAACAATTACCCAGGTACGATAGTGTGCTTAAAAAAATTGTAAGTAAACGCGGTAAACCGCAACAACCACAAGGCGATCAAAAAAAATAAACAATAAAACAACATCGAAATGAAAAACAGAATAATTTTGACGGGTATTGTTTTGGCGGCTGCCCTGACAGTAAACGCACAAGGAGGCTTCCAGCGTACTACAGTAGAAGAAAGGGTGAAAATTGTGCATCATAAAATTGACAGTGCTTTTAAACCCTCTGCCGAAAACCTGAAGCAGATTGATGACGTATTTACTACCTATTATAAGGAGCAGGACAAGCTGAGAGAAGAGTTGATGGGTGGCGGCGGACGCCCCGATATGGAGGCCTGGCGCGAAAAACAAAAGCCGATCACCGAAAAACGTGACGCGGCATTAAAAAAATTACTGTCAGAAGAGCAATATAAAAAATATATTGACGAAATTGAGCCCGCATTGCGTCCACGTGGTCGCGGTCCCGGAGGCGGAGGCCAGGGTGGCGGAAGAAACAGAGATTAATAAAAACTCATTATAAAGAAGGTTTAATGGTTAATGTGCATGTAAGCCGGGTATTTTTATACCTGGCTTCTCTTTTTTAAGGGGTACTGTCACCAGGGGCTTTCGGCTGCAGTAACGCCGGTGGGCTATGTCCCCGCCTTCTGTAGTAGTGCAGGCCCCGCACAGGCCATACGCTATTGCAGCTACTACCGCCAGTCGGGCAGCCCTTCAGCTATCAATAATAATATGTTAAAACGAATAAGCGTTAATATCTAATTCTTTGATAATCACTTAAATGTGTGTATTTTTGCCGGCTCACCAAACTATTTTAACTTTTGCCGGTAAGCCCAAATGCAACGTCAAGCAGCCGTTTTTCCATCTTTGGGGCTATGAAAGCTCAGCTTTTTCTTGTACGTTTACCCTTATTAATGGTAATAAAAAAACTATTAAAGTTCAAACAACACGCTATAAAAGCAACGCTTGCACTGTTGTTCATTAGTCTGTCAGGCCTCAGCAGCCTGCAGGCACAAACCTCCTATGTAAATACTTACAAACCTGTTGCCGACTCCTTATCCGGCGTTTATGGCATTCCTTCTTCTATTATACTGGCCATTGCCATTGTTGAGTCCGGTGCAGGCTCCAGCCGCAATTCCAAATTACTGAACAACCATTTTGGTATAGTAGGTAAAAACAACCTGCTTAAAACAAAAGGTATTAAAACCCGCTATAAACAATACAGTTCGGTACTGGGGTCCTATGTGGACTTTTGCAAACTACTGTCCCGCCGGAAATACTATGCCCGCTTAAAAGGAAATAACGACTATAAACTATGGATAGATGCCATTAGTAAAGCAGGTTATTCCGAGGCGCCTGTTGAATGGAGAAAACGCATAACTTCGACCATTCAAAAGTATAAACTGGCCGGTAGTAAATAATTTGTAACCTTATATGAACAGCACGAAGCGGGTGTTTTTATTTGTAGTGCTAAGCACTCTTTTATTATTACTGTTATCCCTGGCCGATATCTTCTTTTCCTGGTCCTTTACCCCTTTACAGCGTATCAATCTTGTTGCCGATGTTTTTCCCGGCGCCAATAATAGCAACCCAACCGACAGCAGCGAAGCCATTGTACTGGATACCAGTAGCACACACGCACAAAAATTTGCCACCAATTTTGACCTGTATACCGAACCGGGCGCTATTACCAACTTTAATGCCGATACCAACGCTGTCAGCATGATGCAACTGGTGAAACAACTGCAGCAGTTAAAACAACAAAAAAAAGGGAAGATCCGTATCGCTTACTTCGGCGATAGTATGATAGAAAGCGACCTGCTTACACAAACCCTGCGTAAGCTGCTGCAACAGTATTTTGGTGGCCAGGGCGTGGGGTATATACCTATCAGCACACAAACCTATAAGCTAAGACAAACGGTAGTACACGATATTGGCGGCAGCTGGAAGGTGACCAATATGAAAAACGCCACCGATAAAAAATACATGTACCTGTCCGGTTATACCTTCACCACCGCTAATGGCTGGATACAGGTAACCGATAAAACCATTACCGATAGTACGGCCGCTACTGAAAAAATATTGCTTTGCGGTTATGCGCCTAATCCCATCACCATTTCAGTTAACGGTAAGCCTTTTGTAGTACAGGCCAATAACCTGTTTAACCGTATTGTACTGGCTACTGATAACAGTAACAAACTAACGGTGAATATTACCGATGCTTCTTTACCGGTGTATGGTATTGCTTTTGAACCAACGGATGGTGTGGTGGTCGATAACTTTAGTTTCAGGGGTACCAGCGGTGAGCTCTTAAAGCCGCTGGACAGTACATTTTTAACCACCATCAACCAGCAGAACCCTTACAATATCATGGTGTTTCAATATGGGGTGAATGTGATGTTCAGGCCCAACGACACAAAATTTAACTGGTACAAAAGCATATTTGAGCCCGTGGTTAAAAAGTTTACCAACTGTTTCCCGTCAACCGGTATTATTATATCCAGCACGGCCGACAGGGCTTTTCGTTATGCAGATGGTTATAAAACCGCGGTGGGTATTGATAGCCTGATAAAGCTGCAGGCCGCCATTGCTTTTGAAACCGGCAATATGTTCTATAACCTGTATGCTACTATGGGCGGCCGCCAAACCATTGTAAAATGGGCCGATGCCAAACCGCCCCTGGCCAATAAAGATTATGTACACCCCAATCATGCCGGTGCAGCCATATTGGGCGAATATTTTTTTAATGCCGTTCGTAAGGAATATGATAAATATGAACAAAGCCTGCATTAATTTTAGACAGATAAAAGACAAAGGAAACAGACAAGTATAGCAGTAGGGTATGACAAACTTTGATATCACCACATTCTTTAAGCAATTTTTATACGATCCCGAAAACCCGTTACTGTTCAACAGCGGCTTTTTCGTTTTTTTCTTTACCGTTTTTATTGCCCTTTACTACTGCTTCCGCAATAAAATAAATACCCGGCGGTATATATTCTGTTTTTTCTCTTTATACTTTTTTTATAAGGCCAGTAATGAGTTTGTGGTGCTCGTTATTATATCGGCCATTGTAGATTTTGTACTGTCCAATGCCATATACCGGCAACAAAACAAGGTAAAGAAAAAGGGGCTGCTCATACTCAGCATCGTTTTTAACTTAGGCATGCTGTTTTATTTTAAGTACACCAACTTTTTTATATCGCTCAGCAACGACCTGTTTAATACCGGCTTTAACCCATTGAACATCCTGCTGCCTATCGGTATTTCTTTTTACACTTTTGAGAACCTCAGTTATACGGTAGATGTGTACCGCGGCGAATTTAAACCTGCACGCAAATTCAGCGACTACCTGTTATTCCTTTCCTTCTTTCCCAAACTAATGATGGGCCCCATTGTACGGGCACACGATTTTGTACCGCAGATCAACAAACCGTACCAGCTATCCGAAACCGATTTTGCCAAAGGGTTTTATCTTATTGTATCGGGGTTAATCAAAAAACTCATTATATCCGACTATATCACCTTAAACTTTGTCAACTATATTTTTGATGATCCCGCCCGGTATACCGGTGTGGAGAACCTGTTTGCGGTATATGGGTATGCCATTGTTATTTATTGTGACTTCAGCGGGTATAGCGATATTGCTATTGGTATAGCCCGCTGGTTAGGCTTTCATATACCCACCAACTTCCTTTCGCCCTACCAGAGTAAGAACATTACAGAATTCTGGCGACGCTGGCATATTTCCTTATCCTCCTGGCTGCGCGACTACCTGTACATACCAATCGGTGGTAACCGCAATGCCACAATTACTACCTGGATTTTTGCCATTGCTTTCTTTGGTGGTATCTACTTTATGGGTACTCACCTGTTTAACTTAAGCTGGTGGTGGTCGGCATTGGTGAGTGCGCTGGTGCTGTTCATCTTTTTACTGCCTGCGCTGATCAGCAAAGAAAAAAAAGGCGTGAGTGCCAATATGAACCTGCTCACCACCATGTTGCTGGGGGGCTTCTGGCATGGCGCCAACTGGAATTTTATTATCTGGGGCGGCCTGCATGGTATTGCTTTAGCGGTACACAAAGTATGGATGTTATTAACCGGCAAATCGCTGGGCAATATCAATAAACGGTGGTGGTATAAAGCCATCATGATATTGGTTACTTTTCACTTTGTATGTTTTTGCTGGGTGTTTTTTAAAACGGCCGATTTTGATGAGACCAATAATGATTTTGCCAAAGCATTGACCATGTTAAACCAGATATGGAATCACTTTGACCTGTCGGTATGGGGAGGCTTTATTCAAAACTACTGGCCGGTAGTAACTATGATGGGAATAGGCTTTGTGTTACACGCTTTACCCGATAACCTGGCCGATAATGTGATCAACCGTTTTACCAAAGTGCCGTTACTGTTATATATCACCGCTTTCCTGGCTTTTGTGTTAGTATACGGTTACTTCAAATCGTCTGAACCGGTGATGCCTATTTACCTGCAGTTTTAACCGTTATTTGATTAGTTGTACATTTGGCAACCTAAAAACTACCATTAAGCAAGCACTGCTATGATAAAAGAGAATAATAAAAGCTGTGCCGTTATCGGCGCCGGCATTTCGGGTATTGGTGCGGCCATACGCATGCGCAACAAAGGTTACAAAGTAACCGTATATGAAGCCAATGCTTTTCCGGGCGGAAAACTTTCTTCCGAAACCAATAAGGGCTACCGTTTTGATATGGGACCATCCGTGTTTACCATGCCCGAATATGTAGATGAGCTGTTTATTTTATCCGGTAAAAATCCCCGCGATCATTTTAATTATGAGCAACTGAACCCTGTGTACCGTTATTTTTTTGAAGACGGCAGTGTGCTGGATGCCTATCACAGCAATGAGGAGTTTGCCGAAAAAATTGCACAACATACCACCGACAGTAAAGAAGCTATTTTAAAATACCTGGATAAGGCCGGTGTGGTTTACCACCTTACCGAAGAAGTGTTTTTAAAGAACAGCCTGCATAAACTTAAAAGTTACCTTACCTGGCCTACACTGAGAGGCATATTAAACTTTGGAAAGATCGGCGCTTTTGATACCATGAACCAGGCCAACGAAAAAGCATTTAAAGATCCCAGGCTGGTACAGGTGTTTAACCGTTATGCTACTTATAACGGCAGCAGCCCGTACCTGTCACCCGCTACCTTAAATGTTATAGCCCATGTGGAGATACAAAAAGGTGCTTATTACCCGGTGGGCGGCATGTACAGCATTACTAAATCGCTGGTACAGTTGGCAAAGGATATTGGTGTGGAATTCCGGTTTTCAACCCCGGCCCAAGAAATTGTAGTGGAAAACAAACAAATAAAGGGGGTACGCACGGCACAGGACTTTATGCCATACGATGTGGTGATCAGTAATATGGATATTTACAACAGTTATAAAAAACTGATGCCCGGTGTTAAAAAGCCACAGAAAACCCTGGACCAACCCAAGTCCAGCTCGGGTATTATCTTTTACTGGGGTATTAAAAAATCATTTCCCGAACTGGGCCTGCATAATATTTTATTTAGCAGTAATTACGAGCAGGAGTTTGATACCATTTTTTCTAAAAAAGCAATTTACAGCGATCCCACTATCTACATTAATATTACCAGTAAACACAGCCCCGAAGATGCGCCTGAAGGTTGCGAGAACTGGTTCACGTTTATTAATGTGCCCAATAACAGCGGCCAGGACTGGGACGCTTATATACAACAAGCCAAAGTGGCCATTATACAAAAAGTAAACAGGTTGCTTAAAACCGATATTGAGCCCCTGATAGAAAGCGAAATGGTTTTTGATCCCCGGGTAATTGAGAAAAGAACCTCCAGTGCTTTTGGTGCTATTTATGGCAACAGCTCCAATAATAAATATGCCGCCTTCCAGCGCCATCCAAATTTTTCAAAGGAAATAAAAGGACTATATTTCTGTGGGGGCAGTGTACATCCGGGGCCAAGTATTCCCTTATGCCTTTTATCGGCCAAAATAACAACCGATCTTGTAAAGGAATAAAACTGACAAAAGTTAAAAAGTAAGGATGCTGTAAAGCGGCCTTACTTTTTATTATACGCTTATTACATTCTTTCAATGGCTCATAAAGCACAGGTAATTAAGCCTGTTCTTCCATTTCACTGAATACCCGTAACAGTTGGTCCAGCCCATCAGCCGCATGTATCAGGGTGGTATTGATTAACGTGTCGTTGGTTACGGCAGCGGCTCTTTGTAACATACTGCTTTCATAAGCAGCAATAGCGCTTTGTGTATCAGCAAACATATTACCGGTTAAACAGGCTGTTAGTTCAAAAGCATCCTGCATAGCCATATTTACCCCTTCGCCCGCATAAGGGGGCATGCGATGGGCTGCGTCACCAATCATAGTAAGGTTGGGTAGTGCTTCCCATTGCTGATCTAAAGGAAAATGATATTGCGGGCGTGGCACAAACCAGCTTTCACCACCGGCAAAAATTTCCTGCCATATCGTATCCCAGTTATTAAAAGCATGGCTGAACCAATGATGAACCGATGTTTTATTATTAAAATCAATACCACTTGCGGTTACCCAGTTTTCGGGTACTTTACAGCCGGTATAAAAAGATAAACTGCCATCGCCCTTTGTACTCAGGATCAAAGACTGTTCATTACCAAGGGCAAATAATTTTCCGCCTTTCACCAGGTCCCAGAGCTTTGGGGCATTTGCTTGTGCATTATACAGGTTGCCTTCCACAATGGTGATGCCGGAGTAAACGGGTTGTATATTGGTAATATAAGGGCGGATCTTTGAGTTAGCACCATCTGCTGCAATAACAATATCAGCATATACCGAACTACCGTTTTTAAAATGTATTAACCAGCCATCGCCCTGTGGTTGCATGGTAACAAACTGACTATTCCAAACGATTGTGCCGGGTTGTAAAGACTGTACTAATATATCACGTAAAGGAGCACGGTCAATTTCAGGACGGGAGTCCCGGTAATCCGTAATGGCATGGTCATCCATTTTTATATCGCCCTGTTGATCGGTGATGCGCAATTTGCCGGCATTGGGGCGGTATTGTTTTTTGAAGGCATCCATCAGCCCGGCCCTGCGAAGCGCTTCTAACCCCGACTCCTCATGCAGGTCGAGTGTAGCGCCCTGCTGGCGCACCTGTTCATTCACATCCCGCTCGTACACATGTACCGTTGCGTTGTTCAGTTGTAAAAGCCTGGCTAAGGTGAGGCCGCCCGGGCCACCGCCTACAATGGCTATTTTTTTATGTTGTAGTATCATACCGTAATTATTTATTTACGGTACAAAATTATTTTCCGGGCAGGGTTGAAAATTGTATAAATCGGCCGTTTTGGTTTCGCTTCAACTCTTTGGGAGAAACACCGGCAAGCTTTTTTACTTCTTTAATAAAATGTGACTGATCGGCAAAGTTTTGTGTAGGAAACAACTTGCCTTCTTTAATATGCTGAAAGGATGCCCTGAAACGCAGAATATTACAATATGCTTTTAGTGTTATACCAAACTGCTGGTTAAAATAACGGTTGATCTGGCGGCTGCTCCAGAAAACCTTTGCTGCTAATTCTTTTACCGTTAATGCCCCGGCTGATGCATAGATAAGATCAAATAATTCCTGTTTCCGGTTATCCACTTCAACCGGTAATAAAGATTGTATTGTTTCAGTAGCTTTTTTGCAAAAGGAATCAAAATCACTGAGATCATCTTTGCCAAAGCCCCAGAAATCAACGGGTAAACGTTGGGCACTGTCCAGCAAAGCGGCAATGGTTCCGGGAAAAAGATATTCAGCGCCCAGCGGTTTAAAACTAATGGCAAATACAAGATAACCGGGAGGGATAGCGGCTTCGTCATATCCTGTTTCAAAACCTAACAATGTAATATGAAAAGGTTCTGTTGCCGATTGTGCAAAAAACAGGTCGATGCGCCCATCGGGTAATACCACCACCGGCCTGGCTTCACCCGATGGGTTTTGTAAAAGCCAGAAACTCTCTACAAACCCGGCAAGCGGCTTACCAGGTTTAACCAGTTTATATTGCAGATTGCCGTTCATTATTTACTTGCTGCTACAATTTAAGGCAAGCATTTCATAACACAGGTATTATAAAATAAAAAGCCCTCCGCTACCGGAGGGCTTTACTATAAAACAAAGCGCTTAGTGTTTAAAATGTCTTAAGCCGGTGATCACCATCGCTAATTTATTATCAACGGTGTACTCAATAGAGTCTTTATCACGGATGGAGCCGCCGGGTTGGATAAAAGCCGTAATACCCGCTTCATGTGCCATTTTCACACAGTCGTTAAAGGGGAAGAACGCATCACTGGCCAATACCGCATCCTGCAGGTCAAAAGAAAACTGTTTTGCTTTTTCAATAGACTGGCGCAGGGAATCGATACGGCTGGTTTGACCACAGCCCTTACCGATCAGCTGTTTGTTTTTTACCAGTGCAATGGCATTGCTTTTTAAATGTTTACATACCAGGTTGGCAAACTCCAGGTCGGCCCTTTCGTCTGTTGTGGTATTGCGTCCGCCTACTTCATCCCAGGTAGCATAAGAACCTTCATCCACCTGTTGTACCAATACACCGTTTAACAAGGATTTATATTGCTGTTTGGTGGCAGGGGCCTGTTGCAATTGTAAAAGAATGCGGTTCTTTTTTGATTTTAATATTTCCAGCGCATCCGCATCAAAAGCCTTAGCGATCAATACTTCGAAAAATATTTCGTTAATGGCTTCAGCAGTAGCTTTATCTACGGTACCATTGGTTACCAGTACACCACCGAAAGCGCTTTCAGGGTCGCCGGCCAGTGCGGCATCCCAGGCTTCTTTAACCGTTGGTCGGGAAGCAATGCCGCAAACATTGGTATGTTTAATAATTGCAAATTCGGTACCGTTGAACTCCTGTATTAACTGGATGGCGGCATCCACATCTACCAGGTTATTATAAGAAAGCTCTTTACCGTTTAACTGGTTAAACAGCTGTGACAGGTTACCATAGAAAACGCCTGACTGGTGCGGGTTTTCGCCGTAACGCATGATCTTGGTATCGGGAACAGAGGCTAAGAAATAATTAGGAGCAGTAGGGTTAAAATACTGCGCAATGGCTACATCATAATGTGCTACTACTTCAAAAGCACGTGCGGCAAAATCCTTACGTTGCTCAATGGTGGTTTCGGCGTTTTGCTGCTCCAGCAGGTTTTCCAGGTGCGCATAATCTTTCTTGGCAGCAATTACCACTACATCTTTAAAATTTTTAGCAGCGCCGCGGATCATGGATGGTCCGCCGATATCTATCTTTTCAATGATCTGTTTTTCATCATTGGTACTGGCCACGGTTTCCTCAAAAGGGTACAGGTCAACAATCACTAAATCAATTTCAGGAATATTGTATTGTTTCATTTCCTGCAAATGGGTTTCATCATCGCGTTTACCCAGTATACCACCAAATACCGATGGGTGCAGGGTTTTTACACGACCGCCCAGGATAGAAGGGTAGGTGGTTAAATCTTCAACGGGGATCACTTTTATACCTAAATTTTCAATAAAGGTTTGGGTGCCTCCGGTAGAATAGATGGTTACACCGTTTTTGTCTAAAAGGGAAACGATACGCTCCAGGCCGTCTTTATAAAAAACGGAGATGAGTGCTGACTGAATTTTTTTGTTCATGATGTTGGGGGTTGCGGGCTGTATGCCCATTAAGCGCCGCAAAGGTACGTTAACGCAGGTTCATGACAAAAGCACCTTGTTCATTTACACTGTGACAGGGTATTTGCAGGGAGTCAAAATCCTGTTTCCAGCGCCTGGCTTTCCAGGTCGGAACCGAGCCGTCGATAACCACCTGCCGGGCCTGTATTTTTTCAGTTAATTGATTTACATACAGTTTAGGGTTTTGTGAAAGTATCAGCAGGTCTACATCCAACCTGGAGGTAGCAGTAAAGCGGGGCAGCGTGTTTTTCCAGATGAGAATGCTTTTACTGTTAAAAACATAGTGACCATCAGTACCGGTAAGGGCATCAAGGCCGCTGACCGGCGCCATCCGCTGCAAAACCCTGGAGGGCTTTAGGTGAAAATTTTGGGCAAAGCCCTTTACCTGCAAACTGCTGTCGCCAATAAAACAATAATGATTGCCCCCGATAAAATCAACTGCCTGCATTTTGGGTACATTGTATACAATGATCTTTTGCTGCTGGGCCGTTTGGTAAAAGGATACAAAACGTAATGCCATAAAGACCAGTAATGCCGCGGCACCCGTTAATAAAAAAGGCTTCAACCGGTGAAACCACCAGCATGCAGCCCCGGCAATGGCCATAAACAATAATATTACCTGCACCACGCTTAACTGAAACCCCTCCCATAAGGCCATGGGCAGGGTTTCTACCCAGGCTATATAATTATTCAGTAGGCGAATACTGTATTCTATACCCAGGCCCAGCCATTCTGAAAGAACGGTAAACGGTGACAGTAACAGTAATAACAGTTCGCCTATTAAAACAATACTCGATAAGGGGACGGCGATTAAGTTGGTGAGTAAAAAATAAACAGGAAACTGGTGAAAATGATACAGGCTCACCGGCGTGGTTAACACCTGTGCTGCCAGGGTAACAGATACCAATTGCCATACTGCATCTATCATTTTATTTTTTATAAATAACAGGTTATAGATGGGTTTGTAAAATACCATAATACTCAGCAGGGCTGCATAGGATAGCTGGAAGCCTACATCCCATAACCAGAAAGGATTATAACACAACAATAAAAAGGCCGACATGGCCAGGGTATTGTACGCCGAAGCCTGTTTATTAAAAGCTTTACCAATGATAAGGCAGGTGAACATAACGGCTGCCCGCAGAATAGAGGCGGCACCACCGGCCAGTAAAGTAAATAACCAGAGTATAAGAATGGTTAGTATGGGATGCAACCACCTGGTGCGCCTGCTTTTTAATAAAGGGCTGAAGAGTATATTTAATATCCAGTAAATAAGCCCGAGGTGCATACCGGAAACAGCAATAACATGAACTACCCCGGTATTGGTATAGGATTCTAATAAGGTTTTATCCAGGTCGTCCTTATAACCAATGAGCAGGGCTTCGGCCAGGCCGGCTTCTTTATCGCTTTTGATATTGGTTTGTATTACCGCTAATACCCTGGACTGTATACCCAGCAACTGCCGGTGCAGCCAGGATGTATGAACGGTAGGTAATACGGTATACCGACCGGGCGTTAGATAGACCTGGGCCGTTGTTTGCTGAAAAAGCAGGTATCGCCGGTAGTCAAAAGAGCCGGGGTTGCCGGCGTTTTTAACCGGCTGTAATGTTTCCTGTGTAATGATCTGCGAACCGTAACGCAAAGAAGTTATGCTGCTATCTTTTTTAAAATAAATAATGGCTTTACCGCTTGTGTATTGCACCGTATCGTTCTTGATGATGGCATCTATTCTGGCAAGGGCCTTGTAGGAATTTGTTTTTTCAACGGGAGCTTCCAGCAGGGTAGCTACAAAGCTGTGTTGCTGCCGGTAATGATGGCCATAATAACCGGGCTTATTGGTTATATTGTTATGCCAGACCAGCATGGCTCCGGCGGCAGTAAGGAGAAGTATTAACAGGGTTGTTCTGGCTGCAACATACTGATACCGCCAATGAACAGGAAGTAGTGCAAATGCAAATAATAAAACACCCGTAATACCTGCGACCAGGTACCAGGTTTGAACAGGCAGGGCCGTATACCATTGTATAATGATGCCTGCCACCGGGGGCGGCAGTAATTTAATGAAAGGTGTTTTGGCCAAAAAGTGGTTAGCAGTAAATGGCATACTTTAAGTTACTACAAAAAACTTAAATAGCCGTTACCCTTATTGTTGTTCCTGTTCGCGGGCCTGTGTTTGTTCTGCCACTATCATCCGTACCAGTTGCTGGTAACTTACCCTTTCCACACGGCTGGTGAGCCAGCGCGGAAAGTTGAACATGCTGAACACTTTTTTTTGTACCTCGTTATCCTTGTGCTGCTCCAGCAAGTTGAGGGCTTTATGGTACTCTTTTGCTTTTTCAGCAAAATTGCGGAGGTAAAAAGTGCCGTGCAGGCATTGAATGATTATTTTTTCGAATGGGTGCTTATTTTTCTTTTTGTAAAAGTAGTTATAGGTAGATCGGTATTGGGCTTCGAACAGTTTTATATTGTTCATATTGTAAACAATGAGCAGCAGGAAAAGCTGGGCCAGGCTTACCCTTTCAATGCGGGTATTATCTTTAAAATATAACAAACCTCTCTTTATAAAAAACAAAGCGTCGTCATAATTCTCCAATACAAAACAGGATATGGAGCAAGAGATATACATATCACGGTTTGTTTCAACATTTAATTTGTTCTCCCATTTATCATGACGGTTTTTAAAATAAACGATCAGGCCGGCCACCTCGTTATAACGGGCCATTTTATGATAGAGCTTGTTTAGTGTTAAATATTTCAGCGCCTCAAACTCTGCCTGTAAAATGGGGTCGGTGATCTTATCGTTAAAGGGATCGTTAAAAGCCGTTTCAACGGCTTTGAACATATTAAGCGGCGTGCCCAGGTAGTTAAGCATGCTTAACACGTCCATAAACTTTTCCGAATCGGTTTTTAAATAATCGCCGTGTTGTTTCCAGTCGGCAATAATATCAAGGATATACTGGTAAGCTTCAGGCAGGTTTTTATTGCTCAGGTACAAAAGGGTTGCTTTGCAAAGGCGGTAGTAATGCCGGTACCAGAAAAAATAATCGACCAGGTTTTTTTTAAGCGTTGGTAATAATAATAACAGGGCTTCAATACGGTGGGGTATTGACGTATCGGCCCAGTCAAAATGCGCATTACGTTTCAGCATCAGTACTTCGGCGTAAATATCACGCATAACAATTACCTCGGCATATTCATTATAGGTAACAATATTATCCTTGAAAAGGGTATTCAATTCATCATAGCCGGCTTTACCGTCGCTCCAGAGCAGCATACGTTCAAACTCGTTACGTAACATAATGATGAGCGCCTGGGCTTCTGACTGGCGGGCCCTGATCATGGTTTTACGCCACAGGTTCTTGGCCTCGTCCAGCATGCCTTTACGCCGGAATATCTGGATAAGCTGTATCTGGTTAAAAATGGCCGCATCTTCGTTTTTACGGCTCTCATATTGAACCAGGGCATTACATATTTGCTGGTAGAGATAATGTTTCTGGAAAGCGATATTCTGGGGGTTTATTTCAGGGGCCAGTTTTTTTAAAATATCCGCTTCATTATAAACCGGTTGTTTATCTATGGCATCGAAAAGTAAAATGTACAGGGGGTCTTTAATAGTTGACAAACCGATATAATTACGGCGGAGAAATAGTTTTTCTCCTGAAGAAAGATGTTTGATAAAATGCCAGAGGGCATCTGAAACGGGCTTCATATACCAGAAGTTAGGGGTTTGTGCTCATACAAATTTACATTAATCCACTTGTTTGATAAATCAAATTTTAATTAAGCAATAAAACGTATAACGATATGATTGACAAAATTTTAACTCCAAAACGCCTGTCGGCAATGCTCCCGGTTCCTCAAACTTGAACCTTTTTTTTAAACCTAAACCCTACAAAAGCACCATAGATTTGTGTTGTTATTCCTTATCTGATTAAAATATAAACAAAGGGGCTTATAATCAAAACCAACTTGATTTTAATCATTGACCTTAGACCTTAAACCTAGTTAGCCGCCCGGCGCTTTATGCCCCGAGGCGGTTTTTTTTTATTATGAAATCATTGTGCCAAAAGCAAAAGAGACGCATAACTGTTGCGTCTCTTTTTATAAAATATTTACCCGTGCTGTATATTTTGCTTTGGCCGGAGCGGTTGTTTTGCCTGTGGAAATAACCGGTTTGGCCGGCAACCATTCCATCACCGGGATTTTGGCGGCTACTTTATAATAGTTGTTCTGTAAGCTATCGTTCCAGCCATTGGGGTTATTGTTGAACGATTTACTGCTGTAATAAATACTGCCCCGGATCTCGGGATATTTGCGCAACATTTTAATTTGATTGGGAAGCTCGTTCGTATTTTTCCAGGGCGTGCTTTTTTCTGTAGCCCGGTAAATACCATGACCGATATAAATATGACGGCCATAACCGTTTTCGCTCCACCAGTTAACCAGTTCTGTATAATCTGCCAATCTATGTCCAATTTCCCAGTATAGCTGGGGTGTTACATAATCGATCCATTTGTTCTCCAGCCATAACAAAATATCCGCATACAGGTCGTCGTAATTGGTTATTCCAGCCTTTGTTTTGCTGCCGCGGGGGTCTTTATCGGCATTACGCCATACACCAAAGGGGCTGATACCAAATTTTACATAAGGCTTTTCGGCCTTGATGGCTATATCCAGTTTTTTAATGATAGAGTCCACATTACTGCGACGCCAGTCGTCCTTGGACAGGCTGGTGCCCGATTTTAAATAGGACTGTCCGTCGGGAAACTCTTTTCCATGTATACGATAAGGGTAAAAATAGTCATCCATATGAATGGCGTCCACATCGTAGCGTTTAACAATATCGGCAATTACTTTTACCACAAAATCCTGTGCTTCTTTATTAGCCGGGTTAAAATAACGTTTATTGCCATAGGTAACATACCACTCAGGGTGTTTACGCATCATATTGCTGGCAGCAATGGAGGAACCGCCTACTTTGATTTCGGCGCGGTAAGGGTTGCACCAGGCATGAAACTCCATACCACGTTTGTGCGCTTCTTTGATCATAAACTCCAGCGGATCATAAAAAGGGCTGGGGGCCTGGCCCTGCTTGCCGGTAAGCCACTGACTCCAGGGTTCGAAAGCGGATGCATAAAAAGCGTCGGCCGATGGGCGAACCTGCACAATAACGGCATTCATACCATTGCGTTTATGCATATCCAGTTGCTGGATAAAAGCTGCCCGCTGGCGGGCGGGGTCCGACTCGCCCCGGGGCGGCCAGTCGATATTATCCACAGTGGCTATCCATACACCACGAAATTCATAAACCGGGGACTGAGCGTTAAGAAAACCGCTGAAGCTGCTAATAACAATGGTAAGGGCCAGTAATAATTGTCGCATAGAGTATATAGTAAACGCCTGAAATGTGCGGCAAAAATAGACTATTCGCCAGGAATATGCCTTATTTTGTCGAGTAAGTCGCTTAGTATAGACGCTTCGGCTGCCGTTAGGTTGCCTAAAATATTGTCAAGTGTGGTTTGCCGGGCATCCATTTTTTCCAGCACTTGTTTTCCTTCCGTGGTTATCTGCACCGCTACCAGTCTTTTATCTTTCGGGGAAATATTTTTTTTAACGAGGCCTTTTACGATCAGCCGGTCTACAATACGACTGGTATCGCTCATTTTATCCAGCATACGTTGCCGGATCTGCATGGTGGACAGCGGTTCGGGAAAACTCCCTCTTAAAATACGTAATATGTTGAATTGCTGGGGTGTGAGGTTTTGGGATGCACATATTTCCTTTACCTTTTCCATAACCCAGTTATGGGTAAATAAAAGGTTTACCGAGGCTTTATGGTACTCACTCCCAAACCGTCCCTGGTTAATATCTTTTTCAATGCTCATACGTTAGCGTTAAGGTGCCTGATGTTTTAAGGTCTGCTATTAGTTATTGAGCCAAAGATATTGTGAAACAAAGATTTTACAACTGAAATTATATAAGCGTTTGCCGGGCCTATATAGCCCGGCATTAATATATTATGTGTTAATAATCCGTAGTTTATTCAGCCACGCTCAGGTTTTGGGCCATTTTTACTTTAGATGCCAGCTTGAAAATTTCGAACAGGAGTTTTGCTTCGTACAATAGAAAAAAGTTTAACCATTGTACAATAGTCATTTCGCCGTACTCCGGATGTAAGCCGCTAAGGGAAAGTTGTTGATCGGATATACGCTCGACAAAAAGGGTGAGATTTTTACGGGCGCCCAGCAGTTCTTTAATTATTTCGGTTGTTGTTAACTGGCATTTTTCGTGAAAAGCGGGATCGGCTTCCACTACATAACGGCTCAATTGTGGTTCGGCGGTGGTGATTATCTGTTGTAAGCGTTCGGCAATTACATTTTGAAATAAAGTAATATGTACAATATTCTCTAAAATATTCCATTGACCGGTATTACTGTGCTGACGAACCTGCGTGTCGGATAACCCGTCAATTAATTCGATAAGTGACTTGTGCTGGTAATGTAAACGCGTAGAGATGGATGATGGCAGTTGTTGCAAAACGGAATTAGTTTTTTGATGATAAAATTCAAATTGCTAAAAAACCATTCCCTTGGAGTAAATGTCGTAAAAAAAACTGAAAACGGCAATTATCTACAAATTTTTTGACATATAGCAGTAGATCAGCCCCAAACTTTAGTGCCTTCGCTGCAGTTGGCGCAGATATCGATGTTTTTACGGCCGTGCAGTAATTTGGTTCTGAAGGCTTTGTATTCACCGTTTTGCCAAACCTCTTTAAAGCTTTTTTGTTTCAGGTCGCCCAGTTTGTGCTGGGCATCTTTATCGAAACAACAGGGCGCCACAAGGCCGTCCCAGGTAATAACAGGATCGTGCCATAAACGCCAGCACTGGTTGGTAATATTACCTTTGAAAACAGTACCTGTATCCGTTTTTTTATAACGGCTGAATTTATCAATACTGGGGATGAGGCGGTTGGGGTCGGTTTCGTAATCGTATACCTGGGCCGTTTTAAACCACACATCATCTACGCCTATCTCTTTTCCCAGTGTTTTTACCTCCTCTATCTGGTGTTCGTTGGGCTTAACTACCAGAAACTGGAAAATGATGAACGGTGTTTTACTTTTCAGCTCTTTTTTAGCCTGTACAATGTTTTTAGCGCCTTGTATTACTTTATCTAACCGGCCACCTACGCGGTATTGCTGGTAAACCTCCTGTGTAGTGCCGTCAATGGAAATAATTAACCGGTCAAGCCCGCTTTCCACGGTACGGCGTGCGTTGGCCTCGGTCATATAGTGAGCATTGGTACTGGTGGCCGTATAAATTTTTTTGGCGGAGGCATAGGACACCATATCCAGGAAGTTGGGGTTGAGGTAGGGCTCGCCCTGGAAATAGAATACCAGGTAAAAAAGATCGCGGTGTAACTGGTCGATGGTTTCGGAGAAAAAATCCTTCCGCAACATACCCGTGGGCCGGCTGAAAGCCCTTAAGCCGCTGGGACATTCGGGGCAGCGCAGGTTACAGGAGGTGGTTGGTTCAAAGGAAATAGAAACCGGCATACCCCACTGAACAGCCCGTTTGGTCCATTTACTCCAATAGAAACTGCTGAACACTTTGGTTGCATTCCACACACGTCTGAACGTGAGCTTGGATAACATATTTATATTGTCAGCTAAATTGAACCTGGGCATGGTTGGCAAAGTTAGTAGTGAAAGGGCAATAAGCAATTGACAATGGGCAATTGACAGCGGACAAATAACAATAAGCCATGGATATTGTTGAAAGGCTGCCCGATAGGCGTGGAAAGCCCGCTGAGGTTTTGTGTGTGGCTTTGTGGCGGACTTGTAACAGATAGCGGGGACTGTAGCTGATGGCAGTACTGCAGCCGAAAGCCCCTAAACAGATAAATGCCGGAAGAGTGAGGCCTACCAGAGCCTTTTTTCCATTACATAGTGGGGAATGTTTAACTCAATAAACTCATCGCCGGTAACCTGGTAGCCCACCCGTTCGTAAAAGCCAACGGCTACTTTGCGGGCATGCATGGTGATGGTTTTATAACCACGGTCGCGGGAAAGGTTTTCGGCAAAGTTCATTAAAGCACGGCCAATGCCTTTACCCTGCAGGTTGTTTAATACGGCCATCTGGCGTAAACGGATGGTAGGGGGTTGATTGTCGATGAGCATACAACATCCCAGCATCAGGTCTTCTTCAAAAGCTGCGATGAGGATATTGTTTTTTTCCAATTCCAGTTCTTCCACGGAAAAGCTAAGTCCCAGTGGCTTACGCAGTATATCATCACGCAGGCGCACCATTTGTTCATATTCAGCAGACCCGTGGTCAATTATTTTCAATGGCATAATTGGAAATTGTTGTTACCCAAATTACGATTTATATTTTACTATTAACCCATGTAGCTGGGGTTAATCCGGTAAAAAAAGTATATTTTTTTGATTTTGTGATTATTACAGTAAAAAAATTAAAGCAGGGATAAAGCAATAGGTGTGCACAGGTCTTATAAATTCTTTATTTTAGAGCTGTGTTTTTGTAAAAGTAAAACTGATTATGCACCACAGAACCCGAACCACCCTTACCTCAGCCTGCCTGTTATTTGCCGGTTTTTCATGGGCACAGACAGGGATTAAGCCCAAAGCCTTTTTATTAAAACGGGTGATTGAAATAAACCACTTTGCTCCCAGGCCCGTTAATGATAGTTTTTCGGTGAGCTTTTTTAATACCCTGGTAAAAACGCTGGATCCCCAGAAGCGGATTTTTTTACAGCCGGAGTATGATAAACTGGCATCCTTCAGTACTCAACTGGATGATGAGTTAAACGGTAACAGCTGGCAGTTTTTTCCCTTATTAAAAACCATGTACCAGCGGGCGGTTGAAAGGGCCGATTCGCTGACAAGGGCTGTGTTACAAAAGCCTTTAAACTTTACGGCAAAAGAAGATATTACTTTATCCCGCACGGCGGCGGCCACCTATTCGGCCAGCTTACCGGCATTACAGCAACGGTATACCAACTGGTATAAATACCTTACCCTGGTAAACTGTTATACCATATCCTTACAGAAGGAAGCGGGAGCCGGTTTTGACAAGGTTATTGAAAAGAACGAAGCGGCAGTGAGGGAAAAAATAAAAAAGAATGCCCTGCATGCGAATAAATTTACCTCGAAAAGCCTGGATGTTTTCCTGGAAGAAACCTACCTGAACAGCCTGGCCATGACCTATGACCCGCATACCAACTATTTTTCGGAGGTTGATAACAGGACGTTCCAGGAAGGCCTGAGTACGGAAGCCCTGAGTTTTGGTTTTGATATGGATGAAACGGAGGACGGTACAATAGTAATTGCCCGGCTGGCGCCGGGCGGACCGGCCTGGATAAGCGGGGAGCTGAACCAGCAGGACCAGTTGCTGCAGGTGCAACCGGAAGGAAAGGAGATAACGGATGTTTCGCTGGTATCGGTAGAAGATGTGTATGAGCTGATAGAAGACGCGGCTGTACAAAAGGCAACAATTAAAGTGCGTAAACAGGATGGTACGATAAAATCTGTTACCCTGAAAAAAGCCAAACATGAGCAGGATGAAAATATTATCCAGGGCTTTATATTACAGGGAACCGGTGCTAATACCAAAAAAATTGGGTATATGTCACTGCCGGATTTTTATACCACCTGGGATGATGAACAGGGCAGTGGCTGTGCCAACGATATGGCCAAGAAGATAGTAGAAATGAAGAAGGAGCAGATCAGCGGGCTTATCCTGGATCTGAGGTATAACGGCGGCGGCTCGCTGATGGAAGCGCTGGAGATTGCAGGCATATTTATCAATGACGGCCCGTTGATGGGTTATAAGGATAAGGCCCCCAAAGTTACTTACCTGAAGGACCCTAACCGGGGTGTGATATATGATGGTCCGCTGGTGGTATTGGTGAACGGGCAGAGCGCCTCCGCATCAGAAGTGGTTGCTGCCGCTTTACAGGATTATAACCGGGCCCTGGTTGTAGGCAGTAATACTTTTGGTAAGGCTACCATGCAGCAGGTATTACCCATGGATACCGTAAGCAAGACAGCACAGACCAGCACATTTGTAAAAACCACGCTGGGTAAATTATACCGCCTGAACGGTTCAACGGCGCAGCAAAAAGGGGTGATACCGGATATTGTATTGCCGGACTGGATGGATATGGAGGGCTACAGGGAGGCGTCCTTTCCCACATCATTAAAACCGGATGAAGTGAGCCGCAATGCCTATTATAAACCCCTGGCGGGCTTACCGGTAGCGGCGCTGGCAGCGGCCAGTAAAACAAGGCAGGGCTCCTCGGATTTTTTTAAACAGGTAGCGGACTATAGCCGGTTAACGGCAAAAAAAACGATAACCGTACCATTGCAGGCCGCGGCCTTTGAAAAATGGGCAGCCCAAAACAATACTTTCATGCGTGAAAAAGATCCAGATACCTACCGGGCAACCAAACTTTCCATACATAACCTGGCAACCGATGCGGCAAAACTGCAAACGGACAGTTACCTGAAAACGGTGAACGGGCTTATACTGGAAAGCTTACTGGAAGACGGGTATATTGAAGAAACTTTTTTAATTCTTACAGACTTTATAAACACTAAATAGCACAGCGAAATGATGAGAAAATTTTTTGTAACCATTGCTTTTGCCGCCTGTATAATGAGCGGAGCCCCGCTACAAGCACAAAACTTTGATAATGCCGGTGATTATATGGGCTATATTGGCGATGCCAATAATAAACTGGCCAGTGTATACATGGCCTATTTAAGTGCTACGGCACATAATAAAAGCGCCCGGAAAATTGAAAAACGCCGGATGGAAGTGGTAAACGGCATTTATGAAACAAGAGTGAAAATTCAAACCATGCCTCACTGGAAGGGCGATCGCAGTTACCGCGACTCCACCGTTGCATACTACCGTTTACTGGAGAAAGTGTTTAACGAGCAGTATGCCAAGATTGTTAATATGGAGGAAATAGCCGAACAAAGTTATGATGCCATGGAGGCCTACCTGCTGGCCAAAGAAAAAGCAATGGAAAAGCTGGACGAGGCCAACGAGGTAAGCCAGACAGCCCAGGCCGCATTTGCTGCTAAAAACAATGTTACCATTGTTACTGAAGAGACCAAGCTGAGCAAAAAACACCAGGTGGCCGGGGAGTTATTAAAACACCATAATGAGCTATACCTGATATTTTTTAAGCCCTATAAAGAGGAAATGTACCTGCTGGAAAATATGAACAGCAATAAACCCGGTAAGGTTGTTGCTATAGAACAAAATATAAATGCCATGGGTACGGCAGCGGAAGAGGGCCTGGTTAAATTAAGAAGCATCAATGCTTTTAATAACGATGCCAGCCTGGTACAGGCCAGCAGGGAAGCTTTACAGTTTTATAAAGAAGAGGCCACAGCGGCAAAAGCGTTTACCGATTTTTTTGTACAACTGGAAGCGTTTCAAAAAGCAGAGAAAGCATTTAAAGCCAAACCAAGCGGCAAGCTGACCAAAGAAGAAATTGATACCTTTAATAAACAGGCAAAAGAGATGAACGAGGCCAGTAAAAAGTTTAATGCAGTGAACGACCAGTTGAACAAACAGCGTTCGGCCATGTTGGATGCCTATAATAAAGCAGTAGGCAAGTACATGGAAAAATACATGCCTAAGCATAAATAGACTGTAAACTGGCTTAGGACCAAGCGGGATATACAAGTTTATTATTGCATAACACGTGTAAAATCAGAGCGTAAGCTATTTTTAACAGTAACAGAACGAATACGGGGATGGCGTATAAATGTGTAGTCTGAACGCAATGACAAAAAGATAAACTATGGTGGAATGTCAAATTTTTTTGGATAACAGCGCAGATTAAAGCAAAAACTCTATTTTTGCACCCATAACTAAATTAAATAGACATGTCAGACATTGCATCAAGAGTTAAAAAGATCATCGTTGACAAACTTGGAGTTGACGAAGCGGAAGTTACCAATGAGGCTTCTTTTACAAATGATCTAGGTGCCGATTCATTGGATACCGTTGAATTAATTATGGAATTTGAAAAAGAGTTCAATATTTCCATTCCGGACGAGCAAGCTGAAACCATCACTACTGTTGGTCAGGCAGTTTCTTATTTGGAAGAACACGCTAAGTAATTAAATTTACCTGTCCGCCCCTTGAGGTTATTTTTTTAGCTGAAACCAGGGAGGGATAAATGTTATAATACCGCCTTCTGTTGTTATACAGCGAAGGCGGTTTTTATCTCAACCCGCGAAACTTTTGAATCATTAGAAATTGGCTATATGGAGTTAAAAAGAGTAGTTGTTACCGGCATGGGGGCTTTAACACCCCTTGGAAATTCGATAGATGAGTATTGGAATGCACTGATCAATGGTGTTTCCGGTGCCGATATGATTACACAGTTTGATGCCTCTAAGTTTAAAACCCGTTTTGCCTGCGAGGTAAAAAACTTTGACCCCGTACAGTATCTTGATAAAAAAGAAGCCAGAAAAATTGACCGCTACACCCAGTTTTCTTTAGTTGCCAGCGACCAGGCCATGGCCGACGCAGGACTGAATAAAGAGAATATTAACCCCGACCGCATAGGCGTAGTATTTGCCAGCGGCATTGGTGGTTTAATTACCTTTCAACAGGAGGTTACCGAGTTTGCCAAAGGCGACGGTACGCCCCGTTTCAACCCTTTCTTTATTCCCAAAATGATATTGGACATTGCTGCCGGCCAGATCAGCATGCGCCATAACCTGCGTGGTCCTAACTATGCGGTTACCAGCGCCTGCGCCAGCAGTACAAATGCCATTATTGATGCCGTAACTTTATTACGCCTGGGTAAGGCCGATATTATTGTTACCGGTGGTAGTGAAGCCGTTATCAGCGAAGCCGGTGTAGGTGGCTTTAATGCCATGAAAGCCATGAGCGAACGTAACGATGACCCTAAAACTGCCAGCCGCCCTTACGATAAAGACCGTGACGGTTTTGTAATGGGTGAAGCAGCCGGTGTACTGGTATTGGAAGAGCTGGAACATGCCAAAGCCCGCGGTGCAAAGATCATTTGCGAGGTAGTAGGCGGTGGCGCCAGCGCCGATGCCTACCATATTACAGCCCCGCATCCTGATGGGTTAGGTGCAAAAAATGTAATGCTGGCCGCTTTGGACGATGCCGGTATGAAACCTGAGGATATCGACTATATTAATACACACGGTACCTCTACACCGCTGGGTGATATTGCTGAAACCAAAGCCATTCTCCATGTGTTTGGTGAGCACGCTTACAAAGTAAACATCAGTTCCACCAAAAGTATGACCGGGCATTGCCTGGGTGCTGCCGGTGTAATTGAGGCCATTGCCTGTATCCAGGCTGTGGTGCACGATATTGTACCGCCAACCATCAATCATTTCACACCCGATCCGGAACTGGATCCCAACCTGAACTTTACCTTTAACAAGGCACAGAAAAGAGTGGTAAACGCCGCACTGAGCAACACTTTCGGCTTTGGTGGCCATAATGCCTGTGTGATTGTAAAGAAATATGTTCCCTAGTATCAGATAGTAGTATACAGATATTAGTATGTAGATAATAGTATTTAGATAACAGTATATAGATATTAGTATGTAGATAATAGTATGTAGAAGCGATGCCTGTCTAAATACTGTATACTTAATACTATATACTTTTTATGTAATCAGCTGCAGTGCTATGGGCATCGTCCCTTGCGCCGTGTCCCTTCAGTATTGTTGTGGGTCGCACACTTGTGCTGCACCAATGGTATCATCAATTATCCTCAGTAGCGGTCCAATTACCAAATTTTCAAATTAGCTAATTACCAAATTGTTTTCTGCTTTGAGCTTGTATAACGATAAATCGTATCTTGGGTTGTATTTATGATATCTATTTGTAAAAAAGAACTCCGCCAGTTTTTCAGTAGCCTTACCGGTTATATCGCCATTATCGTTTTCCTGCTGGTAAACGGTTTAATGCTGTTTGTTTTTGAGGGTAATATTTTAGACTTTGGGTATGCCTCACTCGATCGTTTTTTTGAACTGGCTCCCTGGGTATTGTTATTGCTGATACCGGCTATTACCATGCGCAGTTTTGCCGATGAGTTCAGGAGCGGCACTTTTGAAGTATTACAAACCCAGCCGCTCACCCGCCGCCAGATAGTAAACGGTAAATACCTGGGCAGTTTGGTGGTGGTGGTAATAGCCCTGGTACCTACACTGGTGTATATTTATTCCGTACAGGCTTTATCCTCCAACAGTGGTATTGATACCGGCGCAACAGCCGGCTCTTATATCGGCCTCTTCTTTCTGGCAGCGGTGTTCACATCCATCGGTATTTGTGCCAGCAGTTTTACCAACAATGCCGTGGTTGCATTTATTGGTAGCCTGATTGCCTGTGCTTTATTATACTACGGCTTTAACGCCATCAGTAAACTGGTGGGTTTAAGCGGCGGCGCCGATTATTATGTGGAACTGATCGGTATTGACGCACATTATAAAAGTATCAGTCGCGGTGTGGTGGACAGCCGTGATATTATTTATTTCCTGAGCCTTATTTTTCTTTTCCTTACCGTTACCAACCGGAATTTATTAAAGCGATAGTATGAACAACCTGTTACAAAAGCTAACAGCAACAAAATATTGGTGGGTCATTTTACTGGCCATAGTAGCAGGCGTTAACTTACTGGCTTCGCTGGTGCATACCCGTATCGATCTTACCCAGGAAAAACGTTATACCCTTAGTAATGCGACCAAAACCTTATTACGTTCGCTGGACGGGCCGGTTACCATTGATGTTTTTTTAGAGGGTGAATTTCCTGCCGGCTTCAGAAAGCTGGCCAATAGTACCCGCGAATTTTTACAGGAATATAAGGAGGTGAACCAGCGTAATATCACCATCAACTTTATCGATCCCTTAAAAAACCTGGACGACTCTACAGCCGCTTATGTGCTGGACTCAATTGCCTACTTCTATAATATCAGTCCTTACACTTTACAGGCCCCCGGCAAAGTGGGTGATGAAATGAAACAAAAACTGGTATTACCCGGTGCGGTAATACATTATGCCGATACTTCCGTAGGTGTTAACCTGCTGGAGGGAATGCGTTCCTACGGCACCCAAACCGAAGAGATGGCTGCTTTGTATAATGATGTGGAAGCGACACTGGAATATAAATTCGGCAGCGCCATTGAAAAAGTTACCACTAAAACAAAGCCGGTAGTAGGGTATGCGTTGGGCCATGGTGAAGGCTGGGGCTATAATGTTGATGATGCCGTAAGAACATTGGCACAGCAATACCGTTTTGATACGGTGAATATAAAAACCGCACCTTTTATTCCTTCCTTCTTTAATGCCCTGGTGATATTAAAACCCACACAACCTTTCAGCGATGAAGACAAACTGAAGATCGACCAGTACCTGATGCGTGGCGGTAAGATATTCTGGATGGTAGACAATATGTATGCAGAGTTTGACAGCTTATATAAATCCGGTGGGTTTACAGCTTATGACAGGGGGCTGAATTTAGAGGACATGCTTTTTAAATATGGTGTACGGTTAAACCAGAATTTATTACAGGATATGCAATCGGACAAACTGCCGCAGATAACCGGCGAGCAGGGTGCGGGCCAACAGCAACGGCTGGTTGACTGGCCGTTTTTCCCGATACTGAATGGTACCAACCACCCGATAAGTAAAAACCTGGACGGTGTGCGGGCAATGTTCCCCAATACACTGGACACAATTACTGCGCCGGGTATTAAAAAAACATTTCTTTTACGCTCCTCTGCCAATGCCAGGGTGTTGCCGGCGCCGGCCATCATTAATTTCGACTTTATGCAGATTGCGCCGGATATAAAAACCTTTACTGTAAAAGATACGGCAGTAGCGGTTTTACTGGAGGGCAAATTCACGTCGGCATTTAAAAACCGTACATCGAGAGCTACACAGGACAGCCTGCGCAGTTTAAATGTTCCGTATAAAGAGAGTAGTGATGAACCCACCCAGATGGTGGTGGTTGCCGATGGTGATATTGCCATGAACCTGTACAGCCAGATGAATGGTCCCTTACCAATGGGCACCAACCTGTTTACCGGTTATACTTATGCTAATAAAACTTTTTACAACAATGTACTGGAGTACCTGTTAAACCCTTCGGGTATTTTAGAAACCCGCGCAAAAAGTTATACCCTGCGTTTACTGGACCCGGTGAAAGTGCGGAATCAAAAAGCTACCTGGCAGTTTGTAAATATTGTAGTACCGGTATTACTGGTGGTACTGGCCGCTTTTATTTACCAGTATGTTCGCAAAAGAAAATATGCGGCGTAGGAATGTTCTGCATTCGGCTTTAAGCTTTTCGCATTTAGCTTTCTGCACATACTTATGGTCGCTGCAGCTTACCTGTTTTGGTCATCGGTAAACTATCCACAATAATTATTTTTTGCGGCGCTTTAAAATTGGATAAACGTTTACGGCAATACTGTATCACGGCTTCCGTATTGACGATGGATTGCGGCTGCAGCACAATAGAAGCGGTAATGATCTGGCCTAATAAGCGGTGCGGCTCACTGCTTACCCTTGCCTGTGCAATGCCTTCAAAACTTTCCAACACGACTTCTACCTCCTCGGGAAAAACTTTTATGCCGGAGATATTGATCACTGACTTTGCCCGCCCCTCTATTTTTATCAACCCGTCTGCTGAACGGGAAGCAAAATCTGCGGTGATAAAATAACCGTTAACCAATACATCCTCCCGCCGTGTAACCGGCTGTAAATAGGCATCAAACATACCGGGCCCTTTAATACCTAAATAACCGATGGCCCCATCGGGCAGCGGCTGGTAATGCTCATCTAAAATACCGATCTCGTAACCGTGCACGGGAAAGCCTACAGCTTCCGGGTGCTCTTCCGATTGAAAAAAGTTTAACATGGGCAGGCCTATTTCAATAATGCCATAAGCCTGGCTCACCGGCACATGAAAACGTTCTTTAAAAGCTATACAGATATCTGGTGAAATGCCTGCGGAAGTGGATATCACTTTTTTCAGTGTAGGCATCATTATACCACTGGTATCGTTGGCCAGTAAGCGTACCTGTACTGGCGATGAGTATAAAAAAGTACCCTTGTGTTTATTGGTGATCTCAATAATATTTTTTGCTAAAAAATCTTTTACCACGGCAATAGCGGCGCCATATTTTACATACAATACAATAGATACGACAAAGTGATAAGCCATTGGTAATACCCATACCACCGTATCGCCGGGGCCTAACTGCAGCCCGTTATTGGCGGCATCAATACGTTCTATTACCGAGCGGTGCGAAATGATCACACCCTTGGCAGTGCCGGTAGTACCGGAAGTGAAGCGTACAAAGGCGGGGTTCTCAACAAAAGGGGCAAAGGGTTTTGTAAAGGGCTGATCCGAAAAGCCAAGCGAAAAGGATGGAGTAAGGGCTATAAGTTTTTCGTTCTGGTAAGCAGTACCGCTATGGTCATCTATCCAGGCATGCAGGCCGGTTTGTAAGGCCAGTTCATCAATCTCTACCGCTTTTAACTGGTGGTAGATGGGTAAAGCTACCGCCCCGCAACCTACAATGGCAAAGAGGCCGGTAATAAAATCGCGACCGTTTTTGGCTTTTAAACCAACGGCCATGCCGGGTAATATGCCCGTATCTGCTAACTGTACACGTAATATATCTGCTTGGGTAAAAAGTTCGTTGAAGCTAATGGTTCCTGCTTCATCATGTACGGCTGGTTGATCAGGCCAGCTGGCAGCAGCCTGTTGCAACACTTCATATACCGGGTACTTGTTCATACTGCGAAAATACAGTTTTCAGTTGCTGCTTTTGTAGTTGTTCTATGCTTAGTTCCTGCGGTATATCCTGTGCATATCCTGCCGCCAGCATACCGGCAGCATAACCCGTTTGTAAGCAAATGCCCATTACCCGGGCACTGGCAATAGCCTCATCAGTAGCCGAGATACAACGGCCGCCCATAAACAGGTTTTGAATATGAGCAGATTGTAAGCAACGGGCCGGCACCTGGTAATAACTGTCTTTGGCAAAATACTGCATGGATACCCGTTTGTTTTGTTGCCATATTTCTATTGGCCAGGAACCATTGGCAATAGCATCGTTAAAATGATTACCGGCTAAAATATCGTTGCTTTCTAATACATATTTACCTAATGTGCGAATACCGGTGCGGATACCAATTTCATCAGCAATATGCTCGAGTTTTATCTGTTGGCAAACCGTTACGGCATCACGCAAAAAATCCACCAGCTGAGTTATAAAAAACAGGGCAGTTTGTTGCAACTGTTGCAGGTTACCGGCAGTAAAGGTTACAGGTATGGGGATACCCACTTTAAAAGAGGCGATACCATTATGTAAAGAGCCGGGGATTAAATAAATGCGATCAAAATAATCGGGAATGGTTTTATTATAAATAGCCTTGCCAATGGCTTTTAAAATAATAAAGGAAAGCCTTGTTTCATTGGTTTCACTGATACCCGATAATGTAAAAACCTGGGCGGCCGCCTGGTAATTATCACTCTCAATTAAGGGCAGGGATAAAAACCGGGCTGCTACACTCTCGCCGGAACAATCTGCTACCGCCTTGGTGTGATAATGCAATAAGCTGTCAGCGGTTTGTACCTGAACCTGTTTAATGGTATGATGTTGTTCATACACCCCCACAACAGTGGCCCATTGTAAAACGGTTACACCTGCCTGGTGCAGAAGCTGGCTGCAGAGTATTTTAAAGTGTGCTACCTGGTAAGGCAGGTAGGCTAAATGGTATTCGTTAATCAGGGCTTGTGTTTGTGAGGCTGCCTGTAATTGTTGTGCAAAAAACCTGGTAAACCCATTTACAATAAAATCGGGTTGCAGCTGGTGATCATATTTGTAAAGCCCGCAAATGGTGCCCACTTCGGCTGCTGTAGCCTTACCACCTAAATAAGGCGCTTTTTCTACTAATACTACTTTACTGCCGGCCTCTGCTGCTGCAATGGCTGCGGCTACGCCGGCTATACCGCCGCCGATAATAACAATATCAGTATGGTCAATGGTTGGGGTCATGATTACCTGGTACAAAAAAAAGCAGGTCCCTGCTGCTATGAATCAGAGATTTGAGAAGTAGCGACAAGCAGTTTTTTTAACTCTTCTTCAATCAATGTTATTTCAAATGTATCTATAATATCCGGAGAATAAGCAATATTAATATTTAAAGCATTATTGAATTTTAAAAACGAAAAAGTAAGGCCAGGCGGAAATGTTGGCGACGGGTAAATGGTAAGCCCCGAAACGGCATAGCCCATAAAACTGGTATGGGTATTAAAGCCTTCACCGGTTGCGGAATATACAAAACTTGTAAATTTTCCTTCACCGGTATTATTTACCAGCTTGTAATATAACCAAACGGGTATATGCCGCATCATGTTTAACAGGTTACTGTATGATTGCGGGCGTTTATTTTTTATCTGCTCCGTCATTTGCTCAGACAAATTGCTAACCGTTTGTTTTACCTGCTGTAAAACCTGTTGTGGCATACGGTAAAAAAAGAAAGCTACCGTGTTGGAAATGATGGGGCCGATGGCTCCGCGCAAACGGCCATCGTAGGGAACGGGCAGCCACAAAGTGCCTTGCGTATTACGCTGCTTTAACAGGTTATTGACAGCATGACTGCAACAGGCAATATAAAACAAATTAGGACCTAAACGGGCGCCATGATTTATAGCATTCTGGTGAATTTGTTGTGTTTCCTCCTGGGTATAATAAATGATCCTGGTTTTAAAAGGGGCTTTGGCCTTACTGCCGGCCGATGCTACCGATGCCAGCGGTGCTTTTGAAGATTGCTCAATAAAGCTTTTAACCTTATACATGTTGCGTATATGCGCCAACATGCCTAACGGCTTTTCTTTGGCCGGGAAAAGCACATTGATATCAGTAACGGCCTTCCCGGCTGCTATATCATTCAGGTGGTTGATAAGCATCGCAATGCCACGTCCGTCGATCAGGATATGATTCCAGGAAATAACAATTAAAGAGCGCTGATCGGGGTATTCAATAATATCACACTCAATAAAACGTTCGCCTTCAATCGGTATATCGCGTTGTAAAACAATGTCGGGTATTTCGTTAAATACATTGTGACTGTGGGTCCGGGTAATAATATGATTACCCTTGTCAGTATATTGCCAGTAAGGGCGGCCAAACAGTGCACCGGGTTTCAACTGTATATTACATAACCAGTGTATAACCGGTGACAGGGCAAATACAGTTTTTAAACGTTCCTGGTCAATACGATCTTCTGTGTTAAAAACAATACGCATTACATTACCGCCCGACTGGTATTTCTTGGCATGTTTGTCCAGCACCAGGTGAAAACAATCAGAGCCGGTTAAATAAACTTTTCCAGGCAGGGTATGTAAAAGCGAATTCAAGCAATATACTTTAGTAGTAAACAATTGGTAACAACAACCGGGAGAGCTGTAGTTTAGCCGGCTTTTAATTGTAATACCAGGGCCGATAAAGCCTGCAGGGTTTTAAAATTTTCCGGTAATAAATGTTCATCGGGAATGGCCACACCAAACTGTCTTTCAATAAACAGGATCACTTCCACGGTTGAAAATGAATCCAGGCCTGCATCCTGCAGGTTAGATGTTTCGGTAATGGCCACATGTTCGGCCATTACATTTTGCTGAATAAACTGTTGTATATCGGCGATGATCTGCTGCTGATCCATGATTATATTTTTCTTTTCATTTTGTTTACGGCCATTGCAATAGCAAAGGTTATGACAAAGAAGGCTAATAATTTACCGGTTGCGGGTAGTACCGAATTAAAGCCATCGTTCCGTAAAAATAAATTATAGTAGCCTTCCAGGGCCCAGTTCAGGGGCGATATTTCACTGATGTCACGCATTGTTTTAGACATTACGTAAGTAGGCACCCATATACCACCTAATGCGGATAATAATAATACAGATAAGGAACCCAGTATAGCGCCCTGCTGTTCAGTGTTAGCCAGTGTGCCCACTAACACCCCATAGCCTGTTGCGGCTAATGATGTGGCCAGGGTTAATACCAGAATGCCGGAAACGCTATCGCCCATTACCAGCGGCGGCAGCCCAAACAAGGGCAATATATACAGGCCTACGCATAACATTAACAGGAACTGTATCAGTCCCACGATTACATACACCACCACTTTACCCTGCATTAATAACAGGTAGGAGGTAGGCATGGTATGCAACCTGAAAATACTGCCTTCCGATTTTTCCTTCATAATACTGCCGCATAAGGGAATGGCGATAAAGAACATGGCAAAGATGGTCCAGGCCGGGACACTGTGCTGTACCGCACTGGGAATGATCTCGCTGTTGTTCTTGGACGCGTATTGTTCGGTGTACCTGAATATTTGTGAGCGGTTAAAGGTATTGCCGGGTTTTTTACCTCCTTCAGGGATCACTTCTGCTATCTGTTCGGAGAAGGTCTCGAACATGATCTTTGTTTTTACCTCCGATATAAACTCTCTTAAGGCGCTGGTGATGGAAGAGATGAATGATTTTTTTGTGACCGGGTCAATAAGGATAATAATTTCTACCGAATCCTTCATACCCTGTATTGCTGCTGCGGCTTCTGCCGGGTTAATAGACTCATCAATTAATTGTGATACATTTTCCCGGATGGCTTTGGTGGCATTTTGCGGCACTACAATGCCCAGTAAAAACTTACCGTCGGCTACGGCCTGCCTGGCTGTTTCCAGTGTGGCCGGTTTTCCGTTAATGGAGTCGTAGTATTTACACAACTCATTATTACGCAGGCCCTGTTCCACCATATCACCCAGGGAGTCTTTATCATTGTTTACAAATACAATGGGGATACTGCTTTCGTTAATGCTTCTGAAAGCGGCATCCTGTATAATGGTCATTACAAAAATGAGCACCATGGGCATGAGGAAAAGAATGGATAAGCCGATCTTATCCCTGAGCAGGATGATGGTTTCTTTCCTTATAATGGCTTTTAATTTTGTAAACATCAATCCCGTAGTTTTCGGTTAGTAAGGTGTAAAAAAACATCTTCCAGGTTTTTGCTTCCGGGATAGGCGTTAATTAAAGCCCGGGGCTCATCTTCCGCTAAAATTTTACCCTGATCAATAATGGATACCCGGGTACAAAAATGTTCCGCTTCTTCCATATGGTGGGAGGTGTAAACAATAGTAGTGCCTTCCGCATTCAGTTCTTTTAACCGTTCAATGATCACAGTCCGGCTTTGTACATCTACACCTACGGTCGGCTCATCTAAAAACAATACTTTAGGGCTATGTAAAATCCCGGCAATTAAATTGATACGTCTTTTCATACCACCGGAATACTCCATTACTTTCCGGTTGGCTTTAGCGCTTAAGCCCAGTTTTTCCAGCCAGGTGTCTATTTTATCGTGAAGTGGTTTGCCTTTCAGTCCATACATATGACCGAAGAAAACAAGGTTTTCCCGGCCGGTTAAAGTGGGGTATAAAGCAATATCCTGCGGCACTACGCCTATCAGCTGTTTTACGGCATCGGTATGTTGCTGTAAATTAATACCATTAATGGTAATGCTGCCACTGGTAGGTGGAAACAAGCCGCATAACATGGAAATGGTGGTTGTTTTGCCGGCCCCGTTAGGCCCCAGTAAACCAAAAATTTCATTTTGCCTGATGGCTAATGAAATACCCCGCACCGAAGGCTCGGCAGCGGTTTTAAACTGTTTGGTTAAATGGTCAACTATGATAATAGGCTCGTTGCTCATATAAAGCGGCAAAATACAACTGCTTTATGATATTACTATACTTAAAGGATACTAATCGGCCATTTATTTTAAGAAACGGTGGAAGGCAAAAATAAATGACTTGCAGGGCATAGAAAACATCAGCAGCTAACAACAGCGGCCGGCATGTAAATGCCGGCCGCTGTATAAAGAAACAAGTGTGTATTATTTTCCCGCTTCGTTCTCTTTTTTTCTGAACGCTACAATACGTTTTACCAGGTCTGCCGGCAAGGGCTCGTTATTGGGCAACTGTATGGCCGATTTGGTCACTTTCATTTTCTTTAATTCGCTATCAAAAGCCTGCAATAAAGCCTGGCTCCAGGGACTGGAGATAGTGATATGTTTGGCATAGGCCGAGTAATAAATAAGAAAACCATGGTATTTAAAAGCAGGGATCTGGTAACTGATCACCTCTTCCGCTTTTGGCGCTACCTTATGAATGATATTACGGATG
The DNA here is from genome assembly GCA_964445775.1 of uncultured Terrimonas sp. Lineage (GTDB taxonomy): Bacteria > Bacteroidota > Bacteroidia > Chitinophagales > Chitinophagaceae > Terrimonas. The sequence goes on from CAYUMH010000001.1 coordinate 100,899, forward strand.
GCCTGCATTCTTTCCTGCACTTCGGCAGGAAAAGCGCTATGGTATTCGTCAATCGTTTTATAATCGGTTTTTGCCATGGTGTTAAAGGTTTTAATGAATGAATAAAGTGCCGGAACAAAGACATTTGGCCATACAATTTACTAAAAGCAGGCCTGGTAACCCATAAACTAACCTATTTATTCAGCACCAATAACAGCTCGTCCAGTTTCTCCAGGGTTAACTTCAATCCTTCTTCCATACCCATTTGTATCACGGTTTCCAGATCGGCCAGCGATTTATAGGTAACAATGGTTTGTACCAGGGCATTGCTGTTAAGGTCGCTAAATGTTACCACCCATTCGGCACGGGGCATATCGGGGTTCACATTACCTTCCGCGTCGCAAAACGCATCCAGGGAATAGTAAAAATCTATAGGCTGTATTTTAGTATAATCGGTACGGCCCCAGTACTCGGTTCCCTCAGGGTCTACCATGGCGTATGTCCAGTGACCGCCTTCGCTAAAATCCATCGATTTTGTTTTAGTAGTAAACGGCTTGGGCGCAAACCACTGGTCCAGTAATTCACTTTTGGTATAACAATCCCATACCAGGCTGCGGCCGGCGACAAATTCACGTTTAACGGTGATGGTGTTTTTTTCCTTGTCTACCAGGAAATCAAATTGTAAGTGATGCATGGTTTTATTTTTTAAAAGTTAATAATAATTCATCCAGGTTGCCCAGGGCCATGGTAAAGCCCTCCTGCATACCCATGGCCACTACTTTTTCCAGGTCGGCCAGGCTTTGGTATTGCAGGGTAATATTTACTGTGGTATGGTTGTTACCGGCTGTAAAAACATTGGTCCATAAAGTGCGGGGCATATCGGGGTTCATATTGCCGGCTTCATCACAAAATGCATCCAGGGCGGTATAACTCTTGGATGGATCGATGGTTTGATAATCGGCCAGGCACCAGTGTTTATCACCTTCGGGGCTGATCATGACATAATGCCACTGTCCGCCTTCGGCAAAGTGTAATGTTTTTGTTTGAACGTAGTAAGGTTTGGGTGCCCACCACTGGTCCAGCAATTCGGCAGTGGTCCAGGCCTGCCATACCAGGTCCAGGTCTGCACCAAATTCACGGGTTACGTGAATGGCATTATTAGCCTTATCCACGGTAAAATTGAATAAAAGATTACTGTTCATGTTTTTTGTTTTGTAAGGTTGCCAATAGGTTGTCTAGCTGGTTAAAACGGGTTTCCCATATCTTTCGGAACTGTTCCAGCCATTTATCTATCTCTTTCATTTTTTCAATTTCAAGCTGGTAATAAATTTCACGGCCCTGTTGTGCCGGTTTTATCAATTCACATTCCTGCAAAATCTTCAGGTGTTTGGATACAGCCTGCCGGGTGCTGTCAAAATGCTCGGCAATGGCGTTTGGGGTCATGGCCTGTATGGCTATCAGTACTAAAATGGCCCGCCGGGTGGGGTCGGCAATGGCCTGGAATATATCTCTGCGCATAGATGTATTGTTTTAATGAAACCGTTCGGTTGCAAATATATGTGCAACTTTTTGGTTGCGCAAATATTTCAGCACTTTTTTTTAAAAAATTTGCGGAAGGAAAGGAATAAAAAAGAGTGCCTAAGGCACTCCTTGAACTGTATATTGTATGTGAGATAAAAAAACAATAGGATTATATAAACGACAGCTTATCGTATTTCCGGCCCAGTATCGTCACATCATCCGCATCCAGCCATTTATTCAGAACTGTAGCATATACATTTTTAAAGTCAACGCTGTGTTGCAGATCGCCGTCCTGCAGGTTGCTTAAATCGGGCATGGCATTGATCAGTCCTTTTTGCTGTAAGCCACCGCTGATAAAAAACATATTATTAGCCGTACCATGGTCTGTACCATTACTGGCATTTTGTGCTACCCGGCGGCCAAACTCTGAAAAGCTAAATAACAATACATCATTAAAACGGTTATTGGCCTTCAGGTCATTGGTAAATGCCAGTACCGCATCATTCATATCTTTAAAAAGCCTTGACTGGCGGTCATCCTGGCCCACATGCGTATCAAAGCTTCCCAGTGACACATAGTATACTTTGGTATTGATCTCGGAAAAAATCAGCGAGGCAATTGTTTTTAAACTATTACCCAGGTCGGTCTTAGGGTAGGGTGCGCTGGTAGGGTGTAGTTTACTTTGTTTAAAAATATAATCGGCCGATGATAAGGTTTGTGCCATGGTTTTATACAGGTAATCCACCGGCTGCTCTTCCTGTGCCTGCTGGTGCTGTTTCATTACCTCTTTAAAAAATTTTTCGTTGGAGGTTCCGTATAAACGGCGGGGATCTTTTACTGCAATGCCGTTATTGCCCTTGCCTTTCAGCGCGAGGCTCAGCACATCATCAATCTCAATAGCCTGGGTGGGTTTATCACAGCCATTACACTGGGCATCTAAATAGCGGCCTATCCAGCCCTGGTGCCAGTACTCATCACTTTTACTGGCGCTATGCCATATATCCATACTCCTGAAATGCGACCGGTCCGGGTTAGGATAACCCACATTGTTCATAATACCCAGGTTGCCTTCATCATATAAGGATTTAAAACCGGTTAAGGCCGGGTGCAGGCCCACTTCATCAGTCAGCTGCAATGCTTTTTCCTTTGCAATACCCAATTGGGGACGCAGTTTATAATACACATCATTACGGATAGGGATCACTGTGTTCAGCCCGTCGTTACCGCCGCTTAACTGTAATACCACCACCACCTTATTACCCGGCGGAACAGTGTATCCTCCTTCAAATGCTTTTAAAAAGCGGGGTAATAACAAGGATGCCGTAGCCAGTGAACCTGTTTGTATAAATGTTCTGCGTTTTATAAGCATGATCGAGTATTTAGATATTAGTATAAAGTATCCAGACATTAGTATTTAGTATGCAGATACTAAGGTCTTTTATAATGTTTTCGGCTTCAGCTCCCTGATCGGGCAACCGTTGCGACAACTTGTCCCCACAGTATTGTGGCGGACTATTGCTTTAAGCATTGAGCTTTCTGCTTTTAGCATTCAGCTTTCAGCTTCCCTCAGCACAACTGGTACTCCGGTGTACTCATTACCTGTATGGTGGCCGATCTTATAAAAGCTTCGCGGCTGCTCTCATCAATATATTTATTCATTGTTGCCGGGGTAATATTACCGGGCGTTTGTAACTGGTATTTTGTAATTGTATTCAGCAAATCTTCCCGCTTAACTTTATCCAGCTGTTTATAATGCTGGTCCCAGCTCATACTGGCATTAATGGCTTTGGCCCCCAGGTTTTTTTTGGGTTTGGGCGCTTGTTTCATACCCATCATCTGGTCGTCATCATCCTTGGGTGTAACGTTCAGTTCGTCTTCATCGGTAAATAACTGTGGTACCCGCAGGCGCATCATCAGGGTACTGCTGTCTATCCAGGTTTTGCCACCCGGCCAGCCTGCCACATTGGGCGGGTAAAACAATAACTGGCCTAATACCCGTTGTATAGTTAACAGGGCATTATTATCTTCCAGCTGCATCGGTATCATGCGTTGTATACCGGCCAGCAGTTCTACCGGCGATTTGATCAATGCGCCTATATTCTTTTTATCGTAAAAAGCGGTACTGGTAAAAATATCTTTCAGTAAGGCACTGATATCATAATTGTTTTTATAAAACTTTTCCGCCAGCTGTTGTACCTGCTGAGGGTCTGCCGTTTCATTCACTAAAAAACGATAGAGCTTCTGGGTAATATAAATAGCCGTTTGTTTTTTCTCCAGTAGTATATTTAAAACATCTTCACCGGTAAAATTGCCGGTTTTACCTAAAACTGTTTTTTCGCCGGTATCATGCTGGTTCTTTCTAAACACAAATTCGCCCTGCGGTGTACCGGTCCAGCCGGTAAATGCCCTTGCCGCTTCTTTAATGTCCTTCTCGGTATAATTGCCCCGCCCCATGGTAAACAATTCCATCACTTCACGGGCAAAGTTTTCGTTTGGCCTGCCTTTGCGGTTTTGCTGGTTGTTTAAAAAGGTGAGCATGGCCGGTGATTGTGATACGGCTTTCAGCAGTTCGCCAAAATTACCCAAGGCATTATCCCTGATAATATGTAATAACTGTTGCTGGTAAAAGGCGTTGTTACTGCGGCAGGCAAAATGCCCATGCCAGAACAGGGCCATCTTTTCTTTTAATTGCTGTTCACTGTTTACCATTTCGCTCATCCACAGGCCGCTTAATTTGCGGGTGGCTTCTGTTTGTAAACGCTGTATCTCCCGTCTTTCCTCAGCAGTTCTGTCGGCCGCTTTTTTACCTATGTTTCCGGTATACAGGTCCTCCAAAACTTTATCTGTGCCTTGTAAATAATTTGTCTTTTTTGCCGATAGGGAGGCCAGTTTTTTATAATACTGTTGTGCACTGTATTTACCCAGGTCGTCCAGCTGTTCTACTGCCGGTCCAAACCCGGCCCGCCATAACAGGTGTTTATTTTGTAACAGATCCTTCTCGGCCATAACAATATTTTTATTATTGACTATATAAAAAACAACCGGTTTAATAACTGCGGCCAGTTATTATAAACTTAACATAGGGGCGGTCCGGTATTGTTCCGGGAAAAGAGACCCGGATGGTACTTGTCCTGTATACCTGCAAAAAAACAGCCACCTTTTAAGGGTGGCTGCTTTTTAACGATTATTAAAACATTATTTTTTTGCTTTACTGTGTACATAGGCAGATATCTGCTGTACTTCTTTTTCATCCAGTTTGGCTTTTTTAACCATGGAAGCCAGTACGGGCCTCAATTCCTCGTATGTGGCGCGGGAATAATCCTTTTCCCGGTGACACTTGGTACAGGAAGTGGATGATATCACCTGTCCCGCATCAATAGTGGTTTTATCCGTTTTAACGCGGCTTTCAGCCGGTATTAAAGCTTCCGTTGCAGATGGCGAGGCCTTGGGCGTACAGGCTACCACAAAGGTGGCGACTGCTATAAATAAAGCGGCTACTTTTTTCATAATTAATGATTTATGATACAATATATATTTTTTACGTGACAAAACAATGACAAACCAATTTAATGCCAAAATTTTCCAACAAGTCATAGCGGAGTTCCAAAAGTCCAGGTTTCAACAACACATACTTGCGTTTGACGTTATTAGCCTTCCTCTGTATACCACTGTATCCTTAAACCTTCAACCCTTTACCTTACACCGTATACCCCTTCTTCTTTTCCCCGCTTCGGTTTTTACATTTACCTTTGCCGCCTAATTATTTAAAATTATGCTTCAATTACAAGTACTAAGACAGGACACTGATGCCGTAAAGGCCAGGTTGAGCAGGAAGCATTTTGCCGATGTAGATTTGGTAGATGCGATCATTGCGTTAGATGATGAGAGAAAAAAACTACAACTATCGTTCGATACCAATCAATCCGTTGTTAACAGTACTTCCAAAGAAATAGGTGCTTTAATGGCCAAAGGCCAGAAAGAGGAAGCAGAAGCAAAGAAAGCGGAAGTAGCCGCCTTAAAAGCAACTTTACAACCTATTACCGAACAATTAGCAGTAGTGGAAAAACAACTGCATGATGAGCTGGTGAAACTGCCTAACCTGCCGCACGACAGTGTGCCGGTTGGTAAAACCCCTGAAGAAAATGAAGTGGTGAGAGAAGCTGGCGCCAAACCGGTTTTACATGAAGGCGCTGTGCCACATTGGGACCTGATCAAAAAATACGATATCATCGATTTTGAACTGGGCTCCAAGATCACGGGTAGCGGCTTTCCTTTATACAAAGGCCAGGGTGCTAAACTGCAGCGTGCGTTGATTCAATACTTTTTAGATTATAATACCGCGGCCGGTTATACCGAATACCTGCCACCATTTATGGTGAACGAAGCTTCTGCGTATGGTACGGGCCAGTTACCGGATAAGGAAGGACAGATGTACCATATGCCTGCCGATGGTTTTTATATGATACCCACCTCCGAAGTACCGGTTACCAATATATTCAGGGATGAGATTGTTAAAGAAACAGCCCTGCCTATTAAAATGACCGCTTACTCACCCTGTTTTCGCCGTGAGGCCGGTAGTTTTGGTAAGGATGTACGCGGGCTGAACCGGGTACACCAATTTGAAAAAGTGGAGATCGTACAATTAACGCATCCCGATAAAAGTTATGAAGCGCATAACGAAATGGTGCTGCATATTGAAAAACTATTGCAAAGCCTGGAGCTGCCCTACCGTATACTGGCCCTATGTGGCGGTGATATGAGCTTTACTTCGGCGCTTACTTACGACTTTGAAGTATTCAGTGCGGCCCAGGAGCGTTGGCTGGAGGTAAGCTCTGTATCTAACTTTGAAGCCTACCAGACAAACAGGATGAAGATCCGTTTTAAAGATGAAAAAGGTAAAACCCAATTAGCGCATTCCCTAAACGGAAGTTCGCTGGCATTGCCACGTATTGTGGCCAGCCTGCTGGAGAACAACCAGACACCGGAAGGCATAGCGATACCAAAAGTATTGCAACCTTATTTTGGTGCAGCGGTATTGAAGTAGTAGTATTATAGTATTCAGCTATTAGTATTTAGACTTTACTACCGGGTTTGACTACGAAGTTTAGATTTTTTTAGGATAAATTATCGTTAAAGCAAATGAGTGAATAACTCGTTTGCTTTTTTTGTGCGCACCTTTAGCATATTAATTAACCAAAGCATTACATATGAAAAAAACATTACTCTTTTCCCTGTTATTTATTATTGCAGCAACAGTAACAACACAGGCACAAATTACTAAAGGGTCTACATTGCTGGGAGGGAATTTATCTTATGGGCAATTTAAAGTGGATAATGGGTTTAGCGTAGTACAGAAGAACTCTACGTTCAGTGTCAACCCGTCTGCCGGTATTGCCTTTAAGGAAAATTTAGTGGCAGGCCTTAGTGTTGGTTATATTACCGGCAAAGAAAAACAATTATTCGCGCCAGCAAATGAACTGAATGTTGAAAAACATGGCTACATGGGAGGAGCATTTGTTAGAAAGTATAAGCAACTTGCAAAAAGTGATTTTTATCTATTCGGGGAGGCCGAACTGAGTTATAGTTACATGAAGCAGGAGCGTCATGATCTACCTGCTAATTCAACCAGTATTAAAGAGAATAATATATACTTGGGTTTTAAACCAGGCCTGTCATATGCAGTAAATAACCGGCTTCATTTAGAATTGGGTTTAAATAACCTTTTTTATGGGAACTATTCCTTCAGCAAAGAATATAATTATCAGACTGGTACTACCGTAAAACGAAGCGGGGCAAGTATATCAACTAATATCACCAACCTCAGCAATAATATTTCTGTTGGTGTGAGATTTTTATTAGCTAAATAAATTTTATAAAAGGGTTGGCTGTAAAAATTCAACTAACCCTTTTATCATTCAATATTTACGTTGTTAATTTCTGGTACTATTATATTCTTTTTTACAAGCTCCACAAATTCATGCTTATTTAGTTCATCGCTGAAATATCTTTTGGGAATTACAATGGCCACTTCAGTATCAATATATAAATAAAAAGCTTTTTTGCTTTCATTAATCGACTTAACAACACTCCAATTATATTGCCCGCGGTTGTTCTTATCAACGTAAGCAACTCCTTCATCTGTAAAATCATATGCTTTTAAGCCTAGTATCACTCCGTTTTCATGAGGTATTTTTTTGCTTCTGTAAAGCGAGTAATAAACGCTCAGAAAGTAAATAATTAAATATAAAGCGGAAGTTATAATAACCTGATTCATATCAGAAACAGTTTTCTTGTCATGAATAAACAATTGAAGGACAAGTAGACTTACCAGAAAGTTTACAATTGTCGGCGTCAGTCTATTTTTAAGGAAGTAGTAAATATTATAATCCAAATAATCCTGCCTTGTCATCTCTATTTCTAATGTCATAATTATATGTATTAATCCAAATGCCTAAATATACTTATCCTTTTACTATCCCGTTAATACTATTGTTTATTTAAAAAAGAAGTCCTTGTTTAATAAGACTATAGCATTCCGCTTTTCGCTTTAAGCTTTCGGCATTTTCATTTAGCTTTGGGTATTATTAATCCACAGTATAACATGGGGCAAACAATTACTGCCGATAGTTTAAAAGATGATATCAAGATACTGGCCCGTGCTATTTCACTGGTAGAAAATGAGGCGGGTAACTATCAGCAGTTGTTACAATCCATACAACCCAACAGCCAGACAAAAGTAATTGGTATTACCGGCCCGCCTGGTGCGGGTAAAAGTACACTGGTAGATGCGCTACTGGATAAACTGGTGACCAATGGTAAAAAAGTAGCCGTACTTTGTGTAGACCCCTCTTCGCCCTTTAACTTAGGAGCTGTATTGGGCGACCGTATCCGTATGAGCGACTGGTACACGCATCCCAATGTCTTTATCCGTTCCCTGGCCACCCGCGGCGCTATGGGCGGACTGCATCCAAAAATTATAGAGATAACCGATATAATACTTGCAGCAGGCTTTGATTATGTGATCATTGAAACGGTTGGGGTAGGACAAAGTGAAATTGAAATTGCCGGCCTGGCCGATGTAACGGTGGTGGTGGTGGTACCCGAAGCGGGCGATGAGATACAGACCATGAAAGCCGGGCTGATGGAGATAGCCAATGTATTTGCCGTGAATAAAGGTGACAGGCCCGGTGCCGATAAGTTTATCAAAAACTTGCGCTTAATGCTGGCCCCCGCCTTTACCAAAACACAGGTACCGGTGGAAGTGGTAAAAACAATCGCACACGAAAAGCAGGGTATTGATGAATTATTGAAAGCTATTGAGAACTATGTACAGGCCAACCATTTTAACGATAAAAAAGCCTGGCTTTTAACCGAGAAAGCTTACCAGCTGATCCTGAAACAACGGATGAGCGATATAGATAAACAAACCTTAAAAAATAACGTAACACAGGCCTTGCAAACCCACAGAACATTTAATCTCTACAACTTTGTTCACCAGCTTAACCAGCAATTATAAAAACCCGGTCTATTAAACTTTTGAACTTCTTGAACCCTTGAACATTCCCTATATCAACCCTTCCTTAATAATATCGTGCAAATGCACAATGCCCTGGTAAATACCATTATCAACTACGGCAATTTGTGTAATTGATCTTTTGCGTAAAATATCCAGGGCTTCAATAGCCAGTTCGTCCGGTGCAATTACAACAGGGTTGGCTGTCATAATATCTTTAGCTGTTAAACTATTGGCGTCGGGTACATTATTCTTGATCAGGCGGCGCAGGTCACCATCGGTAATAATGCCTAAAAGATGATCGTTACCATCGGTTACTGCCGTTACGCCCAGGCGCTTCTGTGTCATTTCAAGCACTACCGAGCTCAGTTTTTCATCGGGGCCTACCATGGGTTTTTCATTGTGAATATACAGGTCACGCACACGCAGGTATAATTGTTTGCCCAATGCTCCACCCGGGTGGAATTTGGCAAAGTCCTCACGCTGAAAGCCTCTTTCTTCAATTAAACAAACCGCCAGCGCATCACCCATCACCATCTGTGCCGTGGTACTGGCAGTAGGGGCCAGGTTATTGGGACAAGCTTCCTGGTTAACCGTCGTATTTAAAAATAAGTCGGCAGCTTTTGCCAGGTACGAATCTGCTTTGCCGGCAATAGCCACCAGTGTATTGCCAAAGTTTTTTACCAGGGGTACCAGTACTTTTATCTCGGGACTTTCGCCGCTTTTACTGATAATGATCACTACATCGTTGGGTTGAACAATACCGAGGTCGCCATGAATCGCGTCAGCCGCATGCATAAACACAGCAGGGGTGCCGGTAGAGTTTAAAGTAGCCACGATTTTCTGGGCCACGATGGCGCTTTTGCCAATACCACTGATCACCACACGGCCATTACAGTTTAATATGGCAGTAACTGCTTTTTCAAAATCATCATTAATATAATTGGCCAGGTTGGCTACTGATTGGGCTTCCAGTTCAATCGTTCTTAATGCAGCTTCGCGTATCATGTTATAATTATTGGTGCAAAATTATGCTTTTTAAAATAGTCGGGGGAGACTACAGTGTTAAAGGTGCTTTTATCTGTTTATCGGGAATTGACTTCGGTTTCACCACTGAGTATCACCAGGTTTTTTCACAGTATGGCACGGAGTTTTTTGTAAACCTGTGAAAGTCTCTGTGTAACTCAGTACATACCGCTGGGTTCTTCTGTGGTTAAGATAAAATAAAAAGATCCGACAATACGCACCAGCTTCATTACCAAATTTTCAAATCAGCTAATTACCAAATTATTCCCCACTTAGCTTAAGTTTGTTAAATAAACTACGTTATGCTTTCCATTCTATTCGATATTAAAGACGGGGTAGCCGTCATTACCCTCAACCGCCCCGAAAAGCTCAACAGCTTTAACCGGGAAATGGCATTATTATTACAAAAGCATTTAGATGATTGTAAAGACCCGGCTATCCGCTGTGTTTATATTACCGGCGCTGGTAAAGCTTTTAGTGCCGGGCAGGATCTTGCCGAAGTAGCAGATCCGCAGGGCCCGGGTATGAGCAAAATTTTATCGGAGCACTATAATCCTATTGTTACCCGCATTAAAGCCCTGGAAAAACCGGTAGTAGCGGCGGTAAACGGGGTGGCAGCCGGGGCCGGCGCTAATATTGCCCTGGCCTGCGATATTGTAGTGGCGGCACAATCGGCTTCTTTCCTGCAGGCTTTTTCCAAAATAGGGTTGATACCCGATAGCGGCGGTACTTATACCTTACCGCGCCTGGTAGGCCGGCAAAAGGCAACCGCCCTGATGATGCTGGGTGAGAAAGTGAGTGCTGCTGATGCAGAAAGCATGGGCATGATCTATAAGGTTTTCGATGACGTTCCTTTTGCAGAGAATGCTTTTAATATCGCGATCTTCCTGGCCAATATGCCCACCAAAGGACTGGCCTTAACCAAACAGGCTTTACAGGCTTCGGAGCAAAATAGCTGGGAACAACAGCTGGCCGCAGAAGACAGGTTACAGCAGCAGGCTGCAGCCACCGAGGATTATGCCGAAGGCGTGAATGCCTTTTTAGCAAAAAGACAACCACAATTCAAAGGTAAATAAGCACGTTATGACAACTACTCCGGACCAGGTGGTAACCCATATGATGGAACACGACCTGTTTTCACAATGGCTGGGTATTACAGTACTGGAAGTAAAGGAAGGGTATAGCAAAATAAGCATGACCGTCAGGCCCGAGATGATCAATGGGTTTGGTATTGTACATGGCGGCATTGCCTTTTCTTTTTCCGACAGCGCTTTTGCCTTTGCCTGTAATAACCGTAACAACCTCTCAGTTGCACTGGATACATCTATTAATTTTACCAAACCTGTGCATGTGGGTGATGTGCTGGTAGCCGAGGCCAAAGAGATACATAATGGTAAATCAACCGGTTTATACCATATAACCGTTACCAACCAGAACGATCATATTGTGGCATTATTCAAAGGCACTTGTTTCAGAACGAATAAACAATTGGTGAAGGGTTAATGTGCTGATCTGATAATTTGCTGATGTGCTAATGATAATAAGTATGAAACGATGTACGTAATACTTCCGGCGGGGAATAAAACAGTTTTAGCAAAATAAATTTGTTTAATCCCCTCCTCCAGAAGGGGTTGGGGAGGCATGTATTATTCACTAAACAAACTATTATACCGGTTGGCTATAGCCTGCCATAATAATTCGCCGTGTACACGATAACCCTCTACCGTATAATGTACCCTGTCACGATTGATCAGCCCACTGCGGATCCAACGATAAGCACTGCCATAACCACCGCCTACCTGGTATAAATTGTACAGGCTTATTTTATTTACATTACAATAAGCCGTTAAAAAACTATTTAACTGTCTTAATACCAGGTTCGATTTTCCCAGCTTATACGAATCGGGCGCTGTGGTAATTAAAATACCTGCGTTTGGCGAAACGGATTTAATTTTTTGTATAAAAGTCTGCAGGTTTTCTTTAAACTGTACTTCATTAAAAGCTGCGGCCTGCGCTTCATTAGTACCTAAAGAAACAATATACAGGTCGGCCTGTAGTAAAGGCAGTTGCTGCCAGAACAGGTTGGATTGATTATAATGATCGTAACGGGCGCCGTTTACGCCAATAGTATGTACCAGTACACCCCCGCTGTTATTATGCAAAATGGCCCCGTAAAAACTTTTGGTATGCGCGGTGGGCACACTGCTGATGGTAAGTTTGCTTACCGGGCTGTCAAGTGTGGTATAAGTATAAAAGCTATTGCTGCTATCAGGCAGGTAATAGCGGTAAAACCCTGCTTCACCGGTCGATACGCTCCATTTGCTTTCCCGGTCATCGTCGGTAATCAGTGTAACAGCCGAAAATTTTTCATCATTTTTTAAACCCAGTGTTAACTGTGCAATATTACCGGTAGTGGTAATGGCAAAGCCACTTAAACCCGCCTCAGGGTTGTTCTTAGTATATACCAAACGGTTATAAGCCCATGTGTTCACCGAGCTGCTGATAATATCAAGCGGTGCATTGGACTTTGCCAGGCGTTGCGGAAAAACCAAACCCCGGCCGGCATTGCCAAAATACGACTGTAAACCTTGTCTTAATATGGCCGTCATAAAATCGCCCTGTATATGCGAATCGCCAATATGTACAATGGATAGTTTTTTTTGCGGATCATTCTTTAAACGGTGCAGTTTATAAAAAAAGCTGTCCAGCTCCGATGGGTTACTGATAAAGTTAAGCGGCTGTTGCAGGTAATTAAGGCGGGTTGTATAAGTGTGGGTAGGGGCAATTGGCTGTGCCTGTATACAAACAGGTAACAGCAATAACAAACTATATAAAAAAAATAATGGTCGCATATCTACTCACTCATCTATTTGTTGTTAAACAAACCCGGGATGGGAGCAATATACGACCATTAATACAATGATGCCTTGGTAAATACTGTTAAACTTACACAGGCTCAGCATATCAGTAACTTATCAAATATCTTTTGCAGGTCCGTGATCAAAGCTTATTATACGGGTCATTTTCCATACCCCGTTGTTCAGCTGCCATACATGGGTAAACCTTGCCATGCCGTCGCGAGATTCTTTTTTGCCGGTTTCATTAATGTAAAAATAATGCCGGCCGGAAATGACGGCTCCGTAAATAACCCCATTATTCTCCATCGGAAAAACCATTACAGTACCGGGTATGGCTGCACGTCTTAACCTGAAATTGGGATTACTGCAAAGGTTATTGGTGATGGAGTTTACCAGTTTTGCTTTGCCATAGGTTATGCCGCCTTTGTCATGGTAAAACTCTATATCATCACTCACATAATTACCAAAGCCTACCGTGTCGCAGCTGTTATAGGCTGTCCAGAAAAGGCTGTCATTCAGTAAAATAGTGCGGGTAAGGGTATCGTATTTAGTTTGTGCCTGCAAGCTTGTGGCTGCCAGTACTGCAAACATAACCAGGCCCAGTAATTTTATCTTTTTCATCTGTCTAAAACTTTAAAAATTAAATCCAGCTGATAATTGTAATAACGGAAGGCGGAATACCGAAAGACCTGTCAGCTATGGCTTCTTTACGGGCAGGTGCCTGCTGGTAAGTGGTGCCCAGCTTTTTGGTCTCTTTCTGAATTTTTTCCAGCTCTTTCAACTGGCGCTCCGTTTCTTCTTTCTCTCTTTCAATGGCGTCTTTCTTTTCTTTTGCCCGGCGTATTTGTCTTTCAATATCCGATGTTGCCGTATCAGTTGTTGCAGGTGTTACACTGTTGTTGCCATCGGAGTAACGGTAACCTTCGCTTTCTTTTCTTTGTTCCATCACAGGTTTGCTTTCATCAACCAGCTGACCATTGGCCTGCATGGTGTAGTACACATTTGAACGCCACCAGTAATTCTCACTGCGGTGAATTTCAAAGCTGTTGCCATCGCTGGTCCTCCTGCTCTTAATGGTAACAGGGCTCAGCTTACGGTTAACCGATTCATGAAACCTCAGTTTTTTACCAACCGGCACTTCTATTACTACCACTACTTTCTGGTTCCTGAATTTACTGTTGCTGCTTATTACCAGGCCGTTTGACAGGTCTATTACGCTATCATAGGTATTTACGCTGTATTGTAAAGCTTCGGCACGTTTAAGCGCGTCGGCTTCGTCGTTGCCGGCAGCATATTTTTTTAAGCTTACATGGTATTGGTCATCGGGGCTTAATTTGGTTTCAAAGCTTACCCAGGCCAGTTTTAAACTATCCTTGCTCAGGTCCCAGCCTTCCCATTCGTCTGCAGTAATCCAACCAAAATTGCCGTTATAATTCAACTCTTCTTTTGATACGGTAACTGTCAGGTGATCTTTAACGTTTGGCGATAAAGCAACCGGTACCTCAACCGACTCGTATTGACGGAAATCTTTAACAAAGCTGGCAATGGTAAACATTAAAGCTACCCAACCCAGTGTCCACAAACCTCCGAATATCCAGCCCATATAATTATTAGCCGATTTGGCATTGATCAGCCTGCGGATGATCCAGGTAATAAAAGCAATGATAGGTACCAGGAAAAACAGGATGATGGTTGCCCAGGTAAGCCATTGCTGGGTACCGCTGGTCCATATAAAATTGCTCATTGGCCACCAGGCTAAACCGCCAAAGAATAATGACATGATGGCTACAAACAAACCGAAAGCAATTGAACCGAATATGATAAAGAAAAAGGCTTTGAACAATACGGCAAAAGCATGACCGATACCATTGGTACTGCGGTTAATGGTGCTCGAAAACTCGTTACCAAACTCACGGCCTTTTGTCTGGCTAAAGGTCTTTGCTTTTTCACCCAAAGCTTCAGCCGTTTCGGCTACCTCTTTACCCCACTCTTTTACCCTTTGTTTCACATTACCATAACCTTCCTGTACATTATTCTTAATACTGTTAATATCTACCTGTTCGCCACGCATCTCCATCTTCTGGTAAGGCGAGTGGGCCTCGGGCAATACAATCCATAAAATAATATAGGCCAGCAGGAAAGTACCGCTTAATGAACCGAAGAAGATATTAGGAATAAAAAACGGACCGGATAGAGCGCTCAGTATAAGGGGTGCTACAAATATTAAACGCATCTCCCAGGTTCTACGGTTAAAATAAGCCGCTAAACCACCGGCTACGCCACCTATTACCTTATCATCGGGGTTACGGTACAAACGTTTACCGCTATAGCTTTCCACATCCTTGGCCGGAACAAAAATCCACAGCAGGATATAGATCAGGAAGCCGGAACCCCAGCCGCCAAAAGCAAGTATGGCAAAAATGATACGTACAATAGCAGGGTCTACATTCAGGTACGATGCCAGGCCGCTACATACACCACCGATAAACTTATCATTTACATCGCGGTAAAACCTTCTCGATGAAAAACGCGATTGTTGATAATTACCCGAACTGCTGCCCTGTGATGAGCTGCTGCCGGTAGCCTGTCTTTCAAACTCCGCTTCAGCCTCATCAAAATCTTCGGGGCGGCCCATGGTATTAATAATTTCCTGTACATACTCATCGCTGATATGGGCAGCGCCTTTACGGATATGCTCATTCATTAACTCGGCAATACGCGATTCAATATCATTAATAATTTCATCGCGGCCCTCTTCATTTGCAAAATGTTTGCGCAGGCTTTCCATATACTGTTGCAGCTGCTGGTAGGCACTGTCTTCGATAGGTATTACCCTTCCGCTTAAGTTTATATTGATAATTTTTTTCATCCCGGTATATTTTAATTAGTTATTGGTAGTTGTTTCCTTATTACTTAATTGGTTTACGCCGTTGGCCAGCTCTATCCAGGTTTGTTCCAGTTTCTGGTAAAACTCTTCGCCAACGGGTGTCAGCGAAAAATACTTTCTTGGCGGGCCGCCTTTACTTTCTACCCACTTATAAGTAAGCATTTCGGCATTTTTTAAGCGTGTAAGCAGGGGGTAAAGGGTGCCTTCTAAAATCTGTAATCCGGCCGCCTTCATCTCCTCTACAATATCGCCGGGGTAGGCTTCACCCCGTTTAATGATGGAGAGAATACAAAACTCCAGTATTCCCTTCCGCATCTGGCTCTGTGTATTATCGATGTTCATCTGGTGTTCATTTTTTGTTTATCTGTTTAATTTTCATTCAGTTACAGCTGTTTTCAGTTAACAACCTGTACTGGTTAATCACATTCACAACACAAACATAGTAAATATTCAGTACTATGCAATGCAAAGTACTGTGATTTTACAAAAAATCTGGGCGAACTGCATTTTTTGCAGGACAAATGGCAAATCGGGGTGGGATTTTAAATTTTTTTTATTGGGGGCTGTCAGCTGCAGTAATGCTGCTGGGCTGTGGTTCCCGCTGTGCGCTATACCCCGGTCCTGCGTACCGGTGTGCCGCTTCCATCGGGCAGCCCTTCAGGTTTGGCACAATAATCAGGCATATAAATTACAGGTGATGGGGGAGTAGTTAAATACCCTGTTGAACCATGAATTAAATCACCCGTATATTTACACATATAAAATAAAAGGTTATGCGTACAATAATAGTTGCCACCGATTTTTCCCCTGCGGCCCATAATGCAGTTAATTATGCTACAGATATGGCATTGGCCATACAGGCACAACTGGTGGTATTACATGTGTACCAGATACCGGTAGCGGTTACCGATACACCCCTGTTAATGTTATCGGTAGATGAGCTCCGGGATGCGGCCGAAGAAAAACTGAAAACCCTCTACGACGGGTTGGTGCATATAACTTCAGGACAATTACCCATTACTACTGTTGCACGCCTGGGTAATACCATTGATGAGCTGGAAGAGCTGGCCAATAACCACCAGCCTTTTGCTATTGTGTTAGGCACTACCGGCCTCAGTAATTTTGAAGCAACATTATTTGGCAGCACCACGGCTTTGGCGGTAAAACACCTGAACTGGCCGGTACTGGCCATCCCCGCGGGTAAAGAATATGGTACCGGCATACAAAAAATAGGTTTTGCCTGCGATTTTAATAATGTACGGGAAACAACCCCCTTTGCCGAGATCAATAACCTGGTAAAAACATTCGGTGCCAGTCTGCATGTGGTGCATATTGAAAAAGAATCTGAAGAGGGCCAGACGAAGATCAAAGAATCCAGTATCCTTAAATTATGGCTGGAAGAATCGCAGCCCAGTTTTGAATTCATTACCCACGATGATATTGAGGACGCCATCAATGAATTTGCCGAAAACAGTAACCTGGACCTGCTGATCGTTATTCCCAAAAAACATTCCGGCCTGGCAGCCCTGTTTCATAAAAGCAATACCAAACAACTGATATTCCATTCAAAAATACCGGTGGTTTGTATTCATGAAGATTAGTTGGCAGTGGTTGAAATTTACCCGCAGATAACCCTGATTTCGTGCGCAGATTTTCGCTGATCAATTTTTAATCTGTTAAAATCTGCGCTGTACTTTTCTGCGTAATCAGCGGGATTGTTTACACGAAAATCATTTGTTGCCGGCCAATACTTATTGAATTTCTTTATACAATTCCAGTATCTCCTCTACGTACTTACGCTCATTACACAAACGCGGAACTTTATGCTGACCGCCTAATTTACCACGACGGCGTAACCATTCATTAAAAGTGCCTTTTTTAACAGCATGTATCACCGGCTCGCGCAGGGCAATGCTTTTATGGCGTTTGGCCTCGTAATCGCTGTTAATACTTTTTAAGGCGGCATCCAGGTGCTGGTTAAACAGGCCGATATCTTCGGGTATATTTTCAAATTCAATTACCCATTCGTGGGCGCCATTGCTGTTGTCCGAAAAATAAACAGGCGCAGCGGTATAATCGTTTACACTAAGCCCAGTTTGCCTGCAGGCTTCGGCAATGGCTTTATCGCTGTTATCAACAATTACTTCTTCACCAAAGGCATTGATATAATGTTTTAAACGGCCCGAAACAATAATACGGTAAGGGCGCACAGAAGTAAACTGTATGGTATCGCCCAGCATATAACGCCATAAACCGCCATTGGTGCTGATCACCAGGGCATAATTTTTTCCTACTTCTACTTCATTCAAGCCAACGGTTTGTGGGTCATCGCTGCCATATTCACTTACCGGCATAAACTCCATAAATATACCATGATCGGTAAAGAGTAACATGCCGTCATCGTTGGGGGTTTCCTGCGCGGCAAAAAACCCTTCGCTGGCATTGTACATCTCCAGGTAATTAATATCCTTGCCTATAAGTTTTTTAAACTGTTCGCGGTAAGGCGTAAACGATA
Organism: uncultured Terrimonas sp.; assembly: GCA_964445775.1. GTDB lineage: Bacteria > Bacteroidota > Bacteroidia > Chitinophagales > Chitinophagaceae > Terrimonas. Next base: position 119,198 of record CAYUMH010000001.1, read on the forward strand.
CACCGCCATGCATATATAATTCCAGGTTAGGCCATACTTCGGCCATGGTCTGTTTGCCGGTTATCTCTAAAATACGTTTAAATAATACAATGGTCCAGGTAGGTACGGCCGATATGGAAGTTACATTTTCTTTAATGGTGGTTTCGGCCAGGCGTTCAATCTTGCTTTCCCATTCGTCCATTAAAGCAATATTCAGTTCGGGTGTGCGTAACCAGTGGGCCCAGAAAGGAGAGTTTTGTAATAATACCGCACTCAGGTCACCAAACTGGGCTTCTTCATTCATGGGGTTAATGCTGTGACTGCCTCCCAGTATTAAGCCTTTTCCTGTTAGCAGGTTGGAGTCGGCGTTAAACTGGTAATACATGGTCAGCACATCCTTGGCCCCTTTATAATGGCAGTCCTGCAGGCTTTCGTCGCTAAGGGGAATAAACTTGCTTTTATCGCTGCTGGTGCCACTGCTTTTGGCAAACCAGTTTACGGGTGAGTTCCATAACAGGTTCTGTTCGCCCCGCATCATGCGTTCTATATAAGGTTTAAGATCATCGTACTCATGAATGGGCACCGCTTCTTTAAACTCTTTAACAGAAAATAATTGGGTAAACTTATACTTGCGGCCTATCTCCGTGTACTGGGCAGAAGTAACAATATCTTGCAATACTTCACGCTGGGCGTCGGCCGGGTTATTTTTCCAGGCTTCAATACGCCACAACCGCATACGTGCAAGAGATGATATGGCAGGACTTAACAAACTCATGTATGTTACTTATAATTTACTAACCTCGCAGCAGTATGCTACACCGGGTATTAAAAATCAACATTCGCTACAGATAAAGTTAACGGGAAAAAGCAACCGCCGGTAAAATTATTCGGGAATTTCCGGGGTCTCGCTTTCTTCGGTGGCAGGTTCAGCAACATACCCTTCTGCACTTTTACGTGCTTCTTCAATCAGGTAATCTTTACGTTTCAGTTCAAAATTACGGCCCAGGTAAAGCTTTTTCACCTGTTCATCAACGGCCAGTACTTCGGCAACACCTTCCCGGAATATCTTGCCTTCAATCAGCAGGTAAGCCCGGTCGCAAATAGAAAGGGTTTCGGTTACATTATGGTCGGTAATTAATATACCTATGTTCTTATATTTTAAACGGGCCACAATGGCCTGGATATCTTCCACCGCAATGGGGTCAATACCGGCAAAGGGCTCATCCAGTAAAATAAATTTGGGGTTAACGGCCAGGGCACGGGCAATTTCGGTACGGCGTCGTTCGCCGCCACTTAAAACGTCACCATTGCTTTTACGTACATGCTGTAAGCGAAACTCATCCAGTAAGGACTCCAGCTTTTCCAAACGTTCGGCCTTCGTCAGTTTGGTCATTTCCAGTACGGCCATAATATTATCCTGCACACTTAATTTCCGGAAAATAGAAGCTTCCTGGGGCAGGTAGCCAATACCCATCTGGGCCCGCTTATACATGGGCAGGGCGGTAATATTCACCTCATCCAGGAATACATCTCCTTCGTCAGGTTTAACCAAACCCACTACCTGGTAAAACGAAGTGGTTTTACCGGCGCCGTTAGGGCCCAGCAAACCAACAATTTCACCTTGTTTTACATCAAAGGAAACATTATTCACCACCGTACGGGAGCCGTACCGTTTCATTAAGTTTTTTGCGTAAATAGTAACTGCCATGTATAGCAAAAATACAATAACAAGGTCAAAAAAATTTGCTAATTAGTTAATTTGAAAATTAGCTGATAAGTGCCGGAACTAATAAAACAAAAGCGACCGGTAAGGGTCGCTTTTATAAAATAAATTGAACAGGTATTTATTCCGCTTCGGCCACTACTTCCTGTACTTCCGGAATCATGCGTTTCATCATGCCTTCAATACCGGCTTTTAAAGTAATCATGCTCGATGGGCAACCACTGCAGCTTCCCTGCATGGCCAGGTTTACCACACCGTCATTATAGCTTTTAAACTGTATGGCGCCACCATCCATTTCTACCGCGGGACGCACATAGTTATCTAATAATTCTTTGATTCTTTTAACCACATCATCATCATCCGCACTTACTTCGTTGCTGCTCTCTTTTTTGATGGTTACTACTTCATCTTCGTTTATCACCAATTTACCTTCTTCCAGGTAATCTTTCAAAAACTGGCGTACAGATGGAATTACATCGCTCCATTCAGTATCGGCCGATGTACGGGTAAGCGTAACGAAATTGCTGGCAATAAATACTGCTTTTACAAAGGGAAAACCAAACAACTCTGTTGCCAGGGGCGATGGTTTTGCACTTTCCATATCAGGAAAATCAATACTTTTCCCGGGATACAACAATTTGTTAGCTACAAATTTCATTGTCTCCGGGTTGGGGGTCATTTCGGTATATATGCTTATCACTGGATTGCCTGTTTTAACCATAACTAACAATTTAATACGCAAAAATAACAACTATTAACGGCTATTGGTTGTGTTTTGTCAACAAAAGAACTAATTATTTTACCTACATACCGGGTTCACAAACCGGCGTGCACCATTATGCGCTTGCTGCTTACCATTACAGTATCAAATAACCCGTATCGTTAGTTTTCCGGGAAAAGAACTGTCACAGGTAAAAGAAAGGCCCATTTTCGATAAAGTATACGTTCTTTTTTGCTAAAATCTAACTCATTAACAATCAAAAGTATATGCAATCCTTTTATGCCCGGGAAGGGTTTACGGCAATGTTCCGCCCAAAAGTATAACAGTCGCTTGTTTTAACGGTTTTCCACAATTTGTTCATATTGCCAAAAGCCCTATTTTTGCCATCCTTAAAAAACTTGTATATATATTATGTCAGTTATCCAGCAGATCCAGGAGAAGTACGCGAAATTGATGGCCGTTATCCTGGCCGTTGCGCTTATCATGTTTGTTGTTATGTTAGCGTTTGAAAACGGCGGATCCTTATTCAACAACCAATCCACCACCGTAGGTAAGATCAATGGTGAAGAAGTGGACTATTTGGCATTCCAGGCAAAGGTGAAACAAGCCGAAGATATGATCCAACGCCAGCAACAAGGTTATGGTCCTACAGGAGCCGCGCTTACTGCACAGGCGGTAGAACAGGCCTGGAGCATGGAAATTGACGAGGCGTTAATGAAAGGCGAATACAAAAAATTAGGTATGACGGTTGGTAAAAGAGAACTGAACGATATCCTGTTCGGCGCTAATCCTCCTGCCGACCTGAAACAGGCTTTTACCGATTCAACAGGAACCTATAATGTAGCCATTGCACAACAACGTTTCAACCAGTTAAAAAAAGACGGTACTGCCGAAGAGAAAGCCGAGTTTAATAACTACCTGGATCAACTGGAGTTAATGCGTTTACGTGAAAAGTATAACTCATTACTGGCTAACACCTCTAATGCTCCTAAATGGTTACTGGAAAAACAAAATGCCGATAACAGCCAGATCGCAAATATCTCTTTTGTAAGAGAAACCTATGCCAGCATTCCTGACAGTGCTGTTAAAGTAACCGATAAAGAAATTGAGAATTATATCAGCAAACATAAAGACCAGTTTAAACAAGCGGCCAGCCGCAGTATTGCGTTTGTTCCGTTCAGTGCCGAGCCTTCAGCTGCTGATAGCGCTGCCATCAAACAAAGCCTGGAAGCCCTGGCCCCTGAGTTTGCTGCCGCTACAAATAACGAAGAGTTTTTAGAAGGTCATGGTATTAATAACTACTACAATGGTTATATCAGTGGTAAACGTATCCAGATACCAAACAAAGATTCTATTTTCAAAACACCGGTAGGCCAATTATATGGTCCTTACCTGGATGGTACTAACTGGGCTTATGCTAAAATGGTAGGTGTTAGAAATATCCCTGATACGGTTAAAGTAAGACATATCCTGGTAGGTACAAGACAGCAGGATCCGCAAACAGGCCAGGCATACCAGATCCGTGATGAAGAAACGGCGTATAAATTAGCTGACAGTTTACGTAATGCTATTGCCAAAGGATCAAACTTCGATACTTTATTACCGCAGTTCTCTACCGATTTGGGAAGCATCAGCAAAGGTGGTGTTTACGAAGATGTTCCGAGTGGCCAGATGGTAGGACCTTTTAACGACTATATTTTCACCAACCCCGTAGGAACAAAAGGAATTGTAAAAACAGAGTTCGGTACACACTACGTAGAAATTCTTTCTTCAAAAGGTGGCGGTACAGCTTACAATGTAGCTTACCTGTTTAAACCTATTGAGGCCAGCAACGAAACAACCAATGCTGCCAGCAACGAAGCCACTAAATTTGCAGCCAACAGCCGCAACAAAAAAAGCTTTGATGAAAATGCCGACAAACTGTTTAAAGAAAAAGGTATTAACAAAAGTGTAGCTACTAATATTACTCCTACCAGTGTTGATGTAATGGGCCTGGGTCAGTCACGCGACTTTGTAAAAGCAATTTACGCCGCCGACCAGGGTGATGTATTGCAACCCGCCCGTGTAGGTAATAACTATGTAGTAGCAATTGTTACCGAAGTATTAAAAGAAGGTACCCAATCGGCGGCAACGGCACGTTTAGCTGTACAGCCTTTATTGATCAACGAAAAGAAAGCAGAATTAATTAAAAATAAAATCGGCAATATCACTACCCTGGAAGCTGCCGCTACCGTTTTAGGTAAAGCAGTGGAAGTGGCGGACAGTGTTCGTTTCAGTGGTGCTTCTTCTACCGTTTTAGGTATGGAGCAAAAAGTGATTGGTGCCGCTTTTAACAAGGCCAATGCCAATAAAGTGATCAACCAGCCTATTAATGGCGCACAGGGCGTTTATGTGGTACAGGTGAACAGTGTTGCCACTACACCGGTAGATAATGCCAATGTTGCCCAGCAAAGAAGCCAGCGTTACATGCAGGCAAAACAACAGGCCATGTACATGCAGCCTTCTCAGGCTTTACGTGAGGCGGCAACTATTAAAGATAACAGAGCAAAGTTCTTCTAAGCCTGATTATAAACTAATTGCCTAGATACAACAGCCCCCAACGGGGCTGTTTGTTTTTAAACAAATAAGGTAAAGCCGTTGTTTTATGATTGCTGGTGAGGGTTGCCGGGAACCGGTAATTTTTTGTTTACCGGCTGCAGGAACAATGGCCGGCATTCGTTGCGTCGCACACTGCATCCTCCGGTCCTTTATTCAGCAGGGGACAGGCTAAACCGGGTAAATCATTGCATTCGTATATTAATCGGCATTAAAGTTGTAAATTTAAAAGCATGACAGAGACTATAGTAAATAAAGTAGCCCAGAGCGGGTTGATCACACTGGACCTGGCCAATTATATTCCCCGCGAGGAAACGGCCGTGTTTGACCTGAAAGGCTTTTTATTCATGGAACTGATCTTAAAGGAAAAGGATTTCAGGGAGGCTTTAAAGCAGCATGACTGGACTGTTTACAGCAACAAGAATGTAGCGGTAACCTGTACTGCCGACGCCATTATTCCCAATTGGGCCTATATGCTGGTAATGATGTACCTGCAGCCGGTTGCGGCCAATATTGTTATTGGCGATATGGCTACTTTACAACGAACCCTGGTATTAAAAAATATCAATACGATTAACCCGGCCGACTATACCGATCAGCGCCTGGTGATCAAGGGTTGCGGGGACGAATCGGTGGGTGATTATGCCTATGCCGAAATTACCAGGATTTTATTGCCTGTGGCCAAAACCATTATGTACGGCGAGCCCTGCAGCACCGTACCCGTGTATAAAAAGAAATAGTTTATATGCCGGCGCCTCTGACTGCTGATATCGTGTTTTACGAACAACAACGGATAAAATCTATTTGGGTTTGGCTGTTGCTCATCGGCATGAATATTTTATTCGTCAGTATCCTGGCAGCAAAACTTTTTTTTGATATCTCTGTTGGCTCAAAACCGGCCAGCACAACTGAGTTGGTCATCATTACTTCCCTGAGTGTTTTACTGACAACTATATTTTGCTTTCTACGTTTGCAAACCATCATAAAGGCCGATGGTATTTATGTAAGGTTATTCCCTATTCATTTTAAATACAGACGGCTTCCCTGGAGCAGCATCAACAAATGTTTTGTACGCAGCTACAAACCCCTGGCCGAGTATGGGGGCTGGGGCATCCGCTACGGTTTTACCGGCAAAGCCTATAATATATCAGGAAATAAAGGTGTACAGATCGTATTTAACGATAACCGCAAATTATTGATCGGTACACAAAAACCACAGGAGGCCGAGGCGGCCATTGTGCAATGTTTTCCGGTTCCGTAGAGATGCGATGTTCGCATCTCTACGGAACAAGGCGATTTATCGCCTTTCTCCGGAATGTTGCAGAGGCTCCAGCATGGTGCCTCTGCAACATTAAAATAATTATCCTATTGCCTGTTGCAGGTCTTCTATTAAATCATCGGCGTCTTCCACACCAACACTTAAACGGATCAACCCATCCGATAAACCGTTTTTAATTCTTTCCTCGCGGGGAATGGAGGCGTGGGTCATGGTAGCGGGGTGATTGATCAGGGATTCCACACCACCCAGGCTTTCGGCCAGCGAAAATAATTTTGTGGCCGATAAAACCCTTTTTACCTCTTCGGCTGTATCGTTTTGTAATTCAAAGCTGATCATGCCGCCAAAGCCACGCATTTGTTCGCGGGCAACAGCATAACCTTTACTGTCCTCAAAGCCTGGCCAGTACACCGCTTTAACCTTGGGGTGTTTGCGTAACCAGTGTGCAATTTTTTCGCCGTTAATACTATGCTGCTGCATGCGCAGGTGTAAGGTTTTAATGCCGCGTAATACCAAAAAGCAATCAAAAGGTCCGGGTACGGCGCCACTGCTTTTTTGAATAAAGTATAACTGCTCACGCAAACTGGTATCGTTTACCATAATAGCGCCCTGTATTACATCACTATGACCACCCAGGTATTTTGTAGCGGAGTGCATTACAATATCAGCACCCAGGTCCAGCGGATTTTGCAGGTAAGGCGTTGCAAAAGTATTGTCAACACATAACCAAACATTGGCAGCTTTTGTAATAGCGGCCACTGCTGCAATATCTGTAATATTCATTAAGGGGTTGGTAGGCGTTTCCAGCCAAACCAGCTTTGTTTTACCGGTAATAGCCGCTTTTACATTGGCCGGGTCGGTAGTATCGACATAGATAAATTTAATGCCGAATTTTTCAAATATTTTGGTGAACAAACGGTAAGTACCACCGTACATATCGTTAGCAGCGATCACTTCATCGCCGGGGGCCAATAGTTTAATAATGGCATCGGTAGCGGCCACCCCGCTGCTAAAAGCCAGACCATATTTTGCATTTTCAATAATGGCCAATGCATCTTCCAGGGCCTTACGGGTAGGGTTTTGCGAACGGGCATATTCATACCCTTTATTTACACCCGGAGCCTCCTGTACATAGGTAGAGGTTTGGAAAATAGGGGTCATAATCGCTCCTGTTGAAGGATCAGGCTCAGCGCCTGCATGTATGTATTTTGTAGCCAGCTTTTTCATAATCAATTTATAAAGTGTAAAACAATAGAAACAACAAAGATGGCCATTTTGTTACACAATAAAAAGCTAAAAGGCACTAGGGGCCAATTTAACCTACTTTATAACGATTGGTTTTATTACCATACATCAAGGATCAACTCACGCATAGTGCGGAAATTTGTGTTATTAAAATAACAGCACAATGAAAAATAAAACCATACAAGAAGTATTTACACCACCCGCCGCCCATATGGTGGGGGATGGTTTTAAAGTACATAATTTTTTCCCTGGTGGTAATAAAATTGGCATTCAGCGGATGAGCCCGTTTTTTTTAATGGATTATAATGCCAAGACCTATTTACCGCCCTCCGATAAACCCCGTGGCGTGGGTGTGCACCCGCACCGCGGCTTTGAAACCGTTACCATTGCTTATCACGGTAAAGTGGCCCACCACGACAGTGCAGGCAACAGCGGTGTTATTGGTGAAGGCGATGTACAATGGATGACCGCCGGATCGGGGGTATTACATAAAGAATACCATGAAACGGAATTTAGTAAAGCCGGCGGCGATTTCCAGATGGTACAGTTATGGGTGAACCTGCCCGCAAAGTATAAAATGCATGCACCTAAATACCAGGAAATAACCCATGCGAATATGGGCGTTCATACCATTGATGATAAAGGCAGTGTGGTGAATGTAATTGCCGGGAATTATAAAGAAACAATTGGTCCCGCCAGCACTTTTACACCTATTGAACTGTACACGGTGAAGCTGAAAAAAAATGCCGTTGCTGACTTTTCGTTACCGGAACATTATAATACCGGTTTGTTGATCATAGAAGGTAGCGTAGTGATCAACGGGGACACCAAAGCACCTGAAAGTAATTTTGTATTGTTTAACAACGATGGTGAAGATTTTACCATGGAAGCCAGTGAGGATGCGGTGGTATTATTGTTAAGCGGTGAGCCTATCAATGAACGCATATTTGCCTACGGACCTTTTTTAATGAACAGCCGGGAAGAGATTGAACAGGCTTACAGCGATTATAATTTGGGTAAGTTTGGTTACCTGGAGGAGGAGTGATAATTTGGTAATTAGGTGATTTGGAAATTGGTTTTTGATCTGTTGACGGGGGGGTAAAATCTAGAATAGAATGCACGTCCGATCTCCGACGAGTTGGCATATATCAGGAATAGTGAGCACTCACCAAATAAAAAATCTCGGGTTTTGGCCTGAGATTTTTTATTGGTATTAATTTGCCAAAGCATATACGGCAAAACTGGCCAGCCAGTGTTCGCCGCCATAGTTGCCACCGGCCACATGCGGCAGGGCGGTGCTTAAATGTTCGATAGCTGATTTGAATAAAAGACGTTTGCGTTTATCGCCTGCCGGTAATGCGCCGGCAATACCTTTCATGGCCCAGCTGCGGCTGAAACATAAGCCGTCCAGGTGTACGATCTGGTAATCGGTACGGTCCGATACATGGGGCAATTGTGTGAGGTGTTGCAGGTCTTTATGACTGATAAAGGCGCTGAACCATTTATTAAATTCGACCGGGGTCAGTACACGACGCATCAGGTCGGCTTCCTCGAGAGATGGTGATAGAAAATCAGAACCATCCGGCTCCCAGCGTGTTGGCGCTTCCTTATCTTTTAAAAATAATTTTTTAGCATGGGTAACAATACTGTTCTCAAAAGATTTGTTTTTGGCGGTGCGGGCATAGTCTAAAGCAAATACCAGCCCGAAAGCTGTATTGGGATGCACACCGGTGCGGTTGGGGTAAGTTTGTTTGGGCATATAGGCCACCCAGAAATCAACGATTTTTTGTGTTAATGGCTGTAGGGCGGCATGCCATTGTTTACCGTCGGCATCATTCCAGTTTAATAATTCTTCATCCAGCTTTAGTAACCAGGCCCAGCCATAGGTACGCTCCCAGGTTTTGGACACAGGGCCGTCAAAGTATTTTACTTCGGTGGCAATGTTTTGTGTATTGATGGTTTGGTGAATGGCTTTGCGGATAGCAGCTGCTTCCGGAAGGTTGGGAAATAGTTTAAGCAAACGTACCAGCATCCAATGGCCATGTACGCAGGAATGCCAGTCGAAACAACCATAAAAAGCAGGGTGCAGTTGTTTGGGTGTTAATACATGATCGCTATCGCTTAAAGAAGTATGGCTGGTTTTATTGGGGTATTCCTGGTCAATACATTTTAAAGGCAGGGAGGCCAGCAGGCTGGCGCCTTCGGCCGTTAGTACAAAGCCGGTACTGTCTTTATTTACGTGAAAATAGTTTTGTGCGTTCAGGTGTATACTACCTGCCAGTACAGCGAACAGGCAAACGACGGTCATTTTTTTCATAGCGTAAATATAGGGATAAAAAAACCAGCCGTTTGGCTGGTTCTATCGTTTTCTCATGTGGTGTATACTAGGCTAAAACGGTGATCAGGCCTTTGATGATAGCGCCTGTTTTTACTGCTTCAAACACGCGGCTTTCACTGCTGCCGTGTTGTAATACCGATTGTTCATGTGAGGCTACGCACATTTCGCAACCGTTAATGGAGGAAACCACCAGGCTTAACAGTTCAAAAAACTCTTTGCCTAATACCGGGTTCATCATAATACTCATTTTGATGCCGGCGGGCATATTGTTATAACCATCTTTATTTAAAAAGTGGCGGAAACGGTAAAACACATTGTTTACATTCATTAAAGAGGTAGCAGCAATTACTTCGGCCAGTTCGGCCTCGGTAGCGCCTTCTTCTTTGGCTATTTGTGTAAAGCTGGTTTTCAGCGGTTCGTATTTTTCATTTACGGCAACGGCCAATGCTAATAACACCGCTTCTTTTTTGCTAAGTTGTTGTGTGTTGTTGATGGCGTTGCTTACATTGATCTTCAGGTCTTTGATATAACGTGCTTCGGTATCCAGTAATAGTTGTGCACTATCAGAAGGCGTATAATCGGTAAGCTGCAGGTCATTTAGCAGGTTGCTGAAGGTTTCATTTTGTATAGCGGTTGTGCTCATATAAATTGCTGTTTAAAATGAAGGCAACCTGCTGTGAAACAGGTTGCCTTAACATATTATGTTGCGATAAAAATTAATTAAGGCTTAACTGGGTAGTCAGGGTTTCTTCACCTTTTTTCCAGTTACAAGGACAAAGCTCATCGGTTTGTAATGCGTCTAACACACGGATCACTTCCTGTACATTACGGCCTACGCTCAGATCGTTTACATTAACCCAGCGTACAATGCCCTGCGGATCGATAATATAAGTAGCGCGGTAAGCGATTCTTTCTTCCGCATCTAAAATGCCTAACTCTTCGGCCAATGATTTAGAGGTATCGGCCAGCATAGGAAATTTCAGGTCACGCAGATCAGCGTGATCTCTTCTCCAGGCGGCGTGTACAAACTCAGAGTCGGTAGAAGCGCCGATCAAAACCGCGTCACGGTCAGAAAACTCACCTGCTTTTTTGTTGAATTCTGCAATTTCGGTAGGGCATACGAACGTGAAATCTTTTGGCCACCAGAACATTACTGTCCATTTGCCATCTTTTGATGCATACTCGTTGTTCAGCTCAATAAATTCTTTACCTTTTTCAATAGATACTACTGCCTTTTTGTTAAAAGCCGGGAACTGGCTACCTACGGACAATACTTTGTTGCTCATGCTATATGATTGTTTAAATTGTTTGCAATAAATGGGAGGCAAGCGGCTGAACCGTAAATGGTTATCGTTAGAGCTGCAAATATACAGCAGAGAGTAATAGAGGTTAATAATGAATTTCTATATTCAATAGATATTATCTATAAGTAAATATCAGTGCATAAAAAGCGGCCGCCGGATATCCGGCGGCCGCTTTTTATTGATGGGAGAAAATTATCTGGTTTCTTTTGGTTTAAACATCAGCGATTGTGATTTGCTTTTGTCTTCTTTTTCTTTTTTCAGATCGAACATGGTGCCGAATACATGGTCCCACATGGTAGAGCTAACACCAAAACCCAGCTCATCGTTTTTGTAGTGGTGTAAATGGTGGTTACGCCAAAGTGCTTTCATCCATTTGTACGGCGGGTTCCAGGCATGAATAGCGTAGTGCATGGTGCCATACGATAAGTAGCCAAAAATAAAACCCGGGAAGAAAGAGAAAGTATAGCTACGTAAAAAAATGTACATGGTAAAGAAAATAACGGCGGCCAGTAAAATACTGGGTACCGGCGGCATAAATAAACGCTGCCTGTCGCGCGGGTATTCGTGGTGGTTACCATGAATGGTGTAGGTAAGTTTCTTGACAAATTTATTTTCACTGGCCCAATGGAAAATAAAGCGATGGGCTAAATATTCAAATAAGGTCCAGAACAACATAGCGCCAACGAAAATAGCGGCTACTTTGCCTACGCTGAAGCCAATGGTGTTATGACTATAATACAACATGTACGCAATAACAGGGATATACATGCCCCAAATAACCAATGGATGCGTTTTTGTCAGCATTTCCAGGTAATCACTCTTAAATAAACGGGCCTGCCCCTTGTTATGTATCTTTTCCGTTTTCATAATTCACTTTTCAGATTTTCTTATCTTCTGGCTTTAATAATTTATCAATAGTAACAAACCGGTATTGTTTGTTTTTTAAATGGTCAATCAGTTTGGGTAAAAGGGTGTAAAACTTTTCCTTACGCCTTGGGTCGGTACCAATATGTAATAATAAAATATAGCCGTTCAGGCCAGCCGGGGCTTCTTCAGCCTGTTTTATTATTGAATTATAAATGGCCTCATTACTGCGATAATTGGGCAATTCGGGCCAGGTATAATCGGCATTACTGATTGTTCCGGGTGTAAAATTAATCAATTGTAGGTTTAGTTTAGCGGTCCAGGCAGTTATTGTATCATTATACCACTCATAAGGCGGTAAGAAATAACTGCTTGCGGCGGTATTTATTCCCTTCTTTTTCATGGCATTATAGTTCTGTAAGAGGTCTGTTGTAAACTGTTTTTGAGTTATTAACAGGCTATCTCTTTTTTTCCAGTCGCAGTACAACAGGTGCGCATAGGAGTGTGCGCCCATATAATGTCCTGCTGAATTTAACTTTTTAACAACAGTTGTAAAGGCCGGTTGTTCATAAAAATGGCCGGTAAAAAAGAAAGAAGCTTTAATATTTTTTTGTGCGAGCGTGTTGGCAATAAAGTTGCCGCCATCGTTGTACTCATGCCCGGTAAAGACCAGGGCGATGGTTTTTTGGGTACTGTCGCCGCGGGTAATGGCCCCTTTTGCAATAGTTTGCCTGGCTGCCGCTGTGGTGTGTTGTGCGGCCAGCAGGTAAATAAGGGAGGCGGTACCGTCCATGGTAGGTTCGTTGGTACTGTAATCGCCATAATCGTCGTGGTAAACGGCCAGGTCGCTCTGAAAAGGAGCATAACTATCCTCATTGTATAGTTTTATACCGATAAGGTTTTTGTAAATACTGGTATAAACGGGCCCATCTACCAGGCCTCCGTCAATAGGATATTTTTTAAGGTAGGTAAAGGCTGAATGGGGGTCAACCGGGGTATCGCCATTTGCGGGCAGGCCATACACCATGCTGGTACCCCAGGGGTTGCAGCCAAATAACCAGTCAAAACAAGCCTGCTCCAGTTGTTCAAACTGCGTATCGCCGGTTAAACTGCGGTACCAGTAACATTGTATGGCAAATGCCGTAGTTAAGTTGTTACTGCACCAGATAAAGGGCACACCCCGGTTAAAAGCGTTGAGCGATGCTCTTTTAGCCACGGCCTGGATGCCTTGTTTATAAAAATTAATGATGGTTTTGTATTGCTGCAGCGAAACAGCGTCGGTACGGAGCTTTAATTTTTTTGCCAGCTCATAATGGCCCAGGTTAATAAAGGGGTACCACTGGTAATGTGCGGCCGTATCGGTGCTGAACCAAGGTGTCAACGGCTCGGCCTGTGCGTATTCAAAAGCCGTTTGCAGGTTCTTTTCTTTATCCAGCTGATAGGCATACACACTGGCCAGTTCCATATCATCGGTCCAGTTATCCTCGGCATAGATATAAGGCGATTTAACCGAAACGGTTTGTGTAACTCCTTTTTTAATATGTGCATAATCGTAAGCAGAAAAGAATTTGTCATGGAGCAGTTCAGCATAACCCGGTTGTTTTTTGGCAAATAAACCTGAGCCTAATGCAAAGGCACTGGCCATTTTGGCTGCGGTGGAGCTGGTGCCGGTGGTATTGTTCATGAATTTACCTCTTTGCTGCGGCTCGCCATTAATAAAATAAACCGGCCGCTGGAAACTTTTGCCATACTGGCTGTCCAAACCAGGTATACGCATGCTGATATGGTCCCGGTCATCGGCTACCTGGTTAAACATACGGTCCTTTTGCGGGTGTAGTTTTAATAACCAGTCCAGGCCCCATTTTGCTTCATCCAATACATCGGCTATATTATTAGGACCGTCATCGCCATTGGCTGATTTTTTATCGGTGAAGGCTGCCGGGAAATCGCGGTAGGCCATTAACAGGTGGTAAGTGGCATTGGCCGTGGTAGTGGCATATTGCAAATAGTCACTGGCATCGTGCCAGCCGCCGGTAGCGTCTACAAAACTACTGTCCGCTATACCGGCCGATTGCCCGTAGAGGGCATACCCGTCCTGTGTATGACAGCTGTCTTTTAAAAAAGGATTGTAACCGCAGCGTTGCTGTCGCATATAACGCAGGCCAAAGTCGGCAGTACCGGCATATACCCCGTTCCCTATTTTAAAAACCGGTGATTCGGCATTGCCGGCTTTTATTTTATAATTGCCGGGTATGGTTAGTGCAGAAAAATCGAGCTGTGCTGTTTGGGTAAAGGGGCCGTAAGCGCCAAACTGTTTAATACCTTTTATGGTGAAGACCACTTTATTGTTATCGGCATTGATGACCTGCCCGGTACTGACGGTGGTATTTGTTTTACTGCACCAGACCGCTATTTTAGGCGCGGAAGTTTTATAACCTAACTGGTTAATGCGTATCCAGCTTTGCTGGGCCTGTACGGCCAGCAGGAGTAAACAGCAGCAGCCGGTCAATAATATTTTCATATGCTTTTGTTTTGGCACCGGTTAATGATGCCCATGATATGATGCCGGTTTATTTACCGGTTACTTTTTTCCAATCGTCCAATATGGGCTGGTGTTTGCGTTTCCTGTTCAATTCGTAGTTATAGATAATTTCACCCACCTCTTTAAAGAAAGGATAACCGGTTTCGTTGTATTCGTATTTGTCATCGTTCAACACCCCATCTTTATTGGTATAGATATTTCCGCTGAGCATGAACTCAATATTGTTTTTAAAATCGACGATATAACAGATATCGGTTAAAAAGCCATAGCTCCAGCCGGTTTTGTTGAAAGAACGGATATAGTCAGGCACCGGTGATTTTTTATCGCGGAAGAAAAAGAATTTGGTATAACTGTCGAAAAATTCTGTGGTATCGTATTTAGGATAATCACTTTCGGATGGAAGCATGCCCATGTATTGGTACAGGAACTGGTAGTCGGCTGTTGTTAAATTAAAGCGTTGTTTTTCTTTTACTGACCCGGGAAATAAAACGGATTGTAAAATTTGTTGCAGGTCGGCCAATGGTGCATTGTTATGCGTGGTAAAATCCATGGGGCTGTTCACCAGCTTATCATTACGATCGTAATGGGCGTTACCGATAAAACGTGGTGTACTGAAATCAAATTTGAATTGACTATAAACTTCTGGTTGCTGATAGATTAATTGCTGCCCGTTGTAAAAGCGGATGGGGTTGGTGTATTTATTCTCCTCTTCAGTCATGCGTACAAAGCGACGGGTGATCTGCATGGTATTGTAACCCATTTGCTGCAGGCGTTCATTGATGGTTTGCTGCCCGATGAATTCATACAAGCGGTTATAGGCATCGTTATCGCTGACCAGGAATATTTTTTTGATATAGTGTGCAATGGAAGGCTTGCCGTTTTTTGCGGTGGGGTCTGTCGTTACCGCTGTCTGAGGAGGCCTGGCACTATCGGTGAGCATATCACTGTAACTGTTTAAGCCCGCAATTTGCAGGTTATTCAGCTTTTCCAGGGCTAAAAAAGCCAGTGGCATTTTAACCGTGGAGGCAGGATTGAAATAACGGTCCTTATCAACATTCAGGTAAAAATGTTTGAAAGACGGTTTATTGTTTTTATCACGGTTTATTTGTGTGTAGATCAACTGGTAACGGAAAGTGTCCGGCTGTTGCAGTATACCCAGTAAAGCCGGTGAAGCATGTTGGTATAAATATTTTTTTAACCAGGGGCTAATATTGGTCTGAGCCTGTGTGAGCATAGCGCTAATCGTTATAATACATAAAAATATTATCCGTAACATGTTGTTAAGTTACAACTTAACACAAAATAAAAGCCTGCGTTTATTTGCGGCACAATTTTTTTGCCTTACTTTACCAAATGTTGTTTTGTATAAAAAAATGGACAGGAGCTGTTTTGTTATTTGCCTGCTCTTTAACGGGCATGGCACAAAAAAAGAAGGTTGACTTTGACAGCAGTTATTATGAAACCTATCCTAAATTGATCACCGGCCGTGTATTTTTTTCGGGTAAATACACGCATGTAAATATACAGGGCAACCAGGGCGTAAGGCCACTTAAATACCGTCCAAACGGCGCATTGAACCTGGGTGTAGGCGTTTCTTACGGCCCCATTACTTTAAATGCCAGTTTCCCTTTATCTTTTATTAATCCGGATAATGATGTAAAAGGCAAAACCCGTTCGCTGGACCTGCAAACGCATATTTATACCCGTAAATGGATGGTGGACCTGCTGGGGCAGTTTTATGGAGGCTTTTATTTGCGTCCTAAAGGATATGGCAATGACGACCCGCTGGCATTTTACCAGCGCCCGGATATTAAAGTACGTAAGCTGGGCTTTAGTGCTTTTAATATATTAAACTATGACCGGTTTTCTTATAAAGCGGCATTCCTGCAAAATGAATGGCAGAAAAAATCGGCGGGTACTTTTTTAGTAGGGGCCGAAGTGTATTATGGCCTGGTGAAGGCCGACAGTTCCCTGGTACCGGAAGCGTTGTTTAATTTTTACCCGCAGCAGCATATTGCGAAATCCAGTTTTTTCTCATTAGGTCCGGGCGCGGGTTATGCTTATACTTTTGTGTATAAGGAGCATTTTTTTGCAACGGCTTCATCGACTATTAATACCAATATTAATTTTGTAAAAGAGAAGAAAGAGGATGGTACTACGGTTTCCAAAACCACCTTCAGTCCCAATTTATTTTTCCGCACCGTTATTGGTTATAACAATGATAAATGGTCGGCTTCTTTGTCCTGGTTAGCAAACCGGGTTACAGCGCCGGGTGTGGTATCGTCAAGAGACTATGTATTCAGCACGGGTAATTACCGCATCACGTTTGCCAAAAGATTTCCGCCAAAAGGATTGTTGAAGAAAAGGATACGTGAGGTAGAAGAGCGTTTTTAAACCTGAGGCTTCTCTTTTCATAAGTTATTCCCCTTGTACTATACTATCTTTTAAAGCCGGCAGGGTTTGTTTGAATGCTTTATTGGCAACAAAGCGGTACAGGTTTACCAGGCTCATTTCATTGGGCAGGGCCGCGTAGTTTTTATCACTGAAATAAATGGCCGTGATGGTCTGGTATGGACTGGTATCTGTTGCTCCCACCTGGAAATCTTTAAAACCATGATCGCCGGATATGATGATGATCTTGGGTTTGGCGGGGTTATATGCCAGTATTGCTTTTACCAATTTATTGATAAGTTGATTGCTGTATTGCACCTGCTGCAGGTAGCCCCTGGGGTCAAGATTAAGGGTGTTTGCTGTTACGGGTAAGGGATTACCTGCCGCATCAAAAAGATAGGGATAGTGAGGCAACAGGAAATGATAGAAAGTATAACCGGGGTCAGTAGCGGGTGTTGCGAGGTCCTTATACACCTGTTGGGCAGTGTTAAGGTTATACTGCTGCATGGTGCCGTATTTGGTTGCCACCGAAGGTGGTAATGCTGCGGACCGGCCAACCAGCTTTTTCAATTGGTTAAAGCGCCAGGGATCGGCTATCAGTTTTTCAAAAGTTTGCAGGCGCAGCCAGGTTTGCGGACTACCGTGCGCCATATTGCCTTTGGCCTTGGTGCTGTAGGGTTCGTAAATAAGTGAGGTTATCCGTACATCGTACCCATATTGTTGCAGTAAATGGAACCAGCTGTTTTTTTTCAGGTTTAGTGACCATAACAGGAAATTATCGAAGCTGTGTATTCTTTCTTTTTTATTGCCCGCCAGGTAGTTCATGTTAAAGGCAGCATTTAAGGATAGGGCTGTTAAGGAGTAATTGCTGGTGGCTTTAGCCACTGTAAAAAATCCCATGGAGTCGAGCTGGTTATAAAGCGGGTTGGTGTACTGCCAGTGTTTTTGCAGTTGATCATTACTGGTGTAACTATCAAATAAGAGATGATAAATATCCGGCAGGCTGTCTTTAGGGATGAGGGTGTTATTAAATATTTGTTGTGGCTGCGCTGTCAGTTTATCGGCTTTCAGCGTTTGATACATAAAAGCAAAACCTGCTTCATACACCAGGAAGAATATAAATACCAATAGTAAAAAACGATTCAGGCGGGTGACAAGTGGTTTTCTTTTTTTTAGCCACCAGCTGAGTAATAAACAGCCGGTTAAAAAAACAAAGGTGATGATAATGGTATTGGACAGGCGTTTTAATAATATCCACTGGCTGTTGAATAAAAAATCCTGCAGGGCGCCAAAGGCAAAGAAAAAAATGAGGAAGAGTGAGCTGAACAGTAAGGCGGCCGCTTTATTTTTTCTGAATAAAAGAAAGCAGAATGATAATAACAGGTAGGCAGCGGCCGTATGAACAAGGAATAATAAAAAGACCGGCGTGGTTAATAACAAATGGCCAAATCGGTTAAGGTTATTCAGGTAAAAAAACAGGACAATAAAAAGGGGTAATAAATACTGCAACCACTTACCGGCTTTGTTCATTAACTTCTTTTTTTAAGGATGAGGTGAAGGTAATGAGATTTTGCAGGTTTGTGGACATCAAAAAATGTGTATGCTGTTTTAGTGTTAGTACTTATTCTTCTTCCATTAATATACAAACGGGCTTATTGGATATTTCAATAAAAAACAATCCTTGGTCAACAAACTTGAACATTAATCTTGTTATTTTATTTTGAACAGTAATAATGGGCTCCTCAATTTTTGCAAAATAGAGCCAGTAAAGAAAGTCGTCGGCATTGTTCCTGTTAACAATAGCGGCATGGTTTAAAGTAAAGTTGTTGTTTAACCATGTAAAGAGGGTTTGAAAGTCTTCTTCTTTTTGTAAAACCTTACCTGTAACTTCTTTAGTGGTTTTCCAGGTACCGTTGGCTTCAAACTTTGGCACTTTCAGTACCAGGTTACCTTCCGGGATGCGTTTAAACTGATCGAATTCTTTAATTACCGCCCATAATTCGGGGCCCACCAGGACAAAATGATTAAAATGTTTTTTAACATTTTCAGGGCTGCTGATAATGTCTAATACTCTTTCCTTATCTCTTTTCATTTCCTCTTCAGTAGCTTTTTTTACTTCGGCTTTTGCTAAAATAGCAGTGGTATCCTGGGCGTTTACAAAATTGACCAGCAGGAGGCATATATTCAAAAGAAGAAGTTTACTCATATTGGATGATGATTTAAAAAATGGTTATACAAATGCCCTTGTGATCAGAGAGTGTTTTTGATTCGTTCCATTCAAACGGAGGCTCTTCATAGTTTTTGAAAAAACCGGTGGAAACAGCTATATGGTCAATGCAATTTTTTGCCTGCCTGGTTAATAGCTTGATCTTATTTTTTTCAAAGGACTTTTCAATCTCACTCCTGCCGAAGCTGGTAAAATAGTATTTATCAGAAAAGCTAAGATTGTAATCACCAGCCAGGCAAAAGTTATTACCAGAAGCAAATTTTTCCATGTCGGCCATTTGTTGTACCAGGTCTTCCTTGAAGTTGGGATGCCGGTTGCCATAAATGCCTATAATGGTACCATAAACCAACAGGCTGCCCGAAGGGGTTTTTACTGCTACACAAAGACTGTTGTATTGATCATAGGTTGGATACTGTGCGATGACCTCATAATTTGTGAGTATAGTAACCCTGTTTTCCGTCGCTTTATAATAACCAGGCCGCAACAGCTTTAATGAGGGAGATGCAATACAATGTTTATAATTTTTTGTGTTAACCCTGCTGTCTGTTTCAGTTAACACACAGATGTCTGCCTGTAGGTCGTCGATAGCATTTGTTATAAGATTAAGCCGTGCACTATGTTTTAAACGTTCAATATTCCAGGTGGCAATTTTCATACTTCAATATAACCTGTTTTATACTGATAAAATAGATGAGTTTATCTTTTCTTTAGTTGATGAATAGTGTACTGTTGCCGAAAGGCTGCCCGATGGAAGCGGCACCCCGGTACATAAAACCGGGGTATAGCGGACAGCGGGAACAGGAGCTGACCGGAGTTACTATAGCTGACAGCCCCTGATTAGTATGAAGTATACAGTATGTAGTATATAGAAAGGGAAGGTTGGCCTGAGATAGAAAAAGGTTTATTGGCTACCGTTTGGTAAATTTGTAGTATGGCATTTAAACTACAATCCGCGTATAAACCAGCAGGCGATCAGCCGGAAGCAATTAAACAGTTGACAGAGGGGGTAAAGGACGGTGAAGCTTTCCAGACCTTACTGGGGGTTACCGGATCGGGCAAAACATTTACCATTGCCAACGTGATACAGAATGTACAGAGACCCACGCTGGTGCTGACCCATAATAAAACATTGGTGGCCCAGTTATACGGTGAGTTTAAACAGTTTTTCCCCGATAACGCAGTGGAGTATTTTGTATCCTACTATGATTATTACCAGCCGGAAGCCTATGTGCCGGTACGGGACGTGTATATTGAAAAAGACCTGAGCATTAATGAGGAACTGGATAAGTTGCGCTTAAGGGCCACGACCAGTTTGTTAAGCGGCCGCAGGGATATTATCGTGGTAGCATCGGTAAGTTGTATTTATGGTATGGGTAACCCGACGGATTATGAGAACGGGATTATCCGGATCAGTAAGGGGGAGACGATTTCCCGCCAGGGCTTTTTACATTCCCTGGTGAACTCCTTATACAGCCGCACTACCATTGAGTTTAACCGTGGTACATTCCGGGTAAAGGGTGATACGGTAGATATTAACCTGCCTTATGTGGATTTTGGCTACCGCGTAACTTTTTTTGATGATGAGATTGAAGAGATAGAGACGATAGATGTTGCAACCAATAAAAGGATCGGCAGCATTGAGAATGCCGCCATTTTTCCAGCCAACCTGTATGTGGCGCCCAAAGATATGCTGCAGCAGGTGATACACGAGATACAGGATGAGATGATGGCCCAGGTAAATTATTACAGCGAGAATGGTAAACTGCTGGAAGCGCAGCGATTGAAGGAAAGAGTGGAGTATGACCTGGAGATGATCCGCGAGTTGGGCTATTGTAATGGCATTGAGAACTATTCCCGTTTTTTTGACCGCCGTTTACCCGGTACCCGTCCTTTCTGTTTACTGGATTATTTTCCCAAAGATTATTTAATGGTGATAGATGAGAGCCACCAGACCATTCCGCAGATAAGCGGTATGTATGGCGGTGACCGCAGCCGTAAGATGGTGCTGGTGGATTATGGTTTTCGTTTACCATCGGCCCTGGATAACCGGCCCTTGAATTTTCATGAGTTTGAAACCTTATTGAACCAGACCATTTTTGTATCGGCCACACCGGATGATTTTGAGTTACAGAAAACGGATGGACTGGTGGTGGAACAGGTGGTTCGTCCTACCGGTTTGTTGGATCCGCCGATAGAGATCCGCCCATCGGTAAACCAGATAGATGACCTGCTGGATGAGATTGACCGGACCGTGAAGAAAGGCGATCGTGTATTGGTGACGACCCTGACCAAACGCATGGCGGAGGAGATGGACAAATACCTGCAAAGGATAAATATAAAATCGAAATACATACACAGTGAAGTAGATACACTGGACCGTGTTGAGATATTGCGCCAGTTACGCCTGGGCGAGATAGATGTATTGGTAGGGGTGAACTTGCTAAGGGAAGGGCTGGATTTACCGGAAGTGTCACTGGTGGCTATTTTAGATGCGGATAAAGAGGGCTTTTTGCGTAATGAAAAATCTTTAACGCAGACAGCCGGCCGTGCTGCCCGTAATGTGGACGGAAGGGTTATTTTTTATGCCGATAAAATAACGGCCAGTATGCAGCGTACCATGGATGAGACCCAGCGCCGCCGGGAGAAACAGATTGCCTATAATATTGAACATAACATAACGCCTACTACTGTTAAGAAAAGTAAACAACAGGTATTTGCCCAAACATCGGTGCTGGATATTAAAGGCTTTGACCCGGCCAATCCATACGCCATTGCCGACGGACAGGATATTGTACAGGTGGCTGCTGAAAGTGAGACCAGTTATCTTAACAGTGCCAAAGTGACCATTCCGCAGATGGAGAAAGAAATTGCCAACGTTAAAAAACAGATGAATAAAGCGGCCAAGGACCTTGATTTTATTGAAGCTGCCCGTTTACGTGATGAGATGTTTGCTTTGCAGCAAAAACTGGAAATGATGAAGTAGAGCGAATTTGAGAATTAGACAATTAGATAATTTGATAATGAGGGTTTCATTATATCGCAAGTGGTTTTCCTCTTGAACGATTATTTAAGAAGGTACCTGTTGGAAGCTGTTAAGTTTTATTCCAACGGCATCGGAGTGATATTAATTTAACTCCGGATTTTTAAAATACATTTTGATGCCCGAGGCATCATATGTTTTTAGATATATTAAATAAAAGGAATTTCCGACCCCTGAGGGGTCGCATATTAATCAAAACCAGGAGAATGAAGGAATTTTTAAAAACGGGTAGATTGTTTTTGCCTGTTTACGTTCCCCATTCATCATTCATACATTCATCACTCATCATTTTAACTTGTTTTTCCTCTCACATTCATCGCATCCCTCAGTCCGTTACCCAGTAAGTTAAAAGCCAGCACCAGTATCATAATGGCAAAACCCGGTGCCAGGGCCAGCATGGGATTATTGGTGATGATAAAGTTATAGTTCTCTTTTATCATTAACCCCCAGCTGGGTTGCGGCGGTTGTACACCTACACCCAAAAAACTAAGGCCGGCTTCTATCACGATGGCCGATGCAAAATTGGAGGCAGCGATCACCACCACCGGACCGATGATATTGGGCCATATATGCCTGACAATGGTACGGGTACCGGAAAAACCCAATGCTCTTGTTGCTTCAATATATTCCATTTCTCTTACGGCCAATACCTGTCCGCGTACCAGCCTGGCCACATTCACCCACATGGTCAGCCCTACTGCAATGAATACCTGCCAGAAACCTTTGCCTAATGCCAATGTAATGGCGAATACCAGTAATAAAGTAGGAATGCTCCAGATAACATTAATGAACCACATGATAGCACTATCGGTACGGCCACGTACATAACCGGCTAAAGAACCTAATACCAACCCTATGCTGATAGAAATTAGCACGGCAATTAACCCTACGCTTAAACTGATACGGGTGCCAATGATCAGCCGGCTTAAAATATCGCGGCCGTATTTATCGGTACCCAGCCAGAAGGTAATGCTGGTAACGGGTTCAGGAGCAAGTTGTGTTTGGTGATAGGCCTGTCTTTCCGTTAAGCCTTCATCAATATACTTTTGTACAATCACACTATCACCGTTAATGGTATGGCTGGTAATGGGTACATAATAATAGTTATCCTGTTTGCCGTTGAGCAGTTGGGTAAAAAAACCTTCGGTTGCAAAACCTGTTTCTTTCTTTACCTGTAAAAACTGGCGGGTTGTACCGGGCTTTTCACCACCTATTTCGAGGATCATCCTGTTGGCATAAGGCGAATTGTCGGGTGCAATAAAATAAGCAAACACAGCTACCAGCACGGCCAGGCCAATAACAATAAGCCCGGCAATAGCGCCTTTGTTTTTACGCAGCCTGCGCCAGGCAGCTTGTGATGATGTGGTAGTGGTAGAACTCACCGGGGGAAGTTAGAAAGAAATTTGCAAACGAATGATAGTATTACCGGCTTCATTTTCGCCGTTTAAATTTTAGGGGTTAATTTAGAAGCCTAAACAGGCTATATGAGTAAGTTAAAATTATTGTTGTGCATTGTATCGATCAGTATTGGGTTCAGCGGGTATGCCGCTATTACATTGCCGTATTTTTTTTCCAGTAATATGGTGGTTCAACGGGATAAACCGGTAAAAGTATGGGGTACTGCGGCTAAAAACGAAGGCATTACCGTTAGTTTTAACGGGCAAAAGTTACAGGCAAAGGCCAATGCTAAAGGTGAGTGGTCGGTAACCCTGCAACCCATGGCCTGGGGTGGTCCGTACGAGATGGTGATTGCCGGTAAAAAAGAAACAAAAACATTTACCAATGTTTTAATTGGTGATGTATGGATATGTAGTGGTCAGTCCAATATGGAATGGCCATTGGGCGATGTGAGTAATACGGCGACTGAAGTGCCGGCCAGCAGCTTTCCCAATATCCGTTTGTTTACGGTGGAAAAAGATATGGCCATGGCTCCGAAAGCGAATGTAAAACAAGCAGCCTGGCAGGTATGCGGACCAGAGTCGTCTCGTTACTTTTCGGCTGTAGGTTATTTTTTTGGTAAACAACTGCATAAGGATCTAAATATTCCCATCGGGCTGATCAACACATCCTGGGGTGGTACCAATGTACAAACCTGGACAAGCTGGGATGTGATGAAGGAGCGCCCGGAATATAAAAATGCAGATGTAAATGCCTATGCTGCTTCAATGAGTGGTATTGATGAAAGAAAGGCCCGGTTTAATACTGCTTTACAAAACGATAAAGGCACAACAGAAAAATGGTATAACAATAATGTAATCGGCTGGAAGCCGATTATGCAGCCTGCGAGTTATGAAAGTTCGGAAATTGGTAATGCAGATGGTATTGTGTGGTTTAAAAAAGAGTTTGATGTAAACGACCTGCCTGCCAATGCCCATATAGTGTTGAGTTTAGGGCCTGTTGATGATATTGACTCTACCTACCTTAACGGCCAGTTAATTGGTACCGGACGTGTATGGAACCAGGACCGGGTTTACACTATTCCTACCGGGAATTTAAAAAAAGGAAAAAATACATTGACCATTAAAGTAGTAGACGGCGGCGGCGGCGGCGGTTTAACCGGCAATGCTGACCAGCTTTATATAGAAGTTGAAGGGGCTAAAATACCTTTAGCCGGCCAGTGGCAGTATAAGCCATCGGTACTGTCAACCGATTTTGGATTAAAAGAGATCGGTCCCAACGCTTTCCCTTCGCAGTTGTATAATGCCATGATTGCCCCGTTGATACAATATGCTATTAAAGGCGCTATCTGGTACCAGGGCGAATCGAATGCAGATGAAGCGGCAAAATACAAAACCCTGTTCCCGGCCATGATCAGAAACTGGCGTAGTAAATGGGGTTATGACTTTCCTTTTATCTGGGTGCAGCTGGCCAACTTTATGGCCGCCTCGCCGGAGCCTGCTGAAAGCGCCTGGGCTGAATTGCGTGATGCACAACATAGTGCCTTAAGTTTACCACAAACCGGCGAAGCCGTAATTATTGATATTGGCGAAGCGAAAGATATTCACCCCCGTAACAAAAAAGATGTAGGTTACCGTTTAGCCCTGGCCGCAGAAAAAGTGGCGTATAACAAAGACCTGGTGCATAGCGGGCCGGTATATAAATCCATGCAGGTACAGGGTGATAAGATCGTCCTTACCTTCGATCATATTGGCAATGGCCTGGTAGCGAAGGATAAATATGCTTACCTGCGTGGCTTTACCATTGCAGGCGAGGATAAAAAATTTGTGTGGGCACAGGCGCAGATCGTAGGTAATACCATTGTGGTACATAATTCATTTGTGAAAAAACCGGTGGCAGTACGGTATGCATGGGCCAATAACCCCGATGATGCCAATTTATACAATGCTGACGGTTTACCGGCGTCCCCCTTCCGCACCGATAACTGGATCATGATAACCGAAGGGAAAAGTATTTATTAATTATAACAACAGTTTTTTATAAGGTCAACGTTACGGTTGACCTTTTTTTATGTTACCTGCCCTAATAACGCCGGCCAGTATTGTTGTGTGTGCAGATTTGTACAGCTTTAGCTTAACGCTGAGTCCCCTGCGGGAGACTCAGCTAAGAATCGGACAACAGCATTTTATAAGGTCAACGTTACGGTTGACCTTTTTTATGTTACCTGCCCCAATAACGCCGGCCAGTATTGTTGGGTGCGCAGATTTGTACAGCTTTAGCTTAACGCTGAGTCCCCTGCGGGAGACTCAGCTAA
>CAYUMH010000001.1:145254-191922 GCA_964445775.1 uncultured Terrimonas sp.
GAATCGGAGTTCTTGGGTCAGTATAGTTTCCCGGCCGGGAGGAAAATTTATCGTTCAGTTACGGTGAACAAACCGTGTTTTAACCAGCTTAACCTGACAGTGCAGGCCGGGGAGCGGTTGGACAGTCAGGACTGATAACCGGCTGATGATAACCGAAGGGAAATTCTTACTAAGCAAATACAAAATATAAAAGGTCAACAGTATTGTTGACCTTTTATTATGTTCATCATCAGCAGTGTAACTATCATCGCCTGTTGCCACAGTTTACCCCAACAAAATTGTTGGACTCGCTTGTACTGTATTAATTCTATTAGCCATGATGTAGTACTCCGTTTTTATTTGTAATACTTTCGCTAGCGGGTTAAATAATAGGTTTGGGTATAAGTGGTGCCTTGTGATGTTGCCGTGTTTTTAAACGTGAGTTTATTATCCGTCAGCTCTACAATGATTTGTTCATTGTCCCATAACATCAGCTTATTGTTTGGCTTCACTTCATAATCAAATTCATCTTCCCCTTCTGCATTGGTTTTCACCCTGCCGTTGGCGAAAAACTCGAAGTACACGTTTTTCGGGTCATTATTGATTACTTCAGGAGGGTTGTTGCCGACTTTTGTTTCTTCTATAAATTCTACTAAATTCCAGTAGCCCAGAATTTTTTGCCGCATCATTTGTACCTTTTTATCTTCTTCACTGGCACCATCCTTTTTCTTACAAGCCGTTGCTGTAATTATTAATCCCAGGAAGAGCATCATTATTATTCGTGTTTTCATCTGTTTGGTATTTATTTACTTAAAGTAATAGTGATTGTATATGTTATGCCATCACTATCCTGCGAAATATGGCGCATTACAAACTTGCTTTCGGAGAGTTCAGTTATGGTATATGTACCACCGTCAAAGATTATCTCAGTATCATTAAGCAGGGTGTAATCATCCTGTTTTTCTTCGCCGCCGTTTATTACGAAATACAAAGTATCGTCACTGCGAAAATCAATATAATCGCCAGGTTTTCCAGGCCTTGTAATGATTTTAACAGGGTTGGGCGGTTCTGCGGTTTCTGTAATCTGCGAAATATAATTCCACTTGCCCATTATTTTTTCCTGTGTGGACATGTCATCGTTTTTGTCTTTCTTACAGCCTGTTACGGTAATTATTGATACCAGAGCTAGCAGGATTAAAGTCGTTTTTTTCATGTGCATATTGTTTAATGACTGTAGCAACATAGGGTGTACAAATCGGTTTCTACTATTTATTCAACCAGGTATTTTAAAGAAATATAATAGTATTGGTCTTCCTTTGGCTGGTAATAAGTGGTGTTTTCTTCTTCTTCATTAATGGTAGAATAATCGATAGCAGTCTGTAACGCCCCCAATTTTTTACCAAGGGCGGCGGCCAGTTTTTCTGCACGTGTTTTTCCGTCAGCAACGGCGGTGGTTATTATTTTGGAAAAATCTTTTACCGGCAGGTAAATAACACGACGGGCGGTAATAGATATGGCGCCTGTTTTATCTTGTGTAAGATTATTCAGTGTTATCACTTCTTCCGGCTTGGTGATTTCAATGCTATAGAGGTTGCCACCGGCACTATATTGTGTCAGTGCATAAGCAAGTTTATCCTCCTTAAACCGACTCTTATCAAAGCCGGCGGCTTTAGCCTTGTCAAAAAAAGCTTTTTTTACCTGCTCTCCTGTTCTTTTATCTTCGGTATAAGCCAGATCTTCTGTTATCACTATATCCAGTACATACGATTTAATGGTTCTCTCAATTTTTGCCACGCCTCTTACTTCTATAAATGACCTTTCCGTGGTTTGGCCAGGAACATCACAGATAACTATTGTGAAAGAAAGCAGGAATAATATAGTAGACTTCATAAAATAGTATTAAAGGCTGTGAAAAGTCAATCGCAGGCGGCTGCCTATGTTAAAAAACTGAATTTTTTCTCAAAAAAAGATCCGATTAAAGGCACGGGCTTCGTGACCCCGTTGGACGCATTAATAATACCTAAAACCAGCAGGATGAATGGAATAAGAGAGAGTAAAGAAAAAACAAGGGATAATGCCGAAATGACAGACATTAAAATACCGGCAACAATAGAAACAATGATGCTGAAAATGAATACACCAAGGCTTTGTTCCAGGTGATAAGTAACAAAGGGATCTTTTTCCGGCTGATCTTTATAAGAGAACCAGGCTATCAGCCAGCCAATAATGGTAATGTAGGATACAATTGTGAGCGTTTTGTTGTTCATAAATTAAATTTTGTTTCTACAGCAAAGATGCTGGCCTGAGCCTTCGTTTTCCAACAATTTGGCATCTACAAAACATCTACAGGAATAGAAAAAATGAGCTATAAAACATCTACAAACTCCCTTTTTAGCTTTAGGATATGGTATACAGTACCAGTAGTTAAATATAGTTATAGGGGCAAGTTGTATTTTTGTCTTCTGCGGCTTTCTAACATTCATACTTAATGCGGGATAATTATTATGAAGTATTCTATAAGGCTCCTGGTTATCATATTAGTTGTTTTTGCCGGTCTTAATAATACCAGGGCACAATCCGTTATCGAAGATTCGCTAAAAACTGTTCTTCGCAGCCCTAACCTAAGCCCGGAGCAAAAGACCATGACATTATCGCATCTTGGCCGCAATAGGTATGAAACGGACCTTCCCTCTGCTTTAACCACTACGAATGAAGCGGTGCAATTAAGTCGTAAGTTTTCTGACGGACAATACAGCGCTTTTGCTTTGGCCACACTCACCTATTTGAATGTACAACGGGACAGCCTCGTGTTGGCTCAAAAAAATATCGACAGCGCGTTATATTATACATCAAAATCTGCCAACAGGGTTATTAACGGCTACGTATGGTTAAGAAAAGGCTGGTTGGAGTATTATGTAAATAATACAGATAAAGCTACGGCAAGCCTGTTCAAAGCACTGCAACTGCTGGAGGGGCAAAAAGCGTATGCTTACGAAAGCCTTGTATATCACTATTTAGCCAGTATTTATGCCGATTTGAAGGATGTGAAAAATTTAAAAAAATACACCCGGCTAAGCCAAAATGCAGCCTACCAATCAGGAGAGCCGGATATTATCTGCAATGCCTACCTGGCTACCGGATCTTCCTTTTTGAAGGATTTTAGAAAGGACCCCTCACAAAAAAACCAATTGGATTCTGCCATTTTCTATAACCGGCAATTACTGTTACTATCTCAATCGCAGCCAAAGCGAATAGTAAATCATAACAATGTAGCGGCGGCAGCTTTAAATATGGCGAATATTTATTGGGAGTTCTTTCCAAAAACGTATAAAGACAGTGCCGAAAATTATATCAACCTTTCTTTGGCAGTTGCCCGAAAAACCAGGCATGAAGAAATTATTGCCAATTGTTATGGCATTTTAAGTGAATATGCCATAGCCGAGGGAAATTATGCCGAAGCAGAAAGATTGTTCCTGTCGGGTTTTGCAGAAGTAGACCGTAATGCGGGCGGCAGTATGCAGGTAAAAGCTGCTATGATGAAAGGGCTGGCAGCCGTAGCTGAAAAAAGTGATAACCAGGTAAAAGCGTTAAACTACTATAAACAATATATGCGCTTCGAATGGGAAGCATACAATGCCGGAAAATTATCTATAGCTCAAAGGCTTGAAGTGCAATATGAAGCAGAAAAAAAGGACAAAGAATTGGAAACACTCCAGGAAAGGGCAGCATTTAATAAAAAACTCAATTTTATTTCTATCGGCCTGGTAATAGCTGCTGTGCTTGCGCTTATTTTTCTCTTCCGTTCTTATCATTTCCGGCTGAGATCTTCTATTCAGCAGCAGCGGCTGCGAACGGAAGAAGCGGCCCGACTTAAAGCAGAGCAGGAACTGTTGCAGGAAAGGCAGGACCGGCTGCAAAAAGAACTGTTGGCCGGTAGTTTACAGATGGAACAAAAAAATGAGATTTTACAAACAATGCGGGACAAATTAGCGCAACCGGAAGGCGGGGCACTTAAAAATCAGATGGAGCGCATATTAAAAGAAGACGAGCGGATGGACGAGGATATAGAGCATGCAAAAGCCAGCCTGACGAATATACACCCGGAATTTTTTAACCGCCTGCAGCAGCTGGCTAATAATAAGCTTACGCGGCTGGATCTAAAACACTGTTCATACATATTAATGGGTCTTTCCAATAAGGAAATTGCCAATCGGTTAGGAGTAGACCCTAAAAGTATCCTCATGGCGCGATACCGGATAAAACAAAAACTCAACATGAAAAAGGAAGATAGCTTAGACCTTGCTATACAAAAACTAAGTTGAATGGGGGTATAATGCCGCTGTTGGCTTTGCACCGATTCTTACACAAACACCAGCAAATGTTTCCCAAATGTTTCCCAGCCGGGTCTTCCGCAGGAGACCCGGCTGGGAAGAAACACTGATCTTTTTAAATGTAGAACATGTTACTAATGCTGAGTCCCCTGCGGGAGACTCAGCTAAGAATAACATCCCAACACAATTTTCTGCGAAAGCCTGTGTAAATCATCTGTAAAAAGCTTCGGAAAAAACAAAAAACAGTTCACTCCCGTTCATACCTGAATCAGCCTGTTTGTTCCCTAACTATCAGTATCTTGCAGCCCCAATGGCAACGGCTATCAGTATACAAAACTTATCGTTCAGTTACGGTGAACAAACCGTGCTTAACCAGCTTAACCTGGAAGTGCAGGCCGGGGAGCGGTTTGGCATTTTCGGCCCTAATGGCGCCGGCAAAACTACTTTGATGAGTATTATTACCGGCCTGATTAAATATCATACCGGCAATGTGCGTATACAGGACCTGGAAGTAAAAGAGAACAGTACGGCCGTTAAAAAAATACTGGGCTTTGTGCCACAGGATTTTTCATTTTACCAGGAACTGAGCCCGGCTGAAAACCTGGCTTTTTTTGGAGCCTGGGCCGGGTTAAACGCACAGGAGATCAAAACCAAGACCAGTGAATTATTACAGGTAATGGCTTTGGACCATGTAAAAAACAAACCGGTACAACATTTTTCAGGCGGTATGAAACGCAGGGTAAACCTGGCCATTGCCGTATTGGCCAACCCGGCAATTGTAATACTGGACGAACCGACCGTGGGGGTGGATGTACAAACCCGTCACGCTATTATTGATTATTTAAAACAGTTGAACAGGCAGGGAACTACTTTATTGTATACCTCGCATCAGCTGCATGAGGCCGAAGACCTCTGTAACCGTTTTGCGTTAATGGACGAGGGCCGCATACTGGTGAACGATAGCCTGGATAACCTGCTGCAGCAACACCACCAGCAGGGACTGGAAGGTTTGTTTTTACAGCTGACCGGAAGGGCGTACAGGCATTAAAGGTTATAAGTAATAAAGTTTTAAATTATAAGCAAAACAATCTGAAATCTTATATCTCCATACTAAAATCTGTATACTAAATAAATGTTTCGTCTCTGGAGTACCATACAAAAAGATGTGCGCATACTCACCCGCGATAAAGTGGGGCTGGCACTGATGTTTTTAATGCCGGTGGTTTTGGCCATTGTGATCACTTCGGTGCAGAATGGTACGTTCGAGATGGTGAATGATAATAAAATAGCGATTGTTCTTTTTAATAAGGATAATGGCCCGGCGGCGCAGGAGCTGGTGCAGTCGATGGAAAAGACCGGCATGTTCGCTATTACAAAAGGCGAGCCAGCCGCCGATGAAGCCGCCATAAAAAAGATCATGCACGATAAGGACGCTATGCTGGCCATCGTGATCCCATCCCGTTATTCTGCCGATGTAATGGCAAGAGCAAAAAGCGTATCGGAAAAAGCGCTGAAAAATGTAGTGGGGGGCGACAGTACCGGTATACCCACACCCGCAGCTGATAGTTTAACCCCGTTAACTCTGTATTATCACCCGGTATTGCAGCAGTCATTCCGTAAAAGTGTAGATGGTGCTATGAGCAGTGTTTTGCAGGTAGTGCAAAGCAAATACATTGTCCAGGAGCTTTATTTTAATATTAATAACGAAGCTATTCCCGATTCGGTGGAGAGCCAGATCGTAGGCCAGCAAACTGCCATTACACAGGTACCTGTTTCCAGAGATGGTAACCGCAATGTGCCCAATGCTACCCAGCATAATATTCCTGCATGGACAGTATTTGCCATGTTCTTTATCGTTATTTCTTTAGGCAGTAGTATTGTTCGGGAAAAACGCAGCGGCAGTTTTATCCGTTTGCGTACATTACCAACGCATTTTGGTGTGGCTATGCTGAGTAAACAAATTACTTATGTGTGTATCACATTTTTACAGGCAGTGGTCATTTTTACGCTGGGCGTTTTACTGTTTCCGTTAATAGGCTTACCACAGTTAAACCTGCCGCATGATATTGCGGGTCTTTTACTGGTAACGTTTATTAGTGGGTGGTGCGCCACCAGTTTTGCATTATGTATTGGCGCCTGGGCGGGTACGCAGGAGCAGGCCAATGGTATTGGTGCTGTTTCCATTGTATTACTGGCGGCCGTTGGAGGCGTGCTGGTGCCGGCTTTTGCCATGCCATCATCCTTTGTGTTTATTATGAAACTATCACCGCTGCACTGGTGCCTGGAAGCGTATTACGGCCTGTTTTTAGAAGGCGGCAAGCTGGGCGATATAATCATGAATATTATACCTTTGCTGGTAATTACCCTACTATTCCAGGCATTGGCCTGGTGGGCATTGAAACGTAAGGGATTGGTACAGTAGTTGCCGGAAAAGCAACATAATGGTTATTGGTTAATAGTTAAAGGTTGCCAGTAATGGTGCATTTGTTGCAAATTGCTTAAGTAAAGAAATAAAAAAGTTAAAAAGGCCTCACTGTTTTATAAAACCGGTGGGCTAATATATATAACATGGAAACAGTACAATTAAAACAGCAGTTGAAAGAACAGATCATTAAGTTTTTAAACCTCACTACCGTTAAACCGGAAGATATTAAAGACGATGAACCGCTGTTTGGAGAAGGACTTGGTTTGGATTCTATTGACTCAATAGAGTTGATCGTGTTACTGAGCCGTGAGTATGGTATTAATATCCAGGACCCGAAAGAAGGGCGCAAAATTTTAGTGGACATTAATACAATGGTTGACTATATTGAAAAAAACCGTACAAAATAACCCAGGTATTGAGTCGCATATGCATTACAGGCATGGGCGCTATCAGCGCTATTGGTAACAGTGTGGCTGACAACAGGGCCGCTTTACAGCAGGGAATAACCGGTATTCAGCGGGAATCACAGTTTGCCTCACGTTATGCCGGAACCCTACCTTTCGGAGAAGTTAAAACCAGCACCGCCGGTTTACAGGAACAATTGAATATTACGGCACCGGGTGTTACCCGCACTTCGCTGCTGGCCTTACACGCTTTGCAGGAAGCCATTGCTGATGCGGGCTTGTCGCAGGAGTTACTCATGTCCGGCGATACAGCGCTGATCGGCGCCAGTACGGTGGGCGGCATGTGCCTTACTGATGAGTTGTACAATGATGCCAACAGTACAACGGGTGAAGGCTCACCTTATGTGTCCAGCTACGATAATGCTTCCGTTACTTTATTCCTGCAGCAATACTTTCATATCGGCGGAATTGTTAACACTATCAATACCGCCTGTTCCTCATCGGCCAATGCTATTGCTTTTGGTATGCGCCTGATCAACAGCGGCCTGGCCAAAAGGGCAATTGTGGGCGGAGCCGATAGTCTGGCCAAGTTTACCATTAATGGTTTTAAGGCCTTACATATTCTTTCGGCCGAACCTTGTGCTCCCTTTGATGCGGACCGCAGCGGCCTGAACCTGGGCGAAGCCGGGGCTTTTTTAATATTGGAAAAGGAAGAGGACCTGGCAGGCAGAAAAGCCTACGGCGTGGTAAGCGGTTATGGTAACAGTAATGACTCTTTTCACCCTTCCTCCATCTCTGCGGAAGGGGAAGGTCCTTTTTTAAGTATGCAAAGGGCCATTGATAAAGCGGGCTTGGAGCCTTCCTCCATTGATGTAATTAATGCACATGGAACAGCAACTGAAAATAATGACGAAACGGAGAGTGTAGCCATGCAACGGCTCTTTGGTAAAGTGCCTGTATTTATGTCCACCAAATCCTATACCGGGCATACCCTGGGTGCTGCGGGGGCAATAGAAGCCATATATAGCTTATTAAAACTGCATTACGGCGAAATATATAGTTCCCTGCAATTTAAGCAACCTATTGCAGCCACTGGGCTGGTACCACAACTGCAATATACCAATATGGACATACAACATATTATGTCCAACTCCTTTGGCTTTGGCGGCAATTGCAGTTCTCTTGTCTTTTCAAAAATCGGATAAAAATTAAAATAATTAATAGTGAAATCATTAGTATGTGTTACCCCGGGAGAGTTTGCTTATCGTAATGATGAAGCTCCTGTTGCGGGGGCAGGGGAAACTTTGTTGCGTATTCAACGTATAGGCATTTGCGGTACCGATTTACATGCTTATGAAGGCACTCAACCTTATTTTCAATATCCGCGTATACTGGGCCATGAGCTGGCTGCCGAAATTGTTACTACGGCCGCAGAAGGGTTTACAGCCGGTGAGGCTGTAACCATCATTCCATATTTTAATTGTGGCACCTGTGTGGCCTGTCGTAAAGGCAAGCCCAACTGTTGCGCAGCCATTCAGGTTTGTGGTGTGCATGTGGATGGTGGCATGCGCGAATACCTGGTAGTACCGGATTACAGCCTGGTAAAAAGCGAAGGCCTCAGCTGGGATGAGCTGGCCCTGGTAGAACCCTTGGCCATCGGCGCTCATGCCGTACGCAGGGCGGCAGTGGAAAAGGATGATGTGGTATTGGTTATTGGTGCCGGGCCAATAGGGCTTGGTACGATGGAGTTTGCCCGCATAGCCGGTGCCAAAGTAATAGCCATGGATATTAACCCGCAACGCCTGGCCTTCTGTAAAGAAAAATTAAACGTAACACATGCCGTAAATGCGGCAGATGCTGATGCGGTGGAACAGATAAAAACTATCACCGGTGGCGATATGGCCGATGTGGTAATAGACTGTACCGGCAATTTAAGGGCTATCAATGGCATGATCAATTACCTGGCACATGGCGGCAGGGCTGTATTGGTGGGCTTACAGAAAGAAGCTTTCGCGTTTAACCATCCGGAGTTTCATAAACGAGAGTCTACTTTAATGAGCAGCCGTAATGCTACCCGTGAAGATTTTGATCATGTGGTATCGTCGATGAAAAACGGATGGGTTAATCCGGCAACCTATATTACCCATCGCTTAGATTTTGATCAGGTAAAGGATAGTTTTAAAAACCTGCTTGATCCGGCCATGGGTGTTATTAAGGCCATGATCACGATCTGATCTAGCGCCCGAACATTTTATCCAGCTGGTCCTGCGAAAAATGAAAATAGGTAGGAGCGCCATCCGGTGCGGCATTGGGCTGACTGCTGGCAAACAGGTCCTGTAATAACTGTTTTACCTCACGGCCGGTAAGCCGGGTGCCGGTTTTAATGGCCCTTTGTTTGGCCACCGAGCGGATCAGCCTTTCCCTTTGCGATAATTTCAGCTCACTGTTAAAAAATTTATACTGCTCCAGCAACAGGTCAATAGCATGGGTATGGTCGGTGGGTAACAGGTCGGCAGGAGTACCCTGCAATACAAAACTATTTTTACCAAAAGGTTCTATATGATAGCCCAGTTCGTTTAAATCGGGTAACAACTCCTGTAGCAACATGGTATCGCCCGGGGTAAACTCCATTGTAACAGGAAATAAACTTTTTTGTGTGGCCACCGGAATACCTTTGGCGGCAGCCACCAGCTGATCGTATAAAATACGCTCATGCGCCAGTTGCTGGTGTACCAGTAAAAAGCCGTCCTGCTGCGGTACTACCAGGTAGGTATTCAATAACTGGAAAATATCATCGTTATCAAATTTATCCTGTGTACTTAACAGGGCTTCCTGTTGTGTGGAAGGCATTTCACTGGCCGGTGTGGCCGGAGCTTCATAAAAATCACGCCAGTGTTTTAAAGCCTGTTTATCATCTTTCTCAATAAAATGGGCCTGGTTACCCTGTGTAAAACCCTTGTATAGGGAAGTAGCGGAAGCGGATTGCTGCCTGGCTTCGGTAAAAGGTTGCTGTACCGATGATAATTGCTGTATAGTCGGGTCAAGGTCAAAATCCAGGGTAGGGGTTACGCTAAACTGTGCCAGGGAGTGTTTAATGGCTGCCTGCACAAAAGCATAAATGATCTTCTCATCCTCAAACTTTATTTCCTGTTTGGTAGGGTGTACATTCACATCCACCTGGGTGGGGTCCAGCTCAATAAACAATACATACATGGGAAAGCTGTCCGCAGGTATCATATCCTGGTAAGCATTCATCACCGCATGGTTCAGGTAAGCGCTTTTAATAAAACGGTTATTGACAAAAAAATACTGGTCACCCCTTGTTTTTTTTGCGGTTTCCGGCTTACCAATAAAGCCATGTATGTTTAAATAAGCAGTATTGTCTTTTACCGATACCATTTTGGCATTGTAAGGATTGCCCAGTATCTGTAATATTCTTTGTTTCAAACTGCCGGCCTCCAGGTAAAAAACCTGTTGTTCATTATGGGTAAGGGTAAACAGTATATCGGGAAAAGCCATGGATACCCGTATAAACTCATCTACAATATGCCGCATTTCGGCAGCATTGCTTTTTAAAAAATTACGGCGGGCAGGTACATTGAAAAACAGGTTCTTCATGGCAATACTGGTGCCGTTTGCCACGGCCACCGGCTCCTGTTTCTGTACCCGGCTGTTCTCTACTTCAATATAAGTACCGGCTTCATCTTCGGCCCTTTTGCTCTTTAAGGCTACCTGGGCTACGGCTGCAATAGAGGCCAGGGCCTCACCACGAAAGCCCATGGTGCGTATATGAAAAAGATCGTCAATACTTTTTATTTTGGAAGTGGCATGGCGCTCAAAACACATGCGGGCATCGGTTTCGCTCATACCGCTGCCATTATCAACCACCTGTATCAGGGCTTTGCCGGCGTCCTGCACAATCAGCTTTATTTCGGTAGCCCCGGCATCCACCGCATTCTCCAATAACTCCTTTACCGCACTGGCAGGGCGTTGTATCACCTCGCCGGCAGCAATCTGGTTAGCAATATTATCGGGTAAAAGCTGAATTTTATCTGGCACCGGAACAAACAATTTAAGCGGGTAAAGTTACGGCAAACCGGTGAGAGATTTGCCCCGTAAAACGAATAGGCCCGGAGAAAAGCTTTTATAAAGGCTTTTTGTCCCTGATGGTACGGAAAATATACCGGGCGGTAAAAAAAAGCGATACCAGGGCCACTACATAAAAAATAATAGTTGCCCAAAGGCCAAATGCAGCGGGATAAGCCAGTTCAAAACGCAGGCCCAGCAATATCATGGCCATCATCCACAATAAAGCGGCCGATACGCATTTTAAAATTTTTACAAAAAAACCTAATACGGCTATATCGCTGTCCTCGTTCATATAATTATGGTTCCTGTATTAAGAGTGATCTGAATTCGGTAGAGTCGCCGTTAAACACGTTAAAATCCACTTTGGCCGTAATACCGTTTACATTCCCGCTGTCGTTATGTTGCCAGAACTGCCAGCGCCTTCCAATCCTGGGTTGCTGTTTTTCGTAATAATGGGCCACCCATAAAGGGTAACTGTCAAAATCACTCCCCAGGTTTTGCCGGTAAAAATCGGCATTGGTATAAATAATGGGTTTTACCCCGTAATAATTTTCCACCGTGGCCAGCCATTTTTTTACCTCTTTCTGTAAAACGGCCTTGCTAACGCCATTGCGTTGCTCCACATCCAGTACAGGCGGCAGGTCGCCGGGCTGCAGGGAAACCTGTTTAATAAAATTCTCGGCCTGTAATTTCCCGTCCTTCGAGGCAATAAAAAAATGATAAGCCCCCCTAGCAATATCGTTATCCCTGGTTTTTTTCCAGTTGCGTTTAAACTGCGGGTCTACATTACCCACACCTTCGGTGGCTTTAATAAAGGCAAAGCGCATCTCTATATTCCATACCTGCATTTTTTTTACTTCTTCCCAGGCAATCAGGTGCTGGTATCTCGATACATCAATGCCGTGTATATCATAACCATCCGGGATACTGATGCCAAAGGCTTCATACCGGGTAAACTTTGCTTTGCGGTACTCGATCCATTTGTACACCATAGTGGCACCAAAAATGGCCAGTAATAAAAAAACAAAATACAGAAGCCAGCGGATCTTTTTCCTGGTACGTTTTGATGCCATGTATTACATTACTTGAACAGGGTTGCTGTTTATCAGCAAATATATTAAGCATTGCAGTATTTGCCGGTAATTATTCGTTCATGGCCCCGTTATAAAATATTGAAATACGGTTTTTTACCCACAAAAAATGCGTTTGGAACAGGATTTGTATTTCCCTGGGTGTAAGTATGGTTTTTTTATGCAGGGTACCGCCGGTCCCTGACCGCACACCCGATCCCCTTCATCATCAAAACAATATTTACCGGCAGAAAACGCTGTATCTCCTTTTGTTTGCAGCAAAAGGAAAAACACCTGCTGTAATGGCTTAACCTTTAGAAAAACAAGCTATGAACAATGATTATTATACTACACATTACGAAGAGGAAGAACTGGTCCTGATCAGTTTATGTACCGTGGATTGTATTGATGTCTTCATCCGCCCGGTTTACAAACAAATCATCGTACACTCCTTAAATTACTTTATTCACCATAAAGGATTAATGGTTTTTGGCTGGTACCTCTCTACCAATGCGCTTTACATGTTGGTTAAAAGCCGCGAAGATTATAAACTCAACGAGGTAATACAGCAATACCGAAGTTTTACAACCGATAAAATTATGGAGGCCCTGGACACTGAGCCCATTTTGCGTAAAAGCTGGATGACGGATAAAATTGAAAAATCAAAAGGGCTGTTTTCTTCCGAGAAAAAAATATTGTTATGGCAGGAAGATATGACCGCCATCTCCGTTGATGGCAGCAATATATCCGAAGTTGCCGAATGCCTGCACTCCATTCATCAAACGGCTGTGCGTGACCGCGTGGTCAACATTGCATCGGATTATATATACAGCTCAGCAGGCGATTATGCAGGACACCCGGGCCTGGTAGAGGTTTACAAAAAACCACTCATTGTACAACAGGTTGCCATGCTGGAAAATATGAACGGCCATTACGCCGTAAAATATGTAAAGGGGTAATATCCCCTTTACTTTACCCGGTTTATAATAATTGTGTTAACGTGTAGGTCTTCCCGGCAACCGTCTGTAAATTAAATTCCCTGTTTTTATATTTCACTTTTATACTACCGCCTTTATTGGATAATATGGTAGCGCCCTGTAGTTCCCCATTCTTCCATTGCAGGCTTAATTCGTATCCGCCCCGGGCGCACAAACCTTTTACTTTACCTTCCTGCCAGCTGGAGGGTAAGGCCGGTAACAACTCAATAAAACTTTCATGACTTTGTACCAGCATTTCCGCTATGCCTGCGGTAGCGCCAAAATTGCCATCAATCTGGAACGGCGGGTGGGCACAGAATAAATTGGTATAAGTACCACCACCGGCCATGGTGCCTGTACTATTGGCAAACACCGGGCTTAACAGGTTATTTAAAAGTTTCAGCGCCCGGTCACCATCATGCAGGCGTGCCCAAAAGCTTATCTTCATGGCCAATGACCAGCCGGTACTGCCATCACCTCTTTTCTCCAGGGTTTTGCGGGCGGCGGCAGCCAGTTCGGGAGTATTAAAATACGATATCTGGTTACCGGGGTATAAAGCAAATAAATGGGAAATATGACGGTGTTCCGGCTCGCGTTCAACAAACTCTTTGGCCCATTCCATAATACGCCCGTCCGAGCCAATGGCAGGTGTTGCTAACTGTGGTAATGTTTCCTGTATCGCCTTAATGGTATCGTTCTGTATACCCAGGTCGGCAGCAGCCTGCAGGGTATTGCTGAATAAATTAAACAATAACTGGTTATCATGTGCCGGCCCCATGCTAATGGTGCCCGTGCTTCCGTCCGGCGCAACAAAACTGTTTTCAGGCGATGAGGCGGGACCCGATACCAGCTTACCGGTTTCCGGATCTTTTACCAGCCAGTCCACATAAAAAACAGCCGCCTGTTGTAATACCGGGAAAATGCGGCGTAAATAATTTTTATCACGGGTAAAATCATAATGGTCCCATAAATGCTGGCTCATCCAGGCGCCGGCAGCCACATGTAATCCCCAGCTGGGGTGTTCACCCGGCGATGTATAACCCCATATATTGGTAATAGGGTGCATTACCCAACCCCTTGCCTTGTAATGAATGGACGCAGTCTTGCTGCCCGGCGCTACCAGCGATTCAATCAGGTCAGCTAACTGCAAATGGGTTTCCGATAAATTAGCTGTTTCTGCCGGCCAGTAATTCATCTGTACATTCACATTTGTATGGTAATCGCTGTTCCAGGGTGTTTGAATTTTATTGGCCCATATACCCTGCAGGTTGGCCGGTAAACTACCTTTTCGCGAGGAGGATAATAACAGGTAACGGCCGTACTGGAAATACAAAGCATACAGGTATTGCCCGTTGCGGTCTTGCTTATTATTTGCCAGTAAAACATCGGTAGGTAATTTGTTATCAGCTTTATTACCGAGCTCCAATACTACTTTATTCATATGACCACTGAAATCGGACATATGTTTTTGTAACAGGGTGTTGTACTTTGT
Source organism: uncultured Terrimonas sp. (assembly GCA_964445775.1). Lineage (GTDB taxonomy): Bacteria > Bacteroidota > Bacteroidia > Chitinophagales > Chitinophagaceae > Terrimonas. Next base: position 160,022 of record CAYUMH010000001.1, read on the forward strand.
TTTCACCGCTTTGTTTACATACTGCGTTAACTCCTGTTTAAAATGCGGGTTGGTATAATCGGGGTACTGTAAACGGTAACTGGTAGCAGCGCCAATAACCAGGGTTACACTATTGGCCTTCTCTATTACTAAACTATTATTATCTGTTCTTATTTTACCACCTTCCAACACCGGTACAATATCCACTTCATATGCCAGCCCCTCACCACCTTTGCCATCATTCAAACGGCCCTGCATGGTCAGCTTATTTTGTGCTGCCGTTGTGTTATAACGCTCCGGGCGGTTCACTGATAGGGTAAAAGAAATACTACCGGCTTTCGAGGCGGTCAGTCTTACTACCATTACCCGGTCTGGGTTACTTACAAAAATCTCACGTTTAAACTGTACACCATTTTGCTGGTACTGTACCTGTGCCACTCCATTCATAATATCCAGCTGGCGGCGGTAATTGGTAAAAGCAGCATGGGTATTAAAATCCAGCCATACATCGCCTAAAGTCTGGTAACAACCATAAGGTACATTACTGCCATTGCCAAAGCCGGTGCCCTTGCCTTTGGCTACCTGGGTTTTATTGGTCAGTTCCGTAGCTTCTTTATACTTGCCGGCAAAAAGCAGGTTGCGTATCTCCTGTAAGGATGCATAGGCATCGGGGTTATCATTATCTGCCATACTGCCGCTCCACAGGCTTTTTTCATTCAGTTGCAGTCTTTCTTTATTTACATCGCCAAATACCATGGCGCCCATAAAACCATTACCAACGGGTAGGGCTTTCAGCCACTCGGCATCATTCTGCCAGCCATTCTCCAGGTCCTTCGCCGTAGCGTTGGCAGGCTTATCATACCATAGGTATAAACTTTTCGTTTGGGCAAAAACAAATGTAGCAAACAACACCTGTAACAATAACAGCGAAGCAACACGTAATAACATAATTAAACTTTAAATCAAATGCAAAATAACAAGGAGAAAATCGCCGCTGAAAATACGAAATAAACTATTGTTAACGAGGGGCTGTCAGCTGTATATCGTTGCTCAGCTTTCGTTCCGGCTGCTGCGGGGGTACCGTGCTTCGCTTTGCTGCGCACCGGCTCCCGCTGGTCGCCGCCCTCCGCATCCGGCAGCCTTTCAGCAATAGAATAATTTTTAAGCTATACGCTAAAAACTTCTGCTATCCGGTATTCTAAATGAATTTTTAAACAGTGTTTGTAAAACAAGGTTATTTATTGTAACAATGGTGTGCTTCGCCAACGGCATAACAATTATAAGTTTTTATTAAGCATAATACGCAGCAAATACGCTATTTTTATAGCCTTTATAAAGGAAACATGTTGTTTGCATTATGCGTTTTGAAGCAGTTACCATAAAAGATATTGCCAAAGCCCTGGGTCTTTCTACCTCTACGGTATCACGGGCCTTACGCGATAGCTATGAAATCAGCCCCGAAACCAAAAAACTGGTACTGCAATATGCCGAAAACATTAACTATCATCCCAACCCCATTGCATTAAGTTTAAAAGAACGCCGCAGCCGCTCTATTGGCGTAATTGTGGCCGAAATTGCCAACAGCTTTTTTTCACAGACCATTGATGGCATTGAATCGGTGGCCAACAATAACGGTTATAACGTTATTATATCACAAAGCCGCGAATCCAACGATAAAGAACTGGTAAACCTCAACTACCTTACTTCCCGTTCTATCGATGGGCTGATTGTATCGGTATCGGCCGAAACCAGGGACTTCAGCAGTTTTAAAGAACTATTTGACCGGGGTATGCCCATTGTTTTTTTCGACCGGATTGTTAATGATATTGATACCCATAAAGTAATTGTAGATAATTATAAAGGCGCTTACGATGCGGTAACCCACCTTATCGGTAATGGTTATACCAGCATTGCGGCGGTAAGTGGCAGCGAACTGCTGTCCATCAGTAAAGACCGGCTGGAAGGTTATAAAGCCGCCTTAAGGGAAAACGGCCTTCCGGTAAGTGACGATATGATCAAATTTTGTCCCAACGGCGGCCGTGTACTGGAAGAAGTAGGGCAGGCGGTAACCGAATTGCTGGCCTTACCCACAAAACCCGATGCCATACTTTCTTTGTCCGATAAACTGACCACGGGCTGTTTACGTATTTTAAAATCGCAACAGATCAGTGTGCCCGCACAAATGGGGCTGATCGGTTTTTCCAACTCCGACTTAACCGAGCTCATAGAACCTCCCTTATCCATCATTAAACAACCGGCCCTGGAAATGGGTGAAATTGCTACCAACCAGCTATTACAATTGATTGAAAGCAAGAGGCCCGTTACCGAATTTGAGACCACGGTACTCGAACCTCAGCTCATTATTCGCCAATCCAGCGCTAAAAAGCATATTTAATACTACAAATTGTATAACAGTTTGTCCTTATTTTGAAAGCCTTATACCGCTTAGAACAATAACTTTGCCATCCGCTTACTGGTTGTTTACAACAAAAAGGGGCGGAAAAGGTTATAGATTACCTGTTTACTATTATCTGATCAACCATGTTTACAGTCATCATGAAAAAACTATTTTCGTTATTACTCATTGCATTTTTACCCTTTGCAACCCTGCTGGCACAGGATGCTCCTGCACAGCAAAGCCCGGTACAGTGGAACATTAAATCAGTTAAAAAAACCGATAAAAGCTACGACCTGGTGGTTGATCTCACTATAAAAGATGGCTGGCATGTGTATGCCACAGAACTGGTGGAAGACGGCGTAGCGGCCATTGCCCTGAAATGGGATAACGAAAATATTACCAAAGAAGGCGAAACAAAGGGTGCCCAGGCGGGTAAAACCCTGCAGGATCCTATTTTTAATAAACAGGTAAATGCTTATACCGGTACGGTACAGGTAACCCAGACCATCAATATTGCCACTAAAATTCCTGCTGAAGTAAAAATTACTTTAACTGGTTTTGCCGCCAGTGCGCCCGACCAGTTTTTACCCATTGAAGAAACCAAAACGGTAGCGCTTGAAGGTGGGGTGGATATTTCCAAAAACGAAGAAAATATTATTAAACGTACCGCCATTGACCTGAATAATCCCGTAATACCCGTAGGTGATAAATCATTTGACCAGGAAAGCCTGTTCACCATCTTTTTATTAGGTTTTGTGGGTGGCCTGATCGCTTTATTAACGCCCTGCGTATTCCCCATGATACCGGTAACCGTATCCTTCTTTACCAACCGCTCCAAAACCAGGGGTCAGGCTATCCGTAATGGGGTGTTATACGGCCTGTTTATCTTATTAATTTATGCACTGGCCAGCGGTCCCTTCCACTTACTGGATAATGTGCAACCCGAAATATTCAACAATATTGCCACCAATGCCTGGATGAATATCTTCTTCTTTGTGGTGTTCATCATCTTTGCTATTTCTTTCTTTGGATACTTTGAACTCACCCTGCCGGCCAGTATAGCCGGCAAGGCCGACTCAAAAAGCAGTACCGGCAGTATCAGCGGTATATTTTTTATGGCATTAACCCTGGTAATTGTATCTTTCTCCTGTACCGGGGTAATTTTAGGCTCATTGCTGGTGGGTAAAGCTTCCGGCGGTGCCTGGGCATTAACAGCGGGTATGAGCGGTTTTGGTGTGGCGCTGGGCCTGCCCTTTGCACTCTTTGCCATGTTCCCCAACTGGTTAAAATCATTACCCAAGAGTGGCGGCTGGCTGGATACGGTTAAAAAAATACTGGCTTTTGTGGAAGTAGCGCTGGCCTTTAAATTTTTATCCAATGCCGACCTGGTAGAACACTGGGGTATTTTAAAACGTGAAGTATTTATCGGTATCTGGATATTAACTGCATTAGGTCTGGGTGCTTATCTATTTGGCTGGTTAAAACTGCCGCATGATCATTCCGGTGCAAAAATATCGCCCGTACGCAAGGTATTGGGTGTGCTGGCCTTTGCCTTTGCCATTTACCTGGTGCCCGGTGTTACACAAAGTAAATATGCCAACTTAAAACTATTGAGCGGCTTTCCGCCGCCATTAAGCTATAGCGTCTATGGTAAAAACAATGTGCATGGCAAGGGAATTGAACCTAAAATAGTAAACAGTTATTATAAAGCGCTGCAGTTATCAAAAGAGCAGAACAAACCCATCCTGATTGACTTTACCGGCTGGGCCTGTGTAAACTGCCGTAAAATGGAGGAGCAGGTATGGCCTGACCCGGCTATTTCCGAGATCATTAACGACAAGTATATTCTTGTATCTCTTTATGTGGATGACAGGAAAAAACTTCCGGTTGATGAAAGGTTTATTTATAAATATGCTAACGGGGATGAAAAGGATATTAATACTGTAGGGGATAAATGGTCCACTTTCCAGGCCGAAAACTTTAACCAGGTAACCCAACCTTTATATGTGGCGCTGGATGGTAACGAGAAGTTACTTACTTATCCTGTAGGGTATACCCCGGATATTAATAAATATAAGGAATGGCTGGAAGCAGGTATAGAAGCTTATAATAAAACAAAAAGCGAAACGGCCGCTAAATAAATAATAGCAAGGCTTTTTATAACTATCAACACCTCTTTGAAACAAAGAGGTGTTTTTTATTAAACGGTATTCAGGCTTTTGCTTTTTACCTGCTAAACATGCTTATTATTTAATATTTTAGCAGCCCATGATAGCAAGTTTTAAAACATATTTACAGCAGAAAGCCGGCATTAGCGAGGATGATTTTAGCAAAGCGGAGCCAGCTTTATTAACCAAACAAATTGCCAAAGGCACTGTGCTGTTAAGGCAGGATGAAATATGTAGCGAAGTGTATTTTGTAAGTTCGGGTTTATTGCGTTCGTATACCGTGGATAATGCGGGCAAGGAACATGTAATACAATTTGCGCCGGAAAACTGGTGGCTGAGCGACCGCAACAGTTTTTTGTTTAACGAACCAGCCCTGTTTTTTATTGATGCTATTGAGGATACCGAAATAGTTGTACTTACCCATAGTTTTTTTGATATAGCTGCGGGCATTGACGGCTTTAATGAGTTTAATACCCGTGCCCTGCACAACCAGGTAAGACAGCACCAGCAGCGTATTAGTTTGTTAATAGGCGCTACGGCCGAAGAACGGTATATTGATTTTATTGGACGTTATCCCAACCTGTTGTTACGGGTACCACAATGGATGATAGCTTCCTACCTGGGCATTACCCCCGAATCGCTGAGCCGGGTGCGCAAGGAACTGGCCCGCCGCAATTTTAAACCTAATAAGTAAAGCTGTTGTTGTATATACCATGAATATGTTGAAGAAGATAGTGATACTGGGGCCCGAAAGCACGGGCAAAAGCACTTTATGTACGCAGCTGGCCGAACATTACGGTACACAATGGTGTCCAGAATATGCCCGCGAATACCTGCTGGCCAATGGAACCGATTATAGTTTTGATGACCTGCTGACCATTGCCAAAGGGCAACTGGCGCTGGAAGATAAACACACGCAAGAGGCTTTAAAAACTATGGAGATAAAACCACAGCAGTCCTACCCCTTGTTTATTGATACCGATATGTATGTAATGAAAGTGTGGTGCGAGTTTGTATTTGAAAAATGTCACCGCTTTATTTTAGATGAAATTGTACAACGCAAATACGATCTCTATCTTTTATGTAATATCGATCTGCCCTGGGTAAAAGATGAGTTGCGCGAATATCCGGATTTGGAAAGCCGGGAAAAGCTCTACAATATTTACAAGGATATTATGGTGAACCAGCAAACGCCCTGGGTAACCATCAGCGGCGATTATAATACCCGTTTGCAAACCGCTATACAGGCGGTGGATGCTATACTATAAAAATTACTTTTTCTTTTTAATGACCGGCTCGGGCTTAACGGGCTTGCCTATCAGTTCCTGCAACTCGGGGTCGGGACTCAGGTTATTCATTTGTCTTAAAATAGCCCTGCTTCTGCCGCTTACATAACCGGACGGCTGCGCCGCATTCAAAACTTTGGGATTAGGCAGGCAGGCTGCAATTAAAGCCGCTTCACTGCGGGTTAACTGGCTGGCTTTTTTATTAAAAAACTTATTGGCCGCTTTTTCCACGCCAAACACACCCTTGCCCATCTCGGCCACATTCAGGTAAACATCCAGTATTCTTTCCTTGCCCCAGATCAGTTCGATCATAAAGGTAAAATAGGCTTCCAGTCCTTTGCGGAAATAACCGCCGCCCTGCCACAAAAAAACATTCTTGGCCACCTGTTGGCTAATGGTGCTGCCGCCCCTTCTTTTCTTGCTCTGTTTTTCGTTAAACTCCATGGCCTTCTTCATGCTCTTCCAGTCAAACCCGCTGTGGTCAATAAACAACTGGTCCTCGGAAGCTATAACGGCTAGTTTGGCATTGGGCGAAATTTCTTTGCCGGAAACATAATCACGTTCCAAACCATGGCCGCTTACCCAGCTTACCAGCTGTGTAATGGTAATAGGAGGGTTTACCCATTTAAGTATAACGATATACAGTAAATGCGATACCAGTAAAAACAGGAATACCCGTTTTGTCCATTTCCAGATGGTATGTTTACGACCAGTTTTTTTCATCCGGTTGCAATATTATATATTTTATGGTAAGTAAACTAAGTACTTAAATAATATAAGGGAACGGCACATATATTGATTTTATTGCAGGTTACTGCCGTCCTGTATAAGTTGATAATTACAAAAATCAAATTCCCCACAATTATTTATCTTGCAATTAATTAAACCTGAACATGGCGGCTGCACTACAACATATTTTATTCCTGGACATTGAAACTGTTCCCCAGCAGCCCGATTATACTTTATTGCCTGATGACTGGCAAACACTCTGGAACAAAAAAGCAGAAATTTTATTACGCAATACACCCGATGATACGCCGGCAGATATTTATGCACGGGCGGGCATTTATGCCGAGTTTGGCAAAATAGTTTGTATCAGTTGCGGGGTGATCAGTGGTAATGGCGATACAAAGCAGCTGACCATTAAATCTTTTTCCGGCGACGATGAAAAAGTTTTGCTGGCCGCTTTTGCGCAGATGCTGCAAAAGTGGACGAATGGCGAGCCGCGGTTTTTATGTGCACATAATGGGAAGGAATTTGACTTTCCTTATCTCAGCCGCCGCATGATCATTAACCATATTCCGCTGCCGCAGTTATTGAACACCTCGGGTAAAAAGCCCTGGGAAGTAGGCCATATTGATACCATGGAGCTATGGAAGTTCGGCGATTTTAAAAGTTATACTTCTTTAAACCTGCTGGCAGTGAGCCTGGGTATACCTACCCCCAAAGATGATATTGATGGCAGCCAGGTATGGGAGGTTTACTGGAAGGATAAAAACCTGCCCCGCATTGTTACCTATTGCCAGAAGGATGTGGTAACGGTGGCGCAGATTTATTTGAGATTAAACGGACATAGTTTGTTAAAGGAAAACGCGGTGGAGGTGAAACCGTAATTAGCTAATTTGGTAATTTGCTGATGTGCTGATATGTAGTGTATTAAAGGCTTTAAGCGTTAAGCTTTCGGCTTTCAGCGTATAAAAATAACAGCTTTAAGCATTAAGCTTTTGGCATTCAGCTTATAAAATGAACATAGAAACAATAAGGGAATATTGCCTGGCAAAAGAGGATGTGGAAGAAACCCTGCCCTTTGGGCCGGATACACTGGTGTACAAGGTGAAGGGCAAAGTGTTTTTATTAATGGGCATGGATAGTCCCGATCTGCGGTTTAATGTTAAGTGCGACCCGGATAAGGCCCTGGAGTTAAGGGAGCAATACCCGGCCGTGCAACCGGGTTACCATATGAACAAAAAACACTGGAACACGGTATTTGTGGATGGCTCGGTAAAAAATGACCTGTTGCGGGAGTGGATAGATGATTCGTATAATTTAGTAGCTAAGAAAAAGAAATAAATTTTTTGAAAACAGCAATTGTAATAGGCAGTGGTTTTGCGGGAATGTCGGCGGCAGCTTTTTTAGCAAAAGCAGGGTGGCAGGTAACTGTGCTGGAAAAAAACAGTGGCCCCGGTGGCCGTGGCCGCGATATGGTCACCAATGGCTTTAGCTTTGATATGGGGCCAAGCTGGTATTGGATGCCCGATGTGTTTGAGCAGTTTTTTGGCAAATTCGGCAAAAAAGTAAGCGACTATTACAATCTTGTCCGGCTAGATCCCTCTTACCGCGTATACTGGCAGGAGGAAGCGCATGATATACCCGCCGGTTACGATGAGCTGAAAGCATTATTTGAAAAAATTGAACCCGGCAGTGGCGTACAACTGGATAAATTTATGCAGGAAGCTGAGTACAAGTACAAGGTAGGCATGCATAAACTGGTGCACAAGCCTGGCCAGTCCTGGGGCGAGTTTGTGGATATGGACCTGGCCAAAGGCCTGTTTAAACTGGATGTGTTTACCAACATGAAAAAACATGTGGCCAAACACTTTAAAAACCCCAAGCTGCAGCAGCTAATGGAGTTCCCGGTGCTGTTTTTAGGAGCGTTACCCCAAAATACACCGGCCTTATACAGTTTAATGAACTTTGCCGATATTAAGCTGGGTACCTGGTATCCCATGGGCGGCATGTACAAAATAGCCGAAGCCATGCACCTGCTGGCTACCGAGCAGGGGGTAAATTTTAAGTTTAACCACAATGTAACCGCAATAGCGGTGGAGGGTAAACTGGCCAAACAGGTAACCGTTACCGACGCAGGGGGGCAGCAGCAGCACTTTACCGCAGACGTGGTGGTAGGCGCGGGCGATTACAACCATATTGAAACAAAACTATTGCCGCAACACCTGCGCCAGTACAGCGATGCTTACTGGGATAAAAGGGTAATGGCCCCGAGCTGCCTGCTGTTTTATATTGGACTTAACAAAAAACTAAGTGGCATTACGCACCATGCCCTGTTCTTTGATACCGATTTTGGGGTACACGGCGAAGAGATTTATACCAGCAAACAATGGCCTGAAAACCCGTTGTTCTATGTTTGTGCGCCTTCGGTAACCGATGATTCGGTAGCCCCGGAAGGCCATGAGAACATGTTTTTCCTGATCCCTGTGGCTACGGGCTTAACCGGCGATACAGAGGAGCTGCGGGATAAATACCTGGACATGATCCTTACCCGGTATGAACAAAAAACCGGGCAGCAGGTAAAAAATGCCATTGTATATAAAAGGTCCTACTCGGTAAGCAACTTTGTACAGGATTATAACTCCTTTAAAGGCAATGCCTACGGTTTGGCTAATACTTTGTTACAAACGGCAATTTTAAAGCCTTCATGTAGGAGTAATAAAATAAAAAACCTATTTTACACTGGACAATTAACCGTTCCCGGGCCAGGTGTGCCACCCAGCCTGATCAGCGGGGAGGTTGTAGTGAAAGAAATTTTAAAAAATCATGTATAAGAGCCCTGCCTTACCAGCAGTTAAAACATGTGTATTAACTAATTAACCACCAAAACTAAAATAGCAAAAGGACCATGATAGCCCTTTTTCATGAATTAAGTGAGCAGTGCAGTAAGCTAACAACGGAGCGGTACAGTACATCTTTCAGCAGCGCCATTAAGCTGCTGCACCCCGATTTGCGTACACCTGTATTTAATATATACGGCTTTGTACGTTTTGCAGATGAAATTGTAGATACATTTCATGATCACGATAAACATACCCTGTTAAGCGAATTTAAAACAGATACCTACCGGGCTATTGAACGGGGTATCAGCCTTAACCCCATCCTCAACAGTTTTCAAAAAACAGTGAACGAATACAATATCGATCACGACCTGATAGAAGCTTTTTTCCATAGCATGGAAATGGACCTGAGCAAAAATATTTACAACTGCGATAAATACAAGGAATACATTTATGGCAGTGCCGAAGTGGTAGGCCTTATGTGTTTATTTGTTTTTTGTGAATGGGATAAAGAAATGTACACCCAACTAAAACCGGCGGCGCAGGCTTTAGGTTCTGCCTTCCAGAAGGTGAACTTCTTACGCGATGTAAAAGCCGATTACGAAGACCTGAACCGTGTTTACTTTCCCGATGTAGACTTTACCAATTTTACATCGGCCATGAAAAACGATATTGAAGAAGATATTGCCAAGGACTTCAGCGATGCCCACAAAGGCATTTTACAATTACCCGGCAAAGCCAAGTTTGGGGTATACGTGGCGTACAAATACTATTTATCCTTATTCCGGAAAATAAAGCGTACCACCCCGGCCAATATACTGGAGCAGCGCATACGCATACCCAATTACGGCAAGGCCTATATTGTGGCCAAAGCGGGGGTTCGCAGCCAGTTAAACATACTGTAAACATTTTAGCATAACTGTAAAACCTAAATAACTTTAGGTTTTATTTTTTACCGCCTGTAGTGGTATTGGCATCATTCCTTACACTCTTCAACTGTAGCAACGGTATTGTGTATTAAGCCATTTGTTTAAATGATAAACAAACCTTCATCTGCAATAGGTTATAATGAAGAAAATACTTAATAATATTTTTTGGGGTAGCGACAGGAAACTTAAGTGGCTGGCTATTGGCATAACGCTTTTTTTCTCTTTCTTAATGACCATTTGGGGTATTTATGGTATTGGACAATACGGGATGGCATTATTTATTTTCACGCCACTGTTTATGGGGGCAGCGCCAGTTATTTTATACGGATTGCAAAGACCTGTTACTCAAAAACAGGGGTTTACGTTGGCATTACTAACGCTTGGAATATTTACCTTTCTGTTACTCTTGTTTGCTATGGAGGGGCTGATTTGTATAGCAATGGTTGCGCCCCTTGCTATCGCATTAGCATGGGTTGGAAGTCTAATTGGTTATGTAATCGTTAACCGGATGTCACAAGGAGGCCCCACAACTTTATTAATATTACTTGCCGCTATACCTGCCACAGCTTTTATTGATAAATCCATTAAACCGGAACTAACACCTGTAGTTACATCAATAGAAATTAATGCCGATCTGCAAACGGTTTGGGACAATGTGGTAACTTTTCCCGAGTTAAATAAACCCACAGAATTTATTTTTAAAACGGGGATTGCATATCCGATAAATGCAAAAATTGAAGGCTCAGGTGTAGGGGCAATCCGGTATTGTAACTTTACTACCGGAAGTTTTGTAGAGCCAATAATGGTTTGGGATCAGCCTAACCTTTTAGCTTTTGATGTGTTGGAGCAACCACAACCAATGCGAGAAATAAGTTTCTGGGATATTAATGCACCGCATTTACATGACTATTTTGTATCAAAACGGGGACAGTTTAAGCTAACAAAACTCCCTAATGGCAATACACTATTAGAAGGTACTACATGGTACTATCATAATATAAAGCCTGCTTTTTACTGGCGTATTTGGAGTAACAACATTATTCATAAAATTCATGAACGGGTACTAAGGCATATAAAAAACAATGCTGAACAACACAAAATGAATAATTAAGTTGCGGCAATTATATTAAATTCGACCATTCGTGGGTTATGAACACCCGTAAAACAAGTTAAGACTAGAAACATAAAAACACTCATCTGCAGTAATGACAAATGTGATCTTGGTGAACGAACAGGATATTGCCATCGGGGAAATGGAAAAAATTGAAGTGCACGAAAAAGCGCTTTTACACAGGGCATTCAGCATCTTTGTTTTTAACAGCAAGGGCGATATGTTATTGCACCAGCGTGCTGCCGGTAAATACCATAGTCCCGGCTTATGGACCAATACCTGCTGCAGTCACCCCCAGCCGGGTGAAGAAATTGAAGCATCGGCTTTAAAACGCTTACAGGAGGAAATGGGTTTTACCACGCCCCTGCGCAGGGCCTTTACCTTTATTTATAAGGCGGCATTTGATAATGGCTTAACCGAACACGAGCTGGACCATGTTTTTATTGGACGTTATGATGGCGCCGTAGCACCAAATGCCGAGGAAGTGGGCGATTATAAATACGAAAGCCTGGCGGCTATTAAAGAACAAATTGCATCGCAACCGCAACAGTTTACCGAGTGGTTTAAAATTGCCTTACCAAAACTGGAGACCTGGATGTCGCTCCAGGAAAAATAAGCACATGCAAATACTTACCCGTTTCAATAAATTTCAGTGGGCCACAGCTATTGCCGTGTTTTTTCATGTAATAGGCATGTTTGGCCTGCTTTTTTACGAAGGCGATTTTTTTATCAATGCCACTTCCACCAACCTTTTGCTGGTACTGGCCTTGTTATTATGGACCCAGGATAAAAAGAATACCGCTTTCTTCGCCTATTTCTTTGCCTGTTTTATCACCGGCATGGCCGTGGAAATTGTGGGCGTACAAACCAGTGCCCTGTTTGGGCATTATGGTTATGGTGAAGTGCTGGGCTATAAGGTTTTGGGCGTACCACTGATGCTGGGCGTAAACTGGTTTATTGTTACCTATTGCAGTGGCATGGCCATTCACCGGTTAATGCAAAAATACCAGCCGCAATTAACCGGCATAACAAAAGCATTGCTCTTTATTGTAGTGGCAGCGGCCACTGCTGTTTTCTACGACTGGCTCATGGAGCCCGTGGCCATTAAACTGGGTTACTGGCAGTGGGGAGGCGATGGCTCGGTGCCGGTGTATAACTATATTACCTGGTTTATTGTCAGTTTATTGTTATTAACCATATTTCATTATGCCCATTTCAGTAAACAAAACAAATTCGCTGTAAATTTGCTCATCGTACACTTGCTGTTTTTTGGCATTTTACGCAACTTTTTATAATACAACAGTATATGGCCTTTTGGGTGTACATAGTTATAGCAGTGGTCACCTTCTTTATTATGGAAGGCCTTACTTGGTGCCTGCACCGGTACGTGATGCATGGGTTTATGTGGAACCTGCATAAGGACCATCACCAGAAAAGCCCGGGCTTTTTTGAAAAAAACGACTGGTTCTTCCTCATCTTCGCTATTCCCAGCTGGTTATTAATTATGTTGGGGGTTATTTATAAAGGCTATTGGGCCATTGCCATTGGCGCCGGGCTTACTTTATACGGTATTGCTTACTTTTTAGTGCACGATGTAATTATACACCAGCGCTTTAAATGGTTTACCCGCAGTAACAACGCTTATGTAAAAGCCTTACGCTGGGCACATAAAATGCACCACAAACATTTGGATAAACATGATGGTGAAAGCTTTGGTTTTTTATTTGTAAACAAAAAATACTGGGCAAAAATTAAAGCAGATAAAAAACGCCAGCAGGAAGCAAACGCTGTTAAACCTGCAGATCAGTAACCAACCGGATTGTAAAGCCCCGTTTGTAAACCATCATGAACCCACAGTACACTTACTTTTTAATTTTAGGCGCTTCATTCTTAGGCCCGCTGGCCCTGAGCTTTGATAAAAAAGTGGCTTACTACACCAAGTGGAAATACCTGTTACCTGCTATCACCATTCCCGCACTATTATATATGGTTTGGGATATGTACTTTACCAAACAAGGTGTATGGTGGTTTAACGAAAAGTATATTTCGGGTATACATATCGGTAACCTGCCGCTGGAGGAAGTGCTGTTCTTTTTTATAGTGCCTTACTGCTGTGTATTTATTTATGAATGTATCCGTTGTTACTTTCCAAAGCTGGAAAATAAAAAATGGGCGCATACTGTTTTAAAAATAACGGCTGTGGCCTGTTTATTTACCGGCATTGTTTTTTACGACAGGTACTACACTTCCTGGACCTTCTTTTTCACCGCTTTTTTTATTGCGGCCATCTACTTCTTCCGGTCCTTCTTTGCCAGGTTTGATGCGGCTTCCTTTATTATATCATTTTTAATTACCCTTGTTCCTTTTTTAGTCGTGAACGGGTTTTTAACTGCTATTCCGGTAGTATTATACAACGATGCCGAAAACATGGGCATCCGTATCACCACCATCCCTTTTGAAGATACTTTTTATGGTATGTTGCTGATGCTGATGAATGTATGTATTTACGAAAAACTAATGAAACGCAAATGAACTGCTTAAGCGGTTCAGCTAAGCAATTTTTACAGCAGAATTATTACCGCTAGTACGGCTTGCCTCCTTTAGTGAACATTGTTTTTTATATATTTGCCGTCTTAAAACGAATGACCCATGCAGCTTACAGCAAAATTGATACAGTTACTGCCTTTACAAACAGGAGCAGGTAAAAACGGACAGTGGAAAAAACAGGATATTATTGTGGAGACCGAAGGCCAGTATCCTAAAAAAGTATGCATCTCCATCTGGGGCGATAAAATAAATGAAGCTATTTTAAAACCGGGCAACCAGCTTACTATTGATTTTGATGTGGAAAGCCGCGAATACAACGGCCGCTGGTACACCGATGTAAAAGCATGGCGTGTGGATGCTGCGTCCGCTGGTGGCAGCAGTGCAGGGCCGGTAGACAAACTGCCTGCAGATGATGTGTACAACCAGACATTTACCAGCGATGACGACAAAGAAGATCTTCCTTTCTAAAATGAAAATAAATAACTCCAGCCACCTGCCGATAACAGGTGGCTTTTTTATGCCCCGAAAAATTTAACTTGTAACCCGATAAATGAACCGCACATGATCAGCATTTGGGAAAAAGAAATATTATACGCACCGGTAGATATATTGATCGCGGGCAGTGGCCTCATGGGCTTATGGACCGCCTACGAAATAAAGAAACGCCGGCCAGGTTTGTCGGTACAGATCATTGACAGGGGTAACATTCCTACTGGCGCTTCTACCCGCAACGCAGGCTTTGCCTGTTTTGGCAGTGCTACCGAGCTGATCAGCGATAAAGCAAATACCGGTAATGACCTGATGCTGGAAGTAGTGAACAACCGGTATAAAGGCATTCAAAAAACACGTATTGTTTTAGGAGACGCATCTATTGACTTTGAACCCTGCGGTGGGTATGAAGCCATCCAGTCAAACTATACAGAGTATGCTTTTTTACAGGAACATATTGATACCTTAAATAAGGACCTGCAATCCATCACCGGACTGCCCCAAACCTTTACCGTTGATAATGGCTCTTTACAAACCCAGGGTTTAACCGGTTTTGATGCGCTGGTATATTCACCTTTGGAAGGGGCTTTACACAGTGGTAAACTGGTGAACAGTTTAACCGCCCTGGTGCAACAAATGGGTGTAACCATTCGCATGCATACGGAGCTGTTGTATTGGGAACAATTGGCTACGCAAATAAATGCGCATACACCCGGAGGTGTTATTCCCTGTCAGCAATTGATTATGGCTACCAACGGCTTTACACAAAACCTGTTACCGGGTCTACATATAAAGCCGGGCCGTGGCCAGGTGGTTGTCACCAAACCCATACCGGGCCTGCGTTTACACGGCACTTTTCATTTCGATGAAGGCTTTTATTACTGGCGGCACCTGGGCAACCGCGTACTATTGGGTGGTGGCCGTAATATGGCTTTTGAAGAAGAGCAAACCTGCGAATTGCAAACTACCGGTACCATACAAAATGGCCTGCATCATTTTTTACAGCAACATATTTTACAACCCTATGGCATCAATAATATTGACGATGTTATAGACTATAGCTGGGCGGGCATCATGGCTTTTACTGAAAATAAACTGCCGCAGGTGAGTACGGTTGCACCCAATGTATATGCGGCTATTGCCTGTAACGGTATGGGAGTGGCGTTATCCTCTGTTATTGCCGAACAGGTGGCCGATACGGTTTTCCGTTAACCTATTGTTTTTATTGCGGGTATTTTTATTGCTGCTGCGTACAACAGTTTGCGGCGGGTATCGTTATACAACAAACATTTAAGCTACAACCATGGATATTATTGCTATCGTAACAGGACTGCTGATCGGTCTGGTGGCCGGTTATTTTATTTGCAGCCTTTTATATAAAAATAAAACTATTGCCAAACAGGAATATGATAACCTGCAAAGAAACCTGAATGAAGTGACCACCCAAATGAAAATTGCACAGGACCGCCTGTCCCAGCAGGAACAGGCTTTTGTACAACTGAATCATAAATATGAAACAAGAGAATCGGAACTGGTAAAACTACAATACCGCGAAGCAGCCCTGTTAACCTCGCTGGAAAACCAGGAGCAGCAACAGGCACAGTTGCATATATTGTTGCAGGAGCAAAAACAACTGACGCTGGATCAGTTAGCCGAACTGCAGGGTGTAAAAGAAAGATGGTCCGAAGAAAAAGCCAATCATATGGCTTTTAGCAGTGAGCTTACGGCAAAGAACAATGCGTTAAAGGAAACCAATGCGGCACTCACCCATCAACACCAGCAGCAGGAAACCAAACTAAATACGCTTACAGCACAATACAACCAACTGCATGCAGATAACAGCACGGCAGTAGCCAATAACCAGGCGCTTACAGAAAAACTGCAACTGCAAAAACAGGAAATACTGGATATGCAGCGCAATGCACAGTTACAGTTTGAAAAAATTGCCAACCAGATATTGGAAGAAAAAACCGGCAGGTTTACTGAAGCCAATAAAACCAATATGGAAGCCCTGTTAAAACCGCTGGGCGAAAACATTGAAACCTTTAAAAAGAAGGTAGAAGAAACTTATGACAAGGAATCCAAACAACGTTTTTCACTGGAAGAAAAAGTAAAGGAACTGGTAGAACAAACCAACAAGGTGAGCAGCGAGGCCAATAACCTGGCCAATGCCTTAAAGGGACAAACCAAAAAACAGGGTAACTGGGGCGAGATGATACTGGAGAGTATCCTGCAACAATCGGGACTGGTAAAAAACCGCGAATACTTTTTACAACAGACCATTAAAGATGAAAATGGTAATAACCTGCGTCCTGATGTATTGGTCAATTTGCCCGATAAAAGGGTCATCATTATCGACTCCAAAGTATCGTTGGTAGCTTATGACCGGTTTTTTGCCGCCGACAATGCCGAACAGCAGGCCGGCTTTTTAAAGGAGCATATCAACGCGGTGTACAACCATATCAATGACCTACACAATAAACAATACGATAACCTGGAAGCTTCGCTGGATTTTACCATGATGTTTATTCCCATAGAACCTGCTTACCTGGCTGCCATTCAGGCCGATCCTGATCTGTGGGCCCATGCTTATGCCAAACGTATTTTACTCATCAGTCCTACCAACCTTATTGCCTGTTTAAAACTCATGGCCGATCTCTGGAAGCGGGAGCAGCAAAGCAAAAACGCCATGGCTATTGTAGAAAGAGGGGAGCGGTTATATGAAAAATTTGTAGGCTTTGTGAATACGCTTGAAGAAGTAGGTAAACATATCAATAATACCCAGCAGGCTTACAACAAAGCGGTCAACCAGTTAAACAGTGGTAATGGTCACCTCATTGGACATGCTTTAAAACTAAAAAGCCTGGGCCTCAAATCCAGTAAAGAAATTCCGACAGCCTTGTTACCATTGGATGAAGAGGAACCGGCTGATACATCGCCGGCGGAGTAGGGTTTATATCACTCCTTTACGTCACCTCGACGCAGGAGAGGTCCCCTGCAACAGGAGAATATGTTACCACGGAGTTACACAGAGGCTTTTCACTGAGTAACACAGAGGGGCTCGTCCCCTACAATGGGAGAATCTGGTACAGCGGAGTAGCACAGCATGTTTCACATCGTAACACAAAGGGTTCGTCACCTCGACGCAGGAGAGGTCTCCTGCAATTGGAAAAATGCGGTATGGCGTACCAGCACAGCGGTTCTCAATCAAATAAAAACACTAACTGATGCCATCGGCATCACACATTTATAACCACATCCATAACAATGATACTTCGACCCCAGCGGGGTCGCATATTTTTATAGTATTACTGAAGAGCAAGGGCGTCTCCCTCGCCGCAGGCGAAGTCCCCTTAGTCCACCAACTAACCCAAACAACCCTACTGCAGCTGCAACAACACAACCGCCTTAGCCGGCAGTGTAACAGTTAATACCCCATTCTTCAACACCCCTTTATTAAAATCTGCCAGCTGCACCGTATTAGGCTTATCAAATGTATTATGGTCGGTAATATTAGCTGTCGTTAATATTTTACCACTTAGCTTTTTGCCTTTTAATTTCGATACATCAATGGTAACCGTCTTCGTTTCCGCAACATCAATATTGGCCAGGGTAAAACTGGTTACACCATTTTTTTGAGAGGCCGAAGCACTGATGGTATTCACCGGTTTATTGCGGATGGTTACCAGGTCGGGCGCAATGTTAAGCGGCAGGTAAGTAGCGTCCTGGTGCACACGGTACAGGTCAAACACATGATAGGTTGGCGTTAATACCATCTTATCGTTATTGGTCAGTATCATGGATTGCAGCACATTCACCACCTGCGCTATATTGGCCATCTGTATCCGGTCGGTATACTTATTAAAAATATTCAGGGTAAGGGCCGCTACCATAGCATCCCGCATGGTGTTTTGCTGAAACAGGTGACCGGGATTAGTGCCGGGCTCGGTATTAAACCAGGTACCCCATTCATCCACCATCAGGCCTATCTTCTTTTGCTGGTCATACTTATCCATAATGGCCATATGTTTCAGTAATACCTCTTCTATTTCCAGGGCTTTGCCTATGATCCAGTAATACTCCTCGTTATTAAACTGGGTGGCGGAGCCTTTTTTATTCCAGTCGCGGATAGTATAATAATGCAGGGACAGGCCATGCATCCTGTTGCCGATATTCTTCATCAGCACTTCGGTCCAGTTATAATCATAATCGCTGGCGCCGCTGGCTATTTTAAACAACTTATTGCCGTTATAATTGCGGCAGTAGGTGGAATAACGGCGGTACAGATCGGCATAAAACTCCGGGCGCATCTCACCACCACAACCCCAGCTTTCATTACCCACCCCAAAATACTTCACCTTCCAGGGTTTATCGCGGCCATTTTGCCGGCGCAGGTTGGCCATGGGGCTTTCACCGTCCGATGTCATATACTCCACCCATTTGGCCATCTCCTCTACCGTGCCGCTGCCTACATTACCGCTGATATAAGGCTCGGTGCCCAGCAGCTCGCAAAGGTTTAAAAACTCGTGGGTGCCAAAACTATTATCTTCAATGGTGCCGCCCCAGTTGGTGTTCACCATCTTGGGCCTTTTTTCTTTAGGGCCAATACCATCCATCCAATGGTACTCATCGGCAAAGCAGCCGCCCGGCCAGCGCAGGTTAGGTATCTGTAACTTCTTTAGCGCTTCCACTACATCGGTGCGGTAACCTTTGTTATTGGGAATAGGAGAATTTTCACCTACCCAGATGCCGCCATAAATACAGGTGCCCAGGTGTTCGGCAAAATGCCCGTAAATATGTTTGCTGATGGTGCGTTGAGCGCTATCGGGGTATACCTGTATATGGATACTTTTTTGTGCGCCGGCAAAATGAGCAACACCCAGGCAACAAACAATCAACAAAATTTTGAAGGCTGAAGAACGATAAAACATCATAGCAATATAGTTAGAGGTAATAAACGGCTAACAATATAAGCCGTATGCGTTAAAAATATTAATAGGATATTATCTCTTATTGCTACTATTTAAACTGGGTATAAAAATAGGATTACCTTTAAGCCAGTATTTTATCCAGACAACCCTCACGATATGCCGGCAATTTTTAAAGCGCACCTGCAAAAATTTATTACCCTTACCGATACTGAGTTTGAAGCCATACTACCTTACTTTGAAACCATCACGGTAAAGAAAAAAGAAAACCTGCTTACCGAAGGACAAATATGCCGGACCAACTTTTTTGTATTGAAAGGTTGTTTGCGTAAATTTTTCATCAACGAAAAAGGCGTGGAACAAACCACCGAATTTGCACCCGAAACATGGTGGATGACCGATAATATGGCCTATGAATTTCAACGGCCCACGGAGTTCTTCATCCAGGCCATTGAAAAATCGGAAGTGCTCACTATACACCATACAGCGCAGCAGGAACTGTTGAAACAGTTCCCCGTAATGGAACGTTATTTCCGTTTTATTTACCAGCGGGCCTATGCGGCGTCGCAAATGCGTATAAAATATTTATACGGACTGTCTAAAGAAGATTTTTACCACAACTTTAATGACAAACAACCGGAGTTTGTACAACGCATTCCCCAATACCTGCTGGCCTCATTCCTGGGTATTACGCCCGAATATTTAAGTGAAATAAGGAACAAAAGACGTTCTTAAACCAGTTTAAGATTTTTATACATTTTTAGTGGCAGCTTTGTGTTATTAAAAACAAGGCCAATGAATGCAAAGCAGGGTAATATAGCACAACTATTTTTACGTTTAGCTATTGCTGTTTCCTTTTTATCGGCAGTTGCTGATCGCTTTGGTATTTGGGGCGCACCTGGTGCTGCCTTTGTAAGCTGGGGTAACTGGCAAAACTTTGTGGCATACAGCAATAGTGTCAATAGTTTTATCAGTCCTTCATGGGGTAATATATTGGCAGGCATCGCCACTTTTTTAGAAATAGCACTGGCCCTGCTTTTATTGGTTGGTTACCGGTTAAAACTGGCCGCTACACTATCAGGTTTATTACTGTTAAGCTTTGCCCTGGCTATGACAGTCAGTTTTGGTCCCAAACCGGCCATGGACTACTCGGTATGGACGGCCGCTGTTGCCTGTTTTTTACTGGCCACTATACCACAACACCGCTACAGTATTGATTATATAATAACAAAAAACAAATAATGGAAACAAGATTAAACATCCAGGAACTTGAACCGCAGGCCTATAAAGCCATGTATGCATTGGAAGCATTTTTAGCCGGCAGCCAGTTAAGTAAATCGCATAAGGAATTATTAAAAATAAGGGCTTCGCAGATCAACGGTTGTGCTTTTTGTATTGATATGCACACCAAAGATGCACTGAAACAGGGCGAGACCACCCAGCGTATTTTTTTACTCAATGCCTGGCGCGAAACCGACCTGTTTACCGACGAGGAAAAAGCGGTACTGGCCATTACTGAAGAAATAACCCTGATCCACCAGCATGGTTTATCTGACGAAACCTATGCCCAAGCACAACAATTTTTTAATGCAAACTATATTGCACAACTCATTATGGCGGTAGCCACCATTAATGCCTGGAACCGTATTGCTATCAGCTCAAGAACGGCTGTACCCCGGTAAAATTTTAAACCATTGAGTATCACAGGGACTTTCACTTGAAACAACCCGTCACCCCGACGCAGGAGGGGGTCTCCCGGAGGAATGGATAATTTGTGTTTAAAAAAGGGTAGTGTAAAACCACAGCGTAAAACGGAGTATTTCTCTATGTCAAATAAACCCGCCCGTCTCCCTCGCCGCAGGCGAGGTCTACCTAGTCCCCCACAACCAGCAATTTAAAAAATAAAAAAGCCGCTACACAACCGTGCAGCGGCCCTGGTGTTCATCAGGTGGTTATGCAACTTTCGGCCCAATCAGTAATAACTCATTCACCAATATTTCCGATATATACTTCTTCGTTCCGTCCTTATCTGTATAACTGCGGTTTAGCAACTTGCCTTCAATGGCTACTTCCTTGCCTTTGTCCAGGTACTTCTCTACGCGGTCGGCAATTTTGCCCCAGGCCACCAGGCGGTGCCACTGGGTTTCGGTTACTTTCTCGCCCTGGGCATTGCGGTAAATTTCGTTGGTAGCCATGCTGAAAGTGGCTACTTTTTTACCGCCTTCGGTGTTTTTCACTTCGGGTTTGCCGCCTAAATTGCCAATCAGCTGAACTTTGTTTTTTAAACTGTACATAATGGTTAAAATTTTGTTGCCAAAGCAACGGTTAACATTTATTTCAACCGGCCGGTACAACCCCGGCCGGCAATACAAAGATGTACTCCGCCAATACCCCAAGCCGGAGATTAAATGTTTGTATACGTTTATAATCGTGTATAAACGGTTACAATCGGGTGACTTTTTGTATCTTTTAGCTAGTTAACCAATCACCACCTATGCTAACACAATCCACCACCGATTGCCGGCAGTGCGGCAAAACTGTAAGAGGCCGTACCGACAAACGTTTTTGCGACGATTACTGCCGCAGTGCCTTTAACAACCAGTTAAAAACCCGGCTCAGTAAAACCGTAAAAGCGGTCAATGCCATCCTGCTAAAAAACCGTAAAATACTGGAAAGCCTCTTGCCCCGGGATGTTGATACCATTAAAACCACCCGCGATAAACTGCTGCACCAGGGTTTTAGTTTTACCTACCATACGCATAGCTACCTTACCAAAACCGGTAAAAACTATGTGTACTGTTACGAGTATGGTTATTTACCGTTAGATAATGACTGGCTACTGCTGGTTCGCCGGCAGGAAGAAGCTGCCGGTTAAGCACTTAACCTCCATGCCCGGCCCCACAGCTTTAACCTAAATACCACATGCTGTATATGGCCCGCTGTAATAATCTTGTTATTTTTATAACATGAAGTGGTTGGCCCTCATACTAAGCCTGTCTGTTATAACAATGTCCTGCAGCGTAAGCACCAGCCCGCAGCGGGCCACTTTCAGGCAATTGCAAAGCGGTAAACTAAAGGAGGATACCAGTTATGTGTATGCCCTGCCTTTTGCACCCGGCAAAACCTACCGGGTAATACAGGGCTACTACTCCCGCCTTACCCATAAAGAAAGGGCGGCTATCGACTTTAACATGCAGGTAGGCACCCGCGTTTATGCCGCACGGGGTGGGGTGGTTACCCGGGTAAAAAAGGATGGCAGCCGGGGCGGACTTAAATCCAAATACCGTTCAGAGGGTAACCTTATTATTATCGATCATGAGGATGGTACCCGTGCCGGCTACTGGCACCTGCAATACAACGGGGCTTTTGTTAATGTGGGCGATACTGTAAAACAAGGCCAGCTTATAGGCCTTAGCGGCAATACGGGTTATACAGCCATGCCGCATTTACACTTTTTGGTATGGCAGCGCACGGCCGAAGGGCGCTGGCAGCAAATAGGCACCCGCTTTAAAACTGCGCAGGGTGATGTATATTTAAGGCCGTATAAGCGTTACAAAAATCCCTTTATCAACCCCAATTAACCATAGTGAGCGTACTGTTATTCAGCCTTGCCGATTTTTTTTCCAGCTTTGTTGTTAATATAAAAAACGCCACGCTGTTAGAATATATAGCCGTTATTTCGGGCATTGCCAGTGTATGGCTTAACCAGCGCGAAAATGTATGGGTATACCCCACAGGCCTGATAGGCACGGTTATTTATACCTGGCTTAGCTTTAAATACCACCTGCCCGGCGAGGCTGCGGTAAACTTTTACTATACGGTTATGAGTATTTATGGCTGGTGGCTCTGGCTTAAAAAAGACGATCGGCAGCAAACCGTCCTGCATATTACTTTTAGCAACCGCCGCATGTGGGCATACCAGTTACTGTTCTTTGGGGTTTGTTACGCCGCCATCTTCCTTTGTTTACTGTACTTAAAACCTTTATTCTTTGAAGGGGCCATTCCCTGGGCCGATGCCCTGGCCTCGGCCAGCGCCTTTACCGGCATGTGGCTCATGACCCAAAAAAAGGTAGAAAGCTGGTACTGGTGGATCCTTACCGATTTTGTATCCATCCCCCTCTACGGCGTAAAGGGCCTGGCCCTCACCGGTGTGTACTATTTTATACTCTTTGTTATGGCTATTGCGGGGCTGCGTGCCTGGCAAAAACGTGCCCGGCAGCAAAGGTTTACATTGGTAGATGATTTACTTAAAACTCCCTAAAACACATTTATTAAAAAAGGCCGCTTTAACCCAAAAAACGATCAATTTTTTTATAGGGATTTAAAGGCGTAGCCTACTTATAACTTATTACTTAAAACCTACAACTGCTCACTTTATTACCAAATTTCCAAATTATCTAATTAACCTTGGGGCTGTCAGCTGCAGTACTACTATCATCACCAGTCCGCCGCCCGTCTGCAATACCCCCGGCTTTAAGGCCGCGGGCATTTCCGCCTAAGCGTCGCAGCCTTTGGGCTGTGGAATATAGATCATCAATATCCATTCAAAACACATAGTATAAGGAATTAATATCATGAGTTTAAAACCGGGCGAATATATCTCTTGACGATAGTATTACTTAAGCAATTTGTTTAATTTAGTACTTGGCCGTAGATGTGTTTTAATCTGAAAGGGTTAGATAGAGCGGAAGTTATTAATATATTTACATTTTTTATTTGCCATAAAAGCCCACTCATTTATCAATGAATAAAAAGGAGCTAAGCGAATGTGATATTTGTGATCTCTACATTACCCCTGCAATAAAAGAGGCAGGGTGGGATCCACTTACACAAATCAGGCGGGAAGTTACATTAACTCCCGGACCAGTTGTTGTCCGGGGGCAGATGTCTGCGCGGAATAAAAAAAAGAAAAAATTTGCCGACTATATTCTTTCATGGGCGCCAGGTACGCCTGTAGCTGTGATAGAGGCAAAAGACAATAATTTTAGTGTTAGCCATGGAATGCAACAGGCATTAGGTTATGCTGCTATACTTTCGCTGCCGAGTGCTTTTAGTTCTAATGGCGATGCATTTGCGTCTCACAATAAAGTAGCTCAGGAAGGAGAAGATACTGAAACAGAGTTTGCGCTGGACCAATTTCCTTCGCCGGAAGAACTATGGAAACGTTATAAAAGCTTACACAATATCGAGGATGAAGAAACAAACCTTATTCTACAACCTTATTTTTCTGATGGTTCAGGAAAAGAGCCAAGATACTATCAGGTAGAGGCCATCAACCGAACAGTAGAAGCAATTGCCAAAGGGCAAAAACGAATATTGCTGGTAATGGCTACGGGTACGGGTAAAACTTATACTACATTTCAGATAATTTGGCGTTTATGGAAAGCAAAAACAGCTAAAAGAATATTATTCCTGGTCGATAGAAATATTCTTGCCGATCAAACATTGGTAAACGACTTTAAGCCTTTTGGTTCTGTAATGACTAAAATCAAGAACCGGAAAATCGATCCTTCATACGAAATACATTTAGGCCTGTATCAGGCACTTACAGGGCCTGATGAGGAGGATAAGATTTTCAAAAATGTTTCGCCCGATTTTTTTGATTTGATTATTATTGATGAGTGTCATAGGGGAAGTGCAGCTGAGGATTCTGCCTGGAGAGAAATACTGGAGTATTTCAAAAATGCCATTCAAATAGGTTTAACAGCTACCCCCAAAGAAACAGAATATGTCTCCAACCTTACCTATTTCGGTTCTCCGGTATATACATATAGTCTAAAGCAAGGAATACAGGATGGTTTTTTAGCACCTTATAAAGTAATAAAAATTAATATAGATAAGGATATAGATGGTTGGACACCTCCAGAAGGAATGACGGACGATCTTGGCCAATCTATCGAAAACCGCACTTACAACCAGGCCGATATGGATCGTATACTGGTATTGAATCAACGCACCAAACTGGTTGCTAATCGGGTAATGCAGCTTTTAAAAGCAACCGACCCCTATTCCAAAACCATTATTTTTTGCGAAGATATTGACCATGCTGAGCGTATGCGGAAGGCCATTGTAAATGCAGCGGGAAAACTGGCAACAGAAAACCCCCGTTATGTAATGCGTATTACGGGCGACAGTGTGGAAGGGAAAGCGGAGTTGGATAATTTTATTGATCCTGAAAGTAAATTTCCGGTAATAGCTACTACCAGCGAGCTGATGACAACAGGTGTAGATGCAAAGACCTGCCGTTTGATTGTATTAGACAAAACCATCAACTCAATGACAACCTTTAAACAGATCATTGGTAGGGGTACAAGGATTGACGAAGAGTTTAAAAAATATTATTTCACCATCATGGATTTTAAAAAGGCAACAGAGCATTTTAAAGATCCTGAATTTGATGGCGAGCCTGTGATTATTTATGAACCCAAGCCGGATGGCAACCCTGAGCCGCCTGATCCTCCACCAGGTGAAGACGACGACGATGATACTGATGACGGCCCAGGCGGTACTGAGGGCAGAAAGAAAATAGTAGTAAGCGGTGTGTCTGTTTATATAAAAAATGAACGCATCGAATACCTGGGCGATGATGGTAAATTAATTACCGAATCGTATCGTGATTTTACCAAAAAGCAAGTGCGTCAGGAATTTGCCTCACTGGACGATTTTTTAAAAAAATGGAATAATACGGATAAGAAACAACTGATCATTGAGCTGCTGGAAGAACATGGAGTAGTACTGGAAAACCTGGCTGAACTGGTAGGAAAAGATTATGGTGATTTTGACCTCATTTGTCATGTGGCTTTTGACCAGCCGCCCTTAACCCGGAGAGAACGGGCTAATAATGTAAAAAAGAGAAACTACTTTACAAAATATGGAGAACAGGCAAGGGCAGTACTTACAGCTTTATTAGAACTATATGCTGATAAAGGGGTACAAACCATTGAGGATACTAAAGTGCTAAAGTTAAAACCCTTTAGCGATATAGGGACACCGCTGGAAATTATTAAAAACATATTTGGCGGCAAACAGGAGTATGAAAAAGCAATTCAGGAATTAGAAAACGAACTATTTAAACAAGGACAGACGGCATGAGTAACGTTTCAGGCATCATTAAATCTATTCAGGATATTATGCGTAAAGATGTGGGCGTAGATGGAGACGCTCAGCGCATCAGCCAGTTGGTATGGTTGTTTTTTTTAAAAATTGTAGACGATCGGGAAGAAGAACTGGAGTTTACAGAAAACAAATACAAATCACCTATACCAGAGCATTTACGGTGGCGTAACTGGGCAGCAGACCCTGAGGGAATGACAGGCGAAGAGTTGTTGGATTTTGTAAACCTGCAACTGTTTCCCACGTTTAAGGATAAACTGCGTACAGAAGGTAAAAATGGTGATCGCGCCCGGGTAATTAAAAACATATTTGAAGACGCATATAATTACATGAAGTCGGGTACACTGCTACGCCAGGTAATAAATAAAATTTGCGAGATAGATTTTAATGCTTCTGGTGATCGTCACATGTTTGGCAGTATTTATGAACAAATACTGAAGGATTTGCAGGGAGCGGGTAATGCGGGAGAGTTTTATACACCACGTGCAGTTACCAGTTTTATTATAGATCGTATCGCACCAAAGCTGGAAGAAACCGTACTGGACCCGGCCTGCGGCACGGGTGGTTTTTTAACCAACGTTATAGAATACAAACGTGAGCGTTTTGTAAAATCACCTGCCGAAGAAAAGATATTGCAGGATTCAATCTTTGGCGTAGAAAAAAAGGCGCTACCGCACATGCTTTGTACTACCAATATGATTTTACATGGGATAGATGTACCTGTTAATATCAGGCACGATAATACGTTGGCCCGTCCGCTTCGCGATTACACAAACACTGACCGGGTAAATATTATTGTTTCCAATCCCCCCTTTGGTGGCATGGAGGAAGATGGTATAGAAAACAACTTTCCCAGCACTTTCCGTACCCGTGAAACAGCCGACCTGTTTCTTACACTAATAATCCACCTGCTTAAAAACGAAGGCAGGGCAGCGGTGGTATTGCCCGATGGTTTTTTGTTTGGTGAGGGCATTAAAAGCAGGATTAAGGAAAAGTTATTAACTGAATGCAACCTGCATACTATAATACGCCTACCAAATGGGGTATTTAGTCCTTATACCAGTATTAAAACAAACATTTTGTTTTTTACCAAAGGCAAGCCTACAGATACAATCTGGTATTACGAGCATCCTTATCCAGATGGGGTTACAAGCTATAATAAAACCAGGCCCATGCGTTTTGAAGAGTTTGAGCCTGAAATAGCCTGGTGGGGTAAGGAAAAGGGCGGGTTTAAAGCCCGGGTAGAAAATGAACAATCCTGGAAAGTTCCTGTTCAGGAAATTATCGACCGCAACTACAACCTCGATATCAAGAACCCCCATGTAGAGGAGAAGATCAGCCATGATCCAGAAGAATTGCTTGCCCAATATAATAAAGAGGAGAAAGATATTACTAACCTGCGTAACCAGTTAAAAGCTATTTTGACGGAAGCTTTAACAAAGGGAGGAAAGTAACTTATGGTGGATATAATTATTAAGAGCTTCGATATCTGGACGGATGCGCAAGGCGTAAAATCCAAATTACGAATAAAGAGTATCGATAATATTAGTTTGGAAGGCATTGTTCATTTGCGTGAATTGATTTTACAATTGGGGATACAAGGTAAATTAGTTTCACAAGACTCTAATGATGAAAATGCGGCGGAACTAATAAAGAACATAACGAAAAAAAGAGAAAAGTTATTAAAAGTAGAGGGGCGAAAAAAGTCAGAAGAGTTACCTCCACTGCAAGAAGCCGAAATTCCGTTCAAATTACCGAAAGGATGGCAGTTTGAAAGAATTGGTAATCTTATGGAATTGATAAATGGGAGGGCGTTTAAACCAACGGAATGGGCATTAAAAGGATATCCAATAATAAGGATACAAAATTTGAATGATCGAAATGCCCCTTTTAACTATTGTAATTTTGATGTAGAAAAGAAATTTTATGTTAAAGATAATGATCTACTTATTGGATGGTCAGGAACCCCAGGAACATCCTTCGGAGCATTTATTTGGGATCGAGGAGACGCTGTCTTGAACCAACATATTTTTAAAGCCGAACAATATCATAAATTAGTTTTAGCAGAATACTTAAAGCTTGCAATTAATTCTAGCTTAAATGAAATGATAGCAAGAGCTCATGGCGGAGTTGGGCTTCAGCATATAACAAAAGGCAAGTTTGAGCAAATTCCATTACCAATACCACCTGTTTCAGAACAAAAACGCATTGTAACCAAAGTAAATGAACTTATGGTTTTGTGCGTCCAGTTAGAAAAACAGCAAACTAACCACCTCAAAACACATCAACAACTGGTTAAAACCCTATTGGAAACATTGATACAGGCTAAAGATGCGGATGAAGTACAGGGTGCTTGGCGGCAGTTACTGCCTCATTTTGATACACTATTTTGTACTGAAGACAGTATTGAACAACTCAGACAAACCATCTTACAATTGGCCATTATGGGAAGGCTGGTAAAGCTTGAGACAAAAGAAGAACCTGTTAACGATCTGATTAAAAAGATCGACAAGGAGAAGCTAAAACTTATTAAAGCGGGGAAGATAAAAAATGAAAAACCATTACCGGAAATTAATAAAAATGAAGAACCTTTTAAATTACCTAAAGGGTGGCAGTGGACTAGATTAGGGAATGTAACAAACTATGGCACCTTACAAAAGGTAGAACCAGGAAAGGTTACAACTGATACTTGGGTTTTAGAGTTGGAAGATGTCGAAAAAGGGTCGTCTAAATTAATAAATAAAAATAGAAATAAGCGATTTCAAAGTTCAAAAAACAAATTCAGTAAAGGAGATGTGATCTATGGTAAATTGCGTCCCTATTTAGATAAAGTTTTGGTTGCGGATGAAGATGGTGTTTGTACTACTGAGATGATACCTATTAGAGGGTACTTGCACATCGTACCAGAATACCTAAAATTAGTATTAAAAACGAATTATTTTATCACCTATGCCACGAACTCTACTCATGGAATGAATCTTCCTAGATTGGGTACAGATAAAGCGAGGTTAGCCTTATTCCCATTAACATCAGAAACAGAACAAAAACGTATTGTGGATAAAGTGAAAGAATTAATGATTATTTGCGACTGTCTAAAGAATAAAATCATTAAATCAAAAGAGATGCAAAGCACTCTTTCTAAAACTATTGTTGAAAATGCACTAACATAAGTAAAACTTGTATTAAAACACTTATTATGCCTAGAGGAATAACCATTACTAATTATTTATTTAACGGAAATCCGGAAGGAATAATCTTCTCCTATATGTCCAACTGGTCCGGCCAGGTAATTAAGATTCCGCGGAATCTTTTTGGCGAAGCCAAAGGTATGCCGGAGCTGCAGCGTCCCGGACTGTATATGCTATTAGGAGTAAACATTGAAAACCCGGAAGATAAAATGGTGTATATAGGTGAAGGGAATAATCTAGCAATTAGAATAGGACAACAGCTCAATGACAGCGATAAAGCATTTGCTGAAACAATTGTTTGCTTTTGCTCTAAAGATGAAAATCTTACCGTTTCACATACAAAATTTCTGGAGCAAAAAGCCATCAATTACCTCTCCCGTTCGGCAGAGTATAGTATGGTCAATCGTAAAGAAGGGAGCATTATTAACCTGCCTAGGATGGTAGTAGATGAAATGGAAACATTCTTCGATAATATGAGAGTAATATTACCTACGCTTGGTTTTTCTGTCTTACATCAGGATAATCAATTGCAGAAAGGTGAGCGGAAGGAGATATTTACGCTTGCGGTATCGGGCTTGCGGGCTACAGCAATGCTCACATCTAACGGTATTGAAGTATTGCCCGGAAGTGATATGAAGATGGAAGAAACACCAGCTTTGTCTGGTACTTATTCCAACCTGCGGAAAACATTGCGTGAAAAAGGTATTGTAATTGAAGAAGGTAGTAAATTGGTTTTTAAAGAGAAATATGAATTTTCGAGCCCCTCAACGGCGGCGGCAACTATTTTAGGTTATTCGGTTAATGGAAGAGTAGCCTGGAAGAACAAGGCTGGTAAAACATTGAAAGAATTGGAGGAGGAAGAATTATCACAATTGTTATAAAATTTTGATATGAATAATTCGTTATTTCTCTATGAAGTAGTGGTAATAGCTTTGATCAATTTGGATAAGAAAACTTATTCGGCGAGTTTTTAAGATATTGCAGATTACATTGAAAAACGCGGACTGTTTATTAATCGAAAAGGTAATATTAGTCTTTCCTCCCAAGTAATGTTACGAACTACACAATCGCAAGGACACTATTACTATTTGTTTAAAAGAATCGGGAAAAACAAGATATGTCTTCGTTGCGATTTTTAATCATTATAACCAAACTATATTATTATGTGCTTTTTTAATCGTAGACAAAAGGAAAATACGCAAAAACCAGACAAAAGTTCTTATGAGATGGCAGTACAGCTGTTATCTTACGAAGGGCAGATTGCCTGGCAAATGAATGTTTTATTTATAGGATTGAATGTTGGTATAGGAACAATAATTCAGGATTATCTGGATAAAATAAATACTCACTATATTTTGGTAGGAGCTTTTTCTTTAGTAGGGATTATAATAAATATAGCTTGGTTAGGTACTTTCCGTAGAAACAATAAGTATTATAATTTTAGAATGGCACAAGCCCGCGAGGCAGAGCCTGAAGGGTGGCGATTGCTTAGTGATCGGGTTACCGGTTTTCAAAAGGTCATGAAATAGAGAGCAGGGAGGATGGCTTAGAAAGTTCAGATAGATTCCACAAGCTTAATGCTTTTGAAAGATGGGCTTCTAATAAAAGAGCTATTGGAACCGCTATCTGGATATTTATTTTAGGCTTTGTTGTGCTCACGATTGTGAGTGGAAATGCGTTATTTCAAAAAAATCGTAATGCGTCTATTCCTTCTGCGAATGTTGTAGCAAAATAAATAGGAATTGTTTTACTTATAATGATACATCAACTATTACACTAAAGCTTTCGTATATCTGACAACTTTAATCTGGTCGCCTTCTTTATAGCAGTTTCTTCAAGCCCCATTGTTTTTAACTGTTTTGCTATTGCTAAAGCCTTTTCATGCTCAATCCTCTTTGCTTCCATCCTCTGCTTCCATTCCTGCACTTCCAGTTGGTCTTTTTCAATAATACGCCAGGTATCCGAGGCGCGTAACTGGTCCATAATGCCCAGCTGGTCAAAGGAAATATGGTCGTTTTCAGCTATAATAATATGGTCCAGCACCTGTACATTAATAATTTCGCCCACTTTAATAATACGGTCGGTTAAGGCTTTATCGGCACTGGAGGGCAGCATTTGCCCGCTGGGGTGGTTATGCACCAGCACCAGCTTTAAAGCCAGTTTGTAAATGGCCATACGAAAATCATCGGACGGGTTGGC
>CAYUMH010000002.1:0-152409 GCA_964445775.1 uncultured Terrimonas sp.
CCGGTGGCGGCCCCGGTATAATGGAAGCAGCCAATCGCGGCGCTTACGAAAACGGCGGCCAGTCCGTAGGTTGTAATATATTACTGCCTTTCGAGCAGCACGAAAATCCCTATATCCATAAATCCATCACCTTCGAACACTTCTTTGTCCGTAAGGTTTTGCTGGTTAAATACTCCTATGCCTTCATCATCATGCCCGGCGGCTTTGGCACCATGGATGAGTTTTTCGAAACCCTTACCCTGGTACAAACAAAAACCATCACACAATTTCCCATTGTTTTATTTGGCAAAGAATTTTATAAAGAACTTTGGGATACTATGGAAGATATGGCCAGGCGGGGCACCATCTCGCCCGAGGATATGAACCTGGTATTACTCACCGACGACTTTGATGAAGCCATGGAACATATCCGGCACTATGTAAAAACAAACTACCAGATAAAGCCACGCAAAAAAAGATTCTTATTTTTCGAAAAAAGATAAATCATAACACAGCAGCCGCCTTTTCAAAGGCGGTTTTTTTTATGGGGCTTTGTACTGCAGTACATCTTTCAGCCATTGTTCCCGCCTTCTGTAGTAGTGCAATGGCATCTTCCGTTTATCCTATCAGCATATCAGTAACATTGCAGCTACTACTGCCAGTCGGGCAGCCCTTCAGCTATAGTTCACTATTCATCTGCTTCCCTATACCCGGCTGCAACAAAATAAAAACGGGAGCCCCCTTGCCCCCGCTTTATTATTATGGATTGGATGTTTATTTTTTCAACAACTTAATGGTCTCGCTGTGTGTACCGGTTTTTAATTGTAACAGGTACATGCCCGGTGCCTGCGTTTTAAACCACGATGCCATGCTGTTACTCACCTGCGCAAAACTGCCGCGGTAGTTCACTATTATTCTGCCACGGGCATCGTACACCTGCGCAATCACCGATTCCGTAATAGCTATATTACTGCTCAGTTTAAGGTCTTCCGTAAATGGGTTAGGAAAAGCAGTGATCACCATATCCTGGTTAGCCAGGTTAACCTGCCTGTTTATAGTCGTCACGCCATTCACCTCTTCGGCATTAACCACCGTACCACCACCGCTAACGCCGCCAATAACCGATAACAGGCCGTTCTTTGTTAAAGTAGCGCCGGTTTCCACCCAAAGGTTTTTACAGGCCATGGCTGCATTGGCTACAGGCATTACCATAGCATAAGCAGGCACCCGCACACTGGTTAAACTGTCCGGCAACTTACCTTCCTCCCAGTTCCTGCAATCCGTCATATTACTATTGCCGCCGTTACCGGTCCAGATGCTTACACGTAATGCAGGGCTACTGGTGCTTAACCTTGTATTCACTACCTGCGGCGCTGTATAGGCAACATTGCACCATAATTTTTGTGCAGCCTGTGTATTATTGGTATGGCGCACTTTCACTACTATCCAGGTATCTGCACCGGGTGTATAAGTAATCGTTAATGGCGATGCCGCATTAGTAGCGCCATTACTGGTAGCTAATGTAATACCGTCCAGGTCCGATAATAAACCAGTCACATTCACTCCATCCACTTCCGGGAATATTTTATAGGTTACAGTTTGCCCCGCAGCAGCAAAAATTTTACCGGCTACACGCTGGTTGGTACTGTTGGCTGGTAAAGCGCCGCCATATCCTAAGGATGAGCAATGACTATCACCCAGGTCATTGGCCATCTCCCATTCCTGCGTGGTTTGCGCACTGCGTGAAGGCGTGTATACCGCATTATCAAAACCAACAGGAGCCCAGATACTATAACCATACCAGCCGCTGCCTGGTACTACCGGTGGTGTATTTACCAATACTCTTTTGTCTGATGGAACGGTATAGGTACTGCTGCCATTGGCGCCGCTATAATCTTTCAATACGGTGCCCACCGGGAAATCACTGTCTACCCATGCCTGTTGCCAGCCACCGCTGTCACCGCGATCGTTCATGCCTATCAGTGCCTTACCGCTACGCTCCACAATCAACAGGTCGTTGGCACTGTTACCACCGGGCCAGTAAGCCGATACATCAGCAGAACGTACTTTAAAATCACCTTCTTTAAAACCAAGTACCTGGTGTGCCCATATAATTTTATTAATGGCCGCGTTCACCGGCAGGTCAGTAGTATTAGTAGGTAAATGCGAAAACCGTTTGCCCGTGCTGTAAATATTAAATACATCTTCAAAAAACAGTTGCGGGTTACCATCCACACTCATAATAACGGCATAAGATAAAGGCAGCCTGCTGTTACCCGGTTCAATATGCGGCGATAATTCACTACCCGTATTCCAGCCGGTAATATTACCGCTGCCATCTAAAGTAGGCCGGTACGTATCGTGGTTATTTACAAAAGGCATAGTACGGTGTATGCGTTTGCCACCCTGGTCGGTATAACGCCAGCTTTGCTGCGCCCCGGCCAGCTTCCACATATCATAAAATCCGCCGCCATCGGTCATGGCTTTAATAGCGCCATCGCCATCATAGGCCCTTAACCCAAAATCAAAAGTGCCCATTAAAAAATTATTGCCACTATTGGCCTGGTACACATGGTCGGTATAGCGGTCAAGTTCTCCTTTGCCACCTACAAACTCACCTACATTTATCATCTCATCACCGCCTTTGGCAAAAGCCGGTAAATTATACTTCAGGTTATAGCTCAGGTCCTGCTGGGTATGTATATCAAAATGTTTCACCGCATCCCAGCGAAAGCCGTCCACACCGGTTTGTTTCTTAAACCACATGATCCAGTCACGCGATTGATTGCGCATATAACCGGAAGCCTGGGTAGGATTATAACCGGTTACATTACTGCTTACCCCATAACCACCTGTTACGGTGCAGGCACCATTGATCAGGTAGGAGCCGGATGTGCCTACGGGGCAATCAGTGCCAAAACAAATATCCGGTCCCCAGTAGGAGGAGGTCATGGCATCGGACACTGAATTATGATTTACATGCGGGTGAAAATTCTGGTAATTCTTTGACCAGCGGCCGGAACGGCTCCAGTAATCTGCCGTATTTTCATTGCCGGCCGGTGTGGCATAACTTACATACCTGAAATTTTTATAGCCGCTGTTGGTTGCCATGGAATAAGTGCCCTCCGTATCCTGACCACCATTACCGGTGCCGGACCCGGCATTGTCCACGTGGTTCAATACAATATCCTGTATCACTTCAATACCGTTGGCATGTAATACGGCTATCATGCGTAATAATTCATCCTTTGTACCCACACGGGTGGTAGTAGCCCTGCCCTGGCCGGTCCAGTAGCTGTCAGGTTTTTGATATTTATCACCCAGGTCATAATGATCAAAAGGGGAATAGCCTACCGAGTTCACGCCGCCGTTCTTATAACTGGGTGGTATCCATACGGCATCAATGCCCATGCCTTTCAAGCGGGGCGCCATCTCGGTAAGATAATTGGCCCAGGATGCGGGGAAATTACTGTTCCAGTAATCCCACCAGAAAGCCTGCAGCACAACTTTCTTTACTTTCTGTTGTGCCGACAAAGGCGTGATGAATAAAAAGGTGACAATCAAAAGCAGGCAGGCCTGCAATACCCGCAAGGGGTTAAAAAAATTTCTCATAGCAAGGAAATGTTGAAGGTTATAAAATCGTTAGAATAGTAAGATACGTAATTAATATGTATAAAGTACACATTTAAAGTAAAAATGTATACGGGTAAGTACTAACGCTTATCTTTAACCATCATTCCACTTAGTATGCCTACGATGCAGCATAAAATGAAATACGTCCCCAGAGTTGGCACTACCCTTATCTATTTACTGGTACTGGGGCTTAATCTTTTCCTCATCCTGGGACGTAAAAAAGCCGCCCTCCGCCAGGAATATTTAAATGATATTTTTCCGGAGTTTTATACGCATGTGTCTAACTTTTCCATCAGCATGTTATTGTTAATTGTAATTGGTTATATATGGGTACTATTAGGTGTGGACACAAAATACCTGTTACTTTTAGCATTTACAGTAATGGTGATCAATATTATCTATGAATTATTTATTCCTGTACTGAATACAAGAGACATAACCGATGCCTGGTATGGTGTAGCGGGCTGTATGGCCGGCGGGGTGTATTTATTACTGGTAAAACAATATGGCGTTAAACCGGTGTCGCCCGCTGCAGTTACTGCCACTGAACAACACAATTAATCAAATATTCATTTTCGTCCGAATTTTATGGAAATTTTAGTTTCAAAAGGCCGGTATCAAAATTATGGAGGCGTGATAATTGCAATTGCCACTGCATTCCTGGCCCTGATACTGTGGTTTTTTATTAAGCAGGCACTGGCAAGTGAATATATACAATTGTATCCCATCTTAATCGCAGTTTTCATCGTTGTACTCTACCTGGCTTTTTTATTTAAAAAGTTAGAGGATATTTTTACCATTGATATTTATGAAAATCATTTGCTCCATATTACGCACGCAGGGCGTAAAAAAAACAGGATCAACTTATCCGATATTACACAGTACGGAGAAACCAAGCTAAATGGCAGCAACTATATCTACCTATTTTATTCCGGGAAACATTTGTTATACCCACTAGCTGATATAAGTAATGATATTGAGTTATTGCATCAGTTAAGTGTTTGGAATATAAAAAAGATTGATGGTATCCGTAAAAAAGAGATGCCTGAAACACCCCATTCTTTTCAGGATAAACTAATAAATATTGTTTTACTACTTATTTGCTGTGGCTTGATTAACAAAGCCTATATCCAACAACCATTTTATGCTGAACAGGATGATCTCACCCCGATCAGCGGGCATTTAAGCCGGATGCCGGAAATACATACTTCGAAAAGAAATGTAAATACTGTAACTTTTAAGCTGGCGCAATACCCTAACCTTAGTTTTACCGTTAACGATATGGGATATAAGGCTATGCATACGGCGGGATTACATTATGTATTACATAATACCGAAGCCAGGCTTTGGATAACCAATAAAGATTTTCATAAATACATTATCCGCGATACCAGCCTTAATTATGTTGATAAACATTTTACATTTAATAAAATTGCTGTCTACGGAGTTGAGCTAAACGGGACTTCATTACTTACCTACCAGGCATTGAATTATGCAGAAAAAGAAAATCATACCAATGCACGAACATATACCTGGCTTATTGTTTTAATACTGTTTGGTATCGTATTCCGGGAACCAATAGTTCGTATGATCAAACCCCAATACCATTAATTACCCCCTATTTCCTGGCGTATAAAAAAATAAAGCAGCCGGTCTTTTACAAACACAACTGCTTTAGCTACCATCAATCAATACGTTTATGCCGTTTCAGGCTTTTCTTTTTTATCGTCTTCATCATCGCCATCAAATTTATCTTTCATCTTAGCCCAGAAACCTGAAGCTTTTACCTTAAACTCGTTCCATTTTTCTTTGGCCTCATCATCCCAGGTACTTACTTCGGCTTTTAAATCCTTCCAGGCATTTTCCGATTTTGCCTTCAGGGCATCTATTTTGTCATCGGTCCAGCCGGTTTTAGCCTGGATCTTTTCCCAGAAGTTTTCGGCCTTGTCTTCCACTGAATCCCAGATATCCTCAGCCTTATCTTTTATTTTATCAAATGCTGATGACGCTTTTTCATTGGCATCCGCAGCCGCCGCATTCATTTTTGCTGCGGCATCTTTTGCGCTTTCGTTGATGTTGTTACTTGTGTTGCTCATAGTTTTTTCTAAAAACAGTTCTATAACAGTGCCAACAGAAATTGTGTGCAAAGCGTTTCTATTAATCTAAAAGGTTAAATTTGCGGCGGAACAAACCTGTTGTAATGATTAAGCTTGGCATTATTGGCAGCGGTAGCTGGTCTACCGCATTGGCAAAAATTTTGACCGACAGCGGCCACCCTATTAACTGGTGGATGCGTAACGAGGAGAACATTGCTTTGATGCAGCAAAAGGGGCATAACCCCCATTACCTGCCCTCGGTAAATTTTAATATGCAACAGGTAACCCTCTCTTCGGATATTAAGGCCGTAGTACAGCAATCCGATGTATTGGTATTAGGCGTGCCCTCTGCTTATGTGGCCGGCTGCCTGGAATTACTCACTCCTGCTGACCTGGAAAACAAAAAGATCATTTCGGCCATTAAAGGACTGGTACCCGGCCATGATATTTTGCTGAACGATTATTTACACCGTTATTATAATTTTCCTTTACAAAATTACTTTGCCATTTTAGGCCCTTGTCATGCGGAGGAAGTAGCAGCAGAAAAGCTATCCTATCTGACCATATCGGGTTACGACATGGAAACCGCCCATACTATTGCCGGTTACTTTTCGGTTGATTATATACGCACCGTTGTAAACCAGGATATACTGGGGGTGCAATATGCCGCTGTATTAAAGAATATTTATGCCTTAGGTACCGGTATTGCGAAAGGCCTGGATTACGGGGATAATTTTTTAAGCGTATTTATTGCCAACTGTGCCGATGAAATGGCCGGCTTTCTAAAAAAATTCGGCGCCCAGCATATCGTTGTGGGCGAACATACCGAAGAAGACCCGGTTACCCATATCAAAATGCCCAGTTATGCGGCATCTGTGTATTTAGGCGATCTGCTGGTAACCTGTTATTCGCTTTACAGCCGTAACCGTTCCTTTGGTAATATGCTGGGTAAGGGCTATTCGGTACAGGCCGCTCAGCTGGAACTGAATATGGTGGCCGAAGGGTACCATGCCAGCAAGTGTATTCATAATATAAACGAAACCATCGGGGCCGAAATACCCATTGCCAATACCATCTATGAAATTGTATGGCAAAAAACCACCGCGGCAAAAGGGTTTAAGCTGATTGAAGAAGTGTTGGTATAGTGATAAAGCTTAAAGCTGGGGAATTAAAAATGCAAAAGTAAAAATTAGAAACCCGAGCGGTGAACGGATAAGCTGCTTTTACATTTTCCCTTTTTACTTTATCCCAAATAAATATCCAGCAGGCCATCAGGCAATTCCACCATTACCTGTTTTTTCTTATGATTTATTTGTGTTAAGGATTCCTGGTGCAGGGGTATCAGTACCTCCTTGCCTTTTATCTCCAGGCGGCAAAGTAACTGGTGGGGTTGTTCTATCACCTCCAATATCTCACTTAAAGGATTGCCGTTATCTATAATAGTATACCCCAGTAACATGGCCGGTGAAGAGCTGGCAGCCGATTTTTTAAAATCCTCCTCGGGTAACCATACTTCCTTTTGGGTTAGTTTGCGTGCGGTTTCGCGGTCATTAATGGTTTCAAGCTTCAGGTATATTTCGTCATCTGTTTTGGCAACAGCACCTTCTACAAACCAGGGTAAAAAGCCATCCTTTTTATCAGCAATAAAAATGGTGGTCACGCCTTTTAAGGCATTCTTCTTTCCCAGTTCATGTTTCAGTACCAGTTCACCCGTTAATCCGTGTGCTGCCACCAGTTTACCAATTTTATAATAGCCTGCCATAATCTTTTTTTGCCCGGCAAAGGTACGCCGCTTTGGGCAAACGGGTACAGGAAGTACCTAGTTATGCATTTTGGCAATATCTGTACGGCGGGCTATATTCAGTTTTTCGTACAAGGTTTTAATATGGAACTTCACGGTGTTTTCGGAGATAAACAATTCAGCTGCTATTCCCTTATTGCTTTTACCGGCCTGTAACAGGGCCAGGATCTCCTTTTGCCGGTCCGATAAAGCATATTTCTCCCATTTATCTGTGGTATCGTCTTTTTTATGCATTTCCTGCGTAAGGCGTATCAGCTCGGTATTCATTTTATCATACTCGGCCTGTAACAAACGGTTCTTTTCCACACTTACCCGGTTGTACTTGAACAGTAAAAAAACAAAAGCCAGCAATACCACGGTCAGGATAACAAGAAAAATGATGAGTTTATAATTATAACCTTTCTCCAGGTCGGCCTTTTGCCTGTCCATCTCCTTCTCCAGCAGGCTCAGGCGGCCATTATATAGTTTAGCATTGTAAATGGTAGCAATATTGTTAATAGAATCCTGTAATAAAGCGGCATAGGTATACCTTTCGTTTACCCGGGCATGGTGCGCCATGATCTCGTACAGGTATAATTTATATTTTAGTATGCCGTATTCATCGGCCGCTTTAATACCCTTGTGAAAATATGCCTGCTGGTTTACCGTATCGCCGGTAGCACCGTACAGATCAATAAACTTTCCATATACCACGGGTGTGTTCCTCGGGGTAACTTTTAATAATAACTTTTCGGCCTGGTTATAATAATCCTCC
Organism: uncultured Terrimonas sp.; assembly: GCA_964445775.1. Classification (GTDB taxonomy): domain Bacteria; phylum Bacteroidota; class Bacteroidia; order Chitinophagales; family Chitinophagaceae; genus Terrimonas. The sequence goes on from CAYUMH010000002.1 coordinate 8,264, forward strand.
GCAGCAGCATAATTTTTTTCCTTCATTAAAAAATATCCTTCCTGGATAATGATATATGCTTTATCACTCTCATGCAGGTAGGCGTAACCCTTGCTTTTCAGTGCGTCCATCTTTTTCCTGGCCTCATCAAACAACTGCTCCTCAAATAAGGTAAATGCTTTTTCCGCTTCAATGGAGGCGATCACCGAATCCTTATGTTTTGTCCTGGCCCCCACTGCCTGGGCCAGGTCCAGGTTACTGTACACTTCGGGGTAATTGAATAACCTTTTATAGGTATGTGCTTTGTATTTGTAGGCGTAGTAGCGGTTATAATCGTCGTTTTTAGGATCATCAATAAAATCATTCACCAGTTTAATGGCCTCCTCGTATTTGGAAGCATTACTCAATTCGTTCACAGCCGCTTCCAGTTGCTGGGCTATAACCGTTTGTGCATACATACCGGTACCCATACAAAAAAGGATAAGAACAAGAAGATACCTGCGCAGGAAATAGATCATAAAATGTAGAGGACTTTGCTGTTTTGGACAACAAAAATAATGCTCTACTTTAAAATACCCGTCCCGTTATCATATAATCTATTTCAAAATATGTGTAAAAAAACGTCTTTTAACCCCTTTACTCACAACAGTTAGCTTTATTTATACATAAATAAAAGATATAATATTTAAGATTGTATGTTTTTTTGGGGTAGTTTCCCGTAATAGATGTCATAATTACATCCCCGCCCAAATGGTCTGAAACAACCTGAAACGCAGTACCAACGGGCCTACCTACCCGTTACCTACCCGATATATTTACCCCCACTACCCATAAACTACCCTACCATTTTAGTTATTTCATGTAAAAAAGGAGGATACTTGTAATGTCATTGCTCAGGGAGCTAACAAATCGCTGTCGCAACCCAAACACTAACGTTTATTAGTAATACACTATACCATACAGGCCGCAGGGCCCGATGGAAAATTTTCAGCTCATCCAATCTTTTAGAACAGTAACATTGGGATTCTAAAATTCGAGTCGTGTTGTTTCTACAACACGACTTTTTTTGTACGCCTGCTCCCTGTTTTATGAACGCATTGTTATCTTTTCCAAAACCGTAAAAATGTTTCCCGCTTTGGCCAACAATCAGTTAGCTATATTGTTAGTTTTGCATTGCTTGTTTAAAAAACGATAAACTTAATGGGCCATGCCTGGTTTTACTTTTGTTAGCAGTTGCAAAAGTTTTTCGGGCGTGTGCCCGCCTATTCGGTTAATAAACAATTGTTTAAGTCGAATTTTTTGTTAGCTGTACCGGTTACCCACCTCCTTTATTTATATATTGCCGGGCCGGTTTCTGACCATAAGTGCGGATAAGAAGCAAAAAATTATTTTCTTTGCGCAAAATTAACCGATACAGCCGGCCAATTGTTTTACTAACCGGCAGTAATATAGTTAAACCGGCCTACGCACTGTAAAAACAACATTGATAAGCCACTACCATTTACTTTTTAATTATGGCCCCGGCCATTCATACGTTATGATACAGACAGATATTTGCATAATCGGAGCAGGCCCTGTGGGTCTTTTTGCCGTATTTGAAGCAGGTTTATTAAAAATGCGCTGCCACCTGGTAGATGCACTGCCCCAGATCGGTGGCCAGCTTTCTGAAATTTACCCGCAAAAACCTATTTACGATATTCCGGGCTTTCCTTCTATCAATGCACAGGAACTGGTAGATAACCTGATGAAACAGATTGAACCTTTTAAACCCACGTTTACACTGGGTGAAAGGGTTGAGACCGTAAACCGCCAGGAAGATAAATCCTTTATACTGCGTACCAACGAGGGAACCGAGATACACTGTAAGGTAATTGTTATTGCAGCCGGCTTAGGCAGCTTTGAGCCCCGTAAACCGGCCATCGAAAAGCTGGAGGAGTTTGAAGGTAAGGGTGTAGCCTATATGGTAAAAAATCCTGAACATTTCCGCAATAAAAAAATTGTACTGGCCGGTGGTGGCGACAGCGCCCTGGACTGGACCATCTTTTTATCAGATGTAGCCGAAAGGGTTACCCTGGTTCACCGTGGTGAAACCTTCAGAGGTGCGCCGGACAGTGCTGAAAAGGTATTTGAAATGGCCAAGGAAGGTAAGATTGACCTGGTATTGAAATCAAATATTACCAAAATTGATGGTAACGGCCAGTTAAAAGAAGTACATATTACCTCTACCGAAGGCGCTGCCAGTGTAGTAGCGGCCGATCACCTGATTCCGCTGTTTGGACTAAGTCCAAAACTGGGACCTATTGCCGAGTGGGGTTTGCAAATTGATAAATCACAGATCACCGTTGATACTACCGACTACAGTACCAATGTAGAAGGTATCTATGCTATTGGTGATATTAATACCTATACCGGTAAATTAAAACTGATACTTTGCGGGTTTCATGAAGGTGCCATTATGATGCAAAGCGCCTTTAAACATGTATTCCCCGATCAGCGCTTAAGTTTTAAATACACTACCGTAAACGGTGTAAACGCATTCTAAAATACAGCCCCTCATCCTGAGGGGCTTTTTATTATATTACCAGCTTCAGCACGCTTATCTGCTGCTGTTGCGCGACGCCCTAACAGTAATGTTGAGGGTCGCACTCTTCAACTGCCGGAATGCTATTGAACACTCTTTACTTCTCCAATTTATAATTCAACATTCATAATTCATCATTCATAACTCATCATTCACTATCAACTATTATTCATTTAGCGTAATTTGCAGCTTCAAACTGCATACACGAACATGAATAGCATTGCATTTACCGTAGAGAACAAGCATGGTGAACGGAAAGAGATAGAAATACCCGACGATATGGGCCTGAGCCTGATGGAAGCGTTAAAGGCCAGCGAATACAATATACTGGCCACCTGTGGCGGCATGGCTTTATGTGCTACCTGTCATGTACAGGTATTACAGGGCTTTGACAACCTGCCTGCTATTGGCGATGCAGAATATGATATGCTGGACACTTTACCCGATCTTACACCTGAAAGCAGGCTGGCCTGCCAGTTAAAGATAAGCGAGGAATTAAGCGGGGCTGTTTTTCGCTTAATGGACGAAAGCGATGATGAACTGTAAGGCTGGATGCCTTTTGCATACTATATTGCAGTAATTATTTACTAAAAGATTTTGTTTTGATCCCATACACGTCCTTACTGGAAAACTATACTGCAAAAGCCCGCACTCTCAACCAACGTTTACGAGCACTTAGTTTTGTACGCCTGTTTCTATTTGCCGCTTTTATTTACTGTGGTTATAAAAGCATGCGAACGGGTGACAGCTTGTTCATTATCGGTACCATTGTTTTTTTTATTGCCTTCCTGCTCATCGTTCGGTTATACGATAAACTGGAGGGCATTACTGCTTTTTATAAAGCACTGGTGCGCATTAATAAAGATGAAATAGCTTTTCTTTCCGGCGAGCCCTCCATGTATGCCAGTGGTAGTGAATACACCAATCCGCAGCATCCCTACTCTTACGACCTTGATATTTTTGGAGAGCGTGGTTTATATGCTTACCTGAACCGTTGCAGTACGGCTTTTGGTCGCGATGCGTTGGCGCAAAACCTGTTACACCCCGATACCACAGCCATTAAACAACGCCAGGAAGCTATTGCTGAATTAAGTGGTAAAATTGAATTCAGGCAGCACCTGCAGGCTTACGGCAGTATGCACGAAACAAAAGACAAAGAACTGCGGGATTTAAAAGCCTGGGTACAATCGCCGGTAGGCTTTAAAAACAAAGCACTTTACTATAGCCTGTTATTGTTTCCGCTGGCAACGGTGGGCAGCCTGGTATATTATTTTGTTACCGGCAATGATAAGGGCGCCGACCTGTTTTATGTTCTCTTTGTTGTCAACCTCATCATCTCCTTTGCCTTTGGCCGTAATATAGCAGCACATTTATCCGTGTCTACTTCTGTAAACAAATTGCTGCAGCAATATGCCGGCCAGTTAAAACTGATCGAGCAGGAAAAATTTGAATCGCCTTTGCTACAGGCCTGGCAGCAACGTATCACTACCCAGCAGGGTACCGCCTCAAAATCTATCGGCACATTGGCCAGCCTGTTCAATTATTTAGAAACGGTAGTGAATTTACTGGTGAGTATTTTATTAAACGGTATTGTCCAATTTCATGTACACGTTTTATACAAACTGGAAAGATGGAAAGAACAGAACGGTAATAAAATCTTTGACTGGCTGCAATTGTTAGGTGATATGGAAGCCCTGAACAGTTTTGCCAACCTGGCCCATAATAACCCTGATTTTTGTACCCCGGAGCTAAGTGCTACCGAAACACTGAGCGCCGATAATATGGGTCACCTGCTGATACGTAAAGAGAAGAGAGTAAGCAACAGTGTTTCCTTTGCCGGTGAAAAGTTTATGATACTGACCGGCTCCAACATGTCGGGTAAGAGCACTTTTTTGCGCACCCTGGGGGTTAACCTGCTGCTGGCCCGCAGCGGCAGCATGGTATGTGCCACACGTTTTGAATTTTATCCTTACGATGTGTATGTGAGTATGCGCATTACCGATTCCCTGCAGGACAGTGAATCCTTCTTTTATGCCGAGTTAAAAAGACTGGAGACCATCATAGCGCATTTACAGGCCGGTAATAAGACCTTTATATTACTGGACGAAATACTACGCGGTACCAACAGTAACGACAAACGTAACGGCACCATCGGCTTAATACGCAAACTGCAACGTATGCAGGCCTGCGGCATTATTGCCACCCACGATGTGGTAGTGGCCGATCTGATACAGGAGTACCCCGGTTATATCAGCAACAATTGTTTTGAATCGGAAATTGTGAACGATGAGTTGTTGTTCGACTATAGATTGAAACAGGGTGTTTGTACCAAGCTCAGCGCTTCCTTCCTGATGAAAAAATTAGGCGTTATTGACTAGGCTGTTAGTGCGTTGTAACCACTCATTGTATTTTTCATGGCCCTCCATACGTTGCGTATAGTACTCGCTTAAAGTTAATGTGTGGGGCTTAAAGGTTTCATCCTGGGTTATTAACTGCGATATACGGTCCAGCCTGAACTCCCGGTAATCCTTACGCAAGCGGCACCAGGCAATCAGGACCCAGTTTTCCCTGGTATTATATAAGGCAAAAGGCTCGATCAGTCTTTCGGTACACTCATTTTTATCCGGTGTGGTATACTGTATTTTCACCAGCCGGTAATCGGTCAGTGCCACCTGTATGGTTGACAGATAGTTGGTTGAACCCTGGTTGGGATCGCGCCAGAAAGAGATACGGGACGACAAAAAGTTTACCTTGTTCTGTGTATTATAACGCAGTACCGATTTTATTTTATTGATGGCATCGGAATAGTGTTTCACAAAAGATTCATCCTTATTACGCAACACCATTTTTTCTGCCGTGATCAGGGCATTGGCTTCGGCCTCGGTAAACATTACCGGCGGCACTTTATACCCTTCCATTAAAGAATACCCTTTGCCTTCTTCGGTGAGTATGGGCACACCGGAACTTTCCAGTGCCCGGATATCACGATAAATAGTGCGGATGCTTACGCCGAATTTTTTAGCCAGTTCTGTGGAGGTCAGCAGGCTTTTTGTTTGCAGCAAGGTTAATATGGCGGTTAACCGTGATAAGCGCTTGGTATCGTTTTGTTCCATAACAAAGAGTAATAGGTCAAAAGTACAAATTCCAAATGATGAATGATGAATGATGAATGATGAATGATGAATGATGAATGATGAATTCCCGGATAATAAATGATCATTGGAACGAATACTTCATTGTTAACTGTCCGTTGTCAATTGTCAATACGAATATCTTATCTTAGCAACAAAACTTTGATATGTTAACAGCCCGTACAATGGATAGTAAAAAACGTGTGGCATTGGTAGCACATGATAATATGAAGGATGAGTTGATTCAATGGGCCGTATATAATAAGGAAGCATTAACCAAACATGAGTTGTATGCAACCGGTACCACCGGCACATTACTGGAAGGCGCATTAAACCAGCCGGTTACCCGTTTTTTAAGCGGTCCGCTGGGTGGTGATCAGCAAATAGGCGCCGGCATTGCCGAAGGACGTATTGATGTATTGATATTTTTTTGGGACCCGATGGAAGCACAACCCCACGACCCGGATATTAAAGCCCTGCTAAGGGTGGCTGCCACCTGGAATATACCCACCGCCTGCAACCGTGCCACTGCCGATTTTTTACTTACCTCACCATTGATGTACTCCAGCTACCAACCGGTACTGAATGATTACAGCAGTTATATTAACAGGAGACTGAAATAATGTGATAATTTGGAGATGAGGTGATTTGAAAATGAATGGAGCCATGGTTCGTGTCTCACGAACCAAAGGTTACAAGCTTAAACAATCATGGTTCGTGAGACACGAACCATGACAACTAATATTGAAACAGGAATAATAATATTATCACATTACACCACTACCAGCTCATAAAAATCCTGCGGCTGTAAATATTTATTAGCCAGCTCACGTAGTTGTTCTGGCGTTATACTTTTAATGGTTTGAATGGATTTTTGAAAGTAATCATGCTCCAGGCCATGCAGCACTACATTTTTCCAGCGGCCAATGATCTGGAAAGGACCATCCAGGTCGCCGAGTATAGAACCCAGCAAATAGTTTTTTACCAGCAGTAACTCTTCATCATCCACCAGTTCGTCACGCAACAACTGCATTTCTTTGTACACTTCGGCTATAGTAGCTTCACAAACATCCTTACCGGCCTCAGTACTGATCATCCATGCGTTTTGCTGTAAATGATTCATCAGGTAACTGCCAATACCATAGGTATAACCTTTTTCCTCGCGTATATTGCTCATTAACCTGGAACCGAAGAAGCCGCCGAATACAGTATTCAATACCTGTGCGGGTGTAAAGTCGGGGTCTTTACGGTTAGGGAAAGGCCTTGCCAGGCGAACCGAGCCCTGCACACTGCTTTCGTCGTTATTAATACGGTATTTTTTTTCTGTGGCCGGCTGAATGGCAATAGGAGAAACCGTTACCGGCTGCACCTGCAGGTCGCCGAAACAATCGTTTAATAATTGTTCCAGGTTACCGGGTAAACGACCGGCAACAAATAGTATCAGCTTGCCCTGCTGGTAATATTTTTTATAAAATTGTAATAAAGTATCCCGGTCCAGTTGGTCAAAACTCTCTTCACGGGTAAAACGGCCATACGGATGTTGCTCACCAAAAAGATAGGTATCAATTAAACGCCCTGCTACAAAATCACTTTTTTTAAGGTTTACCTGCAAACGCTGTTTCATGGTTTGTTTGTACAGGTCCAGTTCCGTATCGGGCATTTGCGCATCGGTGAGTATATCTTTTACCACCGGCAATAACTGGGGCAGGTGTTTGGTAAGTGTGCTTAAAGTAAGCGTAGCGGTTTCGTTATAACAGGCCCTGTTTAAAAAAGCACCGTAATAATCAATATACTCATTCAACCGGAAGGCATTGTGTTTGGTAGTGCCGCTTTTTAATAAATAATTGGTGGTAGCGGCTACCAGTGGCTGCTCCTCCATCCAGTTACCGGCATAAAACACACATTCCAGTTGCAACACATCTTCGGCACCGGCATCAATGGTGTACACTTCCACACCATTTTTTAAAACAATTTTTTCGTAAGGTTTTAATTGCAGTTCAAAGTCAATGGCATCAACAATTTTCGGAGCAACACTTCTATCGGGCATTGTAAATATTTTATTCTTGGTATTTTTTAAAACAATTTAGTTATTTAGGGTCGGCCATATAGTACAGGGTACTGCTATTGTTCTGCGTAAAAATGGTCTGTGCCTGTTGCAGTAAGTCAGCGCTGGTTACGGCTGCATATTTACCCAGTTCCTGGTTCATTAAATCGGCATCGCCCAATAACTCGTAATAGGCCAGGCTGTTGGCACGGCTCATCACGCTCATATCTTCAAAAGCCATCAGGCTTTCTGTTTTATTTTTTACTTTTTCCAGTTCTTTTTCATCAATCTTTTGGGTACGCACTTTATCCAGTATCAGCTCTACCGCAGCTTCAGCCACTTCAAAAGTTACACCGTTTACCAGGCGTCCGCTAACAACGGCCAGGCCGGCATCGCTATGACCAAAGTGGTAACAATCAATATTGGTAAACAACTGTTGTTCTTTTACCAGTGCCTGGTGCAGTCGGCTCGATGCACCGCCGCCTAAAATATCGGTGAGCAGGTCAATGGCGTGATAAGCAGGATCCAGCCTTTCGGGCATATGCCATACTTTATAAAAAGCGTTTACCGGTACATCGGCTTTTATTTCCAGCCTGCGGGCACTGGTCTGTTGCGGCTCCTGTGGTAAATTCCTGTGATAAGGAGTGCCTGAAGGAATATCACCAAACCATTTTTCGGCCAGTGCTTTTACCTGTGGTACGGTAACATTACCGGCTACCACCATAATAGCGTTTACCGGGGTATAGTATTTGGCAAAAAAATCTTTTACATCCTGCAATTGTGCATTTTCAATATGCGACAGTTCCTTACCGATGGTTTGCCATTTATACGGGTGCGTGGTAAAAGCCAGGTTACGCAGTTTTTCCCATACATCGCCATAAGGTTTGTTGATATAATGCTCCTTAAACTCTTCGGTCACCACCTTACGTTGTACTTCCAGGCTTTTTTCGCTGAAGGCCAGCGATAACATCCTGTCGCTTTCCAGCCAGAAAGCGGTTTCCAGGTTTTGCGAAGGCAGCTGGATATAGTAGTTGGTAAGATCGTTGGTGGTATACGCATTATTCTCGCCACCGGCCATTTGCAGGGGTTCGTCATAATCTTCAATATTAACCGATCCGCCAAACATCAGGTGTTCAAATAAATGTGCAAAGCCGGTTTTTTCAGGGTCCTCATCACGGGCACCTACATTGTACATGATGTTTACCACGGCCATAGGCGTGGAGTTGTCTTCGTGTACAATTACTTTAAGCCCGTTCTGCAATGTAAATCTTTCAAAATGTATCATGCCTGGATATAAATAAATGATGTGTAAAGGGTATCAACAATAAAAAGGTACGAATTGTTGTACCTTTTTGCCGGTCTGCAAAGATGGAAGAATTTAGGCCAACAATAAAGCAAAATTTTATTTACGGTTTGTCTTTATCGTGTATTACCAGTAAAACACTGTTCCGCTGCAGATCGGTAGAAGCCGTAAAACGATAGGTTTTATCATCCGCCTCAATAATTACCAGGGCGGTATTAGGCGGTATAGAGCCCAGGTTATGGGCAATCATGGTAATTTCATGTATACTGTTATTCTCTCCAACATCCAGGGTAAATATTGCCGGCTCCAGTTTTACGCCCAGCCTGCTTACCAGTATTTTACCATTGTATAAAATGCTGATAGTATCGCCATCTACCACCCCGTTATCCATTATTTTAAGGGTAATGGTTTGCGCAGCGGTGCGGATGGTGGTCAGGGTATCGGCCTTACGTTCGGTTTTGGCCTGCATCATAGCTGCCGGAACGGGGTTATCAACTATTGGTTTTGCAGTAATGGCGGTATCCGCAATAACAACCGGCCTGTTTTGAAAAGTTGTGGCCGTTATTATTGAATCATTTTGTAAAGCAGCTATTTTAGCCTGCATCAGTTCTGTGGTATCGGAAACAATATCCGTTAGTTTTTTATACCGGATAAACTTGGGCATACCAAAACTCAATACCATCATGCCTACGCCTTTAGGAAACAGGTTACCCTTCAGGTATTCAACACCATCCCGTCCTTTTTCGTAATTAAGATTATACCGCGATAGTGTATGCATGAACCCTTTATCTATAAAGCTGGTATTAATGCCTTTTAGTTTTTGCCGGCTGCTATCGAAGTTGCCGGTAAAATTGGCCTTGCAAAAACTGCCGCCACCTTCATCATAGGTATAACCAATATAATGGCCATCTATTTTAGCAATCACCAGGCGGGCATTCTCTCCTCCAAACTCCTGTACCCACACACCACTAAGATTTTGTGCAGCCAGGTTGCTGCAAAAGATGGTAACCAGTAGACTAAAAATAAGTTTCATGCAGTTGGCAGATTGTGCCTGTAAGGTAAAAAGGAATTGTGTTGAATAACCTACGAAAACACCGGTTTAACATTTTTAAAACCAAACTTACCGGCTGTAACCAATCTGCGTGAGGGATGTGGCGGGCGCCCCGTTTAGGGCGGTGCGCAGGCATAGCCGCAGCACGGGAGCGCAGCGTACCCCATAACAGCCCGGCCCCGCATACATTATCCGGCAAAGCCTGGTAAACAGTTGCCGGGGACACGCCCATATTATTAAATGAAGTTGATTACATCTGTACTTTTTCACCAAAAGCCAGGTCGCCGGCATCACCCAGTCCGGGTACAATATAACCCTTGGCTGTCAGCTCATCATCAATATCGCCGCACCAGATGGTTACCGAAGGTTCTTCGCGTTTTACATATTCAATACCTACCGTGCAGGCAATGGCCGCTACAATATGTATTTCTTTAGGGTGGCCCTCATTACGCAGGTAACTGATGGTTTTTACCAGGGAAGATCCTGTGGCCAGCATGGGATCGGATACAATGATGACCCGGTTTTCCAGCTCGGGACAGGAAATATAGTCGAGGCTTATTTCAAAACTGCCGTCTTTATTGTGTTTGCGGTAGGCCGAGATAAACGCATTATCCGCCTTATCAAAATAGTTGAGCAAGCCCTGGTGCAGGGGCAGGCCGGCCCTTAAAATAGTGGCCAGCACCGGTTGGCTGGCAATTAATTTACTCAGCGAAGTACCCATGGGTGTTTGCACCTCCTGTTCAACAAATGGTAATACCTTGCTTATTTCATAAGCGGCCACTTCGCCGATTCGCTCCAGGTTACGGCGAAAGCGCATACGATCGCCCTGTATATCTACATTACGCAGTTCGCTTACCCAATTGCTTACCAGACTATGTTGCTCACTTAAATTAATAACCATCTGTACAAATATTTTTTATGAAGCCGGAAAGGGAACGGAATTACCGTTTACATCAAAGCCAGGTTTTATGATGAACTGGCCGATTCTCTGATTTTCTTGCCTACTTTTGGCAAATCTAAACTGTAAAAGTTAAAAATCAACATTCTTTGTATGTTATATAGAGCAATTGGTGTAATGAGTGGTAGTTCCCTGGACGGACTGGATATTGTTTTTGCCGAAATACACGAAAACGGCGGAAAATGGAATTACGAGATCAAAGAGGCGGTATGTTATGCCTATAATACGCAGTGGACCAATAAATTACAGCAGGCTGTTTCGCTTTCGGCTTTGGATTACCAGTTATTACATGCCGAATACGGACATTATATCGGCAGCCAGGTAAACCGTTTTATCAGCGAAAAAGGACTGGCCTATAAAGTAGGACTGGTAGCTTCACACGGTCACACAACCTTTCATATGCCGGCCAAACGCATGACCGCCCAGTTAGGTGATGGCGCCGCTATTGCAGCGGCTACACAATTGCCGGTAGTAACCGATCTGCGGGCGCTGGATGTGGCTTTTGGCGGCCAGGGTGCACCGGTAGTGCCCATTGGTGAAAAATTATTATTCAACGATTATTCCTATTTTTTAAATATCGGCGGCATTGCCAATATCAGTCAGAAAGCAGCAGGTATGATAGCTTATGATGTATGCCCTGCCAACCGGGTATTGAATATGCTGGCCAACGAAGCCGGTTATGAGTATGACGACAGGGGCAATATAGCGGCCAGCGGCATGTTAAACGCTAACCTGCTAGACCAATTGAACCAGTTGGATTATTATGCACAGCCCTACCCCAAATCGCTGGCCAATAGTTTTGGTACCGATACGGTATACCCTTTAATAAAAGCAGCCGGTATTGCTAATGCCGATGCCCTGCATACTTACACGCAGCATATTGCCATACAAATAGCTAAAAATATTATTGCCTTAAACCTGCAAACCACGCAGGAAAGTAAAAAACTGCTGGTAACCGGCGGGGGGGCATTTAATGTTTTTTTAACCGGCTTACTGCAGGAGCATTTAGCACCGCATCATATTGAAGTAGTAGTGCCCGACTCGCTGCTGGTACAATATAAAGAAGCCCTGGTAATGGCCCTAATGGGTGTGCTGCGCTGGCGTGAGGAGAGCAATGTATTATCATCGGTTACCGGCGCTTCACGCGACAGTGTGGGCGGTGCCTTTTGGATGGGGCAGGAAGAGTAAGGCCGATTTGATGATTTGGCAATGTGGTAATTTGATAATGTATTGGCGGGGCTGTCAGCTGCAGTTCCCTGATCGGCTGCAGTTCCGGCTTTTCGCTGTATACCTCCCGGTGGTCGGTATGCCGCTGCAATCCGGCAGCCTTTGGACTTAAAACTGAAAAGTGCTATTCGAAACTTATAGTTTCGAATGATTATTCTATCGCCTCCGGCGATAACCTTTACATTAAAGAGTCAGTTTTTATCAGTTATTTTTAACATTGAGCTTTTAATAACAATAACACGGAACTCCCACAAATAATAACACTACCTTGAAAACACTTTCATTCATACTGTTCTTACTTACATCTAGCATTGCATGGTCACAAACGCAGGAAGAATTACAGACCATTACCCGGCAACTGGAACACATTTATATTACCGATCAGCAACCCCGCATACAACTTGACTCCCTGGTTGAAAAGTTTGGGTACAATTCCGATGAAGTAAAAAAGCATTGGGACCTCATTCGCACCCATGATTCGCTCAATACCCTGGCTGTTTCGGCCATCCTGGATAAATATGGCTGGTTAAGTGCCGAACAAACCAGTGCAGATGCTAACCTTACGCTATTCCTGGTAATACAACATGCCGAACTGGCTGTGCAGTTAAAATACAAGCCCATGATGTATGAAGCCGTGAAACAGGGAAAGGCTAAAGCTTCGCAATATGCATTGTTACTCGACAGGACCAATATGTACCAGGATAAATTACAGGTTTACGGTTCGCAGGCCAATATGGCGGGAGATAGCAAAACCTATCTCTTTCCTATTGCAGATGAACCCAATGTAAACAAAAGAAGACAGGAGATTGGTTTACCGCCCCTGGAAGAATATGCTAAACTTTTCGGCATCAACTACACTTTACCCGCCGTTGATACACTGAAGGGTAAATTAGTAATAGCGGGTTTTGTTATTGACCGTGACCAGCAGTTATTGCCCGGTGTAAATATTTATATTAATGAGCAATTAGCAGGCAGCACCAATGAGGATGGCTATTACCGGTTTACCACTTCGTTAACAAACAAATTTGATACTATTGTATATAAAAAAGATGGTTACCAGGTATCTGTATTGCCGGCGGAGAGGGATGGTAAAGAGGTTATTTATGTGATTAATATACTGAGTAAAACAGAATAAAGTCAAATTAAGAAATATTATCTGCCATTCTATACTCACTTGCCCTCTTTCAATATGATGAGTAAAACCAAACATATACTAATCTTCATCATTATTTTTCCTGCTATTCGAAACTTATAGTTTCGAATGATTATTCTATCGCCTCCGGCGATATATACCTCTATTACCAAATTTTGCAATAAAACACCTTGATTCTTATAAATTGGTAAATTATAATATCTTCAACTTATTATATCATCCTTTATACCAACCACCACAATACCGCCAACTAAATACTCATGCGTACCACTCTTTCTGTTATTCTGTTTTTTTGTCTTTTGGCCTGTTACCCCAGTTGTAAATCTGACGACAGTTTATATAAAGCTAACCGGTTGAATGATGAGGCCTTAAGGCTGAGTGATATGGGAAAGAATGACGAGGCTTTGCTACTTTTGCACCAGGCTCTCAGCTATACCTCTGTGCCTGACTCTAATAGAAGAGTATTTTTTTCCAACCTGGCCCTGACACACGACGCTCTTGACAATACTGATTCAGCGAAATACTTTTTAAAACAAGCGATCGAGTTAAGCCCCAAAAGGTCTTTTGCCTATTACACAGGTTATGCACAACTATACCTTATAGATACCCTGGTAGGAAAAGCGATTGATTTCCTGGAAAAATCCTACCAGTTAAATAGTGATTATGGCCCTACCAACAACCTGTTGGGACTTATTTATTTAGGCACTTATGATCCCGAATTTTACAACCCTCAAAAAGCGCTCCCTTATAACTTAAAAGCCTATGAAAGCTTCAGGGATGTAAATGGGACCAATATATTGGCGCAGAATTATTATTACCTGGAAATGGTTGAAAAATCAGTTTCCCTGTTTAAAGAACTTCACAGAGACTACCCTGATAATGTTGATTATTTAACAACTATAATTATGATGGAGCAGGAGTTGGGCAACGACTGCAGCCTGTTCCTGGACAAAATGAAGCCCCTTGATCCTGAAGCTTACCGTGATTTAACAGACAATCCATTGAAAGCCGGCACGCATACAATAGAGTGGTAACAAACAAATAACTTCCTATCCTGCTATTCGAAACTTATAGTTTCGAATCACTATTCTATCGCCTCCGGCGATTACTCCTAAACTAAAAAATCAATCTTGATCAACCCCTCCTTGCCCTCATAATCCATCGCACTGCTATACAGGTAATGTGCAGGCTCCTTTACAATGCCGGCCCTCACCGGATTTTGATGGATATAATTCAATTTGCTTCGTAAAAAACGATCACTGTGTATTTCTTCCGGGTGGTTATTGCCGGTCCAGACCTTAAACTCATCGTTGGCGTTGGTTCGTTTTGCCTGAAAGCGAAACAGGTATAACAACCATTCTTTCCTGCTTTCAGTTGTTGATTCAACGGCAGCTGTTATGGCTTTACTGGTAAAAGTTTTGAAATCCCTTATTACATCGCTCAGGTTATTATTTTTTGCCGTCCATATGGTATGTATATGATTACTCATGATGACCCAGGCCCCTATTTGCAGTCCTTTATGCTGTTGGCAATACCTGAAGCTATCCAAAATAATATTGCGGTAAAGTTGACGGCTGAAAATATCAATCCAGCTAATGATAGTAAAAGTGAGAAAATGAGTAGCTGCCTGATCCCGGATCTTATATCCGTCAGCAAATTCGTAGCTCATGGTAAATGGTGTTTTAAATGGTGGTTAGGCTACTTAAATATACATCGTTTTTAGGCTTACATTGCCAAAAGCAATGAAATAGGCATTCGAAACTATAGGTTTCGAATAGCTGAATAGTTATAATTTAAACCTGCAACTGCCGTAAGCCCGAGATTGCCAAAGGCAATAGAATAACCATTCGAAACTACAAGTTTCGAATAGCTATATCGCTATAAGTGGTAAGCACCCAAGACAACAGTGTAATACCCTGCTATATTTATATTCTATATTTTTTCTATCTTGTTCCCATAACTATTTTTATAATTTACACCAACGAATCATCCACATGCCGAAACCGGTTGCCACCCTGAGCCCCGCATTTAAAAAACAGGCTAATAAAGCAATTGCTGCTATTGTCATTTTTATTATCACTTATCTCATTTTACTGGCCCTGGCCACAGGCCTCACCGCATTGTGTGTTTACAGTGGGTTTGCATTAATTATTAATAACCCTGGCCTGTTAACCATTATCCTGGGTATGGGTTTGGCCAGCCTGGGAGTGCTTGTACTGATATTCCTTGTTAAATTCATCTTTACATCCCATAAAACAGACCGGTCACACCTGTACGAAATAAAACAAGAGGATGAACCGGCCCTGTTCCGGTTAATTAATGATATAGTGGAAGAAGTAGGCACTCATTTTCCCAAAAAGGTATACCTGTCTTCCGATGTCAATGCAGCCGTTTTTTATGACTCCAGTTTTTGGAGTATGATTTTACCGGTTAAAAAAAACCTGCAAATAGGGGTTGGTATGGTAAACAGTGTTACAAGTGCTGAACTAAAAGCCATCCTAGCACATGAGTTTGGCCATTTTTCACAGCGTACCATGAAAGTAGGCAGTTATGTTTACAATGTAAATCATGTTATTTTTAATATGCTTTACGATAATGACTCCTACGGTAAAATTGTACAGAAGTGGGCCAGTATCACCGGCTACTTCTCCATCTTTACCATAATAGCGGTCCGCATCATCGCATTTGTTCAATGGATATTAAAAAAACTTTACGCGATTGTAAATAAAAGATACATGGGACTGTCCAGGGAAATGGAATTCCATGCCGACGAGATAGCCGCCGGCGTAACCGGTTATCAACCATTAAAAAGCTCCTTACTCCGGCTATCGCTTGCCGACCATGCTTTCAATGCCGTATTAAGATTTTACGACGAACAGGTAGTAAACAATATTCAAAGCACCAATATTTATAAAGAGCAAACCTACGTGATGCATTTTTTTGCAAAAGACAGCAAAGTAGCTATTGTAAATGATTTGCCTGTTGTAACAATTGAAGACTTAAACAGGTATAACAAATCCAAACTGGTCATTAAAGATCAATGGGCTTCACACCCAAGCACAGAAGACCGGGTAAAACGCCTGGAGTTGCTCGGCAATAATGATATACCGGTTGATAACACTCCGGCAAACCGGTTTTTTACCAATATTGAAACCCTGCAGCAGACACTGAGCCAAAAAATATTCAGCCAGGTAACTTACCAGGGAGAAATAAAAACGAATACACTCGAAAATTTTATTGAACAGTTTAACCAAAACTTCAAAAACAATACCTTTTCGGCCATATATAATGGTTACTATGATAATAAATCACCAGTTTATTTTGACAGCACAACAGTTAACATAGCCGAAGCACCGATGCCATTTGAGTATTTATTTTCTCCTGATAAAATAAATATGGTTTATGATGCCATTTCGCTGCAAAACGATTTTGACACACTTACGCAAATAGCCGGTAAAAATGTGGATATAACCACTTTTGACTATGATGGCAGGAAATACAAGAAAAAACATGCAACAACATTACAGCAGGAACTGAAAGTTGAAATTGATGCTGTAAACGAACAGTTAAAAACAAATGATCTGCATATTTTTAATTATTTCCACCACCTGGAAAAAAGTACCAATAACAACAACCGGCTGATCACGTTATACACACAATTTTTTGAATACGATAAATCTTTTGAAGCGTCCTACCAGCATTGTTCAACACTTCACCAAAACCTGCAGTTTATTAGTCATTCTTTACCTGTTGAACAGATAACGGCTAATTTTTCACAGCTTGAAGCCGAAGAGCTTAAGTTTAAAGAACTGGTTAGTTCATTGTTAGCAACAGAGGTTATCCAGACCGAGATCAATGAAGAAGTCAGGAAAAACTTTGAATCCTATCTTTCAAAACAACTGGTTTATTTTGCCGGGGATGTTTACTATGAGGAAAACTTAAAAGTATTATTTACCGCTATTAATGACTATGCCCATCTTTCCGCAAAAACACATTTTTTGTTAAAAAAACAACTATTGGACTACCAGGAGCAACTCCAGGTAAGAACAAATGCCTATATACCTGCCTGATATTAACCCGCAGCACAACGGCCGGTTTGGAACTTTACCGTCAGCACATTATCTTTAAGCCCAAATAAAACACTATGTCAATTTTAAAATCAAGCAACCCCACCTTACAGGAAAAAAGCTTTTAAGGACACCATTTTTGAAGGTATGACCACCGGTAATGAAATGACCCTTAACGGCACCCTTAATAAATTTGGTATTTTAATGGGGTTAATGATCTTATCTACTTTATTCAGCTGGAGCCAGGCTAACCGTGGTGAAGACATAATGCCCTACCTGCTGGTTGGCGTTTTTGGCGGATTGGGTTTAGCACTCGTTATGGCCTTTAAAAAACAATGGTCAAACTACCTGGCACCTGTCTATGCCATATTAGAAGGTTTATTTGTTGGTGCTATTTCAGCTATGTATAATAATGCTTACCCCGGCCTGCCCATGCAGGCAGTAGCGCTTACATTACTGGTAACCCTGGTGATGTTCCTTATATACCGTTACCGCATTATTAAAGTAACAGGCCGTTTCAGAATGGTGATTACCATTGCTACTGCAGCAATTGCTATTTTCTATTTAGTTCAGTGGATCACTTTCCTGGCCATGGGTTCTCCTATTGGCTCTTTTACCAATGCAGCAACTCCACTGGGTATTGGCTTTAGCATACTGGTAGTAGGCCTGGCCGCTTTTAACCTGTTGCTGAATTTTGATACCATTGAAAAAGGGGTGGAATTAAAAGCCGCGAAATACATGGAATGGTATTGTGCTTTTGGCTTACTGGTTACCATTGTATGGTTATACCTGGAAATATTACGTTTATTATCCAAATTACAAAGAGATTAATCTTTACAATACTTTCAAATAAAAAACCCGTCATACGACGGGTTTTTTATTTGAAAGTATATTCCCTGTACCAGAATAATATACAGTTCATTGCCAACGCTCCATTGTTCACTCCCCTTGTCAATTGCCCAATAGCATTACTACAGCCGAAGTGTGCGACGCAAGGGACGATGAGCAGTGTTACTGTAGTTGACCACATAAAAAATACCGGTTCAGCCATTTACTAAATTATATACAACAAGAATATTTTTGTTGCCCCACCCTTAACTTTACAACCTTAACCGCGACACTTATGTTTACCAAAGAGCAGACAATACAACTACAACATACCACTCAAACATTACTGGACAACCTGCAAAAGAATGCTGCCATCGCCCTTACCGATATTGAAGCCCTGCGGGATGTATTACGTTTTCATGAATACCGGTATTATATTGAGAACGATCCGCTGCTGGCCGATTTTGAATATGACCAGTTATTTAAAACGCTGGAGCAGTTAGAGCTGGCACACCCGGAAAGCATTACCCCCACCTCGCCCACGCAACGGGTGGCAAAAGGACTGACCAACGAGTTTCCGGCAGCCGTGCACCTGGTACCCATGTTATCGCTGGATAACTCGTACAATGCCGATGACCTGCTGGACTTTGACCGCAAAGCAAAAGAGTTAAGCGGTGCTGCCAGTATTAGTTATTGCGTGGAACCAAAATTTGACGGCGGCAGTATTTCCCTGATTTATGAAAACGACATGCTGGTGCGCGGCGCCACCCGTGGTAATGGCGTGGAGGGAGATGAGATCACCACCAATATGAAACAGATACCCAGCATTCCTTTATCAGCAAAGTTTTCGCAATACGGCCTGCAGCAGGTAGAAATAAGAGGTGAAGCCCTGATTAATAAAAGTAATTTCCAGAAATACAATGAACAGATAGTAGCGCAGGGCCTGGCCCCGCTGGCTAATCCCCGTAATGCAGCCTCCGGTACTTTAAGGGTAAAAGATTCCCGTGAAATAAAAAAACGTCACCTGGAAGTATTTGTATACCATATCAGTGATTTCACCTTACTGGATGGTGCAACAGTACCACCTCAGTTAACATCTCACAGCGGATCGTTGGAACTGTTATGGGACCTGGGTTTCAGAAGCCCGCAAAAAGAAAAGAAAGTTTTTGATAACATACAGGGCGTTATAGATTACTGCCATGCTTTTGAAGAGAAGAGAGATCACCTGCCTTATGAAATAGACGGCATGGTGATTAAAGTAAATGATGTACCCCTGCAGGAGAAAATGGGTATGACCTCCCACCATCCCCGCTGGGCCATTGCCTATAAGTTTAAAGCCCGGCAGGCCACCAGCAAGTTGCTGGACGTAACCTTCCAGGTTGGACGTACCGGTGCTATTACACCTGTGGCTAAAATACAACCCGTGCCAATTGGTGGTGTAACCGTATCATCTATCTCCCTGTTTAATGAAGAAGTGATTAGGGAAAAAGACCTGATGATCGGCGACAGTGTGCTGGTAGAACGGGCAGGCGATGTAATTCCCTATATTGTAAAATCACTGGCCGAAGTTCGTACCGGCACCGAAACCCCGGTCGTGTTTCCACAGCATTGCCCGGTTTGCAGCGGACAATTATTTAAAGAACAGGAAGAAGCGGTATGGCGCTGTGTAAATATTGAATGCCCCGCACAGGTGGTGGAACGTATCATACATTTTGTGAGTAAAGACGCTATGGATATACGTGGTTTTGGAGAAGCCAATGTACGTAAGTTTAATGCAGCCGGCTTACTGAAAGATATTCCCGGTATTTATAACCTGGATTTTGAAGTGATTGGCAGCTGGGAAGGTTTTGGTAAACGTTCCATTGAAAATATGCAACAGGCCATCCTTACCTCCAAATTGCAACCCTTACACCGCCTGATATTTGGCCTCGGCATCCGCTTTGTAGGCGAAACAACTGCCAAAACACTGGCCAATACCGTTAGCCATTTACTGGACCTGCAACAGTACACACAGGAACAGTTACTGGCACTGGAGGACATTGGCCCTAAAGTAGCGGGAAGCATTGCCCATTTTTTCAGCAACGCCGATAATATTGCCATGCTGAAAGAATTAGAGACCCTGGGATTAAACATGGTGAACGATAAACGATCAGCGCCGGTAAGCGGTGGTTTAAGTGGTAAAACTTTTTTATTCACCGGTACCCTGCCCACTTTAAAACGCAGCGATGCAGAAGCGATGGCTGAAGCAAAGGGGGGTAAGTTATTAAGTGGTGTAAGCGCTAAACTCAATTACCTGGTAGTCGGTGAAGATGCCGGCAGCAAACTGGAAAAAGCAAAAAAGATCAATACGGTAAATATTATTTCCGAAGCTGAATTTCTAACCCTGATCGCAAATGTTTAGCTTCGGGCATCTTTTTAACCAGGTTATTCCATATAAAGTAAATAAGTGAAAAAATATTTTTCATTCCTCCGTTCCTTATTGAACGGAAAAGTGATTGTTGATTATAAAATGGCGGCCTTAACGGACGAACGTAAATTGCCCGTGCCGCAGACCGGCAATTATATCCGTATCAGCACATTTGAACTGGCCGTTCGCGAGATCATGGAAAATAAAGTGCCCGGCGAAACGGCGGAAGTAGGTGTATACCGTGGTGATTTTTCCAAATACATCAACCAGGCTTTCCCCGACAGAAAGCTTTATCTCTTTGATACTTTTGAAGGTTTTGATAAAAACGATACGGCCATTGAGCAGGCTAAAAATTTTGGAGAAGGCAACCAGGATTTCAGTAACACTTCTACCGAACTGGTCTTAAGCAAAATGGTCAATAAAAATAACTGTATCATTAAACAGGGGCGTTTCCCGGCTTCTTTAAACGGGCTGGAAGAAAAGTTTTGTTTTGTTTCCCTGGATGCCGATCTCTATGAACCTATTTACCAGGGGCTGGTTTATTTTTACCCCAGGTTAAGCAAAGGAGGTTATATTTTTATTCACGATTATAATAATAAACACTACGGCGGGGCCAAACAGGCAGTGCGGGAATATTGCGAACAACACCAGATTGGTTATGTACCCGTGAGTGATGAATGGGGAACTGTCGTTATAACAAAATAAAAGCGAACGGCCTCCGCAAAGTGGAGGCCGTTCTTTATTTCAAAAAAAACACCACTAGCTAGTTAAACTGTTTGCGCCACTTTTTCCCCTTTCTCGCCTCTTGGTCCTTTGCTTCTTTTATGTTCGCCTTTTTTAAACTGCGCTTTTTGTGATTCCATTTTATTGTACTGCTCCGTTGTCAGGATAGATTTCATGGAAGCCTGTTGATCTTCTTTTACTTTTTTCAGCTCCGTTTTCTTTTGCTCTGCAGTCAATGCCTGGTTATCACGGATGGCTTTTATTTTTTCACCATTAACTTTCCTGCTTTCCTGCAATTTCGTTTTTTGTTCAGGAGTAAGGTTTAGTTCCTGTTCCATTCTTGCCGCGCCCTGCTCACCTCTTTTACGGGGAGCAGCTTTACGCTCTGCCTGCTTTTTTTCGACCATTGCTTTCTGCTCACTGGTTAAAATAGCATCCCGTTTAGATTTATACGAATCCATAATGGCAGTGCGTTTTTCACGGCTCTCCTTTACGGATAAATTGTCCTGTTTTTGTAAAGCCGCCAGTTCATTACGCTGGGCTTCGCTTAATGATTTAAACTTGGCTTTCTGCTCTTCGGTCAGGTTCAGGTCTTTACCATAGGCTGCCGCACCGGTACGGTGTTTGGCCTTGTATTCGCCACGGGGACGGTTAGGTACTTCCTGTGCTGATGCACTTAATGATACAGCCAATGCAATAATTGCTACGAATGATAATTTCTTCATGGTAAACTTATTTGTGGTGTTTGTTGCAAGCAAAGGCTTAACACCCTGTTTATAATTGTATGAACAGTAATAAGACCACAACAGGAAGCCGGGGTTTAACGGCTATTACCAACAAATTGTTAAAGGCAGAAACAGCGGATAAACGGGCACTGTAGTTAAAAGGCTTAACATTTAGTTTTTATTGGCTAACTGGCCGCAGGCCGCATCAATATCCTTACCGCGGCTGCGTCGTAAATGCGCATTCACCCTGTTCTTTTCCAGGTGTTTCATAAACACCGCCACCTTATCTTCATCAGGCTTGGTAAACTGGGCAAACTCAATAGGGTTGTACTCTATAATATTTACCAGGTCCGCAGGAACCTGGCGGTAGATCTTTGTTAATTCATCTGCATCCTGCACGCTGTCGTTCAGGTTGTTAAACAAAATATACTCGAAAGTGATCTCGTTCTTGGTCTGCTTATAAAAATAATTCAGGGCTTCTATCAGCGACTTTATATTATTGCTGTCATTAATGGGCATAATATCATGACGCTTGCTATCATTGGCCGCATGCAGGGATAAAGCCAGTTTAAACTTCACTTTATCGTCACCTAATTGCCGGATCATCTTGGCCACACCTGCTGTAGACACCGTAATACGCCTGGGGCTCATACCCAAACCGTCCGGGGCTGTGATCCGCTCAATCGACTTCAATACATTTTTATAATTCAGCAAAGGCTCACCCATACCCATAAATACGATATTGGTCAGCTTTTTTCCATATATCTTTTCGCTTTGCCTGTTGATCAATACCACCTGGTCATATATCTCATCAAAATCAAGGTTTCTTTTCCGGTCAATATAACCCGTAGCACAAAACTTACAACTTAAGGAACACCCGATCTGTGAGGATACACAGGCCGTTACCCTGTTTTCAGTCGGGATCAGCACACCTTCCACCAGGTGGCCGTCAACGGTCTTAAAGCTCGATTTAACGGTACCGTCAGCCGAATACTGGGTACTGTTGATCACTAAGGCGGGTAAAGTAAAATTATCATTCAGTTTCTGGCGAAGCTCCTTGCTCAGGTTGGTCATTTCCTCTATGCTATGCACCTGTTTGGTCCATATCCATTCATACACCTGTTTGGCGCGAAACTTCTTCTCGCCCAACTCCCCAAAATAAACCTCCAGCTCAGGTAAGGTAAAATGCCTGATATTTTGCTTCCCGCTTTTCATAACTGCAAAGATACAACAGCGGTATGAGTATTGAGAATTCAGACTTGAGAAGCCAGGCAATACCTAGGAAGATTATCTTTTAAAAAGGGGCAATCTTATTAATTGTCAAGACATTAAATAAACAATGGGCAAAAGACAATTAAAAACAGGCAGCAGACAATTCGCCCATTCATAACTCATCATTCTTTCATTCCTCATTCATAATTCATCATTCCTTAAATCATAAATCTTTAATCGCTAATCCTCTTCCTCCATCTGCCTATCTTTGTACATTACAAATAACGATTACTATGCAAGATGCTTTTGTTGTAGACTGTACCCGTACTGCCATTGGCCGTTATGGTGGTGTTTTAAGCAGTGTACGGCCCGATGACCTGTTAGCTACCGTGATAAAAGAAATAGTGCAACGCCAGGAAAAAATGGATGTAAACGCTATTGAAGATATTATTGCCGGTGCCGCCAACCAATCAGGGGAGGATAACCGCAATGTAGCCCGCATGGCTGCCCTGCTTGCCGGTTTACCTGTAACCGTAGCGGGCAATACCGTAAACCGTTTATGTGCATCAGGCTTACAGGCCATTATGGACGCAGCCCGCCAGATCAAATGTGGTGATGCGGAACTGGTTATTGCCGCCGGGGTAGAAAGCATGAGCCGGGCCCCCTTTGTTACCGCCAAGCCCACACAGGCTTTTCAACGCACACAGGAAACATTTGACACCACCCTGGGCTGGCGTTTTATTAATAAAAAACTGGCCGAACAATACCACCCTTACAGTATGGGCGAGACCGCCGAAAATGTAGCAAAACAATGGAATATCAGTCGCGAGGACCAGGACATTTTTGCCTATAACTCGCAGCTGAAATATATGGAAGCACACAAAGCAGGTAAATGGCCGCTGGAAATATGCCCCGTTACCATAACCGGCGCCAAAGGTGATACACAAGTGGTAGATACCGATGAACATCCCCGCCAGACAACTATTGAAAAATTAGCCGCTTTAAAACCCGCTTTTATAAAAGACGGTACTGTAACCGCCGGAAATGCTGCCGGTATAAATGATGGCGCTGCCGCCATGTTACTGGCCAGTCAATCGGCTGTAGAGAAATACCAGTTAAAACCTATGGCAAGAATAGTAGCGATGGCGGTTGCCGGTGTCGATCCTGCTATTATGGGTATTGGTCCTGTCCCTGCTACCCAAAAAGCCTTACAACGTGCCGGTCTGAACATCGCAGATATTGATCTTTTTGAACTGAACGAAGCTTTTGCCGCCCAGTCTATTGCCTGTATGCGTGATTTAAATATCAACCCCGATAAAGTAAATGTAAATGGTGGCGCCATTGCCATCGGCCATCCCCTGGGTTGCAGCGGTGTACGCATATCCACCACCCTATTATACGAATTACAACGCCGCAAAGCCCGGTACGGTTTAGCTACCATGTGTGTAGGTGTGGGCCAGGGTGCTGCGGTTATCTATGAGAATCTTTCCCGGTAGGATTTAAGAATGATGAATTATGAATCATGAATGAGAGAGTTGTCCATTGTCAACTGTCCATTGTCAATTGCTCATTGTCAATTATTAAACCTTTCCACCGACTGCCAATATTTATCCTTAAATATATCTATCTCTACTTCAAACCGGTCTTTGTACTGTTGTTTTACCTCGTCAAATAACAGGGCAGGTTTTCTGAAGTCCTTACAGGCAAAATAAATTTCCCTTTCGTTACTGGCGGTTTGGCGTCCAATGTTCAGGTAGCCATCGGCATCCACCAGCTGTTGCATCAACCTGTCTTCAATAGCGTTCAGTTCTTCATAATCGGCCGCATCGGGAAAACCGTTCTCCCCGCCTTTGTATTTGATGACCAGGATAGCCATCCAGGGATGAGATGCCTTACTATCCCAGTTCAGCAGGTCGGTATTGATAACCGCCAGTAATTTACTACCGCTTTGTAACTGTCCTTCCATTACTGAGTAATTATCATTCTGTGTCTGGTGGCGTACTCCCGCATACTTCTCTACAAACTCCTTTTGACGCCATATTAAAAAGTCTTTTAGTTTACCAATAGGGATCAGTTCCTGTTTGGCATCCTGCGGGGTGGCAAAATCCAGGTGATCTATATTCTCTAAAAACTCCAGTTCACCCAGGTAATTATCCAGGAACAGGTATACCCCGCCCGATATTTCATTTTTATTCTCTGCTGTATGGTCGTTATGTACAATGGTAATATCTATTTCATCGGGATAGGCAGGCAGCTCATTGGCATAAAAGAAAATATTATCGGCAGTGAACTCATAGTCATTCATGCTGATATTCACATGCTCAATAGGCATGGCGGGTTTGAGGGCCGTAAACCGCCAATTAGGCAATGATGGAGCAGCCTGCATCAGCTCTTCAGCAAAAACAATATTCTTTGCCCGGCCATCGGCAGTAACAATCAACTCTGCGGTTGTATCGTTGTACATACCGGTAACAAAAAACAGTTCTTCCCTTAACTCATCCAGCTTAGGTGTTAGTTTCTCAAAAAAGTCTTTTTCAATACTTTCCCGGCCACCTTTTACAGCGTGATAAAATGCGGGTGCATGTTGTTCAAACCAGGCCCAGAACGTTGCATAACTGGCAACAACAGGCACTTCTTCCTTTTTCTTAAAAATGTTTTTTAAAAAACTCATGGTTACAGCTTATCAGTTTAAAAAAATACGCCGTGTTGCCACAGCGTATGTATAATAGTTTAAGTTTCCTGGCTTATTGCTTGCATATTAAAACGCACGTGATTCATCACCATCCTCTTCGCCCATAGAAATTTTATAGGCTTTGATAAAAATGGCGCCCAGGTTTTTGTAAGGAGGTATATAATCTTCAAACCCATCAATTTTAGCCCTCGCTTCAAACCTTTTCCAAAACTCCAGCCAGTCTATACTTTTCCCGGCTCTTACATCCTCCGTTAATAAATCAAAGAAAGGTTTATTAATCATGGTTTTACCAATCTGTTTAGAGGCAATAATATGTGCATCCGGGGATTTATCTAAAATTTTATTGATCAGGTTAAACCCGCCGCATGAACCCATAAAAACAATACGGGACGAAGGCGCCATATAAGCGATGGTTGACTCAGCATAATAACTATGCCCCCTGTGTATGGTTACCGTTGTACGGATATTATTGGTCTCTAAATATTCATTCAGGGCCTGCTGGGCCTTATCATCTTCACCCGTTTCCTCCGGCAGCGGCCTGTTCGCATAAATGATCACCGGTTTACCCTTGGTTGATTTAATAGTGATCCATTGGCTATTGCTGCGGTCAATGGTCCAGTTGGCCGGGGCAAACATATTCTGGAAGCCGTTAAAGATATTCTTGCCGTCCTGGTCGCCGTAAAAAAACACCTGCATGATCACTTCGCCTTTATCATTTACCAGCGAACTGTTAGGCATGGTATATACCGGAGGTATTCCTAATTCTTTTGTCAGGTCAACTTTTTTGGTACTGTCAGCCGACAGGAACAACTGGTATAAAATATTGTAAATGGCCATACCCCGTTTATTATTGGCACTTACATTACGGTCATAGTTCATCTTTACATTTACCAGCATTTCATCAGCTATAGGCTTTAATGTTTCCGTAATACTGGCATAGGAGTCGGCTACATCCACGCCATCTTCCAGGCCATCACTGTTCTCCAGGTTATTAACAAAAGCCTGCATCAGTTTATGTGAGTCGTCCTTATTGGGGAAAGAGCCCAGGAAGTTTCCCAGTTTATTATAGGCAGCAGCCTGGCTGATAAAACGGCGGTAATGGTCAAAATTTAAACGGGCCAGTAAAGAATCGCCACGGTTATTAGCCTTCTTCATCATTAACGGGTAAACCCCGTTGGTATAACTGGAGGTGTAAATTAAACCATTGGTCAATACGGCAACATAGTACAGTTCTTCCGCCGTCAGGTTTTGCAGGCAGCGGAAACGCACATTATCGTTTTCGTTATGCAGGCCATTAATGGTATTTACAAAAACATCCTTGGCTTTCTTTTCCAGCATCTTCGTCAGTTCACGGAAAGCAAGGGCCGTATCTTTTTCATGTATCATACGCGATACATAATCCATTTGGGTATTCACCAGTAAACGGAAGTATTTTACCGAGTCTTTCGTTGCGGCGTCCACATCATCAATGGTCAGTTTACCATTTACAATATTGGTTAAAAAAGGAAAATACAACTGGCCGCTTCGGCTTTGCGACATTTTAACCACCGCCTTAATAAAATCATCGTCAACAATATTCCGTATTTTATACCCCAGTGTATTATTGGCCTGGGCATAGTCATATAACTGTTGCGGGTACTTCTTTCCTACTATCCTGATCAGGCTGTCAGCAAACGGCACTTCCGGATTGTTTCTTAAAGTAAAAAATGTCCTGTCAGGGTTTAACTTACAGTATTTTAAGATCAATACGTTTTTAGCCGATTTAGCTACCGGGTAATCATTTGAGATGGAATTGTAGATCAGGTTGGCCACATCATAAGGTGACACCTGTATAATGGAATCAATAGGCTGATCATGGATTACCTTATCTAAAGCCAGCCTGTAATTATCTACGAGTAAGGGCGTATAAAAAACATTAAAAGTTTGTTTTTTATAGTAACTGATATAATTTTTGAGTAAAGATTCCAGGCTCACCAGCGCCCTTTTTTTGTCCTGGTCCTTCGGAAGGGCCGGTGTTATTTCAATATAATTTTTAATCTGGTTAACACCGTTGAATAAAGCCCGGCTGATTAAAAAATCCCTTTCAGGGTCTTTCGATGCATTTAAAAACTTGTCGTTCTTGGTGTCCAGCAGATCGATCATCTCCTGCTGTTTGTTTACACGATCATGAAATCCCTGCCTGAAAATAGGAACCTTGGCTATAGAATCATTTAAGGATGTTTGCCCGTAAACAGCACCCACAGCCATCAGCATCACACCCAGCGCCTTGGTTTTTTTAGTAAAAATTGTTAGCATCATAGTTTTTTTTGTACGGCAGCTACGCAACACTGAGCCGCCCGATAAAGACAAAATTACACCCCTTTCAGTTGCACACCAATAGTGCCGGTAAACCATTAACACTCAAACACATGTATTGTTTGTCTATTTTGTTAGCCTATTGTAATAAATATTATGCCAAATAATATATAACCAGCTGACTATCAAATATTAGAATAGATTAATACTCAACCAGTTATTATAAAAGCCGTCTTCCCGTATTTGCTGCCGGATGGTGAAAAATTAACGGTTTCAACCAGGCGCATTGATATTAACTTATCATTAAGTCTGTGTTAATGACCACAGTATATTTCCCTATACTATAAAATGGGAGTAGGTTTGCACTAAATTTCGCTGCATGGAAAATTTTGGGCGCAAGGTATTAATAGCCGACGACGAACCGGATATTATCGAGATTTTGAAATATAATCTGGTACAGGAGGGTTACGATGTGGTTACGGCAAAGGACGGTGATGATGCTTTGGAAAAAGCCAGGAAAAGCCAGCCCGACTTAATAGTGCTGGATGTAATGATGCCCCGTAAAACCGGTGTGGAAGTTTGTGAGCTCCTGCGTTCACAGGAAGCTTTCAAAGAAACGCCGATCATGTTCTTAACCGCACTTAGCGATGAAGCTACCCAGGTAAAGGGACTGGAAACAGGGGCCGATGATTATGTAAGCAAACCTGTCAGTCCTAAAGTATTTATCAGTCGCATCAATGCTTTATTCCGCAGGGCCCCCAAGCCCGATAACCGTGTGCTGAAAATTGGCGACATGGTAATTGATCCCGAACGTTTTATTGTTTTTATTAATGATAACGAGGTAGTATTGGCAAAAAAGGAATTTGAGCTATTGTACTTACTGGCACTCAAACCCGGCCGTGTGTTTTTACGCAACGAAATACTCAATGCCATCTGGGGTAACGAAGTGATAGTAGGCGATCGTACCATTGATGTACATATCCGCAAAATACGCCAGAAACTGGGTATTGACTGTATCACAACAGTCAAAGGGGTTGGCTATAAATTTGACCTGTAATCCGCATTTTAAATAATTATAATTACCTCATGGGTATTCCACTCTTGAGGTAATTATCCTGTAACCGGCTGCATTACTACTACCAGCTTCGTTGTGTCACTCACTGCATCGTCCCGTAATACTATTCAGCCATTTGCAGTACCTGTATTTTTATCAGAACGGTCCCCTAACACAAACCGGCATTTTGCCTACATTTGTAGAGATACACTTCGCTAACCATTGACAATTCACTATTCACTATTGGCCATTCACTATCTACCACAAACAATCTCTAACTTGCAGGTATGGTTTTTATCAAGAATTTATCACCCCGGCAACTATCAATACTCACCGCATTAATACTGGCCGTTCCTATCAGTATTTTTATCGCTATTATTGAACGCAACTGGGCTTATGTGCTCGGATCTTTCCTTACTGTATCTATCTGCAGTTACTTCTTAATATCCTTTGTGCTGGAACGTTTTATTTACCGTAAAATAAAACTCATTTACAAGTTTATTTACCAAACCAAGGCAACTAAGAGAGAAGAAACCTATTATAAATACATACTGCCGCAAAAAAGTATTGGCGAAGTACAGGCCGATGTAGAAGCCTGGGCCAATGCCAACAAACAGGAGATAGAACTGTTAAGGGCCAACGAACAATTCCGGAAAGAGTTTTTACAAAATCTCTCCCACGAATTTAAAACCCCTGTTTTTGCCATCCAGGGCTATGTGGACACTTTGCTGGGTGGTGCTTTAAGTGACGCCAACGTTAATAAAAAATTCCTGGAACAAACAGCCTCAAATGTAACCCGGTTAACCAACCTGTTGAATGACCTGGACGAGATATCCCGCCTGGAACGTGGTGAACTGGCCCTGGTAAAACAAAGCTTTATTATCCAGGACCTGGTAAAAGATACATTTGACAGTATTGCCATTGTTGCCAAACCCAAGAATATTAAATACAGTATTAAAAAAGGCTGTGAAATGCCTTTACAGGTATATGGAGATAAAGAGAAGATCAGGCAGGTACTGTTGAACCTGTTTGAAAACTCTATTAAATATGGTAGGGAGAACGGCACTATTACCGCCAGCATGTACAATACCGATGATAAACACGTACTGGTTGAGATAAGTGATGATGGTACCGGCATTGCCGAAAAAAACCTGCCCCGCATTTTTGAACGCTTTTACCGCACAGACAGTGGCCGCAGCATGGATGTAACCGGCAGTGGTTTAGGACTCGCCATCTGCAAACATATTATTGAGGCCCACGGGCAGACCATACATGTGCGCAGCCGTGAAGGTGTAGGCACCACCATTGGTTTTACACTGGATGTAAGACAATAACGCTCCCTCCAACAGTTATCTGCTGCACTTTGCCAAACAATACCGCTGGCTTATATTTGGCCCATGACAACAATACCAAGGGTAAAAATATGCTGTATCAGCAGTGTGGAAGAAGCCAGGATAGCCGTTGAATGTGGCGCTGCAGCACTGGGCCTGGTGGGGCATATGCCCAGCGGACCGGGCGTTATCAGTGATGAGCTGATCGGTGATATTGTAAAGACCGTACCCCCGCCTGTTGCTACTTTTTTACTTACCAGCGAAACTGATCCTGCAGCCATTATTGCCCACCATAAAAAAGTACATGCTTCCGTTATCCAGATCGTAGACGCGCTGGCTGAACGGCAATATGATATATTACGCCGTGAATTACCTGCCGTAAAACTGGTACAGGTTATTCATGTAACAGATGAGCGCTCTGTTACCGAAGCTATAGAAGTATCACAATATGTAGATGCTATTTTACTGGATAGCGGCAATCCTAACCTGGCTGTAAAAGAATTAGGCGGTACCGGCAGAACACATAACTGGGACCTGAGCCGCACTATACGCGAATCCATTGATATACCACTTTACCTGGCCGGCGGCCTGAACAAGGACAATGTAAGGCAGGCTATTGACAAAGTACAGCCATTTGGCATTGACCTCTGCAGTGGCGTAAGAACAAACGGGAAACTGGATGCAGCAAAATTACAGGCATTCTTTGCTGCCATCCATAACCGGGAGATAGCCCGTTAGTCATTCCACCTGACATTCAGGTTATGTTTTTCGGCATAAGGCCTGGCAATAGCTCTTAGTTTAACTACCAGGTCGGTAAATTTATCACCGTATTTATCGTTGATAACATTAATCATACTATCCGCTTTTTCGCGGGGCTGGTGCGTGTCGAGCATTTTAGCGTATTGCCTGTATTCATTTTCGTAAACAGGTATGGCCATTTCATACATCTGCATGGCAATGGAGCGCATTTCCTTTATTTCTTCATCTGGCTTTACCGATTTTACTTTTTCGTAAGACTGTTGCAGGAAGAGGATTTCATGATCCACCATTTCTTCGGCAGGGATGGTATCCAATACTGCATTCCCTTTTGCATCATACTGCACTTTACCGTCTACCGTTTTTACACCAATGCCCCTTGTAATTTTGGTCTTAACATCAGGATTAGCAAAATAGCTGAAGATATTTGTGTTTAATACGATTTTGTTGAAATTACTGTCCGGTGTTTGCGTATTACAGGCCTGCAACAGGCATACGGCAATGATAAAAGCGGCAGGGATTATTTGTTTCATAGTTAGTATTTAAAGACGAAAATACTTTAAAAAATAATGACCGCGATCAGAGGGATTGTGATTAAAAGACGAATACAACCATTGGTAACGGGATACAGGAAAGATTGGAGATGCTGTACCAGCTCAATAGTATTACTGCAGCTGAAGTGTGCGACGCAAGGATGCAGAACAGGGAGCTACAGTTGATAACATAAAAAAACCACCCCAAAAATACAGGCCCTTTGCACCAAACACTTAGGTTATACAAAGTATAAAACTGCGTTTGCTAAAGGATTGGATAGGTTTCTTTGGGATGGCCAACTGCATGAGAAAACTGCCGCTGATAAGAGATACCACCGACAATTTGGAACGACTGAATAAGTAAAGAGCTATGGTAAAATTGCACAACGATTGTTACCTATTTGTTAGCGCAATATTATTTATTATAACAAAAGGGCCGGTAAACCGGCCCTTTGATATTGTATGTATGTGTGAAACGATTAATTGTTATTGAACTTGGTCCAACCTTTATACCAGTTTGCATCAGCACCTGAAGGAGCAATACCACCCAGGAAATCTACTTTGGTAATGAAAGGACGGGCTTTGATGATAGGATCATCAAAATAGTTGTTGGAAGCACTGGCAATTACTAAAGCAGAGTTACCAAAAGGCTGCCAATCCGGGTTTAAATAATCGAACGGACGGGTGTAACGGATATCATCCACTGTAGTCAGTATTTTGTTTTGTTTGGCAGCAGTGTTAAACCATGCTTCAAAAGTAGCCTGTGTATATACACTTGCCGCACTTGTTACCAGGTTTAAAGGTTTTTTACAACCTGCTAATACGATACCGCTTAACTGCAGTTTACCATCCTGGATATTTTTATCGGTGGTTCCTTTGTCGTTTTCAACCGAGATACCCATACCCCAACCTACAAAAGCCGAGTTAAAGATAGAGATAGAAGAGTTTCTCCTGATCTGTACCGCTGCGCCATGAAAGTTAGAGCTGCCCACATTGTTTAAAGTTGCCTGTGGACCGAAAGCAGTGATATTAGAGAAAACAGCACTGGTTTGAGGAGTAAGGTTATCACCGTTAGCATTGTTATCGCTTTCAAAAGCTTCTGATTTTGAAACGTCGGCGATAGAAGAGTCACGGATGATCAGACCAAACTGTACGCTTCCGCTAAAACCGTAATCGCTGTCAAAATCATCGTCCTGTGTTTTGTAAGCAATTAAATATTTACAGTTAACCGTACCGCCAAACCACTCAAACGCATCATCTTTAGCGTAAGTAACTTGCACGTGATCAATTTGTGTTCCGCTACCAACCGAAGCCATAGTTAAGCTATTGATCTCCTGGTTAGGCTGGAAGGCATAACCCGCATATTCAATACGCACATAGCTTAAAATACCTGAGTTATCGTTGTTCACAGCAGTTGGCACTTCAGCATCACCTGAACCGGATACACCGTCGCCGGTAGTGAAGTTATGAATACCTCCTTCCGGTACGTACAAACCCTGTACGCCATTGGCATTACCATTATTAGCCGCTTTACCACATATTACAATACCACCCCAGTCACCTGAAACAGGTGTAGAGGAAGCTGAAGTAAATACAATTGGCTGATCGGCAGTTCCCTGGGCAATAATTTTAGCACCCCTGTTGATGATTAAAGCCGCTACATCACTTCCGGTATAAGTACCTTTTACGGTAGCGCCTTTTTCAATAGTTAAAGTTACCCCCTTACGGATATAAACTTTACCGGTAAGGATATTATTATCAATTGCTTTTAAGGTTGTGTCTTTTTCAATAAAGCCTTTTAATTCCACACGTTTGCCGGTTGTTCCACCGTTACCGTTGCCCGGAATTTCGATAATGATCGGTTCGCCATCTGTTTCAATTTTCCTACAGGCTGTAGTACTTATTGCTACTAATGCAGTTAGATAAAAGATGTACTTTTTCATATACTTGTTTTGTTTTTTGCTTGTGTTATTATAAAATGGAATAGTTAAATGTTAAGCTGAAGGTTGTACCAAATTTTCTTACGTACCTGTATTCATCTTTACCTTTTTGTAAGCTGGTATTACTATCGGCATTTTGGTAGAAGTATTGACGCTGGTTTAAAATATCGCTGACCATTAATCTTAACTCACCTTTTTTGTTCAATACCTTTTTGCCGATCTGGAAATCCAGTACCGGGCGGGGAGCTTCCCAAACTTCCGGTACACCGCTGTTTACAATATTTACATCACCAACCAGGTATAAACGTTTACCAATCTGGTTAAACAATAAAGTTGCATTTAACCCATGTTTTTCTGAATCATACAATAAGCCCAGGTTTAATAAGTAGGGGGACTGGCCTTGCAGGGGTCTGTCAATTTTTAAATTTTCATCTTTAACGCGGCTGTAGATATAGGCGGCATTAGACTGGAAAGTGAAATTAGACAGGCCGTTGATGAAATCAAGTTTTTTCCTGAACTCCACTTCCACGCCAAAAGCCTTGGCTTGTTTAGGATTTCTGTAGCTATAGGCACTACCGATACCTAATAAATATTGTTCGATAGGTTTATCAAAGAATTTGTAAAACACACCGGCCGTAAACACTTCACCCGCTCTTGGATATAACTCATACCTTAAGTCCAGGTTGGTGATCTTTGTCCTTACCAGTTCGGGGTTACCCGATACACCGGCATTCACTTCAAAGTCGTACAGGTTTAACGGAGCTAACTCTCTAAACTCGGGACGAACCACCGTTTGCGAACCGGTTAAACGGATATTGGTAAGGTTGTTTACTTTATACGTAGCGTTAAAGCCCGGCAATACATCAATTACTTTTGAATGCATATGCCTGTCGTCCCATTTTTTAACACTGCCGATCAATTGATCATAACTTTCAATTCTTGCACCCCAAACCACACGCAGGTTTTTGGCAAACTGATTATCAAATTGCAGGAAGCCTGCATTCAGGATGGTGTTAGCCATATAGCGGAAGTTCCTGTTCTTAATGGCATCAAAGGCGATCAGGTTGCTGGTCTCTGAACCATCTCCAAAATTTCCGGGAGCAAATAACTGATCGATCGGTAATTGTCTTAATGCTGCGTTATCGCGGGGAAGGTAATGAGCGAATAACTGCGCATCAAACAAACGGTCTTTTACCTGCAACATATAACCGCCTTTAACCGATTGGTTATACCCGAAAGCTTTAAAGCTATAGTTTAAATCACCGCCGGCAGTATAGATATAGTCGCTTAAATTTTGAAATACACGGCTACCACTTTCCTGCGCTAACGTATTACCCATTAAAAACTGGTAAGCATCATTTGTTCCTGTTGGCCTGGTGTATAAACCACGGCGCTGGTCAGGACTATACGCATCTAAAATATTAAACGCGCCATACCATTTAAATTTCAAATCTTTTACCAGGGAATGCTCTCCCATTAACTGCGAGGTAAAGAATGTGTTTTGCTTGAAGGTAATTTCAACGCCATCTTTAACATCAGCATGCATAGCAATACTTACCCCTTCCCTTGTAGTTACATAGTTACTGGTATTAATATTTGCTATTGTTTTAAAAGAGATCTTGTTTAAGGGGTTCAACTGAATAGACAAGCTGGCCAAACCACCAACCGTTGTTTCCTCATTATACCGGCCATCTTTATAATCATACTCCAGGTCAAACCCTGCACCACCAATTGTCTGGTACCTGTTAATAATATCAGTGTACCTGTTAGTGCGGTTATAATTAAGACCCAGTGAACCGCCAATTTTTTTACCAAACAAGGTTCCGGTAAAGCCTCCGTTGGCCTGGAATGAATAGTTAGGCTGGCCATTAACACGTTTCGGTGCCCAGTCATTTTGCAGGTCTTTCCCGATCGCCGTTTTTTCGGCCCTTGTTAACAGGTCAAATGCTGATTTGGTGGTATAACCGGAAGGCAAGCCTCTTGTTCCGTCATCCCATCCTAACCAATCCAATTTGCCTCCTTTTGCTTTGTAAAAATCTTTACCGGTAGTTTGAGTATTAAAACCGGTACCTATTTGTACGTTTAAAAAATTTTGCGTGGGAATATCTTTTGTATTTACCTGTATCAAACCACCGGCCCATTCACCGGGATATTCAGGAACAAAAGCTTTGTTGATAATGATATTGTCGATCATTGCCGACGGGATCATATCAAAAGAAAATGCTTTCCTGTCGGGCTCAGTACTGGTTAATAATATACCATTTAACATGGCAGCATTATAACGGTCGGCCAAACCACGCACTACCAGGAATTTACCATCCTGTAAACTGGCGCCGGGCGTACGTTTCAACACCTCACCGGTATTTCTGTCCGGCGAACGGCGGATACTTTCTGAAGATATTACCGAAGCAACGGTATTGGTATTTTTCTGAAAGGCAATAGTAGAAGAAACAGTTTCCATACGGGCACCTGTTCTTTTTGAACTTACCACAACTCCTTCCAGTTCTTTTGACTGAACGGTCATTACAATATCTAACTCATTCACCTGGCCGGCTTTTACATCAACATCGGAAATGATTTTTGTTTCATAACCAACAGCCGAAAATTCAATTTCATATTTTTTACCGGCAGCCAACTCAAGGGTATAGCGGCCTTCAACATTGGTTAATACGGTTTTACCCGCAGCGGCAACTTTTACGTTTACACCTACCAACGGATCATTTTTATCGCCCAATACTTTACCGGTTAATCGTATGTTTTGTGCGGATAAGGCACTAACCATTAAAATAAGTAAGAAGCTAAATGCGGAACGAAGCCAAAATTGCATAGCAGTAATTTGCGGCAAAATTGCTTGTAGAAAATGACTGCAATGTTAACGGGAGGTTAAGCAATTATGACCACAATGTTACCGCAATGTTAACAGGTAGATAGTACGCTAGGCGTGAACAGTTTAACAGGATATATTAAATTAATGCGTCATGATCGCCTGGCCGATATGAGTAACATCCTCTGCTGTATTAGACATAATAACTATACCCAGCTGCCTTTTTTTATCAAAAGCCACAAAAGACCTGAACCCGCCTGTACCTCCCGAATGGTACAAGTAGGAAGTCTGGCCCGGTAAGGCAACCCTCCAGCCCAGTCCCATGATATTATCTTTACCGGTAAAAGTGGTTTGGTGTGTCAACCGGATAGCTTTATCTAATGTACTATGCATTATTCCTAATTGCGCTTTTGTATATTTTGCCATATCACTCACTGTAGAACGGATAGCCCCGGAGCCTTGTAAGGAGGCTAAATTCCAGACAGGAGTAACCTCACCTTTTTCATCGTAGCCCCGTGCCAGTAGCAGGCTGTCACGGTCATTCAGTTCTATTTTTGTAGCGCTCATTTTCAGTGGCTTACAAACCTGGTTAATAATAAGCTGTTCAAAGGATTGATGAGCCCGTTGCGATAAAATATAGCCCAAAAGTCCCGCGCCCAGGTTAGAGTAGGCAAATTTTGTTCCCGGCTTCTGCGCGGATTGATACCGTTGCAGAAAACTGAACAAAGAGTCTTTCCGGTAATGACTGTAAGGGTCTTTCGGATTTACATTACCCCAAAAAATGTTTTCCGGCAACCGGGGTAAGCCGGCCGTATGGTTTGACAGATGTTCCAGAGTAATATATTCACCACCAAACTGCAGGCCTGTAATATTTTTTGGCAGGTATTTGCTCACAGGATCATGTAAGTTCACCTGCTTAGCTATTAAAGCCCTGGCCAGTAAAAGCGAGGTAAAGGTTTTGGTTACCGACCCGATCTCAAATATTGTTTTTTCCGGGTCAGGCAATTGCTGGTTGCCCCTGGCCGTTTCGCCATAACTATAATATTTTGTTATGCCTTTATCAATGACGGCTATACAAATACCACTTGTATGAGACTGTTGTATATAGGGCCTCACATGTTGCTCAACGAGGCTATCCATTGCTGAGGTCATCGGATTATTGGAAACAACCCTTTCCGGCTTTGTTGTTCTTATAACCGGTACTGCCTGGAAATTAAACTGTGCTATTTTCCCGGCTCTATCAAGCCTTAAAAAAAGTACCTGGGTATCATTTTCAAAAACAGCTGTATAGGTAATGGCGCTATCAAGTATTTCCCTTTGTTTGAGCGTTATCCATTGGCCTGTCCGGGCATAAAACCGGCTCATCCCTTCCGTAAAAGCAGTAGCATTGATTCTTTGCTGATAGGCTGTATTGGCCAGCAAATAGGTATTGAGGGGTTCACGGGTATTAAAGGTTTGCTTAATCAGCAAGGCAACAGAATCGTAACTGGTTTGTTGTTGCGCTATTGTAGGTAAGCTGGCAATACCTAAGTATAAAATCCAAGCGAGTCCGAAAAATATATGCCTCATTTGCATTTACAATTTTTAGTGTCTGCAATTTTGATATGTTTTTTACTTATCTCTCTTTCAACACTAACCATGAAACGCAATACCCTTCCTCACAATACCTGCAACCATATTGCTCATTTATCATTTCACCGGCTCCCGTAAGATCGTTTTCAGTTTTTCCGGTGCCGTTTTCCTGAAGTCAGATAAATATATTTCGTGGTGCAGGCCGTTCCTGCCCAGTTTATTGGCCGTTGTAAAAGCCATGATCTGCTGTAAGGTTTCCGGCTCTGTTGCAAAAGGACCAATATGTAAGATCTGTACACATTTACCCTCGCTCATCGTATACAACTCCATCCGGTTCACCAGCGGGTTGTTCTTTTTAGCCATCACTGTTTCTTTAGACGCTTCCAGATCATTTTGGGTTACAAAGTCGGGGAGAAGGATCAATAAGCGGTATTCCCATTCACTCCGGGGAATATCAACTGGGGCATTGGACATGTTTTTACCGGCATATTTGTTTTCATCATACCACCAAAGCCCCTCCAGTTTAGACACTACAAAGTCATTACCACCTGCTTTACAGGCAAATTTCAGGGTATAGGCTGTTGAGTAAAGCGCTTCAATGTAGGCAGCAAATGCTTCACCGGAAGGATCGCCCTTACCGGTTATACTGATATACTGCGCCGGTTCTATCTCTACTATCTCAGGTTTTGTTTTTGCCGTAAAATAGGTTTTGTACTTTTTAGCCAGGTCAAGCTTTTCCATAGTATGCGGTATATAGTATGAAGATAACAGAATATAGTATTAAGATAATAGTATGCAGACGTGGTACAGACATAACAGTCCGGTGGCTTTATCCGGGATACGTTTTAATGTAAACACACTATAACTGATCTTATTTTAGCTTTTCTACCGCCGATTGTAAGGATTGTAGCATGGCCGGTATTTCTTCCTTTTTACAGGTACCGATACTCAACCTGTACCAGGCACTTGTTTTGTCAGCGCCAAAGGCAGAAAAAGGTACCAGTGCTATTTTCGCTTCATCTAAAATATAGCTGGTCACATCTGCCTGGGTTTGTAAAACGGTTCCTTCCGCAGTGGTTTTGCCGGCCAGGTCAATTTTTACCGTTAAATAAATGGCCGCTTCAGGAGCAATGGCCGTTACCGGTAACCCTTTTTGCTGCATAGCTATAATACCATCATATATTGTTCTTAAACGGTATTCCGTTTCGGTTTTAAAATGTTGCAGGAAAGCATCGATAGCTGGCTGGTTCTTTAAAAACTTAGCCGTGGCCTTTTGCTCCGCCATGGGCGCCCAGGCACCGATATGCGTAAGAATAGCTTTCATTTTAGCAATTACTTTGGCAGGGCCCAGGCTCCAGCCCACCCGAACACCGGTAGCAGCAAATACTTTGCTGATCGCATCAATGTAAATGGTATACGGTTTCATTGCTGCACGTAAGGATACCGGATCATGGTGTTGTATATCGCCATAAGTAAGCTGACCATACATCTGGTCATATAACAGGTATAACTTTTTCTCATCGGCACCACGGCGATTGTTCTCTGCTATTACCAGGTCGCAGATGGCTGCCAACTCTTCCTTACGGAAAGTAGTGCCGGTAGGATTTTGCGGAGAACACAAAGCCAGCAGGCTGATCTCCTGAATATGAGGTGCAATATCAGCAGCAGTGGGCATGAAGTTATTGGCCTCACCGGCTTCTACCACAATATGTTTTCCTTTTACAAAATGGGTGTAATGGTTATTATTCCAGCTGGGTACCGCATATAATATGCTATCGTTCTCGTCACAAACAGCACGGAACACGGCATATATCAGGGGACGTCCGCCGGAAGCCACCAGTATCTCATCCAGGCCATATTCAAGACCCGCCGTTTGTTTTGTAAAAGCGGCAATAGATTCCCGCAGGTCCAGGTTGCCTTCTGCTAATGGATAATTGGTCAGGTGCTGACGATAGGCTTCTACTATATCATCTTCCAGTTGCTGTGGTATGGGAAATATGGCCGGGTCAAAATCACCGATAGTAAAATTGTATATCTTATGTCCCTGTCTTATTTTTTCTTTTATTTCTCCACCCAGTT
The DNA here is from genome assembly GCA_964445775.1 of uncultured Terrimonas sp. Classification (GTDB taxonomy): domain Bacteria; phylum Bacteroidota; class Bacteroidia; order Chitinophagales; family Chitinophagaceae; genus Terrimonas. The sequence continues at coordinate 48,729 of CAYUMH010000002.1, forward strand.
TTACAATTTCAGAGCCGATCAGTGTTTCCGATAAATGCGAAAGTTTCATGAACAAAAATGTTTTTCATGCATTGACAAGGCAATGGCAAGTATGAATAAATCTATGGTATACAGGCCGCAAAAATAACCCAAACAAAATACTTTGCCGTATAAAAACTTGTTATGCTCTTTAGCCAGGCAGTTTGTTTTATTGTAACACTTTAATTTCCACCCGCATGTTTTCTCTTTGTTGTTGCTGATCAACTGGGTTAGGGTGAAGTGGCTGACTATTACCTACTCCTTTATGTTGCAGGCGGCCGGCCGGTATACCCTTTTGCTGTAAGAGATCGGCAATGAGCTTAGCCCTTGCCTGTGACAGTTTATAAAACTTATCGTTGGGGCCGATTATTTTTTTACCCTGCAGGTTAATATGGCCCACTATTTCAAAACGGGCATCCGGGAAAGTATTCAGTTCATTGAACAGTTGATCCAGGTAGGGTTCCGAAGCCGGGTCAATTTCTGCCCTGTCCGGCAAAAAACGGATCGTAAAATTATTGATGGTTTTTATAACGGCAGGTGGCATTGTTTTATCAGCCACAGGTTGCAGGCGCAGTTTTATTTCCACCTTCCGGTTATCCTCTAAAGCGGTACCAAAGCCGGTTGTTTCGCCGGCTGCCAGCTGGTTACCGGTACTGCAATTGGCTACATCTTCAAAAATGGCGGCCACTGTTGCCACTCTTCTTTGTGCCAGTATTTTATTATTCTGCGTACTGCCTACCGTATCGGCATATCCTTTAAAGCTGATCACGCAAACCGTATTGGCCCTGTAACCGGCCAGGGTAGTTTGCTGCTCCGGTGTTAAGGTAAAAACATTATTATCAAAATATACGTTAATGGTGGTATCGGCCTGCGCCTGTACTAATGTTGCTGCAGCCAGGCTGAAAAATAAAGTGATCGCTTTCATGTGATATGGGTATTACCTGAATAATTTTAGAGGACTCTTTACCGTATAAAAATAAACAAACCTCCACAGCTTTCATCAACCATATATCATAAACTTATGGCGGCATTATAAACCATTTGGTATAACTTGCAACCCGATTGTATTACCGTAGAAAATACGCATTTCATGAAAATAGTTTCGTACGTAAAAGAAGGAAGTGAACAATTAGGTGTTTTAGTGAATGGCCTGGTATATGATATGGATGTATTGCATCCGGATATGCCTAACTCCATGAATATGTTTTTAATGTACTGGGACAATGTGTACCCCGTTGCCAAAGCCGGCGTACAGATGATATTGGATGGCAAACGAGGTACAGGCTCGGGCATACCGGTGAATGAGTTACAATTACTGGCCCCTGTACCCTTCCCTACCAGCTGCCGCGATGGGTATGCTTTCCGCCAGCACGTAGCAGCTGCGCGTCGCAACCGCAAGGTGGACATGATAGCCGAGTTTGACCAATACCCCATTTTTTATTTTACCAACCATCATACCATACAGGGACCGGGTCCAATACAATGTATGCCCGATCATTTTGAAAAACTGGATTTTGAATTGGAAGCCGCTATCGTTATTTGTAAACAGGGCCGTAATATTCCTGCCGAACAGGCTGATGAATATATAGGCGGCCTGATGATCATGAACGATATGAGTGCCCGCCGTTTACAAATGGAAGAGATGTTGTTAAACCTGGGCCCGGCCAAGGGTAAGGACTTTGCCACCGTTATCGGCCCCTGGCTGGTTACACTAGACGAGCTGGAACAGTTTGAAATACCTGCCAAAGCCAACCATACCGGGCGTAGCTGGAACCTGACCATGACCTGTAAAGTAAATGGTGTGGAAGTAAGCCGTGGTAATGTGGGTGATATGGACTGGACCTTTGCTGAAATTATTGAACGGGCATCTTATGGTGTAACCCTTTACCCGGGCGATGTGATCGGCAGCGGCACCGTTGGCACCGGCTGCTTTTTAGAGTTAAACGGTACCGGTAAGTTAAACGATCCCAATTACTCCGAACAATGGCTGCAGCCTAATGATGTGGTAGAGATGGAGATAGACAACCTGGGTACACTCAATAATACCATTATTGCCGAAGAAACTAACTGGAGCATTTTACAACAGAAAAAAGCACTATAGTAAAAAGGAACCCTCGGGTTCCTTTTTCATGTATAACTGATATTATCCTAGTTAATCATTGGGTAAAAAATCAAATGACATATCCCTCCATAATAATTCTGGGCAATAGTGGCCGTCAGTGATTGTGCCGCTCCGTTGGCCCATTTATAGTTCAGTACTTTTATATTGCCACAGGTAAAAGGATAAGCGGCATTGTTGCCTTGATTTTTTGTAAAAGCCGTTTTAGTGATCGCAATCTTCGGCATGAGCGTGATTATGACCACGACATAAGCGGTAGTTTAAAAAGTGGGCCGATACAATGAAGCCTACGGCAGGAATTAACAGCCAGTTCTCATGATGCGCAAAGAACAGTTTGGCACATAAGGCTACCATACCCAATACAAACAATATAACCGGCAACATTTTGTGGTGGTGCCCCTTGTAACCATGGTACAATGAATAGGCCCCGATAATAAAAGCCAGTAATACCATACCCGCTTCGAACCAAATGTTGTGAATAATGTTAATACCAAACAGCGGTAAGCTGCTCAAAAACAAGGGCAGCAATGCACAATGTATCGCACAGGCTATAGAAGCCGTAATCCCCAACGCATCCCAATTGATCTTAAAATTCATAAAGGACAGCAAAGATAAATAAAAGCAACAATGTTGCAAAATTTAATCATTTAATTCTTTTTTCCGCCTGTAATTGGCTGCATCGGTTGTACCTTTGCAGCAAATTTCAGGTATGTCCAAAAAGAGTTTGTTATACCTCGGCTTTTTTGCCGCTTTAGCCGTGGGCTTTTATTTTTTAGTAGTAAGCCTGGTGCCCGAATTTAATACCAAAGAATTCCCGCCCATCAGCACGGTAAGGCCCTTTGCCTTTACCAACCAGGATGGCAAAGTAGTGACCAATAATGATGTAAAGGGTAAAGTACAGGCCGTTGAGTATTTCTTTACTACCTGCCAGGGTATCTGCCCTATTATGAATAACAATATGAAACTGGTATACGAGGAGTTAAAGAACGAACCTGATTTTTTAATTTTATCGCATACCTGCCAGCCCGAGGTAGATTCGGTGCCCCGCATGAAACGTTATGCAGACTCTATGCAGGTGAATACCGATAAGTGGATTTTTTTAACCGGCCGTAAGGACAGCCTGTACAATATGGCCCGCCTGAGTTATACCATTGATGACGGCAAAAACCCCCTGGGCAATATTGAGGACGATTTTATTCATTCCCAGTTTTTTGCCCTGGTAGATAAAGAAGGGAATGTGCGTAAGATATACGACGGTTTAAAAAAATCGGAAGTGAATAAGTTGATAGCCGATGCCAAAAAACTTTTAAAGCCTTAAACTTGTTATAGGGTTAGCGATGAAAGAGGAAATAACAACCATATTAAAACGTAATAGTCTTAGTGTTACCGCCAGCAGGGAAAAGATCCTGACCCTTTTCCTGAACCAGGATGGTGCCTTATCTCATAGCGATATTGAAAAAAAAGCCGGTGAGAAATTTGACCGGGTAACCGTTTACCGCACGTTGCAGACTTTTTCGGAAAAGGGCATCATCCATACCATTCCCACAGCCGATAACGCTGTTTTATACGCCCTGTGTAAGGATAATTGTTCCCAGGGACACCACCACGACCACCATGTGCATTTTATATGTGATAAATGTGCGCAAACCTTTTGCCTGGATAATGTGGTAACACCTGAATTAAAACTGCCCCAGGGCTACAGCACCAATCATATTGAGGTAGTAGCAAAAGGCATTTGTAAAAAATGCAGGAAATAAGCCGGAATCTAGGATTGAATGAAGGCTGATTTAGGATTTGTATGTCATACGCCTCTGATATTCCTTCAATTTTTGCCCAATCTTAGTACTGCAGGCATCTTCTGAAATAACAATTTTAGCCTTCCGTTTCCGTTGTATTCAACGTTTTCCACAACAGGTCTTTTAATTCAGTTAAGCCTTTATTGGTTACAGAAGAAATAAAAATATGTGGAATATTGGCGGGCAATTCCTGTTTAATGGCCTGCATTAATTCTTCATCCAGCATATCACTTTTACTAACAGCAATCACAAATTGTTTATGCAATAGCTCCGGATTGTATTGTTCCAGCTCGTTCAGTAAAATAGCAAACTCTTTTTTATGATCGGGGCTATCGGCCGGGATTAAAAATAATAATACCGGGTTGCGTTCTATATGACGCAGGAAACGGTGCCCCAGTCCCTTGCCTTCTGCCGCACCTTCGATAATACCGGGTAAATCGGCAATACAAAAACTCTGCTCATCGCGGTAAGCCACAATACCCAGGTTGGGGGTAATGGTGGTAAAAGCGTAGTTGGCAATTTTGGGTTTAGCGGCGGTAATAACCGATAACAGGGTTGATTTACCGGCATTGGGAAAGCCTACCAGGCCCACATCGGCCAATACTTTCAGTTCAAGTATTTTAGTGGCTTCAATGCCCGGTAAGCCCGGTTGTGCATATTCAGGCGCCTGGTTGGTAGGTGTGGCAAAATGGGAATTACCCAGTCCGCCTTTACCGCCCGGTATCCAGATCACTTCCTGGCCGTCTTCCAATATTTCCACCTCCTGTACGCCGGTTTCTTCGTCTATAGCAATAGTGCCCAATGGCACTTCAATGATCACATCCTTACCAAAACGGCCGGTTTTGTTGTTGCCGCTTCCACCTTCACCATCTTCGGCAATAACATTTTTAAAATAACGCAGGTGCAGCAGGGTCCACAGGTTACGGTTACCCTTTAAAATAATATGTGCACCACGACCTCCGTCGCCCCCATCCGGGCCACCTAAAGCGGTAAACTTGTTGCGCATAAAGTGCCGGCTGCCTGCCCCACCATGTCCGCTGCGGCAAAAAATACGTATCTGGTCAACAAAGTTGCTCTTCTCCATAACTCAAAATAAAGTGCAAATATAGCTGGTTTAGGGCGGAAACCGGGGCTAAGTCTGCGCCTTATACCTCATACCTTAAGCCTTTTGTCCTATTTCTTATGCCCTTAACCCTATACCCTCTTTGTTAATCGTTATTTGTTATTGGTTAATTGTAGTTTATCTGACTGTAAAAAGTAACAAAACGCCGGGTTAAGCCGTTATACCCATCAAACATTTTTAATGCCCGTCGTTTTACTGAGCCTATTATTCATTCTTTTCAGTCAACATAACCCTGTTAACGGGCAGCAAAAGCAGGCAGCAAGCCTCACCCACGCCTTCATTCAGGCGGAAGCAGATAAAATAGCTGATAAACTGGTGGCCTTGCGGAGAGGCTTTCATAAAACACCCGAACTGGCCGGGAAGGAAAAACTGACCCGGGAAACTATTATACAATATTTGACCAACCTGGGGCTGGAAGTAAAAACAGGCATGTATGGTCATAGTGTGGTGGGCATTTTACACGGCGGCAAAAAAGGCAAAAAAATTGCCTGGCGGGCCGATATGGACGCGCTGCCCACGGATTTCCCGGATGAAGTAGACTTTAAATCAACCATCAAAGGGGTGCAGCATGGTTGCGGGCACGATATACATATGGCCATTGCACTGGGCATAGCCGAAGTGCTGGCGAAAAATAAGAAAGCAGTGCATGGTACTGTATATTTCATTTTTCAGTCGGAGGAAGAAACATTCAAAGGGGCCAAAAATATGATTACAAGGGGCCTGTTTGATGACATTAAACCGGACGAAATATATGGCTTACATGTAACGGCCCTGCCGGCAGGAGAAATAATGGTAAAGCCAGGTGAGATGTTTGCCTACCAGAAAAGAATACGTATTCAATTAAAAAATGAGTTGTCGAAAGAGGAAGCAAAAACACTGACACAAAAAATTCACAGCACCCTGTCGCGTTCCACAACCGGGAGTAAGCCCTGGGAAATACAAAATATCCGTGACACTGAAACCGGGTTAACTAACCCCAACACCATGTTTAAGGATTACCTGATTATGGATGAGCCCTTTACCAGCTACACAAAGAATGATACCTTATTCCTGGAAGCTTATATATACGAAACCAATGCTGCCAATTTAGTTAATATTATCCCAATAGTGAAACAGGTAATAGCTGCAGGTAATAATAAAGACCAGTTGCTGGACGTTTCTTTTATACAGGAAAACCCAACCATTATCAACGATAAAATATTAACGGCTGATGCCATCACTACCTTACAAAACATTTATGGTAAAAATGCCGTTGCCGCCGATTATGGCCAGGTGCCTTTTTTTAATGATGATTTTGCTTATTTCCAGCAACAAATACCCGGCGTTTATTTCTTTCTCGGAGGCTCTAATGCCGCAAAAGGAATAAATGCGTTGAATCATAGTCCCGGTTTTAAAGTAGATGAAGACTGCATTAAAACCGGCGTTAAAAGCTTTGCTTCCTTAATACTCGAAAGATTAAAGAAAAAATAAATACACCCTTTTTATTTTTATGAAACGTGTCTTTCAATACATAACAGGTCTTTTTAACGAAAAAAAACCAGCTGCAGCCCGGGAAATAAAGTCCGGGAACTACTCAGATTTATATAACCGGGACAATTATTTTTCCAGCGAGTTTTATTCCAACCTTGTGCGCACCATTAACTGGACAGAAAAAGTAATTGCAGGTATTGATGATATAACAAAGATCAATTATGCAACTATACTTCGTTCTACTAACCCGGTTTATAAAGGGAGGCCATTTTACCGGTATGAAGATGATACGCCGGAGTTTGCACAAACACCTGATCTGCCTTTCAATTATGCAGCCTTACTCAAGGATGCCTTAGCTTATAAAAAGGATGGCTTTATCTATTTTAAAAACATGCATCAGTTGGGTGAAATACTCGAATTTGAAATAGATGTCACTACACATGACGGCGCCCCTTGCGCAATATCAAATGGTTTTATTGACGAGTCGGATATTCCTCCCATTGATACCTGGTTTTATATTACCAATACAAAACTGTATTGCTGGATCCCGGAATTTTTCATCCAAAAAATGCAGGACGCCATAGCTGTTGAAATACTGGGCAGTTATAACTGGATAAAAGATTCAAATACTGTTTTGTATCTTCAAACCATTGAAAGGTTAAATGCTGCATACAATAAGCAGGTTACGGGTTTGTAACACAACATACTGAGAGGGCTGAACCTGCAATAACCTTATGGCATTTACGCTTTAGCTGAGCCAGATAATGTTTTTTGTTGGTTATAATTAACAGTCCCGGCAGGTTTTATTATTGTACAATAAAGAAGTTTTTTAAGTTGTTTTAAACATCGCCCTATGTGGTATACCAAATTCACTTTCATTGAAAAACACCCGGGGCTGGCAATAACGTTGCCAGGTAATTATTTTACCAAACCTTACACACAGGAAGAGTTCGTTTCGTTACAACATATTAACAGTATCTATCCTGCAGGCCAAAACCCCGCTACCTATCCCATTCCGCAACAACTACAACTCCCGTCCGAATATATTGAGTTATTACTGTTTTCCAACGGAGGCAATATTATCAATGGTGAAAGAGAGTTTGGTTATTTTTCACCGGAAACTATCAGGTCTTTTTATATATCCTATGGCTTTCATGTATGGGCTCCTGCATTTTTGCCGGTAGCATTAAACGGCGGTGGAAAATTTTATGCATACGACCTGAGGGAAGCAAATAGCACCCCCATTATCGTTGTGTCTGCCGGGAATATTGGTTACGAGGCAGATTGCTGGGCCATGCTGGGTCACACGTTGAATGAAGTATTAAGCCGGACAACCAATATAGAAGAGGAGCTGGACCGGCTATACCCGGCGGTGCAACCAAGCGAGCAACAAAAAAGAAAAGCCGCTATTCATAAAGCCCTCGCACAACTAAAAGCAGAAAAAGAGAACGGCAGTATTCCATTAAAAGTATATCTCTCCAAAAAAAGAGAGCTTGAAGATGAAATGAAGCATTTGAATTCATAAGTCTATTAAAACGGTTTTACGAAAGCATAATCCTGCAAAATTTTATACAACCGTTTTTTTATGTATCTTAATTATTCAAAATCTGAATATGAAGTTTTTTTTACCCGTCCTCTTTTTACTTTTTTATAACGCAGGTTCCGCACAAACCAAACCCAAACCGGCAACCGCTCCGGCTCCCCCTTCAATGAGCTTTACCGTTATTAATAAAGCCATTGCCCCAAAATTCGGACTGGCCGGTAAACACCCCGCAAATATCCCGGTATATATACTGGATCATAATGAAAAAAAAATATTCAACTCCACCACCGTCGCCCCTAAACAGGTACGCGAAGAGTTTGCCACTTATACCATTACGCCCCTGCTGGCTACACCACCGCCCATGTATGGCATGTATACGGTTATTTTAAATCCTGTTTCTACCGATATACAGTTTGTAACTGAAGACAGCATAACAGATAAAGCCGAAATTGACGTCTTTGCGCAAATGCTGGTTGACAGTAACAGCCTGGATAAAAAATTTAAAGCAACCGTGGTAGATAAGAACAGCCAGGAATATAAAGGGCAGCTGGAACAGGAGACCAGGGAAGTATTACAGAACAAATCTTTTAAACTATTCTCCTTTAAAGCCGGTGAACTTTCCGTAAAAGTGGCGAAGTTCCCCAATGCTGTTTTCCTGTATAATGGTAACAGTGTGGTATACACCCCTTCATTTGTAGATAATTATATCATCTCGGCCTTTACCGTAGGTGACAGGTTATTTGTTGACCTGCCCGGGTATATGATGGGAGACCCCAAGTACCCGACCTGTGACAACTGGAACTCCCGCATTATGGAAGTAACAGCGAATAGCATTGTACAACGCAGTTTTAGCTGTTATTAGTTTGATCATGCATCAGCAGGAACCAATTGTTGTACATTAGCTCCTGATCAATTTTATATCCATGAGAACGACGACCAGGATGTCCGTCCTATTATTTTTATTAGCCATTAGTTTTAACCAGCTATATGCAGGCTGGTACCAGTGTTATAATTTCAAAGGCAGCATTGACAAATACCCTATCAGTTTTTCCATACAGGTAAGGCCGGGATATTTCGGCGAAAAGGAAAAGAAGGATTATAATATCATTGGTGTATATAAATATGATAAACGTAATCAGCCTATCCGCCTGGAAGGCAGGATTGATTTCAACACCAATAAAGCCTTGTTGTATGAAGTAAACAATAACAAATACACCGCAAGTTTCGAGTTTGATTTTTCTACCAGTACCAGCACCGGGGTTTGGAAAAACTTACAAAACAATAATAGCTTAGCCTTACAGCTGCAATATGTTTCGCAATTAACCGATACCGCTTTGTCTGATGAATCACCAGGGGTGGAAATTTTACAAAACGCCGCCTTGAAAGATTTTTATTTTACCGGCATCTATACAAAAAAAGCGGGTGATGACAGAGCGCAGATGACCGATCTGCGAATAATAAATAAAAAAGACAATACGACTTTCCAGGTGATAGACCTGTTACTGGTGGAAACAGAATCCGGCAATGTGGCTACCATTATATATGATAATGTGCTGATAGCCGATAATAACTCCAAAAAAATATTGGTTTTAAATAATGTCGGCCGGATGGGCGGTTATATAACGCTTAGGTTTGATGCTAATACAAAGCATTTTATTCTTAATCCCGAACCGGTAATTGAAGGGCCGCAGTAATGACTTATTTACCTAATTTACCCTTTTGAAAAACGATACCGTATAATTCACCGCTTTACGCCAGTCATCCGGGTGATTACCAAAGCCATGATCGGTATCCATCATAATACGTTCACTTAATACACTTCGCCCTCTTAATTGATTATGGTATTTTTCTGATTCATTCACTGTGCTGAAGAAGGGTGCAAAATTCAGGTCATCGTCATTAGATACGGGCATAACCGTAATATTTGGCCTACAGGGTGGATTGGCGGTAGATACCCAGTCGGGCGATATGGCCATCAGGTATAAAGCATTTTCCTTGGTCAATTCAGCACCGGTAAGGCGGTAGATCAGTTCTTTTAATGCGGGCCAGTATTCATGTGCCGGGGGATTGGTATAAAAAGCATCGGGTACGGTTAAAGTAGTTAAGCCGCCAAAATTACCGGATGCCCTTACCTGGCCATTGGTATTTTTTGCACCCTGTACATATAACATAGCTAAGGTTGCGCCTGCACTATGACCGGCCATATACATTTTAGCCGTACCACTGCCCCAGCCTGTACTTTTTTGTTTATAACTCTCTACCACAGCAGCCATATCATTAACCTGGTCCTGCACTTTAATAGCCGAAAGTTTATGTACAATCGGCACCTGGTCAATACCGCTGGCATCTACCAAACGGTGATTAATATTGACGGTAACATAGCCCCTTTGCGCATACAATTTGGCAACACCGGTAAAGCCTTCTTTATTGCCGGCAATAAAGCCACCGCCATGTATCACAAAAACCACGGGCGTTTGATCCGTATAACCTTCGGGAAAATAAACATCATAGCGTTGTGCGGCATCAGCACCATAGGATATATCCAATTCCTGTTTTGTTATTGCGTAATCCTCTTTAATGGGTGTTGTATCGTTATTATCTTTTTTACAGGCTGTTATCAGCAGAACGATAACAATAAAAAAGGCAGTCGTTTTTTGAATGGTATTTTTCATAATGCAAGCTTTGCACACTGTTACACAAAAACTACTCCATATTTACAAAAAGAAATTAACAACCTGAATACCAACGATATATTACATAATGGCTGAACAGCGAACCGGACGATGAAGTGTGCGACGCAACAACTGCCGGGTTAGCGTGATACAGCCGGCAAACAAAAAACCTATTCTGTTTTATATAGAATTAGCAAACTCCTCCAGTTGTATATCTTCATCAGAACTGATCTTTTTACGCAGGCGGTGCCAGGTAACTTTGATGGATTGCGGAGAGATGCCCAAAGTATTCGCCATCTCCACACGCGATAGTTTTAATTTACTCAGTACCATTAACCGTATTTCGGATGGGGTGATGCCCGGTATCATGGCCGATACGGTTTGAATATATTTCGGATATACTTTTTCAAATGCCTGCTTAAATTGTAACCAGTCCTTCTCCGTTAATATGGCCGTTTGCTGTAACTGTTCAATGATCTGGCTGTTTGCCTCCTGTGAAGTGAGGGTTTCTATCAGCGAGTTTTTCTCCGAAATTATATTGGTAAAGTTTTGCAGTTTTAACCGGGCATTTTCCAGTTCCTGTTCTTTGGTATGCAACAATGCATCCGTTACCTGCTGGTGTGCCAGGCGTTTTTTCTTTTGTGTGTAATAGATCAGCCCGGCTATGATCAATACAAAAAAGATAATGACAATGGCCGTGAACAGTTGTGTGTTCTTTACTTTATTCAATAAACTGAGTTTTTCCTGCTCGGCCTGTAATTTTTGCCGGTAGGCTTTTTGCTCGGCCCTTGCCAGGAAAACAGCATTTAATACTTTATCCACCGTGTCCTTGGCTATAATGGAGGAATCCAGGTATATTTTAGCAAATACGGGATCGTTATTGAGCGTGTACCAGTTACTGGTAGTTCGGTAGTAGGATGGTTTTATTTCGTAAGGCCTTTCGCACAGGTTAATATTCATATTGGCGGCCTGCAACCATTGTCGGGCGGCCTGGCTGTTCTTTGTTTTAATAGCAATATTAGCCAGCAACAGGGCAGCATTACCAGCCAGGGCAGCATTACCGGCCAGGGGATAATCTTTATGCAGCACCGCGTTATCAAAATCGGCCTTTGCCAGCGGCATTGCCTCAGCGTATTGTCCTTTTGTATAATAGTTCTGGGCAATATTGCCCTGCGTAATAGTATATTGTATAGCCTGCGGTGTAATAAAGCCGGAGTTCAATGCTTTGCGAAAATAAAAATCGGAAGAGTCGAGCTGCTGAAGCCGCTGGTAACAAAGCCCCAGGGTATTGTAGGCAGACCAACGGGCTTTCCAGTTAAAAGCCGTTTCGGGTATGGTGAGGGCCTTATGCATGAACTGAATGGTTTTAGCATAATCCTTAAAAAAGAAATAAGGCTCTCCTATCAGGTAATAATATTCCGCCATATTGGGAAAATCCTGCGATGTGCTGGTGGCAATGCGATCATTCAGCTGCAGGTAGTAATCAAAAGCCTGTTCATAATTGCCCATCCACCGCCACGAAAACTCGGCCATTACCCGCAGGGCCCGGGCTTCAATATGTAAATACCCTTCTTTCCGTCCCTTGGCAGCAATGGTTTTCAGCCGCTCCATACAGGCATCCTCCGTAACACCAGGAAATCTACGGCTGGTATAATAATAGGCCCGCATTAATTCCCCTTCCAGCTCCAGCTCCCTGTCTTTATGTTTTTTGCCAAAATCAGTTAATGCCTGCATTTCTGCCAATGACTTTGCTGTATCGCTGAGCCATATTACCCGGGCATAAAAAGTATCAATGATGGCTACTTTCTCGGGATAGGTTTTATGTAAAAAGAAATCGTACTGGGCATTTAACCGGCATGTTATTATTATAAACAACAGGCATAAGGGGGCATACCATTTTACAGGCGGGTTTCGGGGCATAGATAGTTCAGGTGTGTAACAAAAATAAAGCTTGCTGTTTAATTAAACGTTTTTATGCGGAGCATTTCTCCCAATAACCAGCGACTACCATTGTATGTATATACTTTATAATGTAACCATACTGCAGTAACGGTTTCCGTTCACAAAAAAAGGAGGCCATGCCTCCCTTTTCTTTTATTCGTTCATTGTTATTTATTGTGCCTGTTTGGCCACAAAATCCGCTTCTTCCTTTTTCCAGAATTTCTCCATGTAAAAAGTACCAAAGGGTAATAAGGATGATATAAATGCTTTAATGCCCCATACAATGTTACGTTTGTATTTTACCATCACCAGCAGGGCCAGTATAATAAAAGCTACAAACAAAGCGCCATGTGCCGAGCCAATGATGCGCACCCATTGCGGCTGATCGAACCAGTATTTTAAAGGCATGGCTATCAACACCAGTAATAAATACGATACCCCTTCTATCCATGCTATCTTTCTAAACCAGGCAAATAAACTGTTAGGATTCATTGCAAAACTATAAGTAGTAAATAAAAATTAATCTTAATAATCAACCACCTGCTCCTGGATGGTTTCCGGTATCTCGCGCCATTCGTACTGCTGGTTACGCAGCTGTGGTTCAAAACCCGCTTCCCTTATGGCATCCTGTATGGTTTTATAGGTAAAGCGGTGTGGTGCGCCGGCAGCGCTTACCACATTCTCCTCAATCATAATGCTGCCAAAATCATTGGCACCGCTATGCAAACACATCTGTGCCGTTTGCTTACCCACCGTTAACCAGGAAGCCTGTATGTTTTTAATATTGGGTAACATAATGCGGCAAAGCGCCACCATGCGTATATATTCATCGGCAGTGGTCAGGTTGTGTACACCACGTATACGGGTAAGTAAAGTATCAACATCCTGGAAGGTCCAGGCAATAAAGGCCAAAAATCCTTTGGCATGTTCAGGCTTGCGGCTTTGTACCTCTCTTATTTTTACCAGGTGCTCAAAACGTTCTTCAATGGTTTCTACATGGCCAAACATCATGGTGGCCGAAGTAGTAATATTCAACTTATGCGCTTCGTGCATAATATCCAGCCACTCCTGCGAGCCGCATTTGCCCTTGGATATCAGCCTGCGCACCCGGTCAATCAATATCTCCGCACCGGCACCGGGTAAACTATCCATGCCCGCAGCCTGTAAGGCAGCCAGCACTTCATGGTGGGTACTCTTCTCTAATTTTACTATATGCGCTACTTCGGGCGGGCCTAAAGCGTGTAAACGTATATCGGGAAATTCGGCCTTGATCTGTTTAAAGGTATCCACATAAAACTGCAGGCCCAGGTCGGGGTGGTGACCACCCTGTAATAACAACTGGTCGCCGCCGTACTTTAATGTTTCTTCAATCTTTTTGCGGTACACCGACATATCGGTGATATAGGCCTCCTTATGACCGGGAATGCGGAAGAAATTACAAAACTTGCAGTTGGCAATACATACATTGGTGGTGTTTACATTGCGGTCAATCTGCCAGGTTACTTTACCGTGGGGTACCTGTTGCTTGCGCAGTTCATCGGCAATCAGCATCAGATCGGTAAGCGGGGCATGGTGGTATAAGTAAACCCCTTCTTCCACCGTTAAAAACTCAAAGGCAGAAGCTTTTTTATATAAATTATCTAAATTCATTTGCATGCATAAAATGGGTGCAAAAGTACGATTATAAGGGGAAAGGTGGAGGGGAAAAGGTGAAAGGTTGAAGGAGGAAGGAGGAAAGCCAAAAGCTGAAGGCTTAAAGCTAAATGCTTAACCTGTCCCCCACTTTAAACCTTAAACACAAACCCTTAAACGTTCTTAACACTTGAACCTTTGAACTTTTGAACCCTTGAACTTTGTTGGCGGAAAGCTGAAAGCAGAAGGCTGAAAGCTAAACGCTTAACCCGTCCCCAACTTTAAACTTTAAACACAAAACCTTAAACGTTCTCAACACTTGAACCTTTGAACTTTTGAACCCTTGAACGTCCCTACACCGCAAAACTCTCTCCACACGCACAGGTACGGCTGGCATTGGGGTTATTAAAGAAAAATCCTTTACCGTTCAGGCCGTCCGAAAACTCCAGGGTGGTGTTTACCAGGTATAAAAAGCTTTTTAAATCGGTTACTACCTTAATGCCGTTGTGTTCAAACACCTGGTCGGTAGGTTTATTCTCCTTATCAAAATCCATTTTATAGCTCAGGCCCGAGCAGCCGCCGCCTACTACGCTTACACGTAAAAAATAACCGTCTTCAATGGTCTGGTTCTTTTCGGCCATCAGGCTTAATACACGCTCTTTTGCTTTATCGCTTACATAAATGGCATTATCCAATGTTGCAGTGCTCATGTTTCTATATTTATCCGGTTATACCGGGTTTCATTCTTATTATTTAAAGTTTCCAGTCAGCAGCATCCGGCAATTCGGCTTTTTGTGCCAGCTGCCAAACTATATCCTGGCTCCGGATAGTATTTACCGTTGCCGTTACCAGTTCTATCACGGTGTTTATCTCTTCTTCGGTAGTAAACCGGCCCAGGCTAAACCGTAGCGAGCTGCGGGCTATCTGGCTGCCCCGACCCATGGCCAGTAACACGTGTGAGGGTTGCCCCGAGGCGCTGGCACAGGCCGAGCCCGAAGATACCGCAATATGTTTGGTTACACCCGTAATCAGGGCCTGGTGCGGCACATAACGGAAGCTAATATTACTAACATGTGACAAACGATTTTGTTTATCGCCGTTCACATAAGTTTCGGGCAGGGCTAAAAGCCCCTGTTCCAGCCTGTTACGCAATAATGCCAGCCTTTCGTTTTCGGCTTGCATACTCTCGGCCGCCAGGCTGCAGGCCTTGCCCAGTCCCACAATACCCGGTACATTCAGGGTGCCGCTGCGCCAGCCCTGTTCGTGGCCGCCGCCCTGCAGCTGGGTCTGTAACTGTACCCGCGGGTTGCGGCGGCGTATGTATAAAGCCCCTACGCCTTTGGGGCCGTATAATTTATGGGCCGATAAGGCCAGCAAATCAATATCCTCCGCCACTACATCAATAGGTAATTTGCCAACGGCCTGGGTGGCATCGGTAAAAAATAAAACGTTGTGTTGTTTGGCTATAGCGCCGATGGTTTTAACGGGGAAGATAGTGCCCGTTTCATTATTGGCATAAATGGCGGCAATTAAAATGGTAGTGGGGCGTATGGCCGCTTCCAGCTCCTGTATATCAATCTGTCCGCTGGCATCCACCGGCAAATAAGTAATGGCTATTCCTTTTTTTTCCAGGTACCGGCAGGTATCCAGTACCGCACTATGCTCTACCGCGGTGGTAATAATATGGTTGCCTTTTACAACATATAATTCGGCCACACCTTTAATGGCCAGGTTAACCGCTTCTGTGGCACCCGAGGTAAAAACTACTTCTTTCTCGGTGGCACCAATTAAGGCCGCTACCTGCTGCCGGGCTATATCTACCGCGGCCTGGGCACTCCAGCCAAAACTGTGGTGTTTACTGGCCGCGTTGCCATAATACTGGGTAAAAAAAGGCAACATGGCGGCCAGCACCCTTTCATCGCAGGGTGTGGTAGCATTATAATCCATATAAACCGGTAATAGCGCCATGTTATAGTAAGGTAATTGCAACACAAAACTAAACCAAAAGGTTTACCTTACGGCACAAGTTTTAGGCTGAAGGCTGAAAGCTGAAAGCTGAAAGCTGAAAGCGAAAAGCGAAAAGCTGAAAGCGAAAAGCTGAAAGCTGAAAGCTAAACGCTTAAGGCGTCCCCCAACTTTAAACATTAAACATAAAACTTTAAACACCATATGACAGATTCTATAAGCTTTTTTGCCCCCGGAGATGATGCAGCCATGCTGGCCGCTTATAAAAATGCACAGGACAATTTTAAATACTTCTGGCGCGAGCTATCCTGGGAATACCGCCGTATTATACCCGCCCTGGATATGGCCGCGGTTAAAGTGGCTTTTATGCAGACCATACCTGGTGAGGAGGAACCGCTGGTAGAACATATGTGGGTAAACGATATCAACTTTGATGGTGATACCATCAGCGGTGTGCTCATTAATAGCCCTAACGAGTTAACCAATATAGAGGAGGGTGATGAAGTGGCCGTGCCGCTAAACCAGATAAGCGACTGGTTGATCATCTGCGAAGGCCAGCCCTATGGCGGTTATACCCTGCAGGTAATGCGGGCGCAGATGGATGATGAAGAAAGGGAGGAACATGATACAGCCTGGGGCCTGCAGTTCCCCGATAACGGGGCCGTATATGTGGTGCGCAACCAGTTAACCGAGCCCCAAAACCTGGAGGAGCACCCCATGAGCAAAAACATGGAAGAAAAATTCTTGGAGTTTTTACAGCAAAACCCGGCCGAGATCAGTAACGCCGATGAGCAGGGTTATACCCTGTTGCATAATGAGACCATCGCCGGCAATAAAACCTCCGTGGCTTTATTACTGCAACATGGGGCCGATAAAAATGCCCGCACCGCCAGCGGTAAAACCGCGCTTGATTTTGCCCGCCAGTTAAACTGGCAACACCTGTTACCTTTGCTGCAAAACTAAAGCCATCATGATGGATAAAATAGAACATATTGGCATTGCCGTAAAATCGCTGGAGGCGGCCATACCCCTGTACGAGCAACTATTAAACACGCCCTGTTATAAAACCGAGCTGGTAGCTGCCGAAAATGTGAACACCGCTTTTTTTAACGCCGGCCCCAATAAAATTGAATTGCTGGAAAGTGTAAACCCCGATGGCGTAATTGCCAAATTCATTGAAAAAAAAGGCGAAGGCATACACCATATTGCTTTTGCGGTGGCCGATATTGATGCCGAAATGAAACGCCTGGCAGCCGCCGGCTTTACTTTATTAAACGATACTCCCAAACAAGGGGCCGATAATAAACTGGTTTGTTTTTTACACCCTAAAAATACCAATGGGGTTTTAATTGAGCTTTGTATGGAAAAGCCGGCTGCTCAATAATATACAATTCTTTATGGCGTGTCCGCGGGTATGGGGCAGGTTAATCACCATCCTTTTGGTAACAATACAATAGCCCCATACCCGCAGCCGGGCTATTCGCTACTACTCCGGCATCCCGAAAGCATTCGGGACCACCGCACAATGGCCTCACCGGGGTATCCGCTGCTATCCCTCACGCAGGGTTAACTCTGACAAACTCTCTTCCACCTAGTGGGGGTGTTTTCAAGATCAAATTTATACATCCGGCAATTTAAAATCAGGAAATGCTAAGTGCATCTTATGTAGTTTCTCGATATCATAAGACAATATCACACCGGCATCTTTCAGTTCGGCAAAAGCCTGTTTGTGACATTTCCTGAATTTAGACTTATGGCAAAAAGGACATATGGCCGTTCGAGCAGGCTTGTATCCTTTTAAAATTAAAACTATCATTTGAATAAGCTGTAAAAAGCTTTGTGCCTTTAGTTTGCTTTGATAAAATTCAATCCTTCCAAGAATGCCATGTGAATACTCACCATACAAATAATATCCTTCCCGTTTCCTGTAGGTTTGATTAGCTAAATATGGAATTGCAAACCGCTGAATATATTCTAGGACTGATAGCCCTTTTTTGCAAATCAAAATCTCATTGGGAGTAACATCTACACAACAAGACTTATCATCTGATTCATATACATGCCAATCTACAATTTTGGGAAAAGAATTCCCTGTTTCAAAAAGTTTTGGAAATAGATATGGATACTCTTCACTGGAGTGTATTTCTATTTGGTACGTATCCCATATTCTCCCGTCATTATCGACAACATCTAGTGCTCCTTTTAATATCTTTTCACCTCCTGATTCTGCTATTGCTAACTTTGAATAAATCTCAGAGACTGCCAAAATATCCTTTTCAAACTGGGCATTCTTCATTACTCCGCATAAGGTTTTGTAGTTGCTGGTATTATTACGCCCAAACCTGCAGAAGAGTTAGTTGTTTCATCTTTATCTTCTCCTAGTGGGAACCGGTTGCTCAAGTGTTTTCTCCACAACTCTGTTGCTTTCCGAATGTTTTTTTCTTGCAAAGCCTTTTTTGCATCTTCAATAAACAATTCAAGACAATCCATAAAATAATCTTTATTAGCGTAATCCTTCAACAAGTTTTCACCTTCGGGAGTAGTGGGGCGATAGCATGCAAAATTGTTTCTTAAAGTAGCATGAATATTGATAAGCGTTTCTTTTAAAGCAATGTCATCTCTTTCACTCCTGTATACTATGTTTTCCGTAATCAAAATTGTAATTATCATGCCTGTTGGCATAGTCTTACTTTCATTCGCAAATTCTCTTTTATCAATCCAGCCTTTGCCGTACCGGGCCAGCCTTCTCAGTTGCGGATTGGCGTCAGCTTTTTCATTGAACCACTCTGTAAAAGCTCTTGGATCGCTATCAATCCATCCACTTTTTTTATGTGCTAATTCTGGTACACTTCCTTGGTTATAATAAATGGGTTGATCAATGTTACGCCCATCCGCAAACACAGTTCTTACGCAGGTATTCTTATCAATAGGATCTTTGTCTGTATGACCTTTCACGGCATCATATACCCAGCCATGATATACAGCAGGCGAAAATCTATCGCCAGCGACCTTGTCACCTTCAAAATAGATACCGTCGTCAATATCATAGTACAGCACTGTTCGCTCTTCCTTATTCTCAATTATCTTTCTGGGAATGGGGTTTATAATGGTGTCCATCGCCATTGAACCCTGACCATAAAATTTAGGTTTAGGTTCGTTGGGTTTATTTTCTTTAAACCAAGCCCTGACTTTATTTCGCAGCTCTTTGCGTGATATTTTCAGCTTTTTCCTTCTCGAATCAGTTAATCTGATCTCCTCGTTATAACTCTTAAAATGAATGTTACAATTTGCCATAAGATTTATTTTATTTTTCGTGACACAAGTCTTTACTTATATATTTTAAATCAACTTTCCCCTTCGTTTGAAAAGGCATTCTTTCTGTATAGTATTTTCCAAGAAGATGCTTCCCTTCTCCATTCTCAATTAACTTCAGTACCTCGGTTCCATAGTGAGGGCAAAAACTCAATTCAAAATTTCCATCATTGAGGTAGTTGTATATAATAGAATAGGTACCGTCTTTCTCCTTAAATATACTGGCCTCTATACTTGTAGATTTTGAAGACAATTTCCCATCCGGTAATCTTGTCCAGGAGTTGATTACTATATCCGAACCGTTCTGATGAACTACCTTAATATGTTGCATGGTTTCGGTAAATACTTCACATTTGTCATTTCTATACTCATACAGAAGAGTACCTTCATACCTGCCGGAGAAATCGGGTACAGCATAAATCCAACAAAAAGGCTTCTTATTCCATAAATAGCTATTCACAATTCCAAAAATGGTACCTACCAAAGCAAATACTGATACAGAAATACCCCAATGATTCTGAATGTATTTGTTGGCAGCATATAAGGTCAAAATCAATACACCGCTTATAAACATGAAAGCACCTGGCTTTAAATACCTCAAATTGAATTTTTCCATTTTAACTATTGCGGTTAGAACATTAATACTATATTTGTTGCACGAAAGATACAGTGTACAGTCATGTTGCACCAAAGATACAAATAAAAATTAATTGTATCATGCGTGCAACACTTGTTTAATTCGTAAAACTTTTCCACATGCAATCAACACTCAATACAGAGTTATTAGCAAGTATGCTAAAAAACAAACGAGACAAAAAGGGCTTGAGAGCAGTAGCGGAAGAAATCGGCGACGTTAGCGCCGCAACGCTGTCTAGAATAGAGCAGGGTAAGCTTCCCGATGTGGACACCTTTATCAGAATTTGTAAATGGCTGGGAGTACCTACAGACACCTTTATAAATGAGAAAAAGGATAATAAAAAGGAAGTGAGTAACAAAGACAAAGTCGTAGCACATCTTAGAGCGGATAGAGAGCTAAGTAAAGACACGGTCAATATGTTAATTAGGATGATAGATATGGCTTACAATTCTAAATGACTTTTACTTGGCAAAAAAGAATGTTTTTAAACGGGGATTCAAAGCTGATGCTGAACGTTTGGCAAAGCAATACCGGGAGGAGCTAAAGATTCACCCCTGCGCTCCGCTATGTGCTTTTAAACTTGCTCTTTATTTAAAAATCCCCGTTTTTAAAGCTACTGAGTTTCTAAGTTCTGCTGCTGATATAGAACTATTATCAGATAATTGTGAATGGAGCGCATTAACGATGACTACTAAGGCTGGGAACAGAATAATCATTCATAACGAATTTCATTCTGAAGTAAGGCAGCAGAGTAATATCATGCACGAGCTTGCTCATGCTATTTGCAATCATCAGCACAATCAAAACGAATATGATTTTGATATTCCATTTGGTATGCGGGAGTTTAACGAAGTACAAGAGGAGGAAGCTAAATACCTAGGTGCAACCCTTCAACTAGCCACACCTTGCCTGCTATGGGCTAATAAAAGAAAGATGTCTTACGAGGAAATTGCTGGCCATTTTAATGCAAGCCAGGAGATGGTAATTTACCGTTTAAATATTACTGGAATAAACAGGCGGCGATCTGCGTGAAGGAACTGCATATAACCACCCAACATTATCTGAATATGCGACATATGTGCCAGCAATATTCTCCTGGATTAGGATGGTAAACGCCGCCACATACTTTACATTTCTTATTTGGAACGTTAAGTGACCGAAGTTTTTAACACCGAAAGCGTTTCATTATTTTCAATCATAATTATATCTGCCGATTCTTCGACACTGTTTCCAACGATTACAGTATCAGAATATTCTAATGTTATATCGTCTTTAAGTTGATATATATATCGGTTAAAATTAAACTTAGCCAGTCCGTCTTTACTTTTTGGATAATTAGGGAATCTTTTTGTTGGATGGTTGTATTCTGGATTTAATAATTTAATCAGTAATTTTTCCGCATCAAGAGACACAGTTTTTTTGTCAGGAAGACTACCCATTTCTTTCACAAAGGAGTCTATATTATCCTCAAGCGTGGAAATTTTCAACCCATCAGTAACCGTAAATAAAAGCAAAGTTATTTCGTGCGTTGGTAGTGTGCCTTTGATTAAAGGCTTTTCTATAGATAAAATATTTTGCAATGTATCGTGTCCAGTTAGCCTTTCATATACAGGCTGATCAGTAGATTTTCCTACATAGTGAACTTTAAATCTTGTAAAGTCAGAAATATTACCATCTATATTTGCTTTTATGATATTACACCAAAATAGATGCAGAAATTTATCGGGACTTAACCAAAGTAAGAAATTATCATCGGAGTCATAGAATTTCATTCCATTAACACTACTAACAATAACATCTTCAACCGTCTTTATATCTAAATCGTGAGACATAAAATGTATGATAATTTGTTTCGTATTATCCTTTCCGATTTCTTTTTGATAATAAGGAAGCTCACACCTAAGACAATTATTGCTTCCTTGCATATGAATTTCAAAATATACTGATTCGCTCTCTGGTATTTCTTTTATATTTTCAAATGTGAGCATTGGCCTTTGCGCTATTATATATAACATTGAGTCTGCCAAAATCTCTTGAATAATTTTTTCAGCTTTAAGGAAGGTAAACTCATAATTACTCATAGGTGCATATGCCAAACTTAATTTTGATAGAAAACTTTTAGAATTCATGATGTTAATCTTCAGTTATGAATAAGCTTATTTAAGGGTTAAAAGATTCGGCTTTGTAAATTCAAAAAGATACTTATACTTGCTGGATGCAATCGAAGTTCTTAACTTGATTTGTTGCGCCAGAGTAATGCCTCCTTTCCTTTCAGAAAACAAGTTTCTCTTTTCTATTTCTTCAGCAATTTCCTCAAAAGTCAATGTTTTATTTGGCTTAGTTAATAGAACTACAGCCACAGCTTCATGGAGTTTTAGAAGATTATTCATAAGCATTTTTGTTACTTTTTCTCAATCAACCGTTCCAACTTATCAATTTCCTTTTACTGCTGCAACTTACACTCCTTTTCTTTGAGTAAATCTAAAATATTGAACATACTCTTGTCAAAACTACTTTGCCTGGAATTGTTCAAGTTTTCTCTTAAGTTCTTCGTTTTCTGACTTTAAGTTTTCTGTTTCTAATTCCAATTTTCTGAGCTTATTGTCGACATTTATTCCTGTTCTAATATAAAGCTCATCTTTATAAGAAATAAAAGTTTCATATAGTTTGTGATAAGCTCGGCCTATTGCTCCTGTAAATCGAAAAAGATTTGGAATTATTTTAGACTCGCCATCGCCACAATCAAGAATATGACTTATAGCAATGCCAGGGTATGGATCAATATAGTATATTTTGCTTACTCCCAGTTGAAATGCTTTTTTAGAGCATAATTCACACGGGCTTGCAGTTGTAAACAATATTCCATTTTTAATGGCCTGCCCTCCGTATTTTGATATTTGAAGCATCGCATTTTCTTCAGCGTGCAATGACCGTGTGTGGACTTGGTTCTTCCCCTCAGTAATGGAGTTTTGTATATCTTTAAAACAATATGAGCAATTATGTCCCTTTAGATTAGAAGTGTCGATATCCTCAAAATGTTTTCTGAACTCTTTTTGAAAATTACTATTTGTATCCTTTTCATATCTACTAAACGCAGAATTGTCGCTATTATTTAATAAATCATCAGAGTTACGTAAAACACAAGGCACTTGTCCTTCAGGAGTATTATTCCAACCAATAGATTTTACTGAATAATATTCATCAGTGATTACAGCACCGACTTGTCGCGAAATGCACCCTGAATTATATTTTGCAGTAAAAGCAATTTGCATACACCGTTCTTGAGGAGTTGGTGTTATAATTCCAGGTTGAAGCATTAAGCTATAAAAAATAACTACTTGCTGTTTGATGTCAAATGGGTAAGAAACTCCTTTTTCTAATGGAACTTTGGAATTGCTCAAAAATGATAGATGTAAGTCAGCTTTCTCTATACATTTTTGGATGTTTTGTTTATAGAAATCATCTTTATTATTTTTATCGCCATATTCAATTTTGTCAATTAGTTTAATGTCTTCTAGATTTTCACCGTATTTCTCTTTTAGTTGTTGTTCTTTGATTTGTTCTTCAGGATTAACGGCTAATGTAAAATATGCAGAAAACCTTTCTTTAAAATACATTATTTCCAGAGGATTTCGAAGGCTATCTATTATCACTTTACACCTTTTCCCATTTTTACTTCGATAACCTTTAATAATGGTATTGATTTCTTTTGCTATAGAATATATATCATCCATTGAAGGGTTTTCTTTGCAGAAATAGCATCCTCCTCGTCTTTGATTATTACATAATGTATGAAGTATTTTTATCCTTGTTATGTCATTCGTTGCTTTCAACGAGTCTTCGAATGCTTTATGAAAATTTTCGAATGCTTCTGACTCAAAAAAATCATAAATTTCTTTAGGATCTAAGGATTCTAGCTCAACAAATTGGGTTTTGCTTAGTAAGTCTTGAAGGGCGTTATGCTCTGCATCTAAATTAGAAATAGAAAATAACTCTTTAACCTCATCCAAGAGAATATTTATATTTTCGAGCTTTTGCTTGTAAACAATTAGGCTTACAATCTTAGAATATTTTATTAGAAAAAAAGGCTCCCAATTTTCTTTTAAAAAATTATAGGCGATTTTATATTTCCTATTATTATTGTCTTTGCCAACAGTCGTAAATTTTTTTTCGGGGACGGGGAAATCGCAGTCCTCAAAGTCCTTGTTGGCAAATATTTGGGCAATAGTAGTACACCCTGCTCCAACCCTTCCAGTAAGTCCGATAATAATAAAGTCTTGCCTTAACTCATAAAGTTTGTTTAAATCCATTTGTAGTTTTGGTTTAAAGTTTTTTAGGCCAAAATGAAAATAATTTCTCTTGGTATCTTTTCCCTCAATCAACATCTATCTAACCTTAATGAGGTGGAGAACAAAATACTGAAAACCAAATACATAAAAAAGGGGGAAAAATCCCCTTTTTTGTATCAATAATATTTGGTATTGGTATGTATTGCGTGAGGGATAGCAGCGGATACCCCGCTGAAGCCTTTGTGCGGTGAGCCTTGTGGCGGAGTAGCAGCGTATAGCCCGACCCCAGCCCGCCATTGCTTTTACCCGCCCGGTGAAGATTGTATGTAGGGCAGGGGGCACGACCTAAAAATTCTTTTTATTTCTTTTCAATCAACTTCTCCAACTTCTCAATCATCTCCTTTTGCTGCTGCAGCATACGTTCGTACAACTCAATCATTTTTTCAATCGGGTTAAATTGAAAAGTGGGATAATAGTTATAGCCATTCGCGTTATCATTAAAAGTATTCGAGATAATATTAACAGCCTGATCATCACTCATATTCTTAAAAGCATCTACGGGCAGTTTCATAATATCGGCTACACGTTGCAGCAGGGGCGCATCAATGGTTGCCTTTTGTTCCAGCAGGGAGATCTTTTGCTGGTTCCAATCCTCGCCCAGCTCGTAAGCCAGGGCATCCTGTTTAATGCCCAGCATTTCGCGGAAACGTTTTACGTTGCGGCCTTCGTGTATTTTACTGTTTGTTGGCATAGTGTTGAGTGTTGTCATAAGAGGCAAATTTAGTTAATGTGCGGCATGGCAGCTACTTAAAGATAGGTAAAATACAAACAGCCTGTAGGTAATTTACAAACCAAAACAGTAGGTTACAGCAATACGGCTGCGTTGCTTTGGGGCATTAAAAACACCACCGTATGCAAATACCCGAAACTACCTGGCTAACCATTGCCACCCAAACCCGCCGCGTTACCGTACAGGGCAAAAGTTTTGCCCGTGGCGGCCCCCATGTGTACCGCCAGTATAATGTTGTGTACCCCAGCCTGCTGCTTAGCGGCAAATGGCTGCAGCAGTACGGCTTCCGCCCCGGGCAGGCCGTAATTATTACCTGTAACCATGGCCGGCTGGAGATTACCCCGGCCGGGGAGCATGCAGGGGTAAACAAGTAACTACAGGCCGGGGCGGCAGCCCTCGCAACCATGTGAAAAATTTAATATATAATTAAAAAATAAAGTTTTTTTTGTGGCAGCCGCCCGCTAATTTTATTGTGTTAATAATCATTTTACCAAATCCACCAACACATGAACTTTTCTGCCACCCCGTCCTTTAACAGGACCCTGCCCCTTTTTGTATTTCTCTGCGCCGTATTTTTTGCCCCTTGCAGCAAGGCCCTGGCACAGGAAACCAAAACCCATATTTCTTCCGATAAAATTTTTATGATCACCTATCCCAACAAGTGGAAGATCAACCGCATGGAACAGGCCGAGTTATGCATTAACGGCCCCGGCTCATCCCTGTTTAAACCCTCCATGATAAAGATTGAAATTACCAAACTGGCCGAGGGTTACGAGAAACACGATATTAAAAAACTATCGGAGGTAGAAACCAAGATGGCCAAATCGCAGAATACCGACAAGGTTTCTTTTACCATTGAAGAATCGAAGTTTGAAAAAATAAAAGGCGTGGAATGGTGGATCATCAAAGGCAAGATAACCCAGGGCAAAGAGGTTTTTTTAACTGATAGCTTTAAAGCCATTTACAAAGGCAAGGTATACACGGTAACCTACCTGGCCGCCGAAAAGAAGTTTGAGGAGAACAGGGCTGCCGCCAGATCTATCTTTGACACCTTTGAGTTTTTAGCCGATTAAACATTAGTTCCTCAGTAATAATAAGCGGGCCTCAGTACACCAGGGCCCGCTTGTTGTATACCATCCCTACTCACAGCCTTACCTCCTTGTTCAGCTGCAATTGCTCTAAAAAGTATTGATCGTGCGATACTACCAGTAAAGTACCCTGGTAATCGCTGATGGCCTGGGTGAGTATATCAATATTCTGCAGGTCCAGGTTATTGGTAGGCTCATCCAGCACTATCATATCCGGCGCTTTGTTCAGTATAGAAAGACAACACAACGTTAAACGCATTCTTTCGCCCCCGCTAAGGGCGCTGCAGGGCCGGTCCCAAAAGTCCTTACCAAATAAAAACCGGTTGAGCCTTATTTTAATTTCATGCTCCTGCAGGCCGGTATGGTTAAACTGCTGCGCCTGCTGGTAAACCGACAGGTGGTTGTGCAGCAGTGAATAATCCTGGTCAATATACACGCTGCCATCAATATGCTGTACCAGCTTGCCCGTAGTCGCTTGCAGCTGGCCCAGTATCAGTTTAATTAGGGTGGTTTTGCCCGAGCCATTACCACCTTTAAGGGCTACCCTGTCGCCGCTTATTAATTGTATATGTAACGGTTGCGGCCATACCCATTGTTCGCCGTATTGGTAGTTAATGCCGGTGGCGGTGAGCAGTTCCTTACCCCTGTGCAAAGCGGCATTATCAAAATTAAATTTCATTTTATCGGCCTCCGGCAGTTCATCACGCAGCTGCTGCAATTGCGTTTGCAGGGCCTCCTTTTTTTCGGCATGCACCTGTTTACTTTTAGCCGTACTTTTTTCGGCGCTGTTGCGCAGGGTGTTCATCATAATGGTGGGCACACCGGCTTTTTCCTGCTTTTTTTTACCCCGGGCATCCAGTTTTTGCTGGCGCTCCATGGTTTCCCGCTCCTTTTCCTTTGCCTTGCGCAGGGCTTTTTCGCTGGCCTGTACATCATTCAATAGTGCCTGCATACCAATACGTTTCTGCTCCTCGTAAAAAGCATAGTTACCGCCATACAGGGTGAGGCCTTTTTTACTTAACTCGCACACATTATTCAGCAGGTTCAATAAATACCGGTCGTGGCTTACCACCAGCAAAGTGCCGGTATAGTGTTGTATAAAATTGTACAACAGCTGCCGGGCCGCATCATCCAGGTGGTTACTGGGTTCATCCAGCAATACAAATTCAGGCTGGTGTATCATCATACCCGCCAGGAATACTTTTGTTTTTTGCCCGCCGCTTAATAAAGCCAGGGGTGTATCCAGGGCCATGCCGGGTAGTTGCCAGTAACTTAGCGCTTCTGTACAGCGTTCTTCAATGGTCCAGTCATCGTTTAAGCGGTTGAAGTTGGCCTCCGTGGCATCACCGGCCATAATCGCCTGCAAAGCCTGTATTTTATCCTGCACCTGCAGTGCTTCGCCAATGGTTATACCGTTGTACTGCCCCATCAGCTGGGGTATAAAGTAAGGCGCTGCTTCCGTTATTACCTTGCCGGATGAAGGGGCCAGCTTACCCGCCATAATTTTTAGTAAAACCGATTTGCCCGCACCATTATTACCAATAAGGGCCATTTTATCTTTTGTGGCTACGGATAAGTTCAGGTTGCTGAATAACAACTCTTTATCAGGATGTGTATAGGAAATGTTCTGCAATAAAAGCATGACCAATTTCTTTTAGAAGTTAACAATAGCGGCTCTGTGATCAGCCGGTGACTATGTACATCAGAAAGAAATTAAATCCTACATGCTCTTTTATTTGTTGAAGAATGCAAAGGTAGGATTTTTTGTGAAAAGTTCATAGTTAATGGTTCACGAGGAATTATGAATGATGAATTATGATTTATGAATTGCTCGTTGCGGATTGCTAATTGTTAATTCTCACTTGTTAACTGTCAATTCTCACTTGTCCATTGTCACTTGTCAATTGATACTGTTTTTTTATTAAATTGAATTATAAAACAACCCTATCATGTCGTTTCAAGCCTATATTGATAATATTAAAGCCAAAACCGGGAAAACACCTGCTGATTTTAAAAAGCTGGCCGAGAAAAAAGGATTTATGATTAAAGATGAACTGAATCCCAAAACCAAGGCCACAGAAATTACCAACTGGCTTAAAGAAGAGTTTGAACTGGGACACGGACACGCCATGGCTATTTATGCTACGTTTAAAGGAAAAACATCCTGAGGAGAATGAGGAGTTATGAATGTTGAATGATGAATTGTTAATCGCTAATTGTCATTTGTCCATTGTCAACTGTCACTTGTCAACTGTCCATTCGTAATACTTGCCCAGGTTCGTTTCTCACGAACCGGCTACCCCCTTTAGGGGACAGGGGAAGGGTAGCCGGTTACCAAAACAAAAAAGCCACCGTATTTACGATGGCTTCAATATTATGAGTCATGATCAATTACCGGTTCATGCTGGCCAAAAATTCTTCATTGCTCTTGGTTCCTTTCATGCGGTTTAGTAGTTCACGCATGGCTTCCTCCGTATTCATGTCGGTTAAGTAAACACGCAGTAAGTTCATGCGCTGTAATACATCCCTGTCCAATAACAGGTCGTCACGACGGGTAGAAGATGAAGTAAGATCGATAGCAGGATACATACGTTTATTGGCTAAACGGCGATCCAGCTGTAACTCCATGTTACCGGTACCTTTAAATTCTTCAAAGATCACCTCGTCCATTTTACTGCCGGTATCTACCAGGGCTGTAGCAATAATGGTTAAGGATCCGCCATTTTCAATTTTACGGGCTGCACCAAAAAACTGTTTTGGTTTTTGCATGGCGTTGGCTTCCACACCACCCGATAGTACTTTACCTGATGCAGGCGCTACCGTATTGTGCGCACGGGCCAAACGGGTGATAGAATCCAATAAGATAATTACATCGTGGCCGCACTCCACCAAACGTTTTGCTTTTTGTAAAGCAATGGTCGATACTTTCACGTGTTTCTCAGCAGGCTCATCAAAGGTAGAGGCAATTACCTCGGCCTTTACACTGCGTTCCATATCAGTCACCTCTTCCGGGCGTTCATCAACCAGTACCACCATTAAGTAACACTCCGGGTGGTTAGTGGCAATAGCGTTGGCTACTGCTTTTAACAACATGGTTTTACCGGTTTTAGGTTGTGCTACAATTAATCCACGCTGGCCTTTACCAATAGGGGTAAACAGGTCCATGATACGGGTAGAGTAATCGCTGGGCTGGGTAAACAGGTTTAATTTTTCGAAAGGGAAAAGCGGGGTCAGGTAATCAAATGGTACACGGTCCCTTACTTCTTCAGGACTTTTACCATTGATAAAATCCACTTTCAGTAAAGCGAAATATTTTTCACCTTCTTTTGGCGGACGTACACTACCCTGCACGGTATCACCGGTTTTTAAACCGAATAATTTTATTTGTGAAGGCGATACATACACATCATCGGGTGATGACAGGTAGTTATAATCGGATGAACGTAAAAATCCATATCCGTCAGGCATCATCTCTAATACACCTTCGGAAAGAATAATACCGTCAAATTCTATATTAAAACTGGGTTGTTGTTGTTCTCTTCTCTGGAATGCGGGTCTTGTTGGTGCAGCGGGTGCCTGTTGTTCTTCGGCCTGGGCTTCAGCAGCAGCAAATGCTTCCTGTATAAATGCGGCCTGAATTTCCTGTGGGGTCCTGGTTACCGGTGCAGTTTCCGGGGTAGTGTTTTCAGGGGTTGTTTCCTCTTCAGGTGCGTCTGTTTTTTTCTTAGCTTTTTTTATTGGTGTTCTTTTGGCAGGAGCTGTTTTTTTCTCAGGGGCTTTTTCTTCGCCTGTGTTTTCAATAATAGCTTCTTCGGTAGCGCCGGTGGAGGTAGAAACTTTAGCAATTCGTTTACGTTTGCCTTTGTCTTCCGGGGCCGCAGTTTTTGCGTCGGAAGCAGCCTGGCTATCTAAAATTTTGTACACCAGCTCTTGTTTGTCCAGTTTTTTAGGATTAGGGATTTTCAACTGCTCAGCAATGTCGAGCAATTCAGGAACGATCATATCGTTCAATTGCGAAATGTCATACATACAATAGTCTTGAAGTTAAAAACAATTCAAAATGAAGGGAATAAATCTGAGAAAATAAAATTGATTGAAATTTTTTGAAGGATACGGCAGGTTTCTGATGAGCTATAACGAGGAAAACAATAGTTATCAGCCGCTTTTCCTACTGCAAGAATACACTTTTTTTGTAAAAACAAAAAATATTTTGGAAAACATGTTGACAGTGAACCGGTTGCCGGCAGCCACTTATATCCACCAATAACCCAGGCCCAGGCAAACCAGTACAATTACCGGCGCAGGTATACGGCTAAAAAAAAGCAACAGGCTGGTACCTACAATCACTCCCAGGTTAAGCACACTTAATACATTGGCATCGGTAATGGATATATCCTTCATCATGTAAAAAGTAGAGCCGATCATAATGCCCAATACAGCCGCATTAATCCCCTCCAGCGAGCGGTGTATAACTGTGTACTTTTTTAAATTATTCCAGATAGGGAAAAAGAAAAGCACCAGTAAAAAGCTGGGTAAAAAAATGCCTACCGTAGCAATGGCACAGCCCACCGCCTGCATAATACCACGCTCTGTTGATGTACTGCCCATATCACGCAAAGCCATGCCACCGGTGAAGGAGGCAATGGAAAAAACAGGACCGGGCATAGCCCTTACCAGTCCCATGCCGGTGTACATATCCGATTTATCAATCTGTATTACATCGGGGTTGCGGTGCCTTACCGCTTCGGGACGTATACTGTATTGCTCCATCATCATGGGCATTAATACCTGGCCGCCACCAAATACCAGGCTACCCATACGGTAATTACTTTCAAACAGGTTGATGGGTTTACGATACTCCCAGTTCTGACGGCGTGCCATTTCACTGAGCACACCCGCCACCACAAAAATGGCAATAAACAACCAGAGATTGTTCCATTGTATCTTCCTGCGTTCGGCTATAATTTCGGGTTTACGTTTGTTGGTAATATTGGTGGTAATGCCGCCAGCCACTATTAAAGCGGGGAAAACAAAAGGCGATTGAAAGAGGAAATAGGTAATGCCCGAAGCCAGTATCATAATGATCCAGCTAACCCCGTTTTTTATAGCCAGCGGGAATGTTTTTAAACAGGAGAATAATAAAAACCCCACCGCCATGGGGGCAATGAATTTAAACAGGTCGGTTTCAATATCCCGCTTATCAATCATGTGCAGTAGAAAGGATAATGCCCCCATAAAAATACTGGCCGGCAACACCCATATCATTAACGTAAGTATAGCCAGGGGCAGGCCGCCACGTTTGTAGCCTACCAGGGCAATGATCTGTGTGGAAGACGCCCCGGGTAATAACTGGCACAGCGCATTATACTCCAGCAGTTCGTTTTCGGTAATATAGTTTTTCTGCTTTACAAATGTTTTCATCATCATAGCAAAATGTGCCTGCGGACCACCGTAAGCAGTTAAGCTATGTAACAGAACATTTTTTAAAAAACTAAAATTACTATCAGGCATATCATGCAATAAAATACAAAAAATAAACTGGCAGTCTGCTGGTTAACGGTGGCTTGAGGGGCGCTGTTGCGCTAATACTCCGTAAAAGAAAACTATTTGCAGGGCAAAATAAAAAAAATCTGCCTTCTGCACCGCTTTATAGCCCGGATAACTGTTGTATTTTTGGTAATAACAATTATTTTACCCGTTTTATTATACCCGATTATGTTACAACCTGCCACATTACAGTTTTTAAAAGACCTGCAAAAACACAATAACAAACCCTGGTTTGATGATAACCGCCATCGTTATGACGCCGCTAAAACCGATTTCCTTCAGTTTACCGACGAAGTAATTAAAGTATTTGGTAAAAAAGACGTCAATATTGCCGGCTTAACTGCCCGTGAATGCATCTTCCGGATCAATCGGGACATTCGTTTTTCAAAGGATAAAACACCCTACAAACGCAACCTAGCAGTAAGCCTGAACAAGGGCGGCAAAAAATCGGTACTGGCCGGT
Source organism: uncultured Terrimonas sp. (assembly GCA_964445775.1). Lineage (GTDB taxonomy): Bacteria > Bacteroidota > Bacteroidia > Chitinophagales > Chitinophagaceae > Terrimonas. The sequence continues at coordinate 81,133 of CAYUMH010000002.1, forward strand.
TATTATTTTCACCTGGAGCCCGGCAACAATAGCTTTATCGGGGGCGGTGTATGGCAGCCCATGCCGGCCGACCTGCAGAAAGTGCGGCAGGAAATTGATTATAACCTGAAGGATTTTCAAAAAATACTGAACGCAAAAAACTTTAAAACTATTTACGGCGGCCTGTCCGAAGAAGAAGGCATTGCCCTTAGCCGGGTACCCAAGGGTTATGAGGCCGATAACCCCGCTGCTGAATACCTGAAGCTAAAAAGCTTTATTACCATGACCAATATCAGCGATAAAGAACTTACCGACAAGGGCCTGCTGAAACAAACGGTACAGGCTTTTGAAACCATACAGCCGCTGATCAATTTTTTAAACGAAGCGCTGGAAGCATAAACAATGGACAAGTGACAATTGAGAATTGACAGTTGATAAATGACAATGTAGAATGAGCAATTCATAATTCCTCATTCATCACTCATAATTCATAACTCCTCATTGCCCCTGAACTACTAATTTTGCAACATGCAAGTAAAAGATGATCTTCAGACAAGATGGTGGGCTTTGGAAGCCAAACTGGTGGAACGTTTCGGTAAAAAGCCCGATATGGAAACCATTTTATTTTTAATTGGTATCCAGGAATTCGGTGATATAAAAGACAAGTTCTCCAAAGAACAAAAGCAGGACCTGATGCATGTGGCGGTATGTAAGCTGCTTACACCCAGTGGTTATTATGAACAGGAAGGAACCGACAAAGATGGCTGGCCGCACTTTAAGCAGTTAAAGCCCATGCCGGTAATGAACCCTATTGAACAGGAAAATTTTTTAAAAGATCATGTGCTGCTCTATTTTGCAGAACATGGCGAATAACCCCTACTTATGCCCCATCGTTTTTTGTTGAAGTTTTTACTCCTTGGCCTGGTATGTTTTTGCAGTGTGGCAGCAAACGCCCAAAGCAAGACCAAATTAAAACGCAAGGACCTTAAACGTGATATTGCTTTGGTAACCAATAAGGGCACTATTGTATTACGTTTATCCAACGAAACGCCTTTACACCGCGATAATTTTTTGCGCCTGGTAAAAGCGCATTATTATGATGGGGTTTTATTTCACCGGGTAATCAATAATTTTATGATACAGGCCGGCGACCCCGACAGTAAAGCCGCTCCTGCAGGCAAAGCCCTGGGCGAAGGCGGTCCCGATTATGTAATACCCGCTGAGTTACGCCCTAACCTCTTTCATAAAAAAGGGGTGCTGGCCGCGGCCCGCGAAGGCGACGATGTAAACCCGGCCCGCGCCAGTAGCGGCAGCCAGTTTTATATTGTACAGGGTAAAAAGTTTACCGATGGCGGCCTGGATTCTTTACAGACCAACCGCTTGAAAGGCTTTAAAATTCCTGCCGACCAACGTGAAGTATATAAAACCATTGGCGGCACCCCGCACTTAGACCGCACTTATACCGTTTTTGGCGAAGTAATAAGCGGCCTGGATATTGTTGACAGCATTGCCGCCACTCCCACCAGTAAAGGCAAGGACAGGGATCGTCCACTGGAGGATGTGGTGATCATCAGAGCGAAGCTGGTGAAGAGGAAGAAGTAGAGAATTCAGATTTAAGATTTAAGATTTCAGATTTGAGAATTCAGAATGGTAGGAATAAATTATGAATGATGAATAATGAATTGTCCATTGTCACTTGTCCATTGTCAATTGTCAATTGCAGCGAACCTGCATTAGCATATCAGCACATTATCAAATTAGCTAATTAACTCCTATTCTTCAAAATACACCCGCTTCACCCTTTGCGATATGCCGGTCATGATCTCATAAGGAATAGTGCCGGCCCAGTCAGCCAGTTGTTGTATGGGTAGGTCTTTACCAAAAATAATTACTTCATCGCCGGTGTTCACGTCGGCAATATCGGTTACATCTACCATGGTCATATCCATGCACACAGTACCAACTACCGGGGCTTTTTGTCCATGCACCAATACATATGCGTTACCATAGCCTAGCTTACGGTTGTAGCCATCGGCATACCCAATGCGTACGGTGGCTATGTTAGAAGTCCGCTGCAACACACCCCGGCGGTTATAGCTTACGGTTTCCCCGGCTTTCAGCGTTTTCACCTGCGCTACGGTTGTTTTTAACGTAGCTACCTGTTGCAGGCCAGGTATATTACCCACACCATACATGCCAATGCCCAGGCGTACCATATCCAATTGTAATTGAGGTAAACGGCCTATTGCCGAGGTATTGGCGATATGTTTTATAAAAGGATAGTGCAGGTATTGCTGTAAAACGGCTACAGCCTGGTTGTATTTTTCAAACTGGGTAAAGGTATAAGCATCTTCCTGCGCATCTTCACTGGCGGCCAGGTGCGAGAATACCGATTGTACTTTTAGCAGGGAGCTTTGGCCTAACTGAACGGCCAGCTCCTTCCATTGTTCCGGCAAAAATCCCAGTCGGTTCATGCCCGTTTCTATTTCTATATGTACGGGGTAATGCTGCAAACCTTCCTGTGCCACAAAGGCGGTGAAGGCCCGGAATATTTCAGGCGAAAACATATCCGGCTCCAGGTTATAGGTAATAATATTTTCAAAAGCTGCCGGCTCGGGGTTCATCACCATAATTGGCAGAGTAATACCTGCTTTACGCAACTCCACCCCTTCATCGGCATAGGCCACACCCAAGTAATCTACTTTATGAAATTGTAAGATGCCGGCAATTTCGGCCCCGCCGCTGCCATAGGCAAAAGCTTTTACCATGGCCATTATTTTAGTATTTGGCTGTAACTGCTGCTGGTATTGTTTTACATTGCTGATCAGCGCATTCAGGTTTATTTCCAGTACGGTCTGGTGCGCCTTCTGTTCCAGCAAGGATACCAATTGTTCAAAACCAAATACCCGCGCCCCTTTTACTAAAATAGCTTCATCTTTAAACTGTGAGGGCCTGAACTGGTTGATAAAATTTTCGGTAGAAGGATATAACCCTATTTCCATTCCATGATTTGCAGAACGCTGTTGTAATGCATGACTGATGGCCGGGCCAATGCCAATAAGTTTATGTACGCCATTCTCCTGCAGAGCCTGTAATATTTGCCCGTACAATGTATTATCGTCGGTGGCAGCCTGGATAAAATCGGAAAGGATAGCGGTTTTGGTCAGGCTGCTGTTTTGTTGCGATAAAAAATGCAGGGCGTTTTGCAGGGAATTAATATCGGCGCTGTAACTGTCGTTGATAAGCACACAGTTATTAATTCCTTTTTTAAGCTCCAGCCGCATGTTTACCGGCTGTAACAGCAACATATTTTCCTGTATAAAAACCGGCTCACAACCAAGGGCCAGCAGTACGGTAGCACAGGTAATGGCATTTTCAATGGCTGCTTCATCGGTAAAATAAATACTGAATTCAACAGGTTGTTCTTTATACAAAAGCTGTATATGCGTTTGGGTAGCGCTGGAAGTACTTTGCACTACCAGTACATCCGCTTCGGGATTATGCCCCCAGCTTAAGCGGGCATTAGGCAATTTACGAACAGCTTCATCAATACTATCATTGTCGTTACAGTAAATAACCGTTTCCGCATCTTTAAACAACAATAATTTTTCTTCCAGTTTTTGCTGCCGGTTAATAAAGCCGGCGCTATGGGCTTCGCCGATGTTGGTGAGCACACCAATTGTGGGTTGTATAATTGCCTGCAGCTTTTCCATTTCGCCGGGCTGGGAAATACCGGCTTCAAAAATAGCCAGGTTGTGTTGTGGTTGTAATTGCCATACGCTTGCTGGTACACCTATTTGTGAGTTATAGCTCCGGGGGCTACGTACAATATGATACCGGCTATGCAGCAACTGGTATAACCATTCTTTTACAATGGTTTTGCCGTTACTGCCGGTAATACCAATAACCGGTAAGGAAAACCGGCTACGGTGATAAGCTGCTAACTGTTGCAAAGCCTGTAAAGGATCAGCTACCTGTAAAAAAACAGCCTCAGGATACTCTTTCTCCAGGCCGGCTTCGGTGGTCACAAAACTGCGTACGCCCTGCTGGTATAGCTGGCTAATAAACTGCCGGCCATCGCGCCGGGCACCATGCAGGGCAAAAAACAATGTTCCGGCTGGTGTAATAATACGGCGGCTGTCCCAGCTTATTTCCGTAATAACAGCAGCGCTTTCGCCGTTGCCAGTAGCGCCAATAATAGCAGCAATATCGGGTAATGAGTAAGTCAATGTTGTAAAATATTAATGCAAATGTATTGGCATATGGCTTAGCAGTGGCCGTAAGTCCTTATAATGTTGTTTAAATATTATAAGGGCCTAACTCCTTTTAATTCAGTTATTAATAAATGCCGGTTGGTCATTCCTGACAACTAAAAAAAGCTTAAAAGTCGTTTGGAACCAGTTTTTTTATGAACAATTTTAAAAAAGATGCTTCCGGACCAGGTTACACACATTCTTTAAAACATTTTATTGATAATAAATATATTACATAGTAAAAATATCTCAAAAAAGCAAGCTTTTGACCGTAAAATACCTGAAAAAAGTCTTCACATTTCCTTTTATTTTTTTATTTGTACTTTTACGGCCTAATTTTTGATAGAAGGAGCAATTTTTTGTATTTTACCGTTTTAAAACAAACCCCTCTTCCTGATAATGGCCTTAAGTCAATCGTTACAGCAGAAGTTTTTACAAAAGCTATCGCCCCAGCAGATTCAGCTGATGAAGTTGCTGCAGGTGCCTACTGCCAATTTAGAAGAAAGAATTAAAGAAGAGCTGGAAGAAAACCCGGCCCTGGAACTGGACGAAGCGGCACATGATGACAGCGATGAGATAAAGGATGAGTTTGCTGATTCGGCAGATGAATATGAAGATGCGGATGGCAGTACGGAGGATTATGACAACGTAGACGTAAGTGAGTATGTATATGAAGGCGATGATGAGATAGGCGATTACCGTACCCGCGATGATAATTACCCTGAAGAAGATGATGGCAAACAACTGCCTTTTAAAACAGAAACTACTTTTTACGAATCCTTATACCTTCAGTTAGGCATGCTTAGCCTGGAGGAAACCCAGAAAAAAATAGCCGAACACCTGATCGGCAGCCTGGATGAAGACGGTTACCTGCGCCGCGAAACATCGGCCATTGTAGACGACCTGGCTTTCAGACAAAATATCACGGCCACCGTTGCCGAGGTAGAAGGCATTATACATTTGATCCAGCAATTTGACCCCGCCGGTGTAGCCGCCCGCGACCTTCCGGAATGTTTATTATTACAGTTATACCGCCAGAAAGCCGAGGGCAAGGATGTAGACACCGCCATACTGGCCATTGAAAAATACTTTGACGAGTTTACCAAAAAGCATTACGAAAAAATACAACGTGGCCTGGGCCTCACCGAAAGTGAACTGAAGGAGGTGATGCAGCAGATTATCAAATTAAACCCCAAGCCCGGTGGCAACCTGGCCGAGGTAAACAAGGCCGAGAGTTATATTGTGCCGGACTTTTTTATACAAAATAACGGTAGCCGCCTGGAGCTTACCCTTAACGGCCGCAATGCACCCGAACTGCGTATCAGCGAAGGTTACCGCGATATGATGAAGGAGTATGACCGTGGCGCCAAAAAAGATAAACGCCAGAAAGAAGCGGTACTATTCATCAAACAAAAAATTGATGCGGCCAAATGGTTCATTGATGCCATTAAACAAAGACAACATACTTTGTTAAGCACCATGGAAGCCATCATGGACCACCAGCACGATTTCTTTATTACCGGCGATGAGACCAACCTGCGTCCGATGATCCTAAAGGATATTGCCGAAAAAACCAACCTGGATATTTCTACCGTTAGCCGTGTGGCCAGCAGTAAGTTTGTGCAAACAGAGTTTGGTACCTACCGGTTAAAATTCTTCTTCAGCGAATCCCTAAGCACCGAAAGTGGTGAGGAAGTATCTACCCGCGAGGTGAAAAAGATCCTCAGCGACCTGATAGAGGCCGAAAGCAAAAAACGCCCCTTAAGCGACGAACGCCTGACCGAGTTATTACAGGAAAAAGGTTACAATATTGCCCGCCGTACCGTAGCTAAATACCGGGAGCAACTGAATATACCGGTGGCGAGATTGAGGAAGGAGTTGTGATAAGCTGAAAGCAGGTAGAAGTTAATGGTTAATTGTTATTAGTTAACCGGTCTGCATACTAAAATCTATATACAGCTATCTGCTTACTAATTTGGGGCTGTGAGCTACAGTAATCCTTATCAGCTGCAGTTCCGGCTGGCTGCGGGCTTCGGTGCTTCACTTCGTTACGCACTAAACCCTGCGCATCCGGCAGCCTTTCGGTAACAAAACACTTCCTCAGCTATTTGGCACTTGTAGTTTCCAATCCTTATTTTATCGCCATAGGTGATCATACTGATCTGCCAATAAAGTGTACAACTACAAACTTCTTAGCTGTTTATTGCCCCATCGTTTCAATATCATTCTTTATCTTGTAAGGCATATACTGACCTTATACAGGTGTTCATTGTCGCGAAGGCCTGTAAAACACAATTATTAAACCCAGTGACAACAAGTATTTACAACACAATAAAACAAATAGAACAATTAATGTATGGCCACAACTTTCAGGTGTGCCTTGGAATTGATATATTTAATGGAGAGGCTACTAACGATTTTGTGCAAGCAGTTAAAAAGAAATACCCAAAGACCAACCCGGACCAATATTCCTTATTGTCATTAAATAAAGATGAATTATTTGATGATATTATTGATAAGTTAAGCTTTCGCGGTGATAAAGGAGCCGGGCTCACATTGACTCAAAAAAAAGAACTAAAACTTAAAACACTACAACAAGCTTATATAGACTATATCCGGCAATTCATAAACGGACAAACGACATATTTTGCTTACCCATACCTGGATGGGTTGCCAGGTTATTCCGTCTTTTGGGACTATTGTTACGTTTTGTTTACGGACAATCACAAAATAGTTTTCGTTTATGACTCTTCTTCTGACTAGACAAAGCCAGTGACCAGTAAGCCTTGTAAATCACATAAAATTACAAATGAATTCTTCTACTCAGCTATTCGAAACTTGTAGTTTCGAATGATTATTTTATCGCTTTTAGCGATCATATCAATATTTAACAACAAACACACCTGCTCCGGGCCGTAATACCCCTGCTATTGAAAACTTATAGTTTCGGATCATTATTTATCTTAGCTTACCTAACATTTACATCAAAATGAAACCACCAAAAAACAAAATATCAGCCAGGTATCTGTTATTGATATCAACCTTAGCCATTGGTATCATTTCCTGTAACCAAAATGAACAGAAAAAACCGGAACAGCCTACTCAGGAACCTCCGCTAACCACTGCAACTATAAGCAAAGAAATTCCTATTTGGTCCAAAACTGTTCCCGACTCCGGGCTTATTAAAGGAACAGAAACCTATAATGACGGAATGATAAAGAATGTTTCCATCCCTACCATAAAAATATATTCACCAAAAGAAAACAATACGGGTGCCGCAGTACTTGTATTTCCGGGCGGCGGTTATAATAAACTAGCCATTGATCTTGAAGGTTCGGAAATATGTGAATGGTTAGCCGCCATTGGTGTAACAGGAATACTTTTAAAATATAGAGTTCCTGCATCAGGACCACATTACGACAAAGATTGCCACTGTGAAAAAGACCCAATAAAACCGCTTGCCTTGCAAGACGCGCAAAGAGCCATGGCATTAGTTCGTTCCAGGGCGAAAGAATGGAATATAGACCCCAATAAAGTTGGTGTAATGGGATTTTCGGCCGGCGGACATTTGGTGGCAGATGTTAGTACTAACTACAGGAGAAGAGCTTATTCCATCACCGATCCGGTTGATACCATTAACTGCAGGCCAGACTTTGGGATAGTGATGTTCCCGGGACATATGACTTTTCATACCAACAAACCTTATGAACTAAATAAAACACTTCCCGTTGACAGGAACACCCCACCGATGTTTTTATTGCAGGCAGGTAATGACAATGTTGATACTATCCAGCACTCATTGGTGTACTACATTGCGCTGAAAAAAGCAGGTGTTCCAACAGAATATCATATATATGCAGAAGGTGGACACGCTTTTGGATTAAAGGAATCTGCTCAAAAAATACCCAATTGGGAGAAACTTCCTATTGCCGATTGGGAAAAGCTGGTTGAAAGATGGTTACAAACAATTAAAATGACCAGGGAATAAGAAAATGAAATCTCCGCTATTCGAAACTTCCAGTTTCGAATGATTATTCTATCGCCTTTGGCGATTACTGCCTTTTATTTAGTAAATTTTCGGCTTACAACACAACAATGGAACCGCATACACTATTACAATTTAAAGCCGAAATAAATATTATAGGTATCAACCCCTTTGTGTTTGTACCGGATAAAGTGCTTGAAAAAATATTCAAACAGGCCGGCAAAGAAAAAGGAAGTATTCCTGTAAAAGGTACTGTCAACAGCAAGGCTTACCGGCAAACACTGGTAAGGTATGACAATGCATGGCGGCTTTACATTAATACTACCATGCTGAAAAACTCCCCTAAACGGATCGGGGAAATAATAGAGATTACCATTGCCTTTGACGATGAAAGTCGCGATATCGCGGCACCACCATTATTTTTAAAAGCACTGAAAGCCAACAAATCCGCGAATGCGGTATTTAAAACATTGCCACCTTCTCTACAAAAAGAAATTATCCGTTACCTGGCAAGACTTAAAACACCAGAAAGCCTGGAGAAAAATACAACCCAGGCCATACAGTTCCTGTTAGGAAATGAACGGTTTATTGGCCGGCAATTACCAAAACGCTCTGAATAAACATTCTGTGCTGTTATGCCACTATGCTGCTATTCGAAACTTATTAGTTTCGAATTTTTATTCTATCGCCTGTGGCGATCATTCTCATCTCTCCCCTGATTTTTAACTCCCTGGTATTTCATTGCTGCAATAGGTATATTTCTTATTAGCTTCCTATCTTTAACCGCTGGCATTCCTGTCACAACAGTAACGTATATTTTATTCAATATAAACACCCTCTATATGAAATCGCTTTTCGCTGCTTTATTACTATTTGGTTTTTTGCTCCAAACAACTGTTTCCATAAACGCCCAGACTGACTGCAATTGTACCGAAACTTTTAAATGGGTAAAAGAAACTTTTGAAAAAAATGATGCAGGCTTTCAATATGCGCTGGAACAAAAAGGAAAAGACCTGTATGCCAAACATAATACCCTTTTTACAGCCAAAGTAAAGCCTGTTAAAGACAAGTATAAATGCGCCGATCTATTGAATGAATGGCTCAAGTTTTTCAGGAAAGGACATTTCGGGGTGATGGCATTAGGTGATGGCCCGGCGCAGTCGGTTAATACCACCAAATGGCCGGTACTACCGGTAACTGAGGAGCAACTTCGTAACAAGCCCGTCACTGATACCAGCGGATTGTTTACCGGCATCTGGAAAACAGGCGCTTATACCATTGGTATTGTTAAACAAAATAAAGGATACAAAGGCGTTATCCTTGAATCGGGCAACCCATCCTGGAAATACCAGCAGGTAAAAATGGAGATGAAGGACGATCAGGCCGGCACTTATTATATGGGAGATTTTTCACCTGTCAACTTCACTAAAGTAGAATGGCTAAGCAAAAATATGATCCGGCTGGCCCCGGCCATTACCCTGCAAAGAGTTTGCCCTGTTTACCCAGAAGATAAGGATGTACAATTGTATGTAAAAACCATGACAACCGACAAACCCTTTATACAGGAGCTTTCTGATCAAACTGTATTATTCAGGATACCTTCTTTTGGTGGCGCACAGAAACCATTTATTGATAGTGTGATCAGGGAATTTTCGGCACTGATAAAAAGCAGGAAAAATTTAGTGATCGATATCCGCAATGGTACCGGTGGTGACGATGTGAGTTACGATAATATCATCCCTTTCCTGTACACCAACCCTATACGTATTGTGGATATGGAGTTTTTATCTACTCCGCTGAATAATAAAAGAATGGAAGCCTACCTGGAGATACCCAACCTGTCCGAAAAAAACAGGCAGGAAGTACATGCCCTCCTGAAATTGCTGAACGATAACCTTGGTAAATTTGTACACTTAAAAAAAGGCAGGTATGTGGATATTGAAAAAATGGATTCCGTATTACCTAACCCGGCCCAGGTGGCCATTATTGCCAATAAAAATAATGGCAGTACCGATGAACAGTTTTTACTGGCCGCCAAACAAAGTAAAAAAGTAAAGATATTCGGCGAGTCAACTTTTGGTGTGCTGGATATTTCCAATATGCATTTTGTAAAATCGCCGGATCAAAAGTTTCAACTGGGTTATTGCCTTTCCAAAAGCTTCCGCATACCCGGTATGGCAATAGATGGTATTGGTATTCAGCCCGATTATTTTATGGATAAAACCATTCCCGATGAACAATGGCTGAAATATGTAATTTCGGTTTTAGAGGATAAAGAGTTTCAGCCATAAACAGTTTATGCAGCAATAAAAAAAATAACATGCTGATAAAAAATTTAGTAGGTAAGACTATCACCAATATTTATGCTATTATTGAGCCTGAACACGGCGGCCTTGACAAAGGAGAATGCTTTATAGAACTTGATAATACAATCGTAATTGATATTCCATGGGGAAATAATGAGGACGTTTATATTAAAGATTTAGTTCCTGCAGCCAAAAGCTTATTCGAAGATTTATCAGACATTCCGCTTTATCATGTAAACAAAGAAAATAAATCAATTGAAACAATAGCCAGTGATTATCAGCAACAAAAGCGATCATTACTTGGAAGAATGAAAAAGCTATTCGGGCAAAAAGTAGTTATAAAAGACTACCTGCCATATAAAATTGAGTACCAGGAAAATAAATTAAAGTATATTCAAAACAGGAAAATTGTCGATTTTCTCTGGTATGAAGATGAGATTGAAAAAGGGTTTATAGAACTTGATAACGGATTTATTATAACTGAAATAACCATTGCAAATAACGGTACAGGGCTGGTGGGATTACACTATTATGAAGACCATAATAGTTTAGTAAAACAAAAAGGTAATAATATACTTAGACTCAAGGATAAGCAGTAATTCAACAAAGAGTTCATACGCAGCTATTCGAAACTTATAGTTTCGAATCACTATGCTATCGCCTTTGGCGATGTTAAGCATGTTACTATAATTCCTTACCGCCCTAATGCCGGTCAGCGATATACAGTACAAGTGTGCGCCCCATAACAATACTGTCAGGGCAGTGCGCAAGGAACGATGCATTAAATTACTGCAGTTGGTTACATAATACCCATTACTTCCGGCTATATCGCTTTCACAATCCATTAACAGACCGTCCGCTTTCGATACAGTACTGTCAAGGGTTTCAGCAAAAACAGGGCTGGTTTTTACCGCTCATCAATATAGCATACATGTGTGATTATTACAATATATAAAAACTGTATTATTGTTTTTCACAAACCAACTTTATGCGACTCTTTTTCCTGACTGCATTTCTTTTCACGGCCTTTATGACCCAGGCCCAGGCCGGTAAAATAACCGGCAATATCTCTAATTTTTCCCGGGCAGAACTTGATGGTGCCGTAGCCACTTTACTGGCCGCCAAAGATTCGGCATTTATTAAAACAAGTTTTATCGACTCTGCCGGTCGTTTTGAGTTTGAATTGTTGAAGACGGGTGCATACCTCGTGAGTATTTCGCCGGTAGGTTATCAGAAATATTACAGCAGTGTTATCAATCTTACCAATGAGCAGCTACAGGTACAACTGCCGGAGATTATTTTACAGAAAGATGTACAGGCATTAGGTGAAGTAAGTGTAACATCACGCAAACCTTTTGTTGAAAGAAAAATTGACCGTACCGTCATCAACCCCGATGCCCTGATTGCCAATGCGGGCACCAATGCCCTGGAAGTATTGGAAAAATCACCGGGTATATTGGTGGATGCTGATGGCAATATTTCTTTAAAAGGGAAAAGTGGTGTAATGGTGATCATTGATGATAAGCCAACCTATTTATCTGCTGCCGACCTGGCCGGGTATTTACGCTCGCTGCCCTCCGGCTCTATTGATGTTATTGAGATCATGACCAATCCGCCGGCGAAGTATGATGCGGCGGGTAATGCAGGGGTTATCAATATACGACTGAAGAAAAATAAAGCCGTGGGCATTAACGGTGGTATTAACCTGGGTTACGGACAAGGTAAGTATATGCGTACCAATAACAGCTTTAACCTCAACTACCGTATTAATAAAATAAACCTGTTTACCAATATCAGCATCAACGAAAACAATACCTACCAGGACCTGACCATTAACAGGTATTACTATAACAATAATGGTTCTTACAATTCGGGCTTTACACAGAACTCCTATATCAAACGCCAGTTCAAGGGCCGGAATATGAACCTGGGTATGGATTATTACCTGACCGATAAAACAACCCTGGGTGTGGTGTTATCCGGTTTTATCAATCCCGCTTCCACACCACTTACCAATAATGCCAAAGTGCTGGACAATAATGATAATGTGACCAGCCTGGTAGAAGCCAGTAACCCGACCAAACGCAAATGGACTAACGGCAGTGTGAACCTGAACTATGCATATAAGATCAACAAACAGGGTGAAGAGATATCTGCCAACTTTGACTATATACAATACAACGCCAGGCAGACACAGAACCTGACCAACTCCATCTTTACACCGGATCATGTACTGCAGGAGAGAACAATACTGTATTCCTCCTTACCGGCCGATCTGAATATTAAAACCGCCAAACTGGATTATACCAAACCATTTAAAGGCGGTGGTAAAGGCGGTGCGGGTTATAAAGCCAGCTATGTGAATACCGATAATATAGCCGACTTTTTTGATGTAGAAAATAATGTACATACACCCAATTACGATTTCTCCAACAGGTTCCAGTATAAAGAGCTGATCAATGCCGCTTATGTTAATTACTCAAAGGATTGGACAAAATTATCCTTACAGGCGGGTCTTCGTTTTGAGCATACCGATATTAAAGGACACCAGTTTGGTAACCCGGAGAAACAGGATTCGGCCTTTACCCGTAATTATGCCAGCCTGTTCCCTACGCTGTATGCCCTGTACCGTTTTGACAGCACCAATACCCACCAGCTCGGTTTTTCTTTTGGCCGCAGGATCGACCGCCCAAACTACCAGGATATGAACCCTTTTAGTTATCCTATGGACCGCTATACTTATTATGGTGGTAACCCTTTCCTGGAGCCAACTTTCTCGTATAATTTTGAGCTGTCCCATACTTACAAAAACATGTTGACCACTTCACTGGAATACAGCATTACCAATAACCTGATACAGGAAACCAATGAGCAGCGTGGCACTATTTATTATAGCCGTCCGGGTAATTTTGGTAAACAGATCGCTTATGGTATTAGTGTAAACGGCACCTTCCCCATAACCAAATGGTGGACCTTACAATTATATACCGAGCTGAAAAGCCTGGGCTTTAAATCGGTTATTTACGGACAGGTACTGGATGAAAGCCGTTTTTACTGGTATGTGGGGCCTACCAACCAGTTTAATATTACCAAGACCCTTAGCGCCGAGTTAAGCGGTTCGTACCAGACAAGGGTACTGGTTGCCCAGTTCCTTACCATTCCGGTTTGGCAAATGCGTGCCGGTATAGCACAAAAAATATGGAAGGGCAAAGGCACGGTTAAACTCAACCTGAGCGATATGTTTTATACCAACCAGCCGGGCGGTGATATCCGCAATATTGCCAACTCAAGGGCTAACTGGTTAAGTTACCTGGACAGCCGTGTGCTGAGCGTTGCTTTCAGCTACCGCTTCAATAAAGGTAAATCACTGGCGGCCAGGAAATCCGGAGGATCGGATACCGAGAAACAAAGGGTAAATGCCCAGTAAATAGTCAATATATTTTTAGTAGCAAACAGGCGGCCGGTAACGGTCGCCTGTTCTTTTAACAGGCCTTTACATGAGCCGGATAAATGGTAACTTTATAAAACGATGTTATCATAAAATCTACTCTTTATGTCCCATTTAGCTATTGCCCGTTTAGCTGTAACACCTAAAAAATTAACCGGCATCCTGACCGGCCTGGTTGTAGTACTGACAGGTATTACCGTTATAATGGATTATGCTGAAGCAGGTTTTCGCCAAAGCAGTTTTTATTTTTCGGAATCCCTGCTCTTCAGTTCATGCTGGTTATTATTCGTACCGCTCCTGCACTTGCAGTTCCGCATAACCAGGTCACTTAAATACAAGAGCCGGCAAATACTCACCATACCGGCATTCATCACCTTTCATATTTTAATATACCCGGCATTGGTCTGGTCATTATCCGCTGTTTTTTACCCGCATACTTTTTCTTATGCACAAACCCTTGGCTTTGGACTGCCGCAATATTTTATCGTTTTGCTTTTAGGATACACGATCATTCCTTTTATCAACCGCTTTTCCGGGCAACCATTACAAACAACACAGGTTGTTACGACTTCGCCGCCAGTATTAGCAGCAGCACAAAATATTGTTCATAGCCTTACGGTTACTACCGGCAAGGGCAACCGGGTAATTGTTAAAACCGACGAAATTGTATACATAGCTGCCAGTTCACCCTATATCCATATTTACCAGGCCAAACAAAAACTGGTGCATACGGAAACATTAAAACAGCTGGAAGCAAAACTGGACAGCACCCAATTTGTACGTATCCACCGGTCCTGTATAGTGAACGTAAGAGAGGTGGTGGCTTATAAATCCAGGCTGAACGGTGATTATGACCTCACCCTTTCCACCGGCATGCAGTTGCGGTTAAGCCGCCACTATGCACCAGCCTTTAAAGCCATTTTTGATACCCCTCAACGGGTTACGGGGTAATTTCATCGTGTAAGCGTATTTTATTTGTAAACCAGCCGGTTATACCATCAATTTTGAAATAAAAAAAGATGAAGCAATTGATCGTATGTAAACTGGTATTGGTTATTTGCCTGTTGATAAGCTGTAACAGCCGGACCCAAAATCAAACACCCGCCTTACGCAGTAATAAAACAGTAGGTGGTGGTTGCGATGGCTGCGAGTTAATGTATACCGGCATGCCGCAGCAGATTGATGCAGTGGACACGAGTGAAGGCTGGTTTGAAAAAGGCCAAAGACTGATTGTGAACGGTACTGTTTTTCAACAGAACGGCAAGACACCTGCACCCGGCGTGATCATTTACTACTGGCAAACCGATAATGACGGGTATTACTCACCCAAACCGGGTATGGATGAAAAAGCAAAAATTCATGGTCACCTGCGTGGCTGGGTTAAAACAAATGAAAAAGGCGAATACACTATTTACACCATAAGGCCAGCCCCCTATCCTAACGATGTATTACCGGCGCATATTCACTATTCCATCAAAGAGCCGGACGTAGCCAATGAATATTATTCCGACGATCTCAATTTTACCGACGATAGCCTGCTGCCGCCATACTTAAAAAGATACCCGCAGGAAAACCGTGGAGGTAATGGTGTGGTACAAACTGTTTTGCAGGATGGTGTGCAGGTTTGCCGGCGCGATATTATACTGGGGCAAAATATCCCGGGTTACCGTAAAGAATAAAACAGGCAGAAATACCAGCCCCTTTCCCCTGGTTAACCTGTAAAAATTATTTTACGGGTTAATTAATTTTGTTTTACTTTGTATTTCAAAGTACTTTTAATTTAAAAAAAATAAATCTATGATAGAACAGCACATTTTCTGGAGTGAGTTATTCAAATCCTCAAAAATTACCCGCCGGGCTTTGGCCGGGGCCATACCAGCTTTTGTAGTGATAGCATTATTTCTGATGATGCCCTATACGGTAGATAAGGACTGGTCAAAATACTGGATGCTCAGGCCGCTTTTTATAGTGCCGCTGGCCGGAGCCATGGGTGGACTTTTTTATCATTTTATGGATACCTGTCGTAAATGCAACGGCTGGAACCGCCTGCTCACCATTGGCATCAGTGTACTGGTATATGTTGTAGGTGTATGGCTGGGTATTATTGTAGGCCTGGACGGCACACTGTGGGATTGACACCGCCCGCTATTTATTAACCTGTAAACGATTTCTCATGATCACCGAGTTACTGCAAGCCGCCATGATTGCCGGCGTATTATTATTTCCTTTTATCGCCTTTGTCCTGTTTGTTAGTATCTTATTTTTTACCACTATCATACATAGTTATTTAATCAGCAGCCAGGTAGCTGTTGGCACTATCAACGCCACATCAAACAGGCAAAAGCCCCGGAAGCGTTTTTTCATTTTCCTGTTGAGCTTTGCCATAGCAACAGGCATTGTTTTTATACTCTCGTTATTCGGCATGATGCTTTTGAGTGGTTTTATACCTGGGTTTGATTAACACTTCCTGCTTCACTATTTTTTGTAGCTTTAAACTCAAAAATTACAGGGTGAAGTATCCATTCCTTGCCATCAGCTTATTTGTGTACTGCTGTGCATATGCGCAGTTGCCTACCCATGAAGTAATGGGACTGAAAAGTGGCCGGATCGTTGACGATACCAGTTATATCTATACCTTACCCTTTGCTGCCAAAACAAAGCATTTTTTTGTACAGGGCGCCAATAGCTCCTTCAGTCATAAAGGAGAATTATCCTACGATTTTAAAATGAAAACAGGCAGCAAAATAGCTGCAGCCAGGGGCGGTAAAGTAACCGGCATGCGCAGCGATAGCAATAAAGGCGGCCTGAAACCTGAAAATTTATCAGATGGTAATTATATCATTATTGAACATGATGATGGCAGTACCGCCCATTACTGGCATTTGCAATACAATAGTATTTTTGTAAACCTGAACGATACGGTTAGCCAGGGACAGGTGATCGGCCTTTCCGGCAATACCGGTTACAGCGCCTTTCCTCACCTGCATTTCCAGGTATTTGACAAGAACAATAAAAATATCCTGGTCCGGTTCCGTACTAAAAAGGGTGTAAAATATATCAGGCCCGGCAGAACTTATAAAGCCCTATAAAATTAAAAACTATGTTTAAAGTCTTCTTTATTGCGGTTAGCTGTTTAACCATTATCAGTTGTAATAACAACAGCCCGCAACCGACAGTGAATAATAATCCATCCAAAGATTCCGTCACTGAGCCGGAAAAACCAAAAGATACCATCGCTGGTTTAAAGGATCTCACCATCAATGAAGCTTATTACGAACAAAAAGTAAAAAAGGTTAAAAAACTGGCAGATAGCACCATCACCTCACTAGCTTTAACTGATATAGAAGATATAAACCGTAATAGTGATGCTGCTGTCAAAATTATTGACACCCTGTGGACTACAGATACTGAGCAGATCATTATTGTAGCGCTCGACGGCGAAACCGAGATGAGCGCTTACCTGGTTCATTTAAAAAACAAAAGGCTGAAACAATTTGAACAGGTGTACTATGCCGATGTTGTGGAGTATTTCATGCAGGTAAACTCAACCATTAAGGACAACCAACTGAGTATTGTAACCACCACCGATGCAGATGGTAAGACCACCAAAAAAATTACCAACTTCCTGTTTAAAGATGGCAGTTTACAAAAAGTAAATTAAGCACCTGTTATTCATAACAAAGGCCGGGATAGCTTTTATCCCGGCCTTTTATTTTTTATTGTATTTACTATTTCCCTGTAAACGCTGCCTTCCTTTTTTCCAGGAAAGCCGTAGCACCTTCCTTAGCATCGGCAGTTGCAATGAGTTTGCCAAAGGTTTTTATCTCCACTTCATAACCGTTCACCCTTTCATCATATACCGCGTTGGCTGCTTCAATGCAACCGGCAACAGCCAGGGGCGCTTTGGTATTGATGAGTGTTAATATTTCCCTGGTCTTATTTAATAATTCATCAGCAGTGGTAATATGGTTTACCAGGCCGTATTGCAGTGCCGTTGCGGCATCAATCATATTGCCCGTGATGAGCAGTTCAATGGCCCTGCCCTTACCCACTAATTGTACCAGGCGCTGGGTACCGCCATAACCGGGTAACAACCCCAGGTTTACTTCAGGCTGTCCGAACCGGGCATTATCAGCCGCTAAACGAAAATGACAGGCCATGGCCAGCTCGCAACCGCCTCCCAACGCAAAGCCATTGACGGCGGCAACGATCGGCTTACTGCTGTTCTCAATTTTCGAAAACACCATTTCCTGCCCCCTGCGCGCCAGGGCTTCACCACCCGCCGCATCCAGGCTGGCAAATTCACTGATATCGGCGCCCGCTACAAAAGCCTTGGGGCCTGCACCGGTAATAATAGCCGCTTTAATATCACTGTTGGTATTTACTTCATCAATAGCCGCACTTAATTCTTCAATCACCGTTTTATTTAACGCATTCAGTTTATCCGGGCGATTGATGGTAATAACACAAATATTATTTTCTGTTGTAACAAGCAATGAAGTGTACATCTTTTAAAGTATTTAGTATATAGATTTTAGTATATAGATAGTAGTATACTATTTTTTTATTCCCGGCTGCAGTAATGCTTATCAGCTTCGTTGCGTCGCACACTGCATCGTTCTGTTCGTTTATCAACCTTTAATGGAAAAGTGACAATAAGCAATTCATAATTCAGCATTCATAATTCAGCATTCATAATTCCTAATTCATAACTCATCATTCAATTACCAGAACTGTCCCTGCCCCGGCAATGCTCCCGGCTTTTGTTTACCCAAATGTTTATAGGCTTTCTCCGTGGCTTCACGTCCCCTTGGTGTACGCTGTAAAAACCCCTCCTGTATTAAAAAGGGTTCATACACTTCTTCAATGGTACCTGCTTCCTCGCCTACCGAAGTAGCAATGGTAGTTAACCCAACCGGGCCGCCCTTGAATTTTTCAATAATGGAGGCCAATATCCGGTTATCCATATCATCCAGGCCATACTCATCTACATTCAAGGCTTTTAACGCATGCTGGGTAATACCTATATCAATAATGCCATCATTTAATACCTGGGCAAAATCGCGTACACGGCGTAAAAGGCCATTGGCAATACGTGGTGTGGCACGGCTGCGACCGGCAATTTCTCTGGCGGCTACTTTATCAATGGTAACACCTAAAATACCGGCGGCACGCAGTACAATTTTTTGCAGTGTATCTAATGAATAATATTCTAATCTTGATTTGATGGCAAAACGGGAGAGTAAAGGCGCCGTCAATAATCCGCTGCGGGTAGTAGCGCCAATTAAGGTAAAGGGACTAAGTGCCAGCTGCACACTGCGTGCATTAGGACCACTATCGATCATAATATCAATACGGTAATCCTCCATGGCTGCATACAGGTACTCTTCCACCACGGTACTCAACCGGTGTATCTCATCAATAAACAATACATCATTGGGTTCCAGGCTGGTCAGCAATCCTGCCAGGTCGCCGGGTTTTTCTATTACCGGGCCGCTGGTTTCTTTAATATTTACGCCCATTTCATTGGCCACAATACGCGATAAGGTGGTTTTACCTAAACCGGGAGGGCCATGAAACAATACATGATCCAATGCTTCACCCCGGATCTTTGCCGCCTTGATAAAGATGGTCAGGTTTTCAATGATCTGTGGCTGTCCTGCAAACTCTTTAATGGCCGAAGGCCGGATGCTGTTCTCAAAATCGGAGTCGGCGGAACTGAGTTTTGATTTATCGTTATTTAAGTTAGGATTACTCATATTGTATATACTGCAAGATACAAAGGCTTACCCTATGTTTTAGTATATTGCCGTTCCCGTTAATAAAACTTTTGAATATTAAAAACAACAGGCGCATGAAAGGGATCGTATTTTTTTGTTTGCTGTTAACCCTGGCTGGTAATAGTTTGATGGCCCAGTCTGCCACCAATTTGCAACAGTTCTGGAGCCGGCTGGAAAAACATTGTGGTAAAACTTACGAAGGCACCATTACCGCCGGCGGACGCGAAGGCGATGGTTTTACCGGGCAGAGACTGGTGATGCAGGTATTGGATTGTAAGACCAGTGTAATTAAAATACCCTTTTATGTGGGTGAGAATAAATCACGCACCTGGATATTGACCAACCAAAACGAAAGGCTCACCTTAAAACATGATCACCGTCATAAGGACGGAAGTCCTGATAGCATTACCATGTATGGCGGTACGGCCAGCAATACCGGCGCAGCAGGTATGCAGGTTTTCCCAGCTGACCAGGAAACCTGTAGTTTAATTCCTTATGCCTGTGGCAATGTATGGTGGATGACCATTGACGAAAAAACATTTACCTATAATTTAAGGCGTATTGGCAGCGACCGGGTATTTACGGTAAGCTTTAACCTGGAAAAACCAATTATAATTAATGATAAACCATGGGGCTGGTCCAATTAATGATATTTATCATAAAATATTGATTATAAATTACTGAAAGCCTGAATTTTAGATTTCGATTGCTTTATTTGGCATAATTATTTATATTAATAGTGTAAAGAGGAATTATAAACCCCCAAAATATTACACTATGAACAAATTACTTACCGGACTGGCAGTAGGCGTTGTTTTAGGTATTTTATTCGCGCCTGACAAAGGATCAGAAACAAGAAGAAAAATTGCGGACCAGGGCCGTGATCTGAAAGATAAGTTTAACGATTTGGTAGATGACTTAGTGCATAAGTTTGATGAAGCTGTAGAAGATGTTGCCGAAGGTGCAGAAGATTTTGCAGATAAAGCCAAGGCAACGATGCGATAACCGTAGTTTACTATGGTTTACAGCAATTAAAAAAGCCCGTGTTGTACAACACGGGCTTTTATCGTTAAACACTATTTTTTATAGGTTAATTTTTGTTGATTAAAAACCGGAAAGGTTTCAGCTCAACAAACTGCACGGCCTTTTTAATTTTCTTCACACGGTTAGTTATATAATCCCTGTCCACTAATTCATGGGCATTATAAAATACCTGGCTGTTCTCCAAATGGGCCAATATGGCATGTAAACCTTCCACTTCCTGCGCCAGTGCCTGGCTGGAAAGTTGTGCCTGGTTTAACAATACAATCAATTCTCTGTTTGGCAAGCTCATAGCAATGCGATTTAATCCTTAACCATACTATCAGTAAGTATAAATAAGCTTTAAAGCCGGTACCTATACCTGTAATCGTTATTTTATCTTACAGCGGGACAACCGCAGTTTTTACTTTTACGGCCACCATTGCCGGAGTAGTAGTTTTTACTACAGGAGGATACGGCAATCATGGTTACCAATAATACAATTAACAAGTTTATCCTGGATATTTTCATTTTACATCTTTTATCAAAAAATTGGCTACTTATCTTCGCTTATTCTAAGTTATAACTATTTTACTTACATTTTATTATACAGCAAACTAAAATTGGAAAAAATTACCCCAAATAACAGGGTTTTCCCTGCTAATACCCGCAAACTAAAGGTGCTGATTGCTCCTTTGGATTGGGGATTGGGGCATACCACCCGCTGTATTCCCCTGGCTCATAGCCTTATAGAATGGGGGGTAACCGTATTTTTTGCCGGCAATGAACAGCAAAAAAAATTATTAGAACAGGAGTTTCCCAATAACCCTTTTTTGTACCTGGAAGGTTATAATATCCAATACAGTAAAACAGCCGGCGGGCTCACCTGGAAACTGGCCACACAGCTGGGGAGAATTAAAAAAGCTATCGGCAACGAACATGACTGGCTGTTACAGCAGGTGAAAGAACATGCATTTGATGCCGTGATCAGTGATAACCGCTTTGGTCTCTGGCATCCTCATATCCCCAGTATTTTTATCACCCATCAACTGGCCATTCAAACACCGGTTAAATGGGCACAAAAGCTGGTGCAAAAGATAAATTACCGTTTTATCAATCGTTTTTCCGCCTGCTGGGTGCCGGATATGCCCGGGCCCGTTAACCTGGCGGGCGTTTTATCGCACCCTCAAAAAATGCCCCTAGTGCCGGTAAGTTATATCGGTATACTATCCAGGTTACAGGCCTTACCAAAGGATAAAGAACAACAGCACCTGTTTATCTCCTTATCCGGGCCCGAACCGCAACGAAGCTTACTGGAAACAACTATTTTAGAGCAATTACAATTATATAAAGGCAGGACTACTGTTGTAAGAGGCCTTCCCGGTAATACGCAACTGCCACCCGTACCACCGAATATTGTTATACATAACCACCTGGACACTGCGGCCTATAACCAGGCACTTTGTGCAGCCGGTATGGTAATAAGCCGCACAGGCTATAGTACCGTGATGGATATTGTAGCCGCCGGTCAAAAAAGTGTTTTAATACCTACTCCCGGCCAAACAGAGCAGGAGTACCTGGCACAATACCTTGTGGAAAAAGGGCTGGCACTTTGTTATACCCAGCAAGAGTTTAACCTGGAGCAGGCTTTAATAACTGCCGGCTCTTTTAACTATCAAACAATAGCTGCGGAACCATTGTACAAAAAGATCCTGTCAGATTTTGTTGAAAGCCTGCAAGACAATCAAGAATAAGTTTATTGTTTAGGCGTTCTTTTAAATACCACCGCCGCGTTTTGCTGCAGATCGGCACTAAAGTGTATCTGTGTACGTTTATCGCCTTCGTATACTACCAGTAAACCTGTGTTGGGCGGGTATTTGCCCAGGTTTTCGGCAAATAAAATCAAAGTAGTTTCGTCAGTATCTGAACTGATATGGATGGTTTTACGTAAAGCTGTTGATTTTAAACAGGTTTTATCAAATATTACTTCCCCGTTCAGTTGCACACTTACCGTATCGCCGTCAATTTCACCGTTATCATATAATGCCAGCTGCAAGCTGTCGGCTGAGAAGTAAACCGTATGTGTACTACCGATACTTCGACGGTCAATTTTTTCTTTGGTGCCAGGTGCCGGCGCCGTAATAACTGCGGGTATGGCTTTTTCAGGTTTTTGTTGTGCTGTTACCTCCTGTTTGGGAAGGGTTGTTTTTTTATCAGCCTGTTTTTTATCGATGGGTTTTGCGGTTGCGGTTTTTTGCAAATCATCTTCGGCAAGAAAAGGTAGTTTTTTGGTAAGACCCAATTCCTGCAAATGCGCCATGATTTTAGCCTGTTGCCGGTTTTTTGCCGGAGCCAGGTTCATCTGGCCACTGATGGCATAGAATTTTTTTGTTTTATTGGTCTTCCAGGTACCATTTAACTGCCAGCTGCCATCTGTTTTATTGATCTCAAAGAAATAACTGGTTACAATGCCTTTATCCAGCTTACCCCTGAAATTGTAGGATAATATCTCATCATCCTTTACCTCGCAAACACTATCCTTAATGGTACCTTTTACCCTTTTCATGATATAGTACAGGGTATCGTTTACAATAAACTGGGTATGGGCATAGCCATATACTTTGTTTTCGTATTGTGTAAGTGCTAATTCAAAAGACTGATCTTTCCGGGTAGTGGTGCTGTCATTGGTGAGTGTGCCCGTC
This sequence comes from uncultured Terrimonas sp., assembly GCA_964445775.1. Lineage (GTDB taxonomy): Bacteria > Bacteroidota > Bacteroidia > Chitinophagales > Chitinophagaceae > Terrimonas. The sequence continues at coordinate 104,606 of CAYUMH010000002.1, forward strand.
CAGATACCATTTAACCCGGCCTGTTGAGCACCTGCAACCAGGGTAATAACTATAAGTAAAGATGTTAACAGGAAGTTTTTCATGAAAAACAAGTGATATTGGTTATTCCGCCTTTAAACGGTGTAAAGGTATTATTTATTTCATGCGTGACCCATTACACCTGTATTATTTATGCAGGACTGTCATTAAACGGTGTTATAAGCAGCACAATACAGGAGTATGGTTGATTTTAACAGTGACAATGTTATATTTGCAGCCTAATTATTCAATAATGACCATACACAAAGAAGGTACCGCCTCTATTGCCATTGCAGCCATATTTTTTGCTGTAGCCAACCTGATCTCTTTTTATTTTTTAAGCTTTAGCAGCCCGGTTATCAGTTCCCTTATATTTATTGTTACTTTAGGATTGTTCCTGTTTATCATATCTTTTTTCCGCATACCCAAAAGGCAGTACACTTTTAACGAGAATGCCATTATTGCTCCCTGCGACGGTAAAGTAGTGGTGATTGAGGAAGTACAGGCCGATGAGTACTTTCCTGACCGCCGTATACAGGTATCTATTTTTATGAGTCCTTTAAATGTACACGTTAACCGCAACCCCGTTACCGGCGAAGTGGTACACAGCAAATACCATAAAGGAAAATACCTGGTAGCCTGGCACCCAAAATCATCCACCGAAAATGAACGTCATACCGTGGTATATCGCAAAGGCAATAAAGAGGTGCTGACCAAACAGATTGCCGGCGCCCTGGCCAAACGTATTGTGAATTATGTACAACCCGGCCAACAGGTAAAACAGAATGACGAAATGGGCTTTATTAAATTCGGTTCCCGAGTTGACCTGCTGCTGCCCCTGGATGCTAAGATCAAAGTAAATATTGGCGATAAACCGAAAGGTGGTGTTACCGTAATTGCGGAGTGGTAGTGGAGAGGGAATGATGAATCAGGAATTATAAATGATGAATTTCAGTACCGGACACTGTTGAGCAGGATTACCGGACGATGCAGTGAGTGACCCCAACAATGCTGTTAGGGCAAGCACAACCAAAGGCCAATCAGGGCGGGGACGCCGGTAACCCAAAAACGGGACCGGCACTGTTGCAATGACCAGTCAACCTTACTATTATGCCCCGGTTAACAAAAGTTTTTATTAAACTATTCACAAAGGTTTATACATCCCGCCCGCCCTGCAAATTGTAATTTTCTTTTTTAAAAAAATTATTCTATTTTCAATTTCTACCATCTATTAACTGGCTGCTGAGACAAGCCACCGATATAAATATTATTTAGAACTACCGCACGATGAAAAGAGTTGTTATTACAGGCTTGGGGATTTATTCTTGTATCGGTAAAAACCTCCAGGAGGTGAAGGATTCACTGTACCAGGGCAAATCGGGTATTATTTTAGATCCCGTACGCAAGGAGTTTGGCTACAGATCGGGATTGACCGGTTATGTAGAAAGGCCTGCCTTAAAAGGCGTGCTGGACAGGCGTGCCCGTATTATGCTGCCTGAACAGGGTGAATACGCTTATGTAGCCACAGTAGAAGCCCTGCAACATGCAGGTATAGATGCGGATTTAATAGAAAAGTTACAACCCGGTATTATTTACGGCAACGATAGCTCGGCCAAGCCGGTTATTGAATCAACCGACGTAATACGGGAGAAAAAAGATACGACCTTACTGGGGTCGGCAGCGGTTTTCCAGACCCTGAACTCTACCGTGACCATGAACCTGGCCACCATTTTTAAATTAAAAGGCATTAACCTGACGGTTAGTGCGGCCTGTGCCAGCGGCTCACATGCCATTGGCCTGGGTTATATGTTGATTAAAACGGGCATGCAGGACTGTATAATTACCGGCGGAGCCCAGGAAATTAATCATTTATCCATGGGTTCTTTTGATGCCCTGGGCGCTTTTTCGGTAAGGGAAGACGAGCCGCAGAAAGCCTCCCGTCCCTTTGACCGTGACCGTGACGGACTGATACCCAGCGGTGGGGCTGCAACCGTTATCCTGGAGAGCCTGGAATCGGCACAACAGCGTGGCGCTCATATTATTGCAGAGGTTATTGGCTATGGTTTTTCCTCAAACGGGGAGCATATTTCCAACCCAACAGTAAGCGGGCCCGAAAAGTCGCTGCGCATGGCTTTGCATGATGCCAATATTGAGGCTGCCGCCATTGATTATATTAATGCCCATGCCACCAGCACCCCGGCCGGTGATGCCAGCGAGGCCAAGGCTTTGTATAATGTATTCGGTACCACCCCCATCAGCTCTACCAAGTCCATGACCGGGCACGAGTGCTGGATGGCCGGCGCCAGTGAAGTTGTGTACAGCTGCCTGATGATGCAAAACAATTTTATTGCCCCCAATATCAATTTTGAACACCCGGATGAGGATAGTGCAAAATTGAATATCATAAAAGCTACCACCGAAGCTAATATAAATGTATTTTTGTCGAACTCTTTTGGGTTCGGGGGCACCAACTCGAGCCTGATTGTAAAAAAATGGTAACTGCCGCCTTAAACTATTTATGAAAAGTAACGAAGAAATTATCGGGAAGATCAATGATTTCCTGGTTGAGGAGTTTGAAACTGACCCTGCACAGATTGAGCCTGAGGCTAACTTAAAACAAGTGGTTGAGCTGGATAGCCTTGACTATATAGACCTTGTTGTTGTTATTGAAAACAACTTTTCCTTTAAAGTAAAACCGGAGGACTTTACCAATATTGTCACTTTCCAGGATTTTTACAACTACATTATCTCACGCGTTAATGCAAAAGTGCCTGCCTGATGTCGCAAACATGGCAGGGAAAGTCTAAAGGCACCCGCCTTGGTTACCGCATTTTTGTAGGCATTTTACGTAAGGCCGGTGTACAACCTGCCTATTTTTTATTGCGTTTTGTGGCCGGGTATTATTTTTTGTTTTCCTGGAAATCATCCGGGCATATCTGGTATTACCTGCGCCGGCGCCTGGGTTTTTCTTTTTTCCGGTCGCTGCATTTATTGTACCGCAATTATTACCAGTTCGGTCAAACCATTATTGACCGTATTGTAATGATGAGCGGTATACCCAACCGGTTCACCTTTAATTTTGATGGCGAAGAGCATTTACACCAAATGGCTGCAGCCGGTAAAGGCGGTTTATTATTAAGCGCCCATGTAGGTAACTGGGAAATTGCCGGCCACCTGCTTAAACGCATTAATACCCCTATTAATATTGTGATGTACGATGGGGAGTATGAAAAGATAAAGGATTATTTAACCGGCGTGACCGGTCAGCGCAATGCCCAGGTTATTGTAATTAAAAATGACCTTTCCCATATTTACCAGATCAACGAAGCCCTGGAGAAGAACGAGTTTGTATGTATGCATGCCGACCGTTTTGTAGCCGGTAATAAAAGCATCAGCATTCCATTTTTAGGTGCGGAAGCGCCCTTCCCGGCTGGTCCCTTTGTTCTTTCATCCCGACTGCAGGTACCCGTTAGTTTTGTATTTGCCTTAAAGGAGACCAGCACACACTATCATTTCTTTGCTACCCCTCCTCAAACCTATTATACCCTCCCAAAAAATGAATCGGTACAAACTATGCTGGGCGATTTTGCTTTGGCCATGGAAGAGAAAGTAAAAGCCTATCCCGAGCAGTGGTATAATTATTATGCGTTTTGGACAGAGAAGTCATAAAGAGTTAAATGAATTTTAGCATTTAGGTGACTGGATTTAAGCAGCATTTCTTTTCCTGTTATATTTTCCTTGTTATGTTACCATATATTCAATAACAAGCATATGTAGTTCGGCCATTTTCGGAGAAGTGATTTAAAAAAAGTAAATTTATATATAACCATAGCTCACGGTTTAAACCGTGAGCTATGGTGAACGAATTTCACCATAACCATTTTAATGGTTTTTTTAAAACACCAAACCTGCTAACCATGTCACATTCATTTAACAAAGTCTGGATCCATGCTGTCTGGGCTACCAAAAACAGGATGCCATTAATCAACCTCCGGGTTGAACAAAAAGTTTATTCATTCATAGCAACACAACTAATGGAACTGGGCTGCCTGGTAAAAATTATCAATGGCATGCCTGATCATATTCATTGTTTGTTTTTATTGAATGTCCAGAAATCAATTGCCGATATCATTAAACAAATTAAAGGGAGTAGTTCGCATTTTATAAACCAGGCTGATCTGATACCAGAGAAATTTGCGTGGCAAACCGGGTATGCCTCCTTTTCTGTTTCAGAATCCTCAGTAGAAAAGGTATATGAATATATAAAAAATCAAAAAAGCCATCATCGTGGAAAAAATTTTATAGAAGAGTATGAAGCTTTTTTAAAGCTATACGGGTTTAATCCCGATGAAGATACCGAACGTTGAAATGGTTAAAACCATTGTTATTATTTATCAAAATTCATAGCCCGCGTTTTAAACCGCGGGCTATGAATACCTCAACCGATTATTTGTTTTTAAATTTCTTATACGCGTCCTCCCCTATCAAAAAAAAAATTTGCCTCGTTTGCTGATAAATTTTGTGGTAAGTTATAGCACCTATTACAAGAATGACAATATAATAAGTGGAGCGTCCCATATTAACTTCTATTTTAGAATATACCCTCTTTACTAAAACGAGTCCAGTATTGCCAGTGTGTATTTAAGATGGTGTCTTTTATTGGATATTCTCTTTCTTTATTACTATTTCCCTTAGGAAAACAGGATAAATTTTCTTCAATTGTTATTGCCGAGGAATCAATAGTTTTTACTCTGATGTAAATTTTAATGCTACTATCTTTAAAAACATCAAAGCCGTAAATAAAATTCTTTCCGATTTTAGCAAAGTGGTTATCAATACCCGTTTTAATAGTATCAGGCAATTTTTTAAAGACCTCTAGTTCATTAGCTTCAGGCATATATCTAAATGCCTGATAAGGTTCAGTCGTATCAATAATATCCAGGAAAAGATTGATTTCTTTTAAAATACCAGCGGTCAGGCTGTCATACAAAGGCAGTTTTTCTATAACTCTTTCGTCAAATTTATAGTTATCAAATGCCGGGGCAATTTTATCCCTTTCAGAGTTGCATGCAGAATTTCCGAAAAGCATTATCAGTAAAAAAATATAGAACAGCGGTTTCATGGAAGGGCTGGTTTAGTTCTTTTGACTCTAGAATTCGCTACAAAATACCTATTTATAAGATTAGACCAAACGGAAAAAATCCTCCAAAATTTTGACCAAAACTATACTTACTTTACTTTAGCAAATCTATAATCATTGCATTTTTTGTTTCTTCTGCAGCTTTTAAGGCTGTCATTCCTTGATGATCCTCTACGTTTTTATCAGCACCTTTTTCAAGTAATAATTTAACTAATTCAACATTCTGGTTACTTGCAGCCCACATTAAACAGGTCATTTTAAAACCATCTTGTTTATTAACATCAGCACCTTTCAAAATAAAAAACCTGGCAATTTCAGTTTCATTATTCATTACCGCTTGCATTAAAACAGGTATAAAAAAAGATTGGTTTATTTTTCTGACATAGTTTACCAATGACGAATCTTTTTGGACTATTTTTTTAACTGATGCCAGATCTTTATTAATTACTGCTTTAAATAATTTTTCACCAGCTTCCTGTGCGTGGGCATGGATTGTAAACCCTAGAAGGAATAAGAAGATTAACTTTTTCATTTTATATCTTTTAGTATTAGGTACAGTGCATGATAATAACACCGCAAACAAATTATTACAAAGATTTTATATAGACAATTAAAAAACAAACAATCATACTATTAATAATCTGATTAGAAAAGCCATCATCGGAGAAAAGACTTTATGGAGGAGTATGAAGCTTTTTTAAAGCTATGCGGGTTTAATCCCGATGAAGATACCGAACGTTGAAATGGTTAAAACCATTGTTATTATTTATCAATATTCATAGCCCGCGGTTTAAACCGCGGGCTATGAATATCTTATCCGATTATTCATTTTTAAATTTCTTATACGCGTCCTCCCCATCAAAACAATTTTTGCCCCGTTTGCTGGTAAATTTTGCAGTAAGCCATGCTTTCAGTTTTTTGGTATCTGCCTCAAATATTTCCGATTTATCCTTTACCTCACCCTTATCCAGCAACTGGTTGCAATAATGAATATAATACAACAACCCGGCTCCGCTCATGGAATAAGGGGCTGACAATTGTATGATCTCATTTTTTCGCCAGATACCCTGTTGGATATAAATCCCCTGCCCATCCTCCAGTTTCTTCACATCGTCTGTGTTAATATTATTTCTTGTGAAATAAAAGTTCAGGTAACGATGATCAACCGTTATTATTTCTATTGCCCTGTCATAGCTCACTTTGTCGAAATACCGGCGATTATCCGCCGTTTTAAAATACCAGCACCAGGCTGTCAGGCCCAGCTCATGAAAGAAAAAGGATAACACCTCTTTTAAATCATTGCCGGCCCAAAAACCGGTCAGCTCGCTGTACTTATATTTAATATTAGGCCTTTCACAATAATGCAGCGGTGTGGTGAATAGTTCTTCCGTTGGCGAATAATCAATATCGATGGTCATGGAACTCGCTGTTTTTTCGCAATCCGTACAGGTAGTAATGATGTTTATTTCCCTGAAATCGGAGGTTCCTTCCCTGGGTATATATTCAAACTGAACGGTGAACCATTCGTTTTTACAGGAGCACTTTTTCTTTTTAGGATATTCGTTTTGTATCAGATCGTACCAATAATCCAGGCTGTCAAGAATAAGGTAGTTTTCTTCTGTTTGAGTGGTTAAAAGTCCTGCTCCATCCTCTTTTAACAGACGGACCTGGAAAATATTTTCATTTTTATCTGTCCTAATTTCTTTAATTCTTCTTCCCGTCATTATAAAGGTTCGGTTTTAAAAATTTATATTTTTCGATTATCATTTATTCATTATCCCTTTGCCATAATAAATAATCTAGTTCCGATTTCCAAAAGTTATCACCGGACAAACTGTCGGGATCAATTTCTCTCCCTTTGAGAAACGTCTTTTAATAAAAGCCTGGTCATCTAAACGAGGACTAAGGGAAACATTGAAGCGCTTGTATTTAATGACACAAGCTGCCAATTGATAAACAAAGCTATTCATTTGCACTACCAAATTTTCCACCAGGATTTCATCAATTCCTCTTTTACTCCCTGTTCCTATTGAACTTTATCCAGCTTAATTTCAACTGCCAGATCCATCTCTTGCCATTGTTCGTAATTATCAATTGAATAGTCTTTATAATAGTTCAGGAATTTTTCGAGTTTGGCATATACATCTTCAAGTGTACCGTGGATGTTATGTTTTGCACAATCAAAACTATCGTCAATATTATAGATATAGCCTTCTTCTTTATCTGTGAATACAGCTTCAGACTTTAACCTGAATAGTCTTTTTACTGTTTGTTCAAACGAAAGTTTCTTATTAGAGAACTGCTTATATAAAAGGCCTAATAATAGACGTCCCGGTATGGCAGGTGTTTCAAAGTTTAAATAATCATTGAAATAATAAATAACATCATTAACACTTTTTGAACTAGATAAAGCGAGGTCAATAAAAAAAATATCTGGTTTTTCATCTCTGGTAATAATGTTGTCTGCCCAATCAATTACCTCCTCTTTTGATAACAGGCCGCTGACTAATCCAGCCCGCACCAAGTGCAATATTTGTAATATATTTTCAGGCTTTGTCGATTGCATAAAATATTTATAGCCAATTAAAATTATCCATTTTACTTTTTCTTAAATATTGTATAAGCGTCCCTCGATCTGACAATTGTATGATCACATTTTTCACCAGCAGATGGTTAGGAGATAATGCATTACCATGATCAGGAACATTGTGATATCAACCAGCACTTATCAAATCGTTTGTTTGTTAAGTCTTCCTTTTTTATCCAAAAATACAATCGTCCCATATCACCCCACATCATTCCTGCCTCCTTATAATTACTGTCCACCTGAAATAAAAGAATCCAATTGTCTTTATTCTTTTCTAATGCTTTTGCTCTAGGATCATTGTAGCCTGTAGCATCGCCACAATATAATCCATTAGTAACAAGCTCACATTCCAACTCCATTGGATTCTGAATGTTATCAGCATGCCCCAGGATTTTATTTGACCCCTCCTCTTCTGTTATATCAAAATACTTATCCATTTCGTCCTTATTAAGCTTGTCTGCAACATAATCTTGTTCCCAGTTTGGAAGGCTGGCTGACATATTAAAGGAAAGTTTACAGGGCTTATACCGTGCTGATTCATCAAGGGTTTCTGGAAACCCGTGTCTTTCAAGATTGCTTACATCTCCTTCATAAAAAAACACTTTAAATTTATCTTTATCCTTAGGGTCAAAACCCCAGGCAGATTGATCTGCTGAGTAAAAAAAGTATAAAAAGCCACTGGCAGGCAATTCCTTGATTTCATCCAAATAAGAGAGTTCTGTTAAGTTTATCTGGGCAATAAAGGAAAGAGGTCGGCCATTATCCTCTTTAAACCATTCAGTATTTTTGGGCAAATCCGGTTGCCCCCCAATTTTACTTTGCCCAAGTTTAAAACCCAATTCTGTAGTCGATTCAATTAACACCTGAATTTCTTTTTTTAAGTGTGATTTAAAAAAAAGCCAATGATTGGATAAACCCAGGTTGTCAAACCTTTCTTTATAATAATTTTCTGTTTTTATGATTTCATTATTATCAAAACTATCGGTAGGTATTTGTCTTGTATGCTGTAAAATGGGCTTTTTTTTAGTAGCCTGATACAGAAAACTACTTGCTAATATCAACAAAATAATAGTAACAATAATGGTGGTATTCATTTTCATTTAATATATTTTCTCTGGTTTTTATAACGAATTAGTCTTGCCTTGTAACAATAAGATTCCTGAAATGAGCTTCCGTTCCCGGCCCCACCCACAAACCAATGCTTCCCCGCAAACCCTCGCCATGTTTTAAATCGGAAACGATCAACGCAGGCTGAGCTGCATCATGCACAAATAGTTTAGCCGTATTACCCTGCACTTCTATTTTTACTTTTGTCCATTGACCCGGTTCCAGGTCAACATAGCTTTCATATTTTTCAGGGAACTCTTTTCTTAACTTATACCAGGGAAATTCCGGATAGGAAATATATTGCGTTGAATGATTACGGCGCACCTGGTCATCGGCCCGGCCATTTGTCGGACGCAGGTAAAAACATTCAAATTTTTCATTTGCCCGGTCAACCCTGAAAGCTATCCCCACAAATCCCCTGGCGCTCTCACCGCTGTTCTTCATCGGCTCACCGGCCAGCTCCACTTCAATGGTGCCATTATGGAAAGCGGTATCGCTTAGTTTTGCCATTCTCAGCTCCGTATCGGCCCCGGGCGCTGCGTCATATACTTTTACTGATTTCTTTCCTTTAAACAATGCCGGCTGCATACCCACATTGGCCGCTTTTAAATGTATCGTGTCTGTCAAAGTATATTTCAGCCTGCCCGTTTGCGCTTGTATAAACGTACCTGCCCAAATAAGCGGGATAAAAAACAGTAACCGTTTCATGTATTGAGGGTTTATTAAAGGTTGTGTTAATACCTAAATATAAAACCAATTGTAAAATCCAAACGTTAAATTATGATCAATGGTGCTTTATGTTGTACGTAAGAGGAGAACGGTGCGCTTTTAGCATTAAAGCTTTCAGCCTCTAAAGCCCTTGTTTATCTCCCCAAACCTTATGAACTTTGCCTTTTTAAAATTGTAATAATAACATGAAGACAATATATTACTGTTATGACGCGTATTGCGGCTGGTGTTATGGCTTTAGCGGGGTGATGAAAAAGCTGAGCGAAACCTATAAAGATCATTTTTACTTTGAGGTACTCAGCGGCGGCATGATCGTGGGAGAGCATGTAAAACCTATCAGCGCCATAGCCAGTTACATTAAAGAAGCCTACCCTACCGTAGAAGAAAGGACCGGTGTGAAGTTTGGTGAAGATTTTTTATGGCATATCAATAACCCTGATAAAAGCGACTGGTACCTTAACTCGCTTAAACCCGCCATTGCCCTGTGCGTATTTAAAGATTATTATCCCGATAATCAGGTAGCTTTTGCTGCTGACCTGCAATATGCATTAAACTTTGAAGGCCGCGACCTGGACGATGATGAAGCCTACCGTCACTTACTGGAAAAATACACTATTAACCCGGAGGAGTTTTATACAAAACTAAAAAGCCCAGAATATAAAAAACTGGCCGAAGAGGAGTTTGAAATGTGTCGCCAATTAAAGGTGCGGGGCTTCCCCGCAGTGTTGTTACAGGCAAATGATAATAAGTTTTATATGCTGGGCAATGGTTATACCGATTACGATACCATGGACCAGCGTTTTAAACAGGTGCTGGAACTTGAATAGCAATTATAAAAGCGCCCCTTTTGCTACTCAAAAGGGGCGCTTTTATTTAATCCACGTATCTTTTAACTGGTTCTGCCAAAACGCATGCCTCCGTTCTTCTGCATTTCATCCATTACTTTCTTCCTTTCCGCCTCATACTCGGCAAGTGTATGTTTTTTCTTGCCCTTCGGCGGTTTAATCGTATCCAGCTTTACTTTATCGGATACCGAAGTAGCTTTATATACAATACGGCCATTGCCATTGTCCAGCTCCAGGATCAGGCCGGGCAATTGCCCTTCGAAAGCGCTGGGGCCTGCAGCTATCGGTATCGCTGTTGTAAACCATGCCACTATCGGTAAAGTATCTACACTCTCTACTCTTTCAATTTTACCATCTACCATCGTTGTTTTAAAGCTTTTGGTAATACGCGATGTAGTCGCTTTCATGGCAGTATAACCGAGGATGGTCCTGGTTTCTCCGGTCATTTTCCAGTTCATGGTCCTGATACTGTCTTCCACAATAAATGTTTTATCAAACAGTTCTCTTTTCTCCGTTTTTAACTTGGTATTAAAATCAGCAAACACAATATCACCGCCACCCATGGTAACGGAACGGAACTGTACATTACCGCTACTCATTTCTGGTTCAGGGGCCTGCTCGGCTACCTGCCACAGCGATTGGTTATTGCCAAAACTCAGTTCAAAATAACTCGTCCGGCTCTTCGGTAACTCTATCCCTTCGGGTAAACCCTGTATCTGTATTTGCCCCTGCAACTGGGTTACCATTTCGTATTGTACAAAACCCGCTTTGGTTTGGGCCATGCTCACGGCAGTTAAAATTGTGGCAGCACCTGTTGCCAGTAAATGTCGTATCATATACATAAATTATTTGCTCCAAAGCTATCAGTAAGACATTAACTGCCGGGTTAATACAGGTTAAAAGGGCTTGTATCGCAGCAATGGCGGCATACTTTTGTAAAACAGTAATAAAAACATTAATTGTATTTTCAGGCAGTCTTATCTGCCGGTAACTGGTAAATGCCAGTAATAAAAGGCAACTCCTTCAAACAATGAAAGCATCGTATTGGTATAAAATATTAGTGGTACTGGCCCTTGCGCTGGTAACAGGCTTCCAGGTTTACTGGTTAAAAGATACCTATAACCGGGAACGGCAGGCACTTACCGTAAAAACCAACGGCCTGTTCAACGAAATGGTCCGTGCCATGCAGGATTCAGCCCTCCAGGCCCGTTTACCGGTAGCCTTTACAAAAGATTCGGCCCGGAAAAAAAGGGCGAATATGAACCAGGTTGCCAGGACCCGCCCGCAACCCAACGAAAAAGATATCAGGATCGCCCGGGTAGCTGCAGCATTACAACACCAGACCAAACAACAGGATAGCGTACCCGTACCCGGTAATATCATCATCACCTTCCGCAGTGATTCTATTTCATTCAACACAATGGATAAATCATTTTTCGATTCCCTCTCACCAGATAAAATAGGAAGAATAGTGGTGGACAGGGGTAAAAGGTTAAAGGACTCCGCCGGGGCCCTGGCTTTCCGCGTTTTAGACTCCCTGAAACTTTTTCCCTTTAAAAAAGACAGTAATTACAAAACTGTAAAAGCAAAACCACCTGTAAAAGGTGAAGTTTCCAATATACAGGTCAGTACTACCTGGCAAAGTACCGGCAAAAATACCCCGGCCGTTACTACCTATTTAGAACCCAGGCAGATATCCTTTACGCTCGACTCCCTGTTTAAGGACCTGCTGAACGATACCATAGTGCATAGTTCATTTGCAAAACTTTTGACACAGGAAAAAATTCCGGTCGATTTTAAAGTGAACCATACAGACAGTACAGATAGCCTGCCGGCGAAAAGAGTTGTTCCTTTTTCCGGTCCTACCGATCAAAACATGTACAAATTACAATTGGGAAACAATACCGGTTACCTGCTCAATAATATTAAACTGCCCATACTATTCTCTATCCTGCTGGTAGGTGTTACTGTTTTTTCATTCTGGTTATTATACCGCAACTGGCAAAAACAAAAACGCCTTACCGATATCAAAAACGAATTCATCAGCAATATTACCCACGAACTAAAAACCCCTATTGCTACCGTTGGTGTTGCCATGGAGGCCCTGAGCAACTTTAATGCACTTAATAATCCCGAAAGGGCTAAAGAGTACATTGATATTTCCAAACAGGAGTTAAGCCGCCTGTCCCTGCTGGTAGATAAAGTATTAAAGCTCTCCATGTTCGAAAACCGGGAAATAGAGCTACAACAATCCCCGGTTGACCTGCGGGATATCACGCAGGAAGTGATCAGCTCCATGCGCCTGCAGATTGAAAAACGCAAAGCGGTATGCCAATTGGAGATCACCGGTAATGCCATTGTGAAAGGCGATAAAATGCACCTGTTAAGCGTGGTATACAACTTACTGGACAATGCTTTAAAATACAGTACTGATAAACCCGTTGTGCATGTCAGCATCCGGGCAGATGAGCAGGATGTACATTTACAGGTAAAGGATAATGGTATCGGCATACCCCCCGAATATACCGGCAAGATCTTCGACAAGTTTTTCCGGGTACCGCATGGCGATGTACATACGGCAAAAGGGTACGGACTGGGACTGAGTTATGTATGGCAGGTAGTACAAAAACATGGCGGCAGTATAGAAGTTTTTTCAAAACCGGGCGAGGGTACTACCTTTAGTATCCATTTACCCAAATTTTCAGCGTAATGACACAGCCAGTAAAAGTTCTATACATTGAGGACGAAATGTTTTTAGGCAAAATTGTAAAGGAAAGCCTGGAAAGCCGGGGCTTTGAAGTACATATGGAAGATGATGGCGCCAAAGCCTTTGCCCTTTTTGAAAAAGTACAACCCGATATCTGCGTACTCGATGTAATGCTACCCAATAAGGACGGCTTTGCCATCGCCGATGAGATCAGGGATGTAAATGAAGACATTCCTATTATCTTCCTGACAGCCAAAGTACAAACAGAGGACGTGCTCAAAGGTTTCAATGCCGGCGGTAATGATTATATACGTAAGCCCTTCAGTATGGAGGAGCTGATCGTACGGATACAAAATGCATTGAAAATAAAAAGCAATACCCCGGCTGCTCCTCCCCAGGATGCTGTACCCCTGGGTAGTTACAAGTTTAATATAAAAAGGCAAACCTTAAGCCATAACAACGAGGAAAGAAAACTATCCTACCGCGAAAGCGAGTTATTGAAACTGTTGTACCAGCACCGCGATGCCATTATTGACCGCAGGGATATTTTAAATCTTTTATGGGGTAACGACTCTTTTTTTAACAGCCGTAACCTCGATGTGTACATCACTAAACTGCGTGGTTTTTTAAAAGAAGACCACTCATTGGAAATTATAACCATTAAAGGAATCGGGTATAGGTTTGTAATGCCTTAGTGCCTACCTTCACCTAAAGTTATCTGCAGTTTATGAAACCAATGACCCGGTCAAAAGGAACCCTCATCATTTTTATCCTGGTAATCGTTGTAGTAGCCTGGGTTACCAACCCCGGTATGGAAAGTTTTAAAACCCATTTCAGCAAAACTGCCGATCCCAAATCACCACCCATTATTCAACGGGTTGATTATAAGTTTTACTCCATTTACAATGTAACCTATTACGAGGCAAAACAAATACCCCAGCAAACGGCCAATGGTCAACCTGCCACAATTGCGGTGCCCGGCAAAACAGAAAAATATGTGGGCCTGTTTACCCGGTTTATAAAACTGTAATACACCAGGGGCTCTCATCGTCCCGTTCGCTCATCAGCTACAGTTCCCGCTGTACGCTGTACTCCGCCACAATCCCGCCTGCACAAAGCTTCAGCGGGGTGCCGCTGCCATCGGGCAGCCATTCAGCTATATATCGTTATGGCCTCCTTTACGGCTGTGGTATACAATTATTCCCGCCTGCAACCCCAAACACACCCCGTATTCCGAAATTTCGTATATTTACGAAAACCTATAACAAATGGAAAAACTCACGGCAAGTGAAGAGGAAGCAATGATCGCCATCTGGAAAACCGGCCCCGGCTTTGTAAAAGATTTTTTGCAGGCCATGGAAAACGCAGAAATACCTTATACCACCCTTGCATCCGTTGTAAAAAACCTGGAGAAAAAAGGTTATGTAAAAAGCGAAAAATTTGCCAATGCCTACCGTTACTCCCCTATTATAAAACAGGCCGATTACCGCAAACGGTATATGAAGGGCGTGGTAAGCAATTTTTTTCAAAGCTCTTATAAAGACCTGGTAACTTATTTTGCCAAGGATAAAAAAATATCTGCGGACGAGTTAAAAGATATTATCAAACTGATTGAAAAAGAAAAATAGCTGTCATGGAAAAACTGGGACTACTATTGCTAAAAGCAAACCTGGCCATCATTGTATTTACATTGTTCTATTGGCTCTTATTACGTAAAGTAACTTTTTACCGCATTAACCGGGTTTACCTGTTATTCGCCATCATATTTACTTTACTATTCCCTTTTATCGATATCAGTTTCTTTGGTCCAACACAACTGGCAGCACTGCCCGATATTATGCCCGGGGTACTCATACAGCCGCAAACAACAGGTAACAATGCCTGGTATTATGTAAGCCTTCTCTGGCTCACCGGCTTCTCCGCCTGCGCTATCCGTTTGTTTTTCCAGTTCTATTCCCTGTACAACCTGCATCGCCAGTCTATCCCGGCCAATAAAACCAGTTATATCCGTGTGGTAAAAGACCAGATCAGTCCTTTCTCCTTTGGTCCCTACATTTATATTAATCCACAGCTGCACAGCCACGAACAACTGAATATTGTATTACTGCACGAGCAGATACATGTTAAACACAAACACACCCTGGATATTTTATTAGTGGAAATACTCCTGCTCATCAACTGGTTTAACCCCGCCAGCTGGTTATTAAGAAAAGCTGTGAAAGAAAACCTGGAATATGCCACCGACAACCAGGTACTTAAAAACGGGGTAATGCCTAAGGAGTATCAATATCATTTATTAAGCACTACCTGCATAACGCCCGCTTTCACGGTACAAAACAGCTTTACCATTGCCGATCTTAAAAAACGTATCATCCAGATGAATACGGAAAAAACATCCAGCAGCAGGTTGTTATCTTATTCCGTTATACCCGTTCTGTCCGGCTTGTTATTATTACTCAATAAACCCGTACAGGACTTTGCCGAAGATGTTTTAGGCATTACTCCCGAAGCAGCCGTTACCACCACCCATGAAAATACAGTAAAAGAAAATGAACCGGGCACAGCTACTACCACAAGCCAGGGTGCAGGTAATAAGAAAAAATATACTACCTACACATTCAAACCATTACAGGTGGCCGGTGAGGCCGGTAACCGTCAAATGGTCGATGTTCACGCTCCTGCTGCTTCCTCTCTCACCGCCAACATACAAAACAATACCAAACCCGTTTCCATGCAGCCTGCAGAAATTATTGTAACGGGTTATGCTTCGCCCAAAAAAGTCAGTCCTGCAACTGTACAGGGAGTCGAACTACCCGTTTCCGGTACTCCTAATGGAACACAACCGGTCAATAACCAGGTAAAAGTGGTGCAGGGTTTCCAGATGCCTCCTAAAAATTAAACGTACATTTTAACAACAGCATCCTGCCCCTGATATCATAATGGCTCAGCGATGAATAACTGGCATCCACTCTTAACAATTCATAACTGTTAATATTGGCAATATTAACACAGTCCAGTTCTATATCTGTCTTCCATTTCTTTACAGGATAACGCAGTTTTGTATCGGCAAACCAGTAGTTCACGGCCGTATTACCACTGCTCCGGCTGTATATATTTCTTACCTGAAACTGGAACAACAGTCCCTTCAACACGGTAAGGCCGGTATTAAGCTGCTGGTCCAGTCTTTGCATATTATTATTGTTACCACCCTTTATACCCTGTTTCATAAAACTATAGGTATAGTTACCCGCATAGTTAATACTTATCCTGTTAAACAGTTTCTTATCTAACGAAAGGGAACTGTTAACAGAATGAAACTTTACCGGGATCAGCTCCTGGTTAATATATTGCTGCATCCTGGTAATACTGTAATTATTTTTCAGCCCAAGGGTAGCTTTTAAAAAATATAAATACTTACTACCTCCTGCATACAATTGCCAGCTGCTGCGGGTATTAGGTATCTCCAGTAAAATATTCCGCTTTATATCGCTGGTAATTTCTGTTGACAGCAAAGTATTGATATTGTCTTTGGTAAAAGACAGACCCCCGTTTAAAAACAACATTTGCAAAGTGCGCTGAATACTATAGCCCACACCGGCTGAATGACCGGAGCGCTCCTGCAATGGCGCGTTGTTTGCCTGTAGCGACCGGTAATTGGTTAGTATAACACCCCGGTACACCGTATGCATATCCGATAAACTATTTTTGTAATTATAAGAGGCGGTAAAGGTTTCCTGTGTATTCACATACCATTTATAACTCAGGGAAGGATTTACCCAAAACCGGTTATAAGTTTCCGATAATGTATACTCCCGCTGCCGGTAGTGAATAGCTTGTACGGTTACCGGGATGCTGATCCCTAATTCATATTGATTGGCTTTTACCCAGCTGTAATCGGCGCTTATAATACCCCGGTACCGGTTCCAGGTAAGGTTATTACCCACATCACCCTGGTATTTATTCCAGTTACCATTATTTTGCTGTAAGGACAGGTCACTGTCCAGTTGCCGGTTCTCCTGCAACAGGGCCAGTTTATATTGGTGCCTGAACCTGTTTTTACTAAACAGGTAACTGGCCTGCGCATGGTTTTGTAAAACGGTTATCCTTGCCTCCTGTAACAATGACTGGTATGGCAGGGCATCATTCAACAACCCGGTATGTAAACCATCGTCTATCCATAACCGTTGCGGGCGCCGGCCATAATTCAGGTTCCAGGTAAACTCCATTATGCCATTTGTCTTCAATGCCGGTATAAAATGAAATTCATTACCAAGGGCAAACTGTCTGCCTGATAATCGCTGACCCAAGGTAGCGGACTGTGTAAGCAGGGAACTGTACTCCCTTGTGTCGTTCAACTCTGCACTGGTCCGGTTATTCAGGTAATATTTTTCTTTATTGGCCTGGATATTAAAACTGCCGTTCAGCATCCAGGGTTTCCTTGTCATGTATAACTGTTCAAAATACCCGATGGTATCGGATGCGGTAAACAACTGTGTCTGGTTATAATAATTCACCTCCTGTTTATCTCTAAAAGCCTGTACATTGGTCCTGAACTGTATGGCATCTTTATTCTTGATCAGGTAATTAATATTGGCCAGGCCCGATTGGTTGATATAATAATTTCGCCGGGGCAGATCAGGGTCACCCGCTGTACCTGACGATAATATTTCTGAAAGGGAAGGCGTTTCTGTATTGCCGGGTAATGCCAGCCGGGCTATTTCATTGCGGTAATCCTCGCCTGTATTATTTACTTTTAAGCTGTTGATGGTCTTTACCTTTTTATTCAACATCATAATATTCATATTGGCTGTGTACAATGACGGTAAGCCTGCGCCCGCCATTCCCAGCCCGGTTAGTTTCCAGCTGTTCTCATCCTTCAGCACCAGGTTCAGGCCAATATTATCTGTTGGCTTTTTATTCTTCAATACCTGTATGGGCTGGTGGTTCTGTATGATCTCTATGGTTTCTATCAGCTCTTTTTTAATCACTTTGGTAGCAGCACTGTAACGGCCATCCATCAGGTCATCTCCGCCCGTATATAAATTCCCAATCTTTTTCCCGTTAAAGTATATGGTGCCATCTTCCGCTATATCTATGCCGGGCATACGTTTCATTACATCCTGTATGGTCCTGTCCTCCTCCTGTGCAAAAAATGCCACGTTATACCGTATGGTGTCACCTTTCTGAGTAATGGGTCTTTGCATCACCGTTACTTCATTCAGCGACTGAACCGATTCTTTTAACAGGAAATCATACACCAGCCTGTTTTTTACTACAGGCTGGTGCTCGGTTATATAACTGATATGTTTTACGGTTATTACCAGGCTATCATTTGCACCGGCAGGCAGCGCCATACTATAATGACCATTGGTATTGGTATGGCCAAATTGCACCACCAATCCTTTACCGGTTGTGAGTAAAACATTCGCTCCTTTTACCGGCAGATCCTTTTCATCTTTTACAGTACCCTGTACTACCTGCGCCTGTACACCATTACAGCATAATAATAAAATAAAGAGGCGGGCTAATCCTTTCATTTTAACTCCAATGTATTTTTAGCTACTACTTTTCCTCTTTTCTTTTTTTCCTCTAATAATTTCGCTACGGCATCTCCTGAATGAAACTGGCCACGGCTGTCCCTGAACCGCACGGCAACATCACCGCTTACGCCCGACTGGGCCTGTACAATACCGGAAGGGTTATCGTCAAATGCGCTTTTTGCTTTCATAACAGCTTCACTTTTTACTTTTACCATGGGCTTGGAGCTTTCATTACAGGTAAGTTCTTTAGGCTGGGCCAGGGCAATTTGTTTAAACAGGAAAAAAACTTCTTGTTTATCATCGTAGGCTTCCAGTATTACACCCGGCAAACCGTTTAACTTCCAGGGTCCCACGGAAAACGGCAGGTCACTGGTAAACCATGCCGTATAATTTCTGCCTGCATAGGTGGCAGTAGCCTGCTGGCAGGTATATCCTCCGATTGTTTTGGTAACAGCTGTTACTGTCCAGTTTATCACCGGGAATTTTTCTTCCACTTCATAACCGGCTAAACCAACCGACTCGTACCGGGTTAGTTTTTTTTCAGCAGGGTTTTGCGCCAGGTACCAGGTGGTAATACCCCAGTCGCTTACAACCGCCATTGGTCTGCCGGTATATACCCTGGTAACACCTCCACCTGAGGGTGGCGGGGGCGTTGCTTCTCTTGGCTCTATTACCGCCGAAAAAGGATAACCACCATAATAAGTGCTGGTTTTACCTATACGTAATACCAATTCTTCATTATGAAGCGTATCCGGTTTCTGTTTGTCAATAATATGTATAAACGAATAAGCCACTTTTGCCACCAGCGGCTCCGGTGTTTGAGCTTTTGCAACAATAACAAAGGGGACTAGTACTGTAAGGGTTAAAATTTGTTTGAGCATACATGCAAGTTTTACGATTATTTCATAAATATACGAATATTCGTAGATATACGAAATTTTGTATTTTTATTTTATTCATACGCTCAACTCCTTACATACAGGCAACAAAAAAGCCGCACCGGGGTGCAGCTTCTTTGTTATTGGACGGTGTTCTTATTATTTTTTTGTCACGCGTATATCTACCCTCCTGTTCTGAGCTTTACACTCAGGCGTGTCGTTAGGGGCGCAAACCGGGTGTAAAGGACCATATCCTTCCGAAGCCAGCCTGTCTGCCGCAATACCTGCTTTTACGGTTTCCTGTAAAGCCACTTTAGCCCTTTCACCGGATATCCTGGTATTTACATCTGCAGCACCGGTATTATCGGTATAACCGCCAAATTTAACCTGCGCATTGGGGAACATTTTTAAGATGGCTGCTATATTTTTAATTTGTTGCTGCGATGCCGGTGTAAGTACTGATTTACCGGTTTCAAAATAAACCCTGTCCAGAGTATACCACTCTTTGGTTTTATCTACCGTATCTACTGTTTTATTATTACTGTTTAAAAACTCAAACAATCTTGCTTCTGTACTGTTTTCCCCTACATGTAAAACCGTACTGTCGCTTAATGTAATCGTACGGTCTGCACCTACATCATAAATATAATTGCCCAAAGTATCCAACTGGCCTTTAATAACCGTAACCGGACCATCATTGCCTTTTACCGTACCTGTATGATGTAAGGTATCGCTATGCGTATCGGCCGATTTTTTACCGCAACCGTCACCGGCAAAATACCAGGCCAGTAAACCCAGGCCAACTAAAATTAAAAGCGGTAATAACCATTTTAAGCCGCCTGTTTCATTTACCGCGTGTGCATCATGGCTGGCATGACCATGTCCGCTGCCATGTGCCGGTACTGGTGTAGCAGGAATACTTACACCAGGCGTGCTGATGCCGGCAAAGCCCAGTAAACTGCTGATGTTACCAGGTATAGCCGCCAGGATATTAGTCTTTTGTGATGCTAATAAACCGGCAAACTCTTCGCTGTTTAACGCATTTGTTTGAATATGGTTGCCCAACGCACCCAGTGTAGCAGGTGTGGCAACATTTAATATAGCAGATGCGGATGAACTTTTTATTCCCGCAAAACCGGCTATGGTTTCAATAATACCATTAACCTTATCGCCAAAAATAGATTGTAACCAGCTACTGGCTTTTGCCAACAGGTCACCGGAATTACCCAACAGGTCTGACACATTGTTTAAAACGCCGCTGCCACTGGCTTCGCGGGACAGGTTAAACACTTCAGCTGCACTTTGTTCGCTTGCCGAAGCTTTGGTTGATAAACCACCCAGTATTAATGGTAACACAGCCGAAACAGCTTTTTTAATACCATTTTCATTTTCGCCCAGCATATTGCTCAGCTTGGTAACCAGGTCAGGTGTCAGATGTGATTTTACTACATCAAGCAGATTGAATGACATAATTAATTGGTTTTGTTTTTAAGTGTTTTTACAGTAGTTATTTCAACAGTTATTATATACTACCTGTAAGCAAGAATGCTACCAAAGTTAAACAGGAAAAAGCCTACCTAATAATAGGTTTTTGTTAAGTGATGATAACTAAGCGCTTAACCCGCCTTTTTTATCGCCCAAAAAATTACACCTTTTTCCCGGTTTTTGAACTAACAAGCACAAAAAAAGCCTACCCTTACGGTAAGCTTTTTGATTATTTTGCCGGGCAGTAAACCCTGATTTTATTCTAATACAGGGCGCAACCACCTTTCCATCTCCTCTTTGTTCATACCCTTACGTTGTACATAATTTTCAAACTGGTCAGGTTGCACCTTCCCAATACCAAAGTACTGGCTTTGCGGGTGACTGAAGTACCAGCCACAAACCGATGATGCAGGGAACATGGCCAGCGATTCGGTCAGGTGTATACCTGTTGCCTCTTCGCCGCCCAGTAAGTGAAACAGCTTATACTTTTCAGTATGGTCAGGACAAGCCGGGTAGCCCGGTGCCGGACGAATACCCTGGTATTTTTCTTTTATCAGGTCTTCGTTACTTAACTGTTCATCTTTAATATATGCCCAGAATTCTTTCCGTGTACGTTCATGTAAACACTCGGCAAAAGCTTCCGCAAAACGGTCGGCCAATGCCTGTAACATGATTTTGTTATAATCATCAAGGGCTGCTTCAAACTTTTTAATATGCGGCTCTATACCATGCATGGTAACCGAGAACGCTCCCAGGTAATCCTGCAGACCGGTTTCGGCCGGTGCAATAAAGTCGGACAGGGATAAGTTAGGTTGGCTGGCCGCTTTCTTAATCTGCTGGCGTAACGATTCCAGGTGTACTTTACCACTATCTGTTGTTACAGCAATGGTATCCGGATCAATGGTGTTCGCTTTCCAAAAACCAATAACTCCCTGCGCCGTTAACCATTTTTCTGCAATGATCTGGTCAATTAACTTATTGGCATCATTATACAATTTGGTCGCTTCTGTGCCTACTACTTCGTCGGTCAGTATCTGTGGAAAATTGCCGTGCAATTCCCAGGAAATGAAAAACGGTTTCCAGTCAATATAGTTCCTCAACTCCGCCAGGTCGTAGTCAATGAATTGTTTGGTACCTTCAAATGTGGGTATAGGCGGCGTATAATTTTTCCAGTCAATTTTTACTTTATTGTTTTGCGCATCACTAAAGCTCAGGTATTCCTTTACCGATTTTTTATTCTCAAAATCGAATTTGAGTTTATCGTACTCCGTTTGTGTTTTGCTTAAAAAGTCGCCTTTCTGGCTGCTTAATAAAGATCCGGCAACTGTTACACTACGGCTGGCATCCAATACGTGTACTACACCGTTGCCATACTGTGGGGCAATTTTTACCGCCGTATGCATACGGGAGGTAGTAGCTCCGCCAATAAGTAAGGGTTGGGTCATGCCCCTGCGTTTCATTTCGTGGGCCACATTCACCATCTCGTCTAAAGAGGGGGTGATCAAACCACTCAAACCAATAATATCGGCGCCTTCTTTCTGCGCCGTATCCAGTATTTTATCGGTAGGCACCATTACACCCAGGTCAATAATTTCGTACCCGTTACAGCCTAATACCACGCCAACAATATTCTTTCCAATATCATGCACATCGCCTTTTACCGTTGCCAGTAAAATACGTTTTACATTACCATTGCCCAATTGCGGGTTGTTTTTCTTTTCTTCTTCAATAAAGGGGAATAAATAAGCTACCGATTTTTTCATTACCCGGGCGCTTTTCACCACCTGGGGTAAAAACATTTTACCGGCACCAAATAAATCGCCCACTACGCCCATACCATCCATTAACGGACCTTCTATTACTTCCAGCGGTTTGGCATATTTTAACCGGGCTTCTTCGGTATCGGCATCAATATAATCTGTAATACCATTTACCAGTGCATGTTTCAGGCGCTCTTCCACGGTATTCGTACGCCATACTTCATTCTTCACCTCCACTTTGCCTTTTGCTTTTACCGTTTCGGCAAAGGCAATCAGCTTTTCTGTGGCTTCATTATTCTCATTGTTACGGTTCAGTATCACATCTTCACATAACTCACGCAGCTGCGGTTCAATTTCATCATATACCACCAATTGCCCGGCATTTACAATACCCATGTTCATACCCGCCTTAATAGCATAATACAAAAAAACGGAATGCATGGCTTCCCTTACCGGCTCATTACCACGGAAAGAGAACGACAGGTTACTTACACCGCCGCTTATACCGGTTAAAGGCATTAACTCCTTTATGCGGCGGGTAGCGTTAATAAAATCAACGCCGTAATTATTATGTTCTTCCAAACCGGTGGCTACCGCAAAAATATTGGGGTCAAAAATGATGTCCTCGCCTTTAAACCCAACTCTCTCGGTTAATATTTTATAAGCCCGGTGACATATTTCTACTTTACGGTCTTCGGTATCGGCCTGGCCAACTTCGTCAAAAGCCATTACAATAACGGCTGCCCCATAACTCTGGCAAATAATGGCCTGTTCAATAAACTTCTCCTCCCCTTCCTTCATGGAAATGGAGTTCACAATACATTTACCCTGCACACATTTTAAACCGGCTTCAATGATCTCAAATTTGGAGGAGTCGATCATCAGGGGCACTTTGGCAATATCCGGCTCGCTCTGTATCAGGTTCACAAAAGTGGTCATGGCCTGAACCCCATCCAGTAAGGCATCGTCCATGTTAATATCAATTACCTGGGCGCCGCTTTCTACCTGCTGGCGGGCAACGCTTAATGCTTCTTCGTATTGGTTTTCCCGGATCAAACGGGCAAATTTTTTACTGCCGGTTACGTTGGTCCGTTCACCCACATTCACAAAATTTGTTTCTGGGCGTATCACCAACGGTTCCAGCCCCGAAAGGCGTAGGTAAGGTTTAATATGTGTTATGTTGCTCATGTATAATGAAAGCGTTAAATATTTTTATAATTATTCAACAAATTAAGCACCTGTTTTTCCCGTAAAAACATCTTGTACTTACTGGCAAATATTTGTTTGTTGTTACCCAACGTATATTTAATAATGTGACCAGCTTAAAACAAAAGGAGATTTCCGAGACAGTGTCTCGGATTTTACATTTCTTGTTTTACCTGCCTGTAATTTCCGAGACGCTGTCTCGGATTTTGTTTGTTTATGTAAATACGTTTCATACTGCTGTTGATAACTGATATAAAACTGCCGCATATTTTCAAGGTTATCTACCGAAAACCCCTTGCCTAATGTTTTAGTTAAACGAGCCGATAAACTTTTTAATGTTCCCGCAGTATATGTTGCTTTTTTATGCCCTTGTTGTTCATGCTCAACAATCATACGCCCTACATGAAAATAGGTTTCCACCAGTGTAGTATTAATAGCCTGGTACAACTGCCTTTGCGATTGTTGCACTAAACTTTTAATACTATTTGACAGCGATATGATGGTTAGCTTACCCATACGGCAGTTACAATGCTGTTTCTAAAACAGGTATCCGGCGCGGTACAATAGTTTTTACCTTATCGGCAATATGTTTAATGTGGTCGGGCGTTGTACCGCAACAGCCGCCCACAATATTTACAAATCCTTCGCTGGCCCAGTCTTCTAAAAAGTGACCGGTATCAGCGGGGTCTTCATCATACTCACCCATGGCATTGGGTAAGCCTGCATTGGGATAGGCCGATACATAACAACCGGCCAGTTGTGACAGCTCAGCAATATACGGACGCATTTCCTTTGCACCCAGTGCACAGTTCAGCCCTACACTTAAAGGGTTGGCATGTGATACCGAAGTATAAAAAGCTTCCAGGGTTTGCCCGCTTAAGGTACGGCCCGATGCATCGGTAATAGTACCACTGATCATGATCTCCACCCCACCTGGTCCCAGTTTGGGTATAGCAGGATTATTGGCATTATCCCGGAAGTATTTTTTAATAGCAAAAATGGCACCTTTGGCATTCAGCGTATCAAAAATGGTCTCAATCAGCAATATATCAGCGCCCGCGGTTACCAAACCGCTGATCTGCTCATAATAAGCCGCTACCACTTCGTCAAAAGTTACCCCGCGAAAACCCGGATTGTTTACATCCGGTGATATGGATAAGGTTTTATTCAAAGGTCCGATGGCACCGGCTACCCAGGCTGTTTTACCCGATTGCTTAATGGCTTCCCTGGCACATTGTACCGATGCCACATTTAATTCGTAAGCCAATGCCTGCATATCATAATCGGCCATGGCTATGCTGGTAGCGCTGAATGTATTGGTTTCAATAATATCCGCACCGGCATCCAGGTATTGTTTATGAATAGCTGTAATGATCTGCGGCTGTGTAATGCTCAGCAAATCATTATTACCTTTTACATCGCTATGCCAGTCCTTAAACCGCTCGCCACGGTAATCGGCTTCCGCTAATTTGTAACGTTGTATCATGGTACCCATGGCACCGTCAATAATTAGTATCCGCTTTTGCAGTTCATCTCTTATACTCATAGTACTAATTTTATTTTTATTACCGGCTACAGTATGCCTACCCGGCTGTTGTTGCGCTGTGCCCCAACAAAAATGTTGCGGGTGGCACACTTGTACTGCACAAGGCTGTTCAGCAGGATATAATTCCGGTCACCGGCTTATACAGTTGTATACCGCACAGCCCGTTACTAACAAAAAAATAGGGAATAAACGTTTGGAAACCTTCTGTGAAGTTTTTTGCACGTTTATTAGTTCTGTTAAGAAAAGGCCGAACAATAAACAAATCCGCCTGTGAGGTGCAAAATTAACACTTTTTCTGTATTTACAAAGGGATTACCCTGTAGTGTAATAAGCCAATGGATTTACGGATAGCAAACCTCGTACCTTATGCCTTCAGGCTTATACCATTATCTTATCTGTGGCTTACATATTTTTCAACCGGTAGCCGGTTCTGCAGGCTGCGTGCCAGGGTCATTTCGTCGGCATATTCCAGCTCACCGCCAAAAGCAATACCCCTGGCAATGGTGGTAATATTAACCGCATAAGGCTGTAATTTTTTCTGAATATAGTAAATGGTGGTATCACCCTGTATATTGGGATTGAGGGCAAATATCAGTTCGGCCGTTTGTTCCTTTTCCACCCGGTTTACCAGGGCTTCAATGTGTAACTGATCGGGGCCAATGCCGTCCAGCGGCGAAATAATGCCGCCTAAAACATGATAGGTTCCACTAAACTGCTGGGTACTTTCAATGGCTATAACATCGCGTATACTTTCTACCACGCAGATTATATCCTGTTTACGTAAACTATTGGCGCAAATGCTGCAAATATCACCATCGGCTACATTGAAACAACGGTTACAGAATTTGATCTCGCTGCGCATTTTGGCAATGCTGTCACTGAAATGCAGTACGGAACCATTATCCTGTTTTAATAAGTGCAGCACTAAACGCAGGGCTGTTTTTTTACCAATACCGGGCAGTTTGGCAAATTCGTTCACCGCATTTTCTAATAACACCGAGGAAAATTGCATCCTGCAAAGATAAGTTTGAATACGGTTTTGCGGTGTGTAACGGCACTATTTTTCCAATACCGCTTCCTGTTGGGTTGCTGTTGTTTTTGGCTGGCGGGTTGGCGGCTGGTTATTACTGTTGTTCCCTGGCTGACGGCCATTATTCCTGTTATCGCTCTCGTTCACCACAGGAGCATTAATATCAATTTCGGTCTCGTTTTGCCAGTTGGCCCGCACAATTACTTTTTTCCCGATCGGCCTTACCAGTTCAGGCTGCTCTTTCGAGCCCCAGAAATCGCCGGGATCCCAGATACCGTTTTTGTTCTTATCCTTTAACAAGCGCAGTTCATAATCACCCGGAATAAACAAAGCCTGTTTAAAAGCCGGGCCTGTAAGCGGGAAGCGGTATTTAACCTCGTTACCCTGTACAAAAAAGATCACCGGGTTTTCGCTCAGTTCCAGGTTTTTAAACCGGATGCTTAATTCGCCATATTCCAGTTTAGCCATGGTTTTAAAGCTGATGGTATCGTTACGTAACAGTTTAAAACCAAGAGTATCTACTGCAAAAGTGGTGTCCATAATAAAATGATACAAGGTATCCTGTACCCAGGGATAATTAAAGCTTAGTACTTTTTTGGTGCTGTCCAAGGACCAGTTAAAACCACTGGTAATAGGTGTAAACAATGTGTCGGTATAAAACTTAATGCCCGTACTGTCAAAGCTTTTCAAGGGTGTTTCAAAAGTAAAGCTAAAGCGGGTGAGCAGGTCCTGTTTGCCGGAACCACCGGCATTTGTTTTGTATTTTAAACGCCGGTCGGCCGGGGCACGTTTGGGAGCGGTTTTGGGTCCGGCCTTCTCAGGTTCAACAGTGGTGTAGGCATATAACTGTATAGGCTCAGCAGCGCCCTGTAACACTACAGGCGCACTGGCAAAAGCAAAAGCCTGTTTTACACTGGTATAGCGGTAACTGGAGCCTTCATTTTTTAAGGCATAAATATAATAAGTACCGGCCTGCAGGTATTGAAAATGAAAATGCCCGTTACGGTCCACACGGGTAGCATAACGCGGTTTTTCCTTTACTACAGCCGAATCGTCGCCATTCCTGTGCAGTATTACTGTAAGTGTTGAGTCTATTTTTCCATCTTCGGCCATCAGCACATTACCCGAAAGTTCCATGCTGTCAATAGTAGGGCCGGTAGAAAAAACATAGATCATGTCTGCCATCTCATTGCCCTCATTCACATCTTTTACTACGCCTTTTAAATTAATGGAATAAGTAGTGTTGGGTTCCAGGGTATCCCTTAAATTAATGGTAACCGTTCTTAATTTACGGCCAATCCGGGGCGGTGATTTGGGTAAAGGCGATACTTCCATTTTCTGGCCGTTCTCTACCAGGTCAACATATTCGTCAAAGGAAAAAACGATCTTTTTGGCGTCAAAGTTCCGGGTATCATCATCGGGAGTAACCCGTAGCAAACGCGGAGCTAAAGTATCTTTGGCCCCGCCTTCAGGCGGAACAATATTGGCGCAGCCAATACCACCCATTGCCAGGGTAATGAGTAATACAGCCACAAAAACCGGGAATATAAACCGTTGGTAACGCATCAGGTTGCAAACTTATAACCTTTGGACGGAATGACGCAGCTTAAAGCGGGGATTAGATAAATTTTAGCAAAAAACAGCCAAAGGGTTTAAGGTTTTGTGTTTAAAGTTTAATGTTTAAGGAGACATTCAGCTTTACGCTTTCTGCTTTTAGTTCATTAGTATTGGTACTGCTGAAGTGTGCGACGCAAGGAACGATGCCATCAGCACTGCAGCCGGTCAACAAATAATTACTGAATTTTAGAGAAGATCAGTGAGCTGCAGTTACCGCCAAATCCAAAGGAGTTGGACATAACATGGTTTACGGTTTGGTGTTGCAGGGTGGTCACCGGTGCAAAAGGCTGGTTGGCAATCTGCGTTTGAAACCGCAGGTTGGGAAAAATAACGCCATGCTGTATGGCTAAAACCGAGTATACCGCTTCAATAGCGCCGCTGGCGCCTAAGGTATGGCCGGTAAAACTTTTGGTAGAGCTCATGGCCGGGTAAGGTGCCTGGAACAGTTTACTGATGGCCGTTCCCTCTGCACTGTCATTGTTCTGGGTGCCGGTACCATGAAGATTTATGTAATCAATATCAGTGGGCTGCAAGCCGCTTTTAGCCAGGGCTTTTTGCATAGCCAGGTAAGAGCCTACTCCATCGGGCGATGAGGCTGTCTGGTGATAGGCATCGTTGGCATTGGCCCAGCCTGATAAGTGTACTTCGGGCGCTTTTGTTAGAGTAGCGGCTACTTTCTCTGATACCAAAACAACATAGCCGGCTCCTTCGCCCAGGTTTAAACCCCGGCGGTTTTCATCAAAAGGCTGGCAAAACTGCTGATCCAGTATCATTAAGGTATTAAAGCCATTCAGGGTAAAACGGGTAAGTGCATCTACGCCACCGGCCACTACAATATCCAGTTTATCCTGCCGGATAAGCCGGGCTGCTAAAAATATGCTGTTAGCCGAGGAGGAGCAGGCTGTACTGATGGTGCTGATATGCTGTTTAATGCCCAGTTTATCGGCGGTGATCTCGGTAATGGCGCCACATTCGTGGTTGACCACATCGCGTAAACGGCCCGATTTCGGGTTTTGCAGGTATTGTATGAAAAAATCCTCAGTCTTATCCATACCACCTACGCTGTTGGCACTGATAAAGCCGGTACGCCATTGTTCCCATTTTGGTATGGCGGCATTTTGTACGGCCTCCTGTGCTGCAATGGTACTTAATAAAGCTGTGCGACTTATATGCGCGGGTAAACCGGCCAGTTTAGCCAGTTCTTCGTTACTGCGTTTTACTTCGGTTACAGGCAATTTATCCTTATGCGCCGATTGCAGGTAGCGCATAGTACCCATACCGGCCTCACCGGCCAGCAGGGAAGCCATATTTGCAGCCACATTGTTACCAATGGCCGAAATAACGCCCAAACCCGCTATAAAAACAGTACCCGCCATATATTAGGATGCAGCCTGGGCCTGGCGATCGGTGATGTATTGAGCCATGGTACGGATAGAACGGAAAACGGTTTGTCCTTCTTCGGCACTGGCCAGTTTTATTTTATATTCCTGTTGTAATAACACGATCAGTTCCAGCGCATCAATAGAGTCTAAACCCAATCCTTCCACAAACAAAGGATCATCGTTACCAATATCCTCCGGCTTTTTATCATTCAGGTTTAATTGTTTGATCAGCTGCTCTTTTAGCGTGTGCATTAATTGTTCCATAATACTATTTAACTATAAACTTGTTTAATTGTTTCAGCGGTGAAAGGCTGTGCATTCACGCCTGCATTTTTCTCCACCAGGAAAAATGCGGCTTTATATTCCTCCCCTATTATATCTGCCCAGCCACAGATACAGGCGTCCAGCCGTTTATGCTGTAACAGATCCTGCGTGTAAAAATACAACCATTCGGCATCAAATGCGGGCTGAATAAAAAAAGCATTTTCGCCTTTAAAACCATACCGGATGCTTATTTCGCCAATTACAATATTGGGTAGGGTGTACACAAAAAGCGCCGGACTGGGAATAGTCCTTACCGATTCCATATATTTTACATCCGCATCCAGGCTGGCATTGGCATTGGCCAATACAATGCCTGTTTTTTCAGGAGCGTATTGTCCCGGCAGACCACTCCCCTTTAGCAATACATCAGTGGCCAGTATGCCCAGTTTGCTCAACTTATCCATTTTAAAAAATTTGGAATAGTCAATGGCCAGTTCGCGGTAAGCAGTATCTAAAAAAGCGGCAACGGTGCCGGAATCTGTCTCCAGCACGGGGTCACCGTTTTTTACAATGCGGTTATTGCTTACAACTACAGCGGCGTTTATATAGTAATAATCTGAGCTGATCGGGGGTTGTTTTAATAAAGTCGTCAAAAGTAGGCAAAGCTTTAGTTATAGCGAAGAAACCTGGAAAAAATGTATCCAGGTTTAAATGTATATCATTAGACCGATGGAGATTAAGCATTATGTCCGTTAAAAAAGCGGCCCGGGGCCGCTTTTTTAATCTTCTATCATATCTCTCAACTCTATTGTTCGTGCCAGTTTCTTTAAAATGGTTTTGTGGTTTTTAACATACGGGTTTTCCAGGTCCCATACATAACCCGCCAGTACCGAACATATCTGCCTGTTCACCAGGGGATCCTGGTTATCGGCAAAGAAAATAGTATCCAGTGTGCCCTCATACCAGGCCATTACATAACTGCGGAACACATCTACGCCCTGGGTCATAATATCCATGTATTCGGTATTCCAGTCAATAACCTCACCTTTCAATTTACGTACCACCAGTTTACCGGCCAGCTGGCTGCTCACGGTGGCCAGGGTTACACCACTGGAAAATACCGGATCTAAAAACTCGGTAACATTACCGGTTAATACAAAGCCGTCGCCATAAAACTTATCAGTTGTAGCCGACCACGATTGTAAAGTGCGGGGCTCAAATACCAGCTCCACATCCTTCATACGCTCGGCAATATAAGGTTGTGAGGCAATCAGGTTGCGGTATTGCTCTTCCGGTGTAGCACCGGGTGTTCTTTCAAAAAACTCCACATCGCCTACATATCCTAAAGAGGTAATGCCATCGGAGAAAGGAATGATCCATATCCAAACACCCTTTTCATGCACCACAATGGTAATACGGTTGGGCTCATCATCCATCGAGCGTTTTTTATCAACGGTATGGGCAAACAAGGCTTTACGCGGCGGCAGGTTGGATTGTTTTTCCAGGTTAAACAGTTTGGGTATTACCCGGCCATAACCACTGCCATCGATAATAAAGCGGGCGGCTATTTTACTTTCCACACCGTTTTTATCTTCAATAGTAGTTACCGAACTGCCGTCCTCGTTAAAACTAATGGCGGTAACCGTAGTTTCGTAAACTACTTCCACGCCCATTTCGGCAACCGTATCGGCCAGCACTTTATCAAAGCTGGCACGGGGTACCTGCCAGGTCCATGACCAGCCCTCCGAAAATTTATTGGCAAATGCGTAGTCGCATATTTTACCTTTTTTTTCAAACTTGGCACCATACTTCTCCTGGTAACCTTGTTTTTTAATGGCATCTAAAAACTTTGCCTCCTCCAGCGCTTCCATACAACGCGGCAACAGGCTTTCGCCAATCACAAAACGGGGAAATTGCAGTTTTTCTACAATCTTTACCTTGTACCCTGCCTGGTGTACAATAGAGGCAGCAACGGTTCCCGAAGGACCGGCACCTATTACCAATACGTCTACCTGTTCCATATTTAGCCTCCCAAGCCCTCTGAAGAGGGGTTTTAATTTTTTATTTATCCTGCTCCATCGTGGCTGAAGCCACGATCTATCAACCAACCTTTTTACATACCAGCAGTGTATGGCTCAATCCAATACCATCTACCTGTTCTACAATGTCAAAACCGGCTTCTTTAATGCTTTTGATAAATACACGGCTGTCATACATCTGGCTGTTACCATTGGCTACAGCTGTAAAATAGATGGAGGTTTGCTGTAAGCAGAAAGCGGCCGTTTCAAAACGCTGGGTATCCCAGAAGGCTTCCAGTATAAAAATATAACCATCATCGTTAATAGCTTCGCCGCAACGTTTCATGATGGACACTATTTCTGCTTCGGAAAAACAATCCAGGAACTGGCTCATCCACACGCTGTCAAACCCTTTAGGGAATGCTTTGGTTTCGTCCAGTACATTGTTAGGGAAGAAAGATACCCTGTCTTCCAGACCCAGTTCTTTTACCTTTTTTTCGGCCATACTTGCCTGGCCGGGCAGGTCCATAATGGTAATATGTACATCGGGGTTATAACTGGTGCTGGCCACGGCCCATTTGCCCGTATTGCCACCAATTTCCAGCATGTTCTTTACACCGTATTTGTACACATTTTTTAATACTTCGGGAAACGCAATATCAGAGAAAAAGTGGTCAAAGGCAAACCAGCTTTTTTGTATATGCGGCGGCAGTTTGGATAAACCTTCATACACTGTAGGCCAATCGCCTAATTCTTTTAATCCTTCGGGCTTTCCGGTTTCAATGGCTTTATCCAGGTGAAACAAGCCTTTATAGTTTACATCATGAATAAAATCCATGTTCACAATCGTCAACGGATCGTGCAGGATGAAGTAGCCGGTTTTGGTAAGGCTATAGTTACCTTCATCACTCACCACTACCAGGCCAATGCCTAAAGAAGATTCCAGCAATACCCTTACACCATACTCCTGTATACCGGTCTGGCTGGCAATATCCTGTAAACTGATACCCCCACCCGCTGTTTTATCTTCAATAAGTTTTAAAATGCCTTTATCACGCATTACCTTGGCCACCTGGAATACCACGGGACCAAATGCAATAAACTGGGCTATATGTTTTGCCTCTAACGCACTGCGGTTGTCTTTAGTAAAAAATTTCATGTTAAATAGCTCGTTCCCGCCTGGGAATATTTAATGTTGAGTGTTTAATGATATAATACAAACCCGCTTATTGTACAGCTATTGCCTGTTGATTAAAGTTATGCAGTACAAGTGTGCGACGCAACCAATGCTGACCGAAGCACAACAGCCGGTATCAAAAAAATTAATTTATTTTTTGAATCACAATTGCCGCGTTACAACCGCCAAAACCGGAAGCCGTTTTTAAAGCCGTTTTGTATAATCCAGGCTGCAATGTACTGCAAACATTAATATTTTCAGCAGTCCCCGGTTGTTCAAAGCCCCTGGTACCAATAATTTTATTCTGCAACAGGGAGTCCACCGTTATCACTGTTTCAATTAAGCCGGCAGCTCCCAGGGTATGTCCATAGTAACCTTTCAGGCTGTTTACCGGTTTTTGCTGTAAGCCGGCCAGGGTAATGGCTTTGCTTTCCATATCGTCGTTATAACGGGTAGCTGTGCCGTGGGCAGATATAAAATCAATATCGCCGGAGCTGACACCCGCCTGTTGCATGGCTTCACTGATAGCCTGGTATAACTCGGCCCCGGTACGCGAAGGTCCCGAAATATGATTGGCATCATTGCTCACCGCGCCGCCCGTTAGCTGTACCGCCGTTTCACCCGCCTTAGGTTCGGCCGATAAAATAATGGTAGCCGCCCCTTCGCCCAGGTTAATGCCTTTACGGTTGGCATCAAATGGCTGGCAGGGCTGATCGCTGATGGCCATGAAGGAATGAAAGCCGGATAGTACAAATTGGGTAATAATATCGGCACCACTTACCACCACCTGCCGGTACCTGCCGGCCTGTATCAGTCGCATACCCGTGATCAATGCCACTAAACCCGAAATACAGGCATGTGATACTACCACCGGTGTATGGGTAAAACCGAAATGTTGTTGAATAATGTTGGCCGAGGTATGTAAGGCCACCCGCTGCTGCAGTGCAGGATCGGGGGTTTGCACCTCTTCTATTAAACTGATATTGCCCTTGGTGGTACTAATAATTAATGCCGTGTCAGCTGCCGTTGTATCAATACCAGCCTGTTCAACGGCGTCAGTAATAGAGTCTATCAATAGTTGTTCAAACCGGGTTGGCGTGCCGTTATTTGCAATACTGTTTTGTACTGTATTAAAAAGAGACGCATAAAACGGCACCGGTAACAGGTCTTCTTCATGGTGTTGTTGCACCCCCGAAATATTTTGTGCCAGCAGCTCAAAGTTTTCGGCAGCTGTGGCGGCAATAGGTGTAACAATATTTGTTCCTGTAATATACACTGGTTGCATGCGGTTGTATTGCCCGTACAAGGTACTGTTTTATTGTTTTTATAATCCCAGGCCAGCTTTCCACGCTTCAAAAAAAGGCGGGTTCACCAGTTGTAAACTTTGTGTTTCCTTATCCAAAAAAACCTGTACGGTACTGCCGGTAGCTACTACCTGGTTGGCCGCATTGTACAGTACATATTCAAATTTAATTTTTGCCGCATCGGTGGGAATAAAAGTGGCTTCTACCCAGATAGTTTCTCCAAACTTAACCGATTTTTTAAAGTTACATTCTACATGTACAATAGGAATAACCACTCCCTGTTTAAAGAAGTGCATATACCCCAGGTTATGTTCTTTACCAAAAGCTTCGCGGGCATCTTCAAAATAACGGATATAATGGCCATGCCATACAATACCCAAAGGGTCAGCCTCGTTAAACCGGATCAGTATTTCAGTGCGTGTTGTAAGTGTTTTGGGCATTATTCAGCTGCAAATTTTTTCTTCCACTCTTTAAATTTCTTCTTATCAATATCGTCAATCAGGTTCTTGATACAGGAAGCCCACTGGTTACGCAGGCTAAAAGCCGTGCTCATCTTGGCTTCCATTCTTTCGGTATACAATACCTTCTTGGTTTTACTGTCAATAAAAGTAACCCAAACGGCCATGGCTTTTTTGCCCTTGCTCAGGGCTTCGGCTACCAGTACCAAACCTACGCCGGTATTATTGCCGGTTTTTAATTTGGCCACCGTGGCTTCAATATCTTTTTGTGTTAAACGTTCAAAATCGGAGGCGGTAGTACTGTTTAACTTCTTGGGGTCAACCGTTTTGTTGCGCTCACTTACAAAACTCAGGTCATGATCTACCTGGCTTTTGCGAAAAGCCTCTGCAATGGTATATTTTTTAGGTTCGTTCACCACCACATCATTAATACCGTTAAACTGGCGGCTCACCACATCTTCGGCATTGATAGCCGCATCGTCAATTACTTTTATATTGGTAAAATCAATGCCATAGTAGAACAACGGTGTTTCTTTATTGGCAAATACATCTTTTAACGAAGCCTGTGCATTTACTGCTAAGCCGGTAAGGGTAGCCAACAGTACCAGCATCATCATGCGTTTCATAAGTGGAAGGTTTTTGTTATTAGGTTTATGATATAAAAATTTTCATTTCGCAACCGGCAATGGGTTTGCCGTTTAACACAATAGTACCGGCAATAATAGTAGCGTTAAATACCTGGTTTTTTATGACAATCTCGGTATGTAATTCATCATTTACGGCCGGTAAAGCGTGTATGACCAGGTTTTGTACGGCACCAATAAACCCCACGGGCACCGGCTTGTTTTCCTGCTGGCAGGTATAACCCATATGTGCCGCGGCGGTCTGTGCAATATTTTCTACCAGCGCTGCTTCCTGTAAAACACCGTCGCTGATAAAAATATTATCGGCACGTACCGTAAAAGAGGTACTTGCATTTTCCTGCGTACAGGTTTCCAGGGCATCGATCATTACAAAAGGCGCCCGCTGCGGAATAATGCTTAATATATTATTGGTTAGAGCCACTGCAACAAATGTACGAAGGGTTTATATAGTTTGTTAAGCCGTTCTGTTTATCTTAAAAAAATTACCGTTTCGTGGTATTAATCCATCACTACTTTATCTTTAATAATATGGTACAGCTTAATGGTAAGCGCATGAAACAGCATTTTACCATTGGCATTTCTTTCAATATAATAAGCGGCTTTATCCAGTTCTTCAATAATAGCTTCCTGCTGTTCAATGCCGGTAATTTTATTCAGGCGCAGGGCAAAATCTCTTTCATTATCGCTGGCGGCCACGGTTTGTCCCGCTTCGGCCAATACCCGCAGGCGCAGGCCCAGTTCCAGCAAATGATTAAAATAGCGTAAAAACTGTTTTTGCTTTTCCCGTCCGGCCTTGCTGATCTCGTCCACCCATTTTACCTGGGCTACAGGGCCGTTTTTCAAAATAGCATTCAGCCATTCCCGCAACAGGTCCTGCCAGTCCTCGTCGGCATGTTGTACCATGTGCAGGGCTTCGCGGTAATTGCCCTCGCTTATATTGGCTACCTGGCGTGCGGCCAGGGGCTCTGTTTTATGCCGGGTTACCAGGGCGTTTTCAATATCCACCATCTCCAGCATGGGCACTTTTACCAGCTGGCAGCGGCTCAGTATGGTTTGTAAGATGGCTGCTTCGTTCTCCGCCACTAAAATGAAAAGTGTATTGGGTGGTGGTTCCTCTATCAGTTTCAGCAGTTTATTACCTTCATTACCCAGGTATTCGGGCATCCACATAATGAGTATCTTATACTCGCTCTCAAAGCTTTTAAGGCTCAGTTTGCGGATAATTTCGTTACACTCATGGGCCGTTATATTACCCTGTTTATTTTCAGCTCCAATAAACTGCAGCCAGTCGTACACATTCCCGTACGGGTAAGCGGCAACAAACTCCCGCCATTCGGTAATATAATCGGTGCTTAAGGGTGGGGTGCCTGGTTTTTTAGTCACAACCGGGTAGGCAAAATGAATATCCGGGTGTACCAGTTGCGCGGCTTTAACGCAGGCAGGGCAGGTGCCGCAGCTATCCTTTTTATCGGCAGTGGCCGGTTCGGGTTCATCACCAAATAAGGAGGGGCCTGCACTCACGCCTACACCATTTACTTTTTCGCATACCACGTATTGTGCCAGGGCCAGGGCCAAAGCCAGGGCGCCCGAGCCTTCCTTTCCTAAAAACAATAAGGCATGGGCCAGCCTGTTCTCCTGCATTAACTCAGGAAGTTCTTTCTTCAATACCGGCTGGCCAATAATATCTTTAAATTGCATGAAGGGCAAAGATACGGATGTGCTTACTGATTTTATTACCGGAGACATACAGAAGGCGGCAAACTGTCAATACACTGTTTTTTGTCCGGGGCTGTCAGCTGCAGTACTACTATCAACAGCAGTCCCCGCTTTCCGCTATACCCCGTTACTGCGTACGGGGTGCCGCTGCAATCGGGCAGTCTTTGGGCTTTATACATACAATAATTCATATTGATTTTACGATAATAGAAGGAATACAATCTGGTAGTTTTCAACGGGGCTTTTTTTAGCTATCTTGTTTAGAATACCTTGTACCGGTAAATTGTAAGTTTCACTATGATAAAAACATTAACAATCATTGCACTATTGTTTTCGTCACTTGGGTATGGACAGGTTACAAGTAAAGCTGTTTATAAAAATATTGAAGGTTTGACAATTGCAGACTCAGCTACCAGGAAAGATATTGTGGGGGATTTCTACCGGAGTGATGGTTTTGGTGGTTATAATTTTCAGCTCGACTCAAATATGACATTTCGCAAAATAGACTTTAGTTGTTTGGCGACTTTTACGGCTGATAGCGGTTCCTGGAAAATTAAAAATCACAATACCCTTGTTCTACAATCAAAAGAAACAACGCTTTATTTTGACATTGTTCAATTTGGGGGTTTTTACTTTTTTATTCTGCCCAAACAAAGACAACAGTTTATAAACGATTTACAATTGGCAAGTAATCAATTTAAAGATATCCGGCCTTTCTATCACGAAAACATGGTATACACCAAAGAATACTTAGTCAGATTTAGCTTGATGAAAAAATATTATGTAAAAGAAATTGAGGATATGGTCGACACTGTAAAACAAACAAATACAACCGCTCCATTGAATGAGTAAGATATTACGCCAGCAAATAGAAAAAATTACGCCGCTTTCCGATAAAGAGTTTGACTATATACTGTCGCATTTCACTGAAAGGAAATTCAGGAAACGCCAGTTTTTAGTGCAAAGCGGGCAGGCTGTGATATTTGATTATTTCATTCGGAGTGGTTGTCTGAAATCCTACCATACCGACAATGATGGCAAAATTCATATCATACAGTTTGGCATGCCCGACTGGTGGATAACAGATTACCAGGCCTATTATAACCAAACAATTGCCACCATTGATATTGATTGCATTGAAGATACCGAAGTGCTTTGCCTCTCGCACGATAACAGGGAGAAATTATGTTCGGAACTGCATAAAATTGAACATTTTTTCAGGAAGAAAACCAATACCCGCAATGTTGCCTTACAACAACGCATACTTTCGCTGATGAGTAATAATGCAAAAGAACGGTACGACAGGCTTTTGGAACAATATCCCCAGCTTTTTCAAAAAGTACCTAAACATTTAATAGCTTCTTACCTGGGGGTTAGCAGGGAAACGCTTAGCCGTTTCAACTCCTCTTCAAAATAATGTGACCTACCTCACATTAAAACTGTGCGGTATGTCATTTTCTATCATCACACAGTTATCGAGCTTCGTACCATCATTTTTAAACTTTAAAAACAATGGTAACATTTCAAATTCAACAGGCAAGTAGTACCGTAAACTGGACAGGCAAAAAAGTATTGGGTTTACATACCGGCAGCATCAATATAGAAAGTGGTTTTCTCGAACTTACCGATGGCATCATTACAAGTGGGGAAATTGTTATTGATATGACCTCGATTGTAATCAGCGATATTGAAGACCCTAAAACGAATAATGAATTTTTAGGTCATCTGCAAAATGACGATTTTTTTTCAGTGGACAAATTTAAAACAGCCAAACTGGTTGTTACAAGTGCTGCTCAAAAAGAACCTGGTCGCTTTTTAGTAAACGGCAATCTTACTATTAAAGATATTACGCACCCTGTCAGCTTTTATACAAGTGTTGAAGTGTTTACTGATTTTTTACACGCTATGGGCGAAGTTGTTATTGACAGAACCAGGTACAAT
The DNA here is from genome assembly GCA_964445775.1 of uncultured Terrimonas sp. Taxonomy (GTDB): domain Bacteria; phylum Bacteroidota; class Bacteroidia; order Chitinophagales; family Chitinophagaceae; genus Terrimonas. Next base: position 143,705 of record CAYUMH010000002.1, read on the forward strand.
ATTCGTTACGGATCAGGAAAGTTTATTGACAATCTTGGCGATAAACTGATTTATGATGAATTCGTTCTTCAATTTAAACTGATAGGTCAAGCTTAAAATGAACAGGCGAAAAATAGTGTATTAAACAATATATCAGTCATCTCATTGACTGATATTCTAAATCTATCACTCAAAAAAAAAGAACATGTGGCATAAAACAAAATTCACAAAATTATTGGGTATAGATCTCCCGATAGTTCAGGGTCCCTTCGGAGGAGGTTTGTCGTCGGTAAGTCTTACCAGTACCGTTTCAAATGCAGGCGCTTTAGGCTCTTTTGGTGCACAACCTTTCTCTGCAAAAGAAATTATTGATGCCTGTTATGAAATTAAAAAACATACCCTGAAGCCTTTCAATATTAATTTATGGGTGAATGACCGTGACAGTCGTTTAAGCAGTTTTGGCGATAATGATTATGAACAACTAACGGCACTGTTTACACCCTATTTTAACGAACTTGGTTTACCTATACCCGAAAGGCCGACAGACCTGGGTGCAAAGTTTGAAGAACAGGTTGAAGCTATATTTGAAGCCAAACCGGCAGTCTTTAGTTTTGTGTATGGTATTCCCTCGCAACATATTTTAGAGAAATGTAGAACACTCGGGATAAAAACCGTTGGTACGGCTACTACGGTTGATGAAGCAATTGCCTTAGAACAGGCAGGTGTTGATGCTATCGTTGCCACAGGATTTGAAGCCGGCGGACACAGGGTATCCTTTTTAAAACCAGCCGAGGAATCATTAACGGGTACATTCGCTCTTATTCCACAGGTAGCTGATAATGTAAAAATACCTATCATCGCGGCGGGAGGGATAGCCGATGCAAGAGGAATACAGGCCGCATTTGCTTTAGGTGCCGATGCCGTGCAAATGGGTACCGCTTTTTTAGCAACGGAACAATCAAATGCGTCGCAGGATCATAAAGACAAGCTGTTTACCCCTGATGCAAAATACACTACCCTCACAAAGGTATTTACAGGCAGGCTTTCAAGAGGTATACGCAACAGGTTAACGGAAGAATTGAAACATTATGAAGACCAGCTGGCCCCCTACCCTTTACAAGGTAAATTTATGGGCTATTTAAAAGCTTATCCGGCAACCGCCGATTCTAACCCGGACTTTAAATCATATTGGGCAGGACAAACAGCAGCTTTACTGAAACACAAAGACGCAAGAACCTTAATAGCAACTTTGGTAGCCGAAATGAATAAAAAGACCTCTTAAATAAGCGCCGGCCGCGAACAATGGCTTTACCTCAGGCGGGCAACATTACCCGCATAAGCTTTACTGCATTTACAGGTAAACTTAGTTCCAACCTGGGTAAGGACCAGTCAGTGTTGTAATACTTTCCTTTTCCGGAAAACAAAAAAGGAGCAAAAAACGGTCAACCAATTTCCTTCAAAATTGTTGTACCTGCACAAAACTTACTTTAAAGTATTTCGGGGCAAAAGCAGGCGATTACGCCTACTTTTGCTTTTCTCATTATGAAAACAACACAGATCAACAAAACCTTCCTCATCATACTTTTAGGTATACTGGCAGCCCTCGGTCCTTTTTCTATTGATATGTACCTGCCCGGCTTTAGCCAGATTGCTGCAGCCATGGGCACCGATGAACACCAGGTGGCTTTTACCCTTACCTCCTACTTTATTGGCATTTCCATAGGGCAGCTGATCTATGGGCCGGTGGTAGATAAATACGGTCGTAAAAAACCGTTGCTGGCCGGTTTATTCATTTATATACTGGCTGCCCTCGGTTGCGCTTTTTCGCAAACCATCGACAGTATGATCGTCATGCGTTTTTTGCAGGCCCTGGGCGGTTGTGTGGGCATGGTAGCCTCCAATGCCATTATCAGTGATGTGTATGAAAAAGAAAGAATGGCCAAAGCCTTTTCGCTGATCATGCTGGTAATGGGTGTAGCACCTTTAATTGCACCCAGCATCGGCAGTATGTTGCTGGAAAAAGCTAACTGGTCCTTTATTTTTCTTTTCCTGGCGGCCTTTGCCACCCTTGTCAGCTTACTTATTTATTTCTTTCTGCCCGAAACCAATAGGTTTATGAGCACCGGTAAACTGCGTATCAGCGAAGTGCGGCAAAATTATTTGACCGTATTAAAGAACCGTACCTTTTTATTATATACTATTACCGGCAGCCTGTCTATGGCCATCCTGTTTGCTTATATCACTTCTTCGTCCTTTGTTTTTCAAACATTCTACGGGTTGGATAAAGCTACTTTTTCGGTCATATTCGCCATTAATGCAGCCGGGCTTATTACAGGCAGTTCTTTAAACGGACTGGCTACCAAAAAAGTCTATTTTTTAAAGATCGCTGCCATTGCTACCCGTGTTTTATGTGTTATTATCACCATATTGTTAGCCGTTTTATTAACGGTACCAACGGTTGATTACAGGGTATTGGTAGCCGGTATTTTTTCTATCCTGTTTTTAACCGGCTTTATTAACCCCAATGTGATGGCTGCCTCTTTATCGCCCTTTAAACACAATGCGGGGGTAGCTTCTGCATTAGGCGGCGCTTTACGTATGGGCGCCGGCGCTTTGGTGGCAGCAGCCATCGGTGCTTTCCAGGGCGATACACCCAATACCCTGTTCATTACCATTTTTGTGCTGGCCTTCTTGAGTGTTATTCTTTTACGTTTAGCCCCGGCATTGGATTTTAGCAAATCAACATAAAACAACAGGTCCTGTTATAAATAAAAAAAACGGAGCTACGAGCTCCGTTTTTTTTATTTGATCTTAAAGCGGGTAAACACTTTATACTGTAATTTGATCGGTTTTATTTCCAGGAAATCCTCTCCTTCATTTATATAATCAGCACTTAGCGTAGTATTCGCTACCATATTCACCCTGTATGGCATATAGGTTTCATCCATTTCCCTGATCACTAAAGGTTTGTCAATAGTTTCACCAATAGCCGCTAACATATTGGTGGCTTTTTGTTTGGCAGCTTTAATAGCCATCAGTTTTACTTCCTGCCTGTACTCCTCAATTTTAGAGTGGCTCAACTCTACAATGCGTGCATCCTTGATCTGTATTTCATCAAATATGGCAAAAGCCTTATAAGCCTGTTCGGCGCTGTTTACTTTTAAAATGTACTCCTTTTGGTTAATCACATCCTTGTTTTTACGGGATATTTTTTCGTAACTCGCATTTGCATTCTGTAATACCAGTTTACTCAACTCAATACCACTGGCCTTTAGTTTAGCTTTCAGGGCCTCTTCCAGCTCTTTAATGGTGGTCCTGTTTTTTTCGGCTGTTTCCTGTAATACAATGCGGATAGAAATTTCATCCGGCGCTATTTCCTTTTCCGCAGTACCGGTTACTTCAATATGAGGTGTACCATCTACTTCTGACTGAGCAGTATTTTGTGCTACGGCAAAGAAGGGTAACAATAATAATAGGCTGAATAACTTTTTCATGTTTTAATAATTTTAATCTGTTCAAAAATATACCCTTTTCTGCTGCAATGTTAACGCTTGCGCTAATCAGGTTTCGTTGTATAGATGTGCCACTGTTTTTTATTACACAATCATAACTCATTGATTATTTATAAAGTATTGTTAAAGGGAATGATAAGCCGGAGAGCGTTTGTTACCCGTTGCCGGAGGCTAAGGATCTGTAGCAGCCGGCGCCACATTCAGGCCTATGGCAGATTTTTTAATGAGCAGGAAACGTACACGGTCGAAAGTTGAACGAACACTTATTTCCTGTATCATATAAGCTGTTTATAAGGCTGACTGAAAAAAAATGAATGTCATAATATGTTTTCAACTGTTGTACCTTACACCGGTTTGCATTCGGGGTTAATCTGTTTAAACGCAACGCCCGAACGACTGCAGTAATTAAAAGTGTAATACAATGACAGGAATTATAAACTTAGAGACATTTATCCTTACGGCAATTATTGTTGTAATAACGCCGGGAATAGATACCATAATGGTTTTAACAAGAAGCATCTCTAAAGGTAAACAAGCAGGACTTTATTCGGCCCTGGGTGTTAGCTTAGGGTTGATTTTCCATACCTGTGCTGTAACGCTGGGGTTATCTTTAATTATTGCAAAATCGGCTGTCGCTTTTAGTATCATTAAGTATTTGGGCGCTGCTTATTTAATTTATATTGGTATAAAATCTTTACTGGATAAAAGCCGGCAGGTAGAGTTAAAAGAAACAGAAATTAAAGTGAAAGGGATGAGAAATATGTTTTTAACCGCTTTTCTGAGCGATGTTTTAAATCCAAAAATTGCCATATTTTTCCTGGCCTTTTTACCGCAGTTCATAAGCTCCACAGCAATAAATAATCCACTTCCATATTTTTTACTGGGGCTTATTATGTTTTTAATTACCCTTACCTGGTGTGCATTTTTAGCTATGATGGGTAGCCGGGTTGCAAAACTTTTCAACAAAAATAAAAATGCCGAAAGATGGATGAATAAGGCTTCAGGAGTTGTGTTCATTATATTGGGACTGAAAGTTGCACTGACTAAAAAGTAGAAAGAAATAGACGTATAGATGTAAAAGAAAATATAAAGGCTATCAGGTTTTGTAGCACCGTTAACCCCGCAGCTTTTGGGCACCATGCTGACTTCAGTAATTTACGCTTCTAAGTAACCGGTTATATTTTCCTGCCTGTAACAGCTTTGCAATACCCTGATATAATCAGGGCAGATTTTCCTTGGTGCAAGTCGCCCTTCGGAAGACTTGCGCCAGCTTCAGTATTAACATTAAATGAAATAAAAAAATAAAGCAGCAGCGTGTACATAATAAATGTCAATAGTGTTATGAACAAACTATTATTAACTGTGAGCATAATGATCGTTGTTACAAATCTTACAGCTCAAAACAAATTATATATTTCCGGCGGGGCAAATATCAGCAGCTTTAAAAAAGAAGGGGCAGGTATAAATAATTACGTAAGGGAATTTAATCCGGGGTTTCAACTGGGCATTAGCTACCAGCAATATAAAAAAGCTAAACCAGGTTTTTTCGCCGCATCGGCACAACTGGTTATGTTGGCGGTTAAATATGACCGGTTTTATGTTGATGCCGGCAAACAAAAAAACAGCCGGCCAATATACCTGCAACTTTCCCCAAATATTGGGTTAAGGAGTAACCTGTTTAAAAACATGGGATTATACGGTACCATAGGCGCTTATGTAAACGTATTGGCCAATTTTCAAAAAAGTTTTAATTATGTAAATGCGGGATTAAGCGGATCCGCAGGAATAGACCTTAGCCCTAAATGGCAGATAGCCGGAGATTATTTATTTGGCTTTACTGATCTGTTATCCGGTAAAGAAGGCCCGGCCCATGAACTGTATGTAAGAAGCATACAATTAAGTTTACGGTATAAAGTCTTTGAAAAGGGCAATAAAAAAGCGTTTTAATATTTAAAACGCTTTTTACAAATATCATTTAACTGATTAATTTAAATACTTCAACACCTCTTCACTCATTGGTTTTGTTTTGGGTGTAAACACCGTTTCCAGCTCACCTTTTTCATTCACCAGGAATTTGGTAAAATTCCAGCTGATCGGGTCTTTAATACCTTTTGCCTCAGCCTGTTCTACCAGGTATTTAAATAAGGGGTCGATATCTTTTCCTTTTACCGATACTTTTTTTGCCATCGGGAAGGTTACCCCGTAGTTCTTTTTACAAAACTCGGCAATGGTTTCGTTGGTTCCGGGCTCCTGACCCATAAAGTTATTGGCCGGAAACCCGATGATCACCAGCTTGTCCTTATACTGCTGGTATAACTTTTCCAGTTCCTCATACTGGGGCGTTAAGCCACATTTGGAAGCCGTATTTACTATCAATATTTTTTTACCCTTATAATCGGCCAGGTTTATTTCGCCGCCACTCAGGCCGGGGGCCTTAAAGTCGTAAATGGATTTATTGCCAACAGCTACCATTAAAAACAGCGCGATGAATAAAGTTTTCATTTGTTATATGTTTAAAATTTTTTATAAACGATGATGATCTTTTTTTGATAAGCAAACCGGAAGATGCAGTGCAGCCGCAACAAACCTCCACAAGAACGCTACAGCCGATAACAAAAAAACAAAGTTATTGTTTTTCAAAACAACCTAAATCTGTATGCAAATTACCCCTGGGCTTACCATCCATATCAATAATGATGCCTGCTGACCCGCTGCCGATGGCCGGGGAAAATTCTTTTAACCTGAAATTATAGAACTGGCGGGATGTATTAATGGAGTCAAACTCCGGCTTTTGTGTAATAATGTTCCCGCCTGTACTCAACTCGGCAGGTACGGTTTTCATTTTCCACAATACATTGTTGAATTGTACATTAAAAGTCGCTGCATTGTTTTTTGTGGTCAGTACTTCGTTTTCCATTACACCGCCTTCGCCCCAGAAGATACAGTTGGTAAAGCCGGCCTGTAAGGCAGCATGGTTTACACCATCAGTATTGGAAAGATGCAGTACCGGTTTATTATGCTGTACATAGTTGTTACCGTAACTGGCTACCGTGCAATGTGTAAACTGGTAGTTACCACCTGCAGATAATACAATATTCCGGCCTGCGTTGGTAATAAGACTGTTCACTGCCTGTACACTCGAGTTAACTGCCAGTATGCCCGCATCATAGGCATTATGTATCACGGTTTGCTGTAATACCAGTTTGGGGTTACCATTTGTTGCCGGACCGTCCAGGGCAATTGCCTGGTGGGCATTATTTACTACCGCGTAACTAATACGGTTATTGATACTGCTGCTGCGAAAGTAAATGCCTGGCCATGCAGCCGGGTACACATTATAAGGTTCGTCTAACCTGTCGCCCTGGAAGTAAACACGGTCAACTGTATCCACACCGCCGTTTACCAGTAAAGTACCATCAATGATGGCCGGTGCATCGGCATGAAAGTAAACCCTTGTTCCTTTATTAATGGTGAGCTGTGTTTGCGGATGTACATAAAGATACCCCAGTATCACATAAGGCAAGTCGTTGTTCCAGGTTTCGTTACTGGCTATTTCCCTGTCACGCATAAAATGGGCATTCTGGCCCCAGGCCTGCAGTTGTACTTTACGGGTATTGCCGTTATAATTTATTTCAATACTGTCACTTACCACAAAGGGCAGGTTACCGGTTTCGGGATTAATGTTTACCTGTACAAATACATATAGACTGTCATTGGCTTCCAGCTCAATATTATTTACCCGGGTTGCAGCGGTACCATTAATATTGATTTTAAAAGAAGAGGATGTACCTCCCGCCAGCGCTATACTGTTCAGGCGTAGCTTTTGATTGTTATCATTGAATATTTTAAACAGTTTTGTTACCGACCCTACCGTAGTAAAGACAGTATCAAATTTCAACGTATCAACAGAGGTAGAAAGTTTTGCATCGGGTGAGGTAATGAAGGAGTTTTTACTGCAGGCAGTTAATAGTACAAAGGCCAGTAAACAAAAACCCAACGCTTTTTTCATACGGCTCAAAATTACGGAAAAGCTATAAGCGAAAGCCGAAAGCTGAAAGCAAAAAGCTAAATGCTATGAAGAACGACCGGGGAGTGAGGAATGATGAATGATGAATTATGAATTATGAATGAGGAATGGTTTCACTGGCCCGGTACATAACATAGAGTGGCAATACTGAGTTTGAGGCCATTTACGGTAAGCAGGGCCTGGGCACAGGCTTCGAGGGTGGCACCGGTGGTGATCACATCATCTACCAGTAATACATGTTTGTTTTGTAGCAGCTGCCGGTTAGCCACACCAAATATACCCGATACATTTTCCCAACGCTCCACCCGGTCCTTGCGGGTTTGGGTGGTATTGGCCCTGAGTCTTTGCACACCGGTTTCTGCTACCGGACAGCCGGTTATTTCGCTGATACCTTTACAAAGAATAGCGGATTGGTTAAACCCTCTTTTACGCAGTTTACGGGGAGCCAGGGGTACGGGAACTAACAGATCAATACCGGTAAACCGCCCTGACTGTTGCAGGCTATGGCCCATGCTACGCCCCAACTGTATACCCAGGGCCATATTACCCGCATATTTAAAGTTAAATACCAGTTGCTGCAGTACCGATGATTTGGAAAAGTAGAACTGTGCGGTTGCTGTTTGCACCGGCACCCTGCCGGTAAATTTTTTCTCTACCGGGTTATTGGCATACCGGGAAAACTGTGTCGGGTGCAAAGCCTGCAGGCAGGCGGGGCATATTTGTGAATCCTTACCCAGGTGTTCACCGGCGCAGCCCGCACATATATGCGGGAAGAATAATTGTTTTACTGCAGCCGCTACAAAAGTCAGCCGTAACATAAGGTTAGCTTTAACCATTAAATTACAACATACTCACTCCATATAGCCGGATTAAACGGATAATTAGTTAAACAGGTAACTGTACACCTCCTCTACCCTGCCCATGGTAATGATCTCGATATTGAATTTTTGTTTGCTGATGGATTTTTGATTGTATCGGGATACAATGATTTTTTCAAAGCCTAATTTTTCTGCTTCGGCAATGCGCTGGTCAATACGGTTTACGGCCCTTATTTCCCCGCTTAACCCTACTTCACCGGCAAAACAAACCTGGGGAGGCAGGGGTACATCCTCGTAGGAAGAAAGTAAAGCACACAGAACGGCCAGGTCAATAGAAGGGTCTTCAATTTTTAAACCGCCGGCAATATT
>CAYUMH010000003.1:0-102773 GCA_964445775.1 uncultured Terrimonas sp.
GCCAGACAGCCATCGCCATGGTGAAAGGTTACCAGGGACCACCGACAAAGAACAACGAGAGCATGGCCTGTGTAAAACACTTTGCTTTATACGGTGCTTCTGAAGCCGGTCGTGATTACAATACGGTAGACATGAGCCATGTACGTATGTATAATGAATACTTTCCTCCCTACAAGGCGGCTGTTGATGCCGGAGCCGGAAGCGTGATGGCCTCTTTTAATGAAATAGATGGTATACCGGCAACAGGTAACCGCTGGTTGCTAACGGATGTATTAAGAAAACAATGGGGCTTTAAAGGCTTTGTTGTTACCGATTATACGGGCATTAATGAAATGGTGGATCATGGTGTAGGTGATCTGCAGGCGGCATCGGCCCTGGCCCTGCGTGCCGGTGTAGCTATGGATATGGTGGGCGAAGGATTTTTACTTACGTTGGAAAAATCATTGAAAGAAGGTAAAGTAACACAGGCGCAGATTGATGCGGCCTGCAGAAGTATACTGGAAGCGAAATACAAGCTGGGCCTGTTTGCCGATCCTTATAAGTATTGCAACGAAGAACGTGCTAAAACAGAAATATACACGGATGCACACCGCCGGGAAGCAAGAAAAATTGCAGCGGAGAGTTTTGTGTTATTTAAAAATGCCAATAAAACACTGCCTATTAAAAAAGCAGGCACTATTGCATTAGTAGGACCATTGGCACATGCCAGGACAAATATGCATGGTACCTGGAGCGTGGCAGCAGATTTTGCCACCGGCGTTTCGGTATTGGATGGTTTGAAAAAAGCAGTAGGCGACAAAGCCAATATTATTTATGCAAAAGGATCAAACCTGGTGGGAGATAGTATTTTGGAAGGCCATGCTACCATGTTTGGCAAATCTTTAGGTCGTGATAACAGAACAAAGGAGGAGTTATTAAATGAAGCATTGGCTGCAGCCAATAAAGCCGATGTAATTGTGGCTGCATTGGGTGAGTCATCGGAGTTCAGTGGCGAATCATCCAGCCGTACCAACCTGGACATACCGGATGTACAAAAGGAATTATTAAAAGCATTATTGAAAACGGGTAAACCGGTGGTGCTGGTAACATTTGCCGGCCGGCCCTTAACACTAACCTGGGAACAGGAGAATGTACCGGCCATATTAAATGTATGGTTTGGCGGCAGCGAGGCCGGTGATGCCATTGCTGATGTATTGTTTGGCGATGTAAACCCTTCGGGCAAGCTATCGGCTACCTTCCCTAAAAATGTAGGCCAGATACCTTTGTTCTATAATCATAAAAATACCGGCCGCCCTTTACCTGAGGGCAAATGGTTTACCAAATTCAGAAGTAATTACCTGGATGTAGATAACGAACCTTTATATCCTTTTGGATATGGTTTAAGCTATAGCAACTTTGTATACAGTGATATTAAACTAAGTAAAACCAGCCTGAAAGGGAACGAAACTTTAACCGCCAGTGTAACGGTAACCAATAACAGTAATGTGGATGGTAAGGAAGTAGTACAGTTATACATAAGGGATATAGTAGGCTCCAATACCCGCCCGGTAAAAGAGTTAAAAGGCTTTGAGAAAATATTGATTAAAGCGGGTGAAACAAAAACCATCCAGTTTAAGATCAGTACCAAAGACTTAATGTTCTATAACAACGAATTGAAATATATTTGGGAGGCTGGTGACTTTGATATCATGATCGGTGGTAACTCCAGGGACGTGAAAAAAGCTAAAGTTAACTGGACTAAATAATTGTTGTTATAAAAAAATAAATGTGAGCGGAACAAAAACGTACAAGAACCTGATTTTTGACCTTGGTGGTGTTATTTTAAATATTGATTTTGGATTAACGGCCAAAGCTTTCCAGGATTTAGGCGTGAAAGATTTTTCAGACCATTTCGGGCAGTTTAAAATATCGCCTTTATTCCTGGCTTATGAAGTGGGAAAAATTGATGAAACTGCTTTTTTTGATGAGATCAGGAACCAGACAGGCCTGGGCCTGACGGATGAGCAGATCACCAAAGCCTGGAATGCTCTGTTGCTGGATTTTCCGCAGGAAAGAATTGACCTGTTACTGGACCTGAAAAAGCGCTACAATATTTACCTGTTAAGCAATACCAATGCCTTACACGCTTTACAATTCCAGGAGCAATTAAAACAGCAGACTGGTTTGTACCTGGAAGATGTTTTTCATAAAGTGTATATGTCGCACCAGGTAAACCTGCGTAAGCCGGCAAAAGAAATTTATGAACTGGTATTACAGGAAAATAATTTAAAGCCTGAAGAAACCCTGTTCCTCGATGATACACATACTAATTTTACCGGTTCAGACGAGGCCGGTATTGATCATGTATTGATATCGAAAGAAAAAGATATTTTATCATTAGGATTATAATTTTTAAAGAGGTTTGCCGGAAAAGCAAACCTCTTTTTTTGAAATAAAATTTTATTATATAAAATTTAGTTTTTACTTTCGGTTCATCATCTCTCTGCTACTTGCAAGCTTAACGAAACTTTACTGTATCACTACCACCCGGTACAGGCCTGCTTAACAAAACAGATCATACACGGCAACTCAATATGCCATCGTACTGTACGGTTTATATAAACTGTTGCATCAGTACTGTCATGTTTTGCAATGTATCATCATTACAACAAGTCATAAATAATTGTAGCATGATAAAGCAACTAATGCCTTTGGCAGTTTTGTTAGTATTGACCGCTTGTGCAAATAAAAATTCCACAGATGCCGGTAAAGAGGATGCAGGAAAAAAAAGTACAGGTAAAACCTTTCCGGTGGCCGGTAAAACAGTAACACTGGTTACTACTGATAGTGCTGCGGCCAGGTTAACACCCGGGGCATCATTAACATTTAAGGAAATGGGCCAGCCTTTTGAAACGCAAGTATGTGTGTTTGTTGACCCTTCAAAAACCTTTCAGACTTATGTGGGTATTGGTGCTGCATTAACCGATGCGTCGGCTGAAACATTTTATAAACTCCCTAAAACGGTACAACAGGAATTTTTACAAGCCCATTTTGATAAAGAAAAAGGACTGGGCTATAATATAGCAAGAACCAATATCAACAGCTGCGATTTCAGCAGCGGTTCTTATACCTATGTACAGGATAATGATAAGGAGCTAAAAACATTTGATATAACACCGGATAAAAAAGCTAAAATACCTTTTATTAAAGAAGCCATTGGCGCCGCAGGTGGTAAACTGCCTTTATTTGCCAGCCCCTGGAGCCCGCCGGCCTGGATGAAGGATAATAAGAATATGCTGCAGGGGGGTAAACTGTTGCCCGAGTTTTATGATAGCTGGGCCAACTACTATCCTAAATTCATCAATGCCTATGAAAAAGAAGGCATACCGGTTTGGGGCATTACCATACAAAATGAACCCATGGCCAAACAAAAATGGGAGAGTTGTATCTATACCGCTGAAGAAGAAAGAGATTTCTTAAAAAACCACCTGGGACCTGTGATGCATAAAGCAGGCATGAAAGACAAAAAAATTATTGTGTGGGATCATAACCGCGACCTGATCTATCAAAGAGCACAAACCTACCTGGATGATCCGGAAGCAGCCAAATATATATGGGGCATAGGCTTTCACTGGTATGAAGACTGGAGTGGCGGTCAGCCCATGTATGATAACCTGCGCCGGGTGCATGAAGCTTATCCCGATAAGAATATTTTTTTTACCGAAGGCTGTGCCGAAAGTTTTAATGCCTCCCGTTATAATGCCTGGGTATTGGGTGAAGAATATGGCCGCAGCATGATCAACGATTTTAATAATGGTATGGTGGGGTTTACCGACTGGAATATCCTGCTGGATGAAACAGGTGGTCCCAATCACGTACAAAACTTTTGTTTTGCACCGGTGCATGGTGATACAAAAACAGGCAAACTCATTTATACCAATGCCTATTATTATATTGGCCACTTTTCCAAATACATTCAGCCTGGGGCAAAAAGAATCGTGGCATCACCCACACGCAGCCAGTTATTAAGTACCGCCTTTTTAAACCCTGATGGCACAGTGGTAACCATTGTAATGAACCAAAGCAATAATGAAACGCCTTATTTTTTATGGGTAAATGGCCAGGCCGTGGAAGTAACAGCCAAACCAAGGTCTATTGCTACTTTAATATTTTAAAATCAAATCTTGTTGTTGTCATGTTATCGATAAAGTATAAACAAATTATAGTAGCATCATTATGCTTATTCCCTTTAATCGGAGGGGCACAAATAAAGTCGGCTATTGACAGAAAGGTAGACTCAGTACTAAAGCTGATGACACTGGAAGAAAAGGTAGGGCAAATGAACCAGTACAGTGATGACGGGTTGGTAACGGGCATTGCTACACAGGATAATGCAAAGGACCAGCAGATCCGCGACGGTAAGCTTGGTTCATTGTTAAACGTAAAGGGTGCAGCAACAACCAGGCGGGTACAGCAAATAGCTATGCAGTCCCGGGTAAAAATTCCCTTACTGTTTGGTTTGGATGTGGTGCATGGTTATAAAACAACTTTCCCCCTGCCGTTGGCCGAAGCAGCCAGCTGGGACCTGCCCGCTATTGAAAATGCGGCACGTATAGCTGCTGTTGAAGCATCCGCGAGTGGTATTCACTGGACCTTTGCACCGATGGTAGACATCAGCCGCGATCCGCGCTGGGGCCGGGTTATGGAGGGTGCAGGCGAAGATACTTACCTGGGATCACAGATAGCTTACGCAAGGGTTAAAGGGTTCCAGGGAAAAAAGCTGGGCGATATTGATGCGGTACTGGCTTGTGTAAAACACTTTGCCGCTTATGGCGCCGCAGTGGGTGGCCGGGATTATAACAGCGTTGATATGAGTGAACGTATGTTATGGGAAACCTATCTGCCTCCCTTTAAAGCAGCGCTGGATGCAGGCGCGGCTACTTTCATGAACTCATTTAATGACCTGAACGGTATACCGGCAACGGCCAGTACTTATTTACAAAGGGGTATATTGAAAAACAAATGGAAGTTTACCGGCTTTGTTGTAAGCGACTGGGGTTCTGTAGGCGAGATGGTGCCACACGGTTATGCGGCTAATAATTATGAAGCGGCATTGGCGGCAGTTAAAGGTGGCAGCGATATGGATATGGAAAGCCGTGCCTATACGCAACACTTGGCACAACTGGTAAAAGATAAAAAAGTAAATATTGCTTTGATTGATGATGCAGTAAGAAGAATCCTGCGCAAAAAATTTGAGTTGGGCTTATTTGATGACCCCTATAAATTCAGTAATGAACAAAGAGAGAAGGCGGCGCTTAACAACCCTCTTCATGAAAAAGCAGCCCGCGAGATGGCAACTAAAAGCATCGTGTTATTGAAAAACGAAAACCAGGTATTACCCATCGCCAGAACCACTAAAAAAATTGCGGTCATTGGCCCGCTGGTAAAGGAGGTAAAACAAAACCTTGGTTTCTGGAGTATAGAAATGCCGGGTGACAGCAGTTATATTGTTTCGCAATGGCAGGGTTTGGTTAATAAATTAGGTGGCGACGCACAGTTGATCTATGCTAAAGGCTGTGGAATTGAAGATACCAGCCGTGCAGGCTTCAAAGAAGCGATTGATGCGGCGATGCAGGCCGATGTGGTGATCATGAGCATTGGCGAAAGGCGTGATATGAGCGGTGAGGCAAAAAGCCGCTCTTACCTGCGCATCCCAGGTGTACAGGAAGAATTGGTAAAAGCGATACAGGCCACTGGTAAACCTTTGGTGGTGATGATCAATGCCGGCCGTCCATTGATATTTGACTGGATCAGTGATCATGTACCGGCTATTATGTACACCTGGTGGCTGGGAAGCCAGGCCGGTAATGCTATTGCCGATGTGTTGTTTGGCGATTATAATCCGTCTGGCAAACTCCCCATGACCTTTCCCAGGACAGAAGGACAAATACCTATTTATTACAATTATTTTAATACCGGCCGTCCGGCAAAAGATGATAACGATAAAAACTATCGTTCGGCTTATATCGATCTGTCCTTATATCCCAAATATGCTTTTGGTTATGGACTAAGTTATACCAGCTTTACTTATAACAACTTTAAATTAAGCAAAAGCAGTATGAAGCCGACGGAAACAGTAACAGTAAGTATCGATATAAAGAACACCGGTAAATATGCGGGCGAAGAAATAGTGCAATTGTATTTGCGGGATAAAGTAGGCTCGGTGGTGAGGCCTGTGAAAGAACTTAAAGACTTTAAAAAGATCATGCTGCAGCCGGGTGAGACAAAAACGGTTACATTCAGCGTTAACAGGGATAAACTCTCCTTTTACAATGCACAACTTCAATGGGTGGCCGAACCGGGTGAATTTGAGGTCATGATCGGGGCATCTTCTGCCGATATTAAAGCTGCTCAAAACCTGCAATTAGTGCGCTGATAAACTGATATGGCTTGCAAGCTGATATTGTTTAATTTTGCAGGAAACAAAACAATAAGAGGAACGCAAGTATGCTGGATAAGCAAAAGATAATCAGTAACCAGGAGAGAGCAGTATTAGTGGGTGTAGTGCAAAAAGAGCAGACTGAAACGCAGGTGAATGAATACCTGGACGAGCTGGCTTTTTTGGCGGAAACTGCAGGTGCGGTTACAGCCAAACGCTTTACCCAAAAGTTACAACACCCTGATAGCCGGACCTTTGTGGGCAAGGGTAAGCTGGAACAAATAAAACAATATGTGGCCGGCCATGATATTGGCATTGTTATTTTTGACGATGAACTGACTGGTGCACAGTTAAAAAATATTGAAAAAGAATTAGGCGTTAAAACCATTGACAGGAGTGACCTGATCCTCGATATTTTTGCCAGCCGTGCAAAAACCGCCCAGGCCAAGGCCCAGGTGGAACTGGCGCAATACCAATATTTATTACCCCGCCTGCGTGGTATGTGGAAACACCTGGAAAGGTTGGGTGGTGGTATTGGTACCAGGGGACCGGGTGAAACCGAAATTGAAACTGACCGTCGTATTGTTAGGGATAAGATCACCCTATTACGTAAAAAACTGGCGGAAATTGACAAGCAGGCATTTACCCAGCGTAAAGACCGTGGCGAATTTATCCGGGTGGCATTGGTGGGTTATACCAACGTAGGTAAATCAACCATCATGAACCTGCTGAGCAAACGTGATGTATTTGCCGAGAATAAACTATTTGCCACGCTTGATACAACCACCAGTAAAATTGTATTTGAAACCACTCCCTTTTTATTAAGCGATACGGTTGGTTTTATCCGTAAACTTCCTCACCATTTAGTGGAGAGCTTTAAAAGCACATTAGATGAAGTAAGGGAAGCGGACATTCTTTTACACGTTGTTGATATTTCACACCCGCAATACGAAGATCAGCTGGCAGTAGTAAACAAAACCCTACAGGAGTTAAAGGCCCATGATAAGCCGGTGATCACCATCTTCAATAAAATGGACCTGTACCAGAAAAACACCTTTGATGAATGGCTGGAAGATTCGGTAAAAGCGGAAATACTGCAGGATCTGCGTGACCGCTGGAACAACGAAACAGGCAATAACGCCGTATTTATATCGGCCACAGAAAAACAGAATATAGAAGCATTGCGCAACACCATCCTTGAAAAAGTAAGGGCCAGTTACAAAATACGGTACCCGTATAAAACCGATCTCTTTTATTAATCACCAGGGATGGGGAAAAGCTTAAGGATACATATGACAGGGAAATGGACAATTGTTTTATTGTTCATTTTTTTTGTTATAACGGCATGTAATACCAGTCGTGAAACTAACCAGTCCCGGGTTATTCCTGCAAGACTGACAGCAGGGGATAATTATAAACTCAGGCAATTACTGACTGCTATTACAAACAAACCGGTTAGCGATACCATTTTAATTAAACATTACCATAGCCACGACGACTGCTGGTCTACCTACAGATACAGGGTTGCACCGGATGTATTGGGTGGTGTAATGAGGTTGAATAAATGGCTGGAGACCTATGCTGCCTACAACCCGCATGTTACCGTACTGCAAATAAGACAACCAGGCAGCGGCCCGCTAAAATATATCAAGCGTAACTACAATGTAAAAGTAGATATTAAAAAGACCCTGTTACAGTTCCCTATGTTCAGTAAGCAAGGCTGTAATGTGGTATGGCTGATTATGCCCGACGGAACCTTATATAAAATAAATGCCCGGTATTGATGTAATTACCGGATAGAGGTACCAGGACTGGCTGTTCATCTGCAACTCTGCGTATCAGTCAGCCTCCATCTGCGGACTTAAAACTATAGAACATTAAATAATACAGATAGTTATAAAATAAAAAACTCCATCGGCATTGATGGAGTTTTCAGTTATATGAAGACCTAAAACTAGTTTAACAATTCTGCCAGTTTTGCTTCCAGGTTCTTACCTCTTAAGCTTTCGGCTACTACCACTCCTTCCGGGTTTACCAGTACGTTATAAGGGATACCAATATTGCCAAACTTATACATTTCCACCACGGGTGTTTCCCAGCGCAGTAAATCACTCACATGCTGCCAGGCAAGTTTATCATCTTTAATGGCTTTTTGCCACATGGTTTTATCTTCATCCAG
Source organism: uncultured Terrimonas sp. (assembly GCA_964445775.1). Taxonomy (GTDB): domain Bacteria; phylum Bacteroidota; class Bacteroidia; order Chitinophagales; family Chitinophagaceae; genus Terrimonas. The sequence goes on from CAYUMH010000003.1 coordinate 8,598, forward strand.
CGATACACCCAGTACCGTGAAGTTTTTATTTTTAAAATTGTTATAAGCCAATACTACATTAGGGTTCTCCTGGCGGCAGGGTGTACACCAGCTGGCCCAGAAATCAACCAGTACATATTTGCCTTTATAATCGCTCAGCTTTACGCTTTTACCATTTTCGTCAGGCAGTGTAAAATCAGGAGCCGGTTTGCCCACCATGGATGCCGGTTTATTTTTTTCGGCTTCATCCAGCGATTTTACCACATTGGCCACACCTTTATGTTCGGGATAACGGCCGGCCGTTTTTTTAATAATACCGATCACCTCTTCATCGGATAACGGTGTTACTTCATATGCGGGGTTAGAGGCAATGGATTGAAAATAACTCAACAGGAATAAAGTTAATGCCGGGTTATCTGCCTTTTCAATTTGCTGTACCGTATAGTCATGCAGTTTGGCTCCTGTTTGTATTTTAGCTTGCTGCTGTTGCATGATCAGGCTGTCTTTTGCTCCTGCTTTACTTAACGAATCGGCAGCAGTATGACTTACATAAATGGCATGCAGATCTTTGGTAGCAGTAGTAATAAAATCTTTCATCTTTTGTGATCCGGCTGAGCCACTTACTTCGTAGGTGTCTACATAATCATTATTCTCCTTACTCATGTTAAGGGTTAACTTAATGGTAGCCGCATCGTTAATTACCGAAGCAATAGGGTAGGTGCCCTTGTCGGTATGCAGGTTTAAAATAACCGCCTCTTCCGCAAAGCTGTTTAAGCTGAATTTGCCATCCTTATCTACTTCGGAGGAGTCAACCACTACGGGCTGCATAGATCCTACAGGCACTTCCTCTAAAAATACTTTTTTCGCGTTGCCATTTTTAATGGTCCCCTCAACCGTTACTTTATTCTTGGTACCGTTATCCTTACAGGCTACCAGGGTACAGGCAATAACCAGGGCAAATAATATCTGTTTCATATGTGTAAATGCTGCCGTATTCATGCGGCAATTATTTTAATTTTTCTAAAAGTATTTCGTTCGTTTTTTTTGGGTCAGCTTTTCCTTTACTCTGTTTTACTACTTCACCTACAAACAATCCCAATAAACCTTTCTTTCCTTTTTTATATTCCTGCACCTTGGCTTCAAACTTTTGCAGAACTGCATCAATAATGGGCTCCAGTTCGCCTGCATCCGATTGTTGTACCAGGTTATTATCCCGGGCCAATTGCTCGGGTGCTGCACCCGGTTCCTGTAATACCAGGTTAAAAAGTCTGGATGATGCCGATGAAAAATTCAACAAACCATCGTCCACACATTTAATAATGGCCGCTAAGGTAGCCGGTGTTACAGGAAAATCAATAATGTTGCCGCTCTGTTCGTTCAGCCAGGATTTTACGGGTCCTAACATCCAGTTGGCAGCCGCTTTATAATTACCGGTATAGGTACATATTTGTTCAAAATAATCTGCAAAATCTTTCTCCTCGGTAATTACCGTTGCATCGTACTCCGGTAATTGCCATTCTTTCATATAACGGTCTATCCTTTCTGTATGCAGGGCCGGTAAGGAAGCCCTGATGCCGTTGATATAACCGGCATCCAGGTTAAAAGGAGTCAGATCCGGGTCGGCAAAATAACGGTAATCATCTGCATCTTCCTTATCCCTGATCGCAAAAGTGGTGCCATTGCCGGCATCAAAACTGCGGGTTTGCTGTTTAATGGCTTCGCCGTTCTCCAGCAGGTTAATCAAACGTTCCGCTTCAAAATCAATAGCACGTTTTACATTTCGTATGGAGTTCAGGTTTTTTACTTCCACTTTTGTACCTAATTCAGGATCGCCTTTTTTACGTACCGATACATTCGCGTCGCAGCGCATACTGCCTTCTTCCATATTACCATCGCATACATCCAGGTAACGTACCATTTTACGCAGTTCCGTTAAATAGGCAAATGCTTCATCGCTGTTGCTGATATCGGGTTCAGTCACAATCTCCACCAGGGGAGTGCCGGCACGGTTATAATCTACAGCGGTATTAACATCATCAATATCATGCAAACTCTTACCCGCATCCTCTTCCATATGAATACGGTTCAGGCGCACATTCTTCTTACCGGCTTCCGTTTGCACAGGCACATATCCTCCCACACAAATGGGGGTAGTGTGTTGCGATATCTGGTAACCTTTTGGCAGGTCGGGATAGAAATAATTTTTACGGGCAAAATAATTTTGCTGCTCAATACGGCAATTACAGGCCAGGCCAATTTTAATGGCCAGCTCAATAGCGCTTTTATTCATCAGCGGTAAAGTACCGGGATGTGCCAGGGTAACGGGGCTTACCTGCGTATTGGGTTCAGCACCAAATGCAATGCTGTCGCCGCAAAATAATTTACTGTGGGTAAGCAGCTGGGCATGAACTTCCAGGCCAACTACTATTTCATATTCCGGGTGTGTTGCCATAATTAAACAGCGCAAAATTAACATTTGCCGGACTAATAGCCCTGTTTTATATAATCTATTATGGCCATAAAGCGATGATCTGACCTGATTTAACAATATAACCGGGAATAACGCCTCTAAAAAAGGGCCGGGAGCATCCTTAATCCCCAATATACCCGGGACAAGGTATAAATAAGCCCAAAGCAAGCTTATACATTTGAATAGGTAATTCCCTTTTAACCCGGGAAAAGACATTACCTCCCCAAAATGAAAAAAACTATACTGCTCAGTCTTGTCATACTGCTGGTAAACAGCCTTACTGCTCAGAAACTCTCCTGGGAGATCAGCAGTTTTTTTAATAACCAGGTATTTCCCACCTATAGCTGGGCGGTATCCTATTTGGGTAGCGAAGAAGTGACCAATGAAGCGGGTAACTTTTATGGCGATCAGAATGGCCAGCTTGGCGTACATATTGCCGCTTTAAAAAAAGGACAGCAGGTAAAAGTGGAGATTGATGCCAACGAGATCATGGATAACTCGGTACTGGAGTTCAATATGCTGGAAGATGCCACCGATTTTTTTGCTTACCCGCAGATATTGTACAAATGGAATATTCTTGAAACATGGAAACAACCCAAGCCGGTGAATATAAAGATCAGGGTATATGTAAACAACCAGCTGGACCGTACCGAGCAGAAACGCATTATTGTAAGAGGGGTGAATGAATGTCCTTATGTGGTAACCACCAGGCAGGGCATCATGGTCGATTTAAACTATGTATACCTCAGTTATGTGAACGAAAATCATCCCATCATTACCGAAACCATTATTCCCGGTATTATGAAAGATGGTATTATTAAACAAATAGATGGCTACCAGGGCATCAGTAAAGACAATTACGATGCAGTATATAAACAGGTGTACGCCGTATGGCACTACTTCAACAAAAACAATTTTAACTACAATAGTCTCAGTAGCTATTACAAAGGAACCGTATCAGATATACCCATGGTGCAGGCCCAGTTTGTGCGTACATTTTCTGAAGTATATAAAACCAAACAAGCCAACTGTGTGGACGGCACCATTTTAATGGCATCCATCCTGACCCGTATGGGTATTGGCGCTTACCTGGTTACAACCCCCAACCATTGTTACCTGGCTTTTTCATTGGACGGCTCCGATGCCAACCTGAGTTTTATTGAAACAACATTGCTGGGGGCTGATGTAAAAGACCTGGATGCTGAAAGCCGTAAATTGATACAGGATACAAAACTCACCAACTCCGATACCTATTACCGGCTTACTTTATTGGGTAAATCAACCTACGACAATTTTATATGGGCCCTCTTAAGCGGTTACAACAACTATAAAAAAGACGCCGATAAATTCAGGGGCAATGAAGCTGAAACGGTATTTGCCGTAACCGCTGATAACGCGTATAATAAATTTCTTGAAATAAACTACCGGCTTTTATCCGTTAAGTTTTACCGCGAAGCCGGCTTGTTACCCATTAACCAGTAAACCTTACCCATTTCTATATAAAAGGGGCTTCGTAAGAAGCCCTTTGTGTACTATTGTAAGTTGAGGTATTGTGTATTAAGGAACTGTTACATACTCAAAGGTCTGAACTGCAACTTTACCCGTAGCTATATTGGTAGAACTACGCCTGGTAACATATCCATTAGCATTATATTCATACGTACAAGTAAAGTTTTCGGTAATACCCGTAGTGGCATCATAAACACTGTGTGCCCTGTAATTGTTTTCAGAATAAAGCTCTCTTCCTTCTAACGAGGGAAGCAACCATTTGCTGGATTTTTGATCGTCAAACAGGCTAAAAGTTCTTCTTTGTAATAATACACCGGTATTGTTAAAGTATTCTGTGGAAGTAATATTGCCGGCTGTGTTAACAAAATAGAATACCCGTAAAGCTAATACACCGGTTGCAGAATAATTGAACTGTTCAATACCGGTTGACAGGTAAGTAAATGTAACAAGCTGAACAAAATTATTGTCAACATCATAGGTTCTCAAGTGCGTCAACCTTCCCAACACATCATATTCAGGCCGGTATTGACTCAGGCCTGCCGGGGAGCCAACATACTGGTGATCATAATACATAGCGGCTCCGGTTGCATTAAACTCGGAGTAGCGTTTAATGGATACAGCACCTTTTAAAGGTACATAGGATGAAATTGTCAGCCGAAGTTGACTATCATAATCATACTTATAAGTACCCTGGCCAACATAGGTCCATTTGGTTAATAATAACTGTGGTAGTTTAACGGGATCTTTTATACAACCTCCCAGGAAAACAATACCTGCTAATAAGGCGATCAAAATTTTACGATTCATAAAATAAGGTTTATTGGTATGGTTTAGTTATTTGTATATATCTAAAAGTCAGCAGCAGCCTCATCGGTTTGTTTAGTCATGATGGAGCAGCAAATGTTTAGATTTAAGGGCAGGAGAGCAATAGCATGATAATGCGTAAACCGGCAATATGGGTGTGAAGCGGGTGTTAATGTGGGTAGCGAACTTTGGCCCGATAGTATTACTACCGTTGAAGTGTGTGAACTGCAACAATACTGTTGGGGCAAGCACAACAGTATTGCCGGGAGCATTACTGCCGGGTTACAAAAAATAAAATAAGGGAATATATTACCGCAACAGCAGTTCACAGGGTTTTAAGCCTGTATGTTTTTTGAAAGCGGTACTAAAATGTGAGATGGAAGAATAACCCAGCATCATTGACACATCGGTAACGCTCAGCGATTTTTCGTACAGTAAATATTTGGCATGTTCCATCCGCTGACTCTGGTAAAAGTCAAAAATGGTCGTGCCGAACATCTCTTTAAACCCTTTTTTCAGGTAACACTCATTCATCGCCACCTTACGGCTTAACTCCTTAATGGTAATGGGTTCGCCAATATGCTGAATCAGCAGGTCGCGGGCTTTATTGATCTTATTCCTGTCAGCCTCGTTTGCCAAAAACTTGCAGTTAATAACATCAAACTCCTTTTCACCCACCATACAATCCAGGCTGTGTAAAAGCAGCATCTGTATCTGGGCATTCACAAAAATATTTTGTAAAGCACCTGCATAGTTGTTATTCAGCATGGCTTCCAGCACTATACGCGATTTACCGCATAAAGGCAGCATTTTGGTAAAGGAAGTATTGCGTTTAAACGATACCATATCGTCTATCAACAGGGTATCACTGGTCTGGCGGGGTTTTACAAATTGCGACAACTGGGTAGGGGTAAACTGAAAATGCAAGAGGTCCATGCTTTCTTCCCGGTTTGCACATCCATTCTGTTGATTTACAGCACATTTGTTGCAGGCATCCGTGTTTTGCTGGTTGCAGTATACATTGCCGCTGATACAAAATTTCAGCTCCAGGGTGCTTTTATTGGGCTCCGCTTTATCATAATGGTACACCAGCATACCCGTATCTTCCATACTCCACTGCTTTCGGCGTATATACCGTTTAATGGAATATTGTACAGATTCAGGCACCGTTTGCTCTTTTTCAAACAAAAGGACCATATGTTCCTGTAAAGGGGGCTGTTTGTAGGCCAGGGTTATGATATCGCTTACACTTGTCATTGCGCTGCAAATTTACACTTCAAATGCTGGTTGTAACACATCAAATTGTCAAAAAGTTGATTATTTGCCATTTAAGTAAAAAAAATTTCATTTTACCTTGTAACAATTACCTTTGCAACGTCACGTTATAAAGCGTGACTTTTTTGTATTACATTCATGATACACCCGCATACATACATACATCCGCATGCCAAGCTGGCTACTAATGTAAAGGTAGATCCCTTTACTGTTATACATCCTGATGTGGAAATAGGTGAAGGAACCTGGATCGGTTCCAATGTAACCATAATGGATGGTACCCGCATTGGTAAAAACTGCCGCATTTTCCCGGGAGCAGTTATCGGTGCTATTCCGCAGGATCGTAAATACGTGGAAGAAAAAACCTTTGTGGAAATAGGCGACAATTGTACCATTCGCGAGTTTGTAACCATACACCGTGGTACCAGCGATCGCTGGAAAACCGTGGTAGGTAACAACTGCTGGATACTCGCTTACAGCCATATCGGTCACGATTGTATCATTGGTAATAACTGTACATTAAGTAACAGCAGCCAGTTAGCCGGGCATGTGGTAATGGGCGATTGGGTAGGATTAGGTGGTGTATGCGCCGTTCACCAATTTGTACATATTGGCTCTCATGCCTTTATATCGGGCGGTGCATTGGTTAGTAAAGATGTTCCTCCATATATCAAAGCGGGTCGTCAGCCTTTAAGTTATGCCGGTGTAAACTCGGTAGGACTTAAACGTCGTGGCTTCACCATCGAAAAAATTAACCATATCCTGGATATTTACCGCATCATCTATAATAAAGGACTGAATACCTCGCAGGCGGTAGAACTGCTGGAAGAAGAATTTCCGGCTACTGATGAAAGAGATGAAATTGTGACTTTTATCAGGGAAAGCGGACGTGGTATTATTAAACGTTTCACCAAAGGTAACGGCGATGACGATATCCCTGTCTGATACCGGCAAACGCTTTAACCGCGACTGGATTTTCAGGCATTTTACATACAATTTTGATCACGGGCAATCCTATGCCATCACCGGCCCCAACGGCTCGGGCAAAAGTACCCTGTTACAGGTACTCAGCAGTAGCCTGGCTATCAGCGAAGGGCAGATACAATTTAAAACAGCCGCATCTTCCGATACCATCAATGACGAAAAAGTATTTAAACAAATAGCACTCGCAGCACCCTACCTGGATGTAATTGAGGAAATGACTTTCAGCGAGTTCATGCAGTTTCATATAGCATTCAAGCCTCTTTTGCCCGGCTTAACTATACAGCAAATTGCCGAAATTACCGGCTTGCAAAAAGCGGTGAACAAACAAATACGGTATTATTCTTCAGGTATGAAACAGCGTGTAAAGCTGGCCCAGTGTATCTTCTCCGATACCAGTACCGTTTTACTCGATGAGCCCTGCACTAACCTGGATACTGATGGCATAGCTTTATATCACAGCCTTATTCAAAACTATTGTAGCAACCGCCTGGTAGTAGTAAGCAGTAACGATAAAGTGGAGTATGATTTCTGCCGGAATACAGTGAGTATATTAGACTTTAAATAGTTGTTTTTGTAAGTGAGCTGTAGTGCCAGGATCATCGTCCCTTGCGTCGCACTCTTCAACTGCAGTAACGCTACTGGGCAATGTGGAGAAACAAGACTAAGGATGTGAGCAATCTGTAGAGATCAAGGATTTGTTATAGAATAATAAGTTTTTAAAAATTACAAGGCTTTCAACAACTGTTTTGCATCTCCCTCTCCGTTTTGCAAAGATTTTTTTAGATAAAGTATTGCTTCTTCCTTTCTATTACTAGCCAAAAGCAGCTCAGCATAATGATAATCAAGTAAGTCTACAGGAATTTTTATGGAGTTGTAAGCCTTCCTAAAGTGATTTTCCGATAATTTGTAATCCTTACTTTTCAGATAGAATAGGGCTAAGTTCCTGTGCGAATAAGCAGTGTCATTATTTTTCGTCTGAATAGCTTTTTCAATCCAGCGTTTACCCTCCTCAAGTTTTCCTATTTGTAAAAAAGAATAGCCCATGTTATCATTTGCATAACCGAAATCGGGATTAATTTCTATTGCTTTATTGTAATAGTATATGCTTTCTTCATATAACCCCAATCTCGTCTTATAATAGCCTATATTATTATAAGTCGTCATCAAAAGGACGTTATCGTTGGTTAATGAAGGTATTTCTTGTAAAAGTAAAAGAGCGTTCTCAAACGCTCCATTTTCAAATTCTTTAATAGCTTCATTAAAACGGTCAATAGCTTTTAGTTCACGCTTATTAAACAATTTACTAGGAGATTCATTAAGTAGCGCAATCCCCTTCAAAAATAATTCTTGTAATCCAATAGGAAGCACTTTGGCCCATTCAGGATTATCTTGATCAATAAGTTTGGATGAAAGTGCTAAACTAAAAGACATTACTTCTCGTGGCATATCGGAAAAATGATTCCATCTAGTTGTCCAAAACAAATCAGAAGAGCTACCAGATGAGAACATATTTTGAGATAAAATAATGCCAAAGCCCCAATACACACCTGCTAGATAAATGAATAACTGAGTATCTTCACCGGTATCAAATTGAACTTTTTCTTCGGTTAATTTTATTTTCAGAAACGCATAAACAAAGCAATAAATTAGTCTGTCAGGGTATTGAGTTAAGTTATTGGCGTATGTAATTTTGTACCCACTCTCAGTTGTTTCAAAATCGGATTCGAATGGTATACCTTGTATTTCATAAGGCAGGTTGGAGCTATCTCTTATATCTGTTATTGCTTCATGGTTAATTTTAGTATGCGGAGCAATTTGTAGTAAAATTGATAAATCTTTTATAATTGCATCAACATCCGGCTCGCCTTTGGTCTTAAATGTATTAGGAAAATTGGTATTGTTAAACAATACTTGTTCATATTTGCTGCTCGGGTAGCCAAAAGACTTAATCAACCACTCAAAGTTCGATTCAACCCACTCTCTGTCATTTTCAGTAATGTATAGTAGTTGTTTAGACTTTTTCTTATTAAATCCGAATAACTTCATACTGATTATATAAGGGTTTAGATTCTTTGCAATTGATAAAGGCACAGTTGTATCACACGATGATGCGCAAAGAACCGAGCGCTGAACGGAGCTTCGCAACGAGTGTCGATTAGCATTACTGCTTGGTTTACAAAATAATAACTACAAAAGCTATAAAGCCTCTAAAGCCCCCTTTAGGGGCGGGGCATATACTAATTCGCTGTGGGGCAACGGTAACTTTGCAGGTTAAAGGTGATGAAAATGCTGCCTGTCATAAAATGATCCTTTTGCTGGCTGTTACCACGCTGTCGGCCTTTAATACCAATAGGGGTACCTATTTCATAAGAACGGTCGCTCAACTGGGCAGCAACAGATGGGGTGCCATCTGCGTTGTCCGGAAATACAGACCGGTCAGGGTAAACGCCGCTTACATCATCCAGGTAATCGGTAGTGGTAAAGCGGTATAAAATTTCGGCGCCTATATTAAAACGGCTGTTAAGGGCATATTTTACACCTACACCAACCGGTACACTTAAAGCAATCGGGCTGTATGTTTTAACCTTAGGCTCTGTTGAGTTAGGTGGAGGATACTGTCCTTCTGTGCCCAGCGGACGTAAAAAATACTTCTGTCCCTGTAAATAGGCATAAGGGTCGTAGCTGAAAGCTCCTACACCCAGGGTAACATAAGGGGTAAAATTCAGTCCGGGTTCACCGGGTAAAAACCGGAAAAAATTAAAATCGCCCTGTAAGGCAAGCTCCCAGATATTACTGTTAAAGCTCAGGTTACGGCGCTGCATATACTCGTTATGCGTATTGTACACATCAGAATAACCTACCTGGGCAAAGGAAAAACCTAAACGGGCGGCAATATAATTACCAAAATTTTTGCGGTAAAATAAGGAGGCGGCGGGCTTTACACGGTTAAACTTGGCCCGGGTATTAATGTCACCAAAATAATTGGCGGCACCAATACTTACACCTATCTCACCTTCCTGGCGGTATGGTCCATAAAAAACCTGTGCATAACTGTTTGATGTATAGATGGTTGCGGCTAAAAAAAGCATACAGCTCACCTTAAAATAGATACGATTACGTTGTTTCATAAGCGAATAAATGTTCTTACGTCCAGTATAGAACGAAGATAATGGCATTTTCTTTTCAAAACACCCTAATTTCTTTTATCAAATCCCCAGGTTAATTTATTGTGGAGGGTTTGCAGGAAGCTGTTCTCCCCCAGCCGGATAAGGCTTATATCAAATGTTTCCTTACGCACCGCCAGTGAAATATTCTTGCCCACTATTTCCCGGCGCGAATCCAGCGAGCAGATGATATCTTCATACCTGCTCTCTACTTCAAAGGAAATGATCTGGTCATCCGGTACAATTAAAGGACGTACATTCAAATGATGCGGTGCAACAGGTGTGATCACAAAACTGCCCGAATCCGGGAAAACAATGGGGCCACCGCAGCTTAACGAGTAGCCGGTTGAGCCGGTTGGGGTAGCCACAATTAAACCATCGGCCCAATAAGTATTTAAAAACTCCCCGTTCAGGTAGGTATGTATTTTAATCATGGAAGCGGTATCCCGCTTATGTATCGCAAACTCGTTCAATGCAAAAGGTACGCTGCCAAATAAAGGCATATCCGCATCCAGGTGTATCAGTGACCTTTTGTCGGTAATAAAACTCCGGCGCGATAAGGATTTCAGCGCCTCTTTCATATTATCGCGGCCAATACCGGCCAAAAATCCCAGGCGGCCAAAATTAATGCCCATAATACTGATGGGCTTATTTTTTACCAGGGCCACCGTATCCAGCAAAGTACCGTCACCACCCAGGCTGATCATAAATTCTATCTCATGATTCAGGTGTTCCGATAATTCGAAGGATTGCACATGTTCCGGCAGGGTAACAAATGAACGTATCTGGTCTAAAAAAGGTTGATATATGATCGGTTCGATCTGCTGTTTCAATAACTCCTCAAAAAACAAGGTCACATCAGCTTCTTGCCTCGCATCTACACCTCTGCTATATATAGCTGCTTTCATGTAATCTTAATAAGGTGACTTTTTATGTAAATATAGCCCGTTTTGACCTATCTGGTTAAACGAGTATTCCAGCTTCAATACAAAGTCGTAAAGGGTTAATACGTCAATGCCAAAGCCCCCGGTCATCAGTAAACGGTTGTCCAGCCTGTTCAGGGGGGAGCTTTGAGGGTTATATACATAACCCATGTTCACAAAACTTTTACCGTAAAAAGTAATAGGGATCTGTTTGGGTATTAAGGTTTTTATACTGGGAAAACGGATATTAAAGGCAAACAGTTTGCGGTTAATAGATGCCCGCACTATACCGCCGGCCACACCGTCAATTACATTATACTCATAGCCCTGCATAAAAAAATCGCCATAGCCAAAAAGGCGCTTCGCATAAAACGGTTGTTTAAAGGGAGCCGATATGGACCCAATCACATTCAGGTTCACAAATGTTTTTTTATCAAGCGGCCAGCTGGCAATACCTTTTGCCGAAACATGCCATACATTCATGGCTTTGGTATAACCTCTTTTGGCTAACGTAAATTCCAGGCCATAACCGGTGGTGGGATAGGGTATATAATCCATATTAAAATAGCTCATCCCGTAATAGATCTCGGGGTAAGCGATCTTGGTCCTTCCTCCCGGGAAATAGTTAGGGTTAAGCTTTAACACCGTATCCAGCACCGTTTCATGTTTATACGAAAAACCAAAACGGTGACGGGTATAAATAGCGGGGCGATAGGTCAGCTCCACCGAGCCGCCATAAAAATTACGTACATACTTATTGGGGTCTTTATAAAAAACCTGTTTATCATCTTCGGTACCGTAATTGATCTCCCGGTTACTGCCCAGTTCCATGCCCACACGCATACCCCATTTCATTTTTTTATCAATGTATAACCTGTCGTAGTTATAGGATAACTGGCGGGTATAACCGGTAATAAGCCAGAACCTTAACTTGTCGTTATACCCGGTGGTATTGTTATGCATTAACTTAATGCCATAATTCACACGGCTTAAACTGGCTTTTTCTTCTACCAGCCATTGATTCAGATTACGGTCTACAGGCTTGAAGTATGGGAAAGGAAAAATATACCAGCGTTCTTTCACCTGTACCAGTATGTCTATCTGGTAGCCTTCAAAGCTTTTTAAGGCTACCGTTACATCGTGGAACAGGGTGGTGTTCATTAACTGTATCCTTGCTTTTTCAAAACCACCTACCAGGCTGTTAAGGGGTAAGTGGTCACCCGATTTAAAAGGAAGCTCACGGAGTATTATATTATTACGGGTACGCTTATTGCCCACCAGCACAATATTTCTTACTGTAAAAAGGCTGTCATAAGTGGGAACAACTGAATGGTTGGAAACGGTGTCAACAGGAGTATCTGTAACATGTTGCCCGAAACTACAGGAGCAAATGAGGGTAAAAATGGCGAGCCATACAATGTATTTTTTTTCTTTCAACATTTAAATCTAAATCACAGGTCTCTAAAATACGCAGGAAACTTTAAAAGTAATATTAAAATCTGGCTAGATGCTTAGATAGTTCATCAGATTGTCATAGTTACTTTTAAGTTCGTTTTCATAGATTTCCTCGCCAAAATAATACTTGATGGTGTATTCGTATCGTTGAAAGCTGGCTATGATATCAGAGATCTCCATTTTGTTTAACCGTACAGTAATCAGGGTTAAACCGGTATCGGGGTGGGTACTGCTGTTTAACTGGGTTATCTGCGCATCATTCTGCTCAACAATCTTACTTATTTCACTGAAAGAGTACTGTAAACTTTCAATTTCCAGTACAATAATGCCTCCGGGTTGGTGAATGCCGTTAAAATCGGCCAGTTGCCGTAACAGGTCAATATGTGTTACAACGCCTAACAGGTAACTTTCCTGGTCAATAACAGGCGCTATGCTTAAATCATGATCTACCACCAGCTGCAGTGCTTTAAAAAAGAATTCATCGGCTTTAACCGATGCAGGCAATAAGCTGTGTTGAAGACTTTGCAGATCGTTATCGTCATTTTCAACGGACAATAACATTTCCTCGCTTACAAGGCCCAGGTATTTATCTTCTTCGTCAATAACCGCCAAATGTAAGGTTTGGTTATCGGTCATTAACTGCAAAGCCTGGTAAACCTTATCTGTGAGTTTAAGGGAAGGTATGGCCTGATATGTTAAATCGCCTGTAAGCATGCAGTGCGTCTTTTATAAGTAAGACCAAAACGACTAGGCAACTGTTGCAGGCTCACTCAGTTTTTTTAAAAATTTATGCAGAATTGCGTTAAACTCATCCGGAACCTCCATCATGGGAGCGTGACCACATTTGTCAATAAAATGTAATTCACTGTTGGGAATCAGTTTATTAAACTCCTTTGCTACAAAGGGCGGCGTAATATTATCGTTATTACCCCAAATAAGTAGTGTGGGTAATTTTATCTGGCTTAACTCTTCGCCCAGGTTATTACGGATAGCGCTTTTAGCCAGGGCAATAATCTTAATAACCTTTAAGCGGTTATTGGTTATTTCAAATACTTCATCAACCAGCTCTTTTGTTGCCATGGCCGGGTTGTAAAAAGTATATTCTGTCTTCTTCTTTATATATTCGTAATCACCACGTTTGGGATAGGAATCGCCCATACCATTTTCAAAAAGCCCGGAACTGCCGGTAAGTATGATGGATTTAATGCGGGGCGACTGGTTTTTCAAATAATAAACCAGGCCAACATGCCCGCCTAATGAATTGCCTAACAGGTGAATATTTTCGTAATTACGGGTTTCAATAAATTTATGAACATATTTAGCCAGGCCGCCTACGCTGGTGCTAAGCAGATCCATTTCCAGTAAGGGTAACATGGGCACAATTACCTTGTAGTACTGTTTAAAATAGCCGATCAGTGGTTCAAAATTGCTTAAAGCACCAAATAGCCCATGCAACAGCACTAGTGGTTCGCCTTCCCCCTCTTCAATAAAGCTAAACTTATCCTGATGTTTAATTTCGTAAGTCATTATATATTGATAAGCAATATTATTTTTTGCTAAAATAAACGATTTCAAGCAAATATATCCTCAAAACATACATGATAGCCAAAACGGCAATCGATAAAGCAAATATATTTTTTGCTGTTAATACTGTATGCAGGTTATATCTTTTGTATTAAAGATAAAAAAACTAAAGCCAACTTTACCCCTGCTGGCATAACAAAATGGCCTGAGTACTTCCTGTTCTGTAATACGGGATTACAATCTACTGGTTATAAATATATTACAATTACAGCAAATATCATGATCAAATCTTTTTAATTAACAAAACCCCGGAAAATAAGGCAGGCAAAGATAGGTGTTTTTTATTAATACTCTACTAAATTAGTAGACTAATATATTTGGTTATTTATTACAAAAATAATAATGGTCATATAGCTTGTAAAAGGCCGCTTCTTACAGCCGGAGGAGATTATACCGGACACTAATACGTTTAAATTGTTGCAGGAGTTTCTTCAATATGTCCGGAAACACCATCAAAAAAATCCTGTAACTGTATAAACATATTCTTAAACCAGGGGATCAGTTTCCCGAATACGTCAATGGATTTTGGTCCCAGCCAGGAAACATAAGGATAGGTAACAGATTTTTCGGCAACATGGGGTTGTACCAGGTTAACCTGGGTGGCATAAAACAGCAATACGCTGAATACGATAAGATAAATAGCTGCAAAAAATACTATTCCTCCCAATCGGTTCACCCAGCCCAGCAAAGCCACTTCAAAAGCTGCTTCAATTAACTTAGCGCCCCAGCGTACCAGTAAAACCACCACAATAAATACAAGTGCAAAAGATAAAACAGGTAACCATTCCGACGATACATTCACGGACTGGTTTAAATGGTTTGCCACTACTGCCGATAACTTTACCGCTGCAGCTAACCCGATAATAATAGCTACAAAAGAAAAAACGCCTAACAATAAGCCTTGTTTAAAACCTTTGAAAGCTGCCAGTACCAATAAAATAATGACAATTACATCAATAAACACGATGGTATTTTATTTATGGCAAACGATGTTTACCCACTGTACATTGTGCACCCGGTATACTTTGTTATTTGCTTAACAACTCCTTTACAATAGCCGAAATGGCTTTTCCATCAGCTTTTCCGGCCAATTGTTTGGATGCCGCTCCCATTACTTTACCCATGTCGGCAGGGCTGCTGGCGCCTGTCTCGGCAATAATAGATGTTATGATGGTCTTTAACTCTTCGGCCGATAACTGGGCGGGTAAAAACTTTTCAATTACGGCAATCTCTTCCGCTTCTTTAGCAGCTAAGTCGGGGCGGTTTTGCGTGGTAAAAATATCCAGTGAATCTTTACGTTGTTTTACCAGTTTTTGTAACAGCTTTATTTCTTCATCTTCAGTTAAATCACCTTTACTGCCTTCAGCTGTTTTAGCCAGTAAAATAGCGGCTTTTATAGCTCTTAAGCTACGCAAGGCTACTTCATTTTTAGCTAACATAGCTGTTTTTAATTCGGTCATTATATTTTGTTCCAGGCTCATAGTTGTAAGTAATTAAAATGGTAAAACAATTTTATGCCGGTAACGGGGTATTATTCAATTAACCCGCGTTATTCGTTTTTTGCTGCTTTTCCTGGAATTTTTTATAAAAATCCCTGGCAAAAGTTTTCATCTCTTCTACCTGGTCACGATAGTTGGTAGCCCGGCCATAAGTATCTGCCATGGTCATCATGGTCTGGTAAAAAAAGTCAGCCATTTCATCAACCATCATCTCTTTGGTCCACAGGTCAATACGCAGTGCAGCTTTTTCAGCGCCATCCCAGAAAGCGAGCATCATTGCTTTGGCTTTTTGGGCCTGTTGTATAGTGGTATCGCTGGCGTTCCACATAATGGCGTCAGGTATCTTATTCTCGTCTGTTAACACATCAATGGTGATAGATGATTGCTTCATGTAAAATCTAAAGTTTTAAGCGGGCAAAGTTACGCAAATAAGCCTTTTATCCCGCAATAGTTTGCCAAAGCTGTTCAGCGGCTGATGGGTTATTATATTCACGGGCAAATAAGTTCCCTTTCTCTGAAAGCCTCCTGCACAGGTTTTCATCCTTGTACAATAACATCATTTGCTGGGCAATATCGTCAATATTATCCGGGTCAACATATAAAGCAGCATCGGGCGCCAGGGCATGCAGGTTTGATTGTATGCTGCTGATAACAGGCACTTTACACTGCATTGCCTGTAATACATGAAGGCCCACACCTTCGTAACCAACCGGGGCAACATAAGCATAGGCTGCAGCGGTTAATGACGTTAATATTGGGGACGGAATATTTGTTACTACCACAACATCGTCCTTGTGTTTATAGGTCGCTAATTTGTCAGTAAACTGTTTGTCCTCATTATCCGTGGCAATGACCAGTTTCCAGTTACTTTGCTGCCTTTTTTTGAATTTGGAAAAAGCTTTTAACAACCCCAACGGGTTATTGCGTGCATGTAATGATCCGCTATAGAAAAAATATTCGCAACCGCTGGTGTATGTTTCTTTTACCTTTTTTTTCTGCTCATAAGGTATAGGCGTGAAATGCTCACCCGTAAAGGGTTTGATAACTGTTACCGTTGTATCGCTCAGCTTATAGTGTTCCTGCAGTATCTTTTTTTCACTATCTGAAAGGGTGATCAGTTTTGCCCCTTTTTGCAGCAGTAAAGACAACTGTTTAATAGTATAGCGGCTTGTACCGGTATACAGTTCCGGTTTTGTCAGGTAACCCACATCGGTTACCAGTAAAAACTGCGGCACGCTGGCAAACAAACTACCTGCTGCGGCCGGGCCGAAATACACATCGGCCTTATGTTTTTTTAATAAACGGGGTAGGGTAAACCGTTGCCACCAGGCGTTGGTAAAACCGTTTTTACAAACAGGCCCGGCAGTAATAGTGGCTGCATTTACGGGAAAACTAACAGGTATGGCAAGCGGTTGATCACTGATAAATAAAAAATGATGTTCCGGATTATCAGCCATTACCTGCTGTAATACCTGGAATAAAAAGACATCTGTTTCGTTTTGCGCAGGCCTGGTTAAAAACCTGGCATTGATTGCTATAACCATGATATTTTGCAAAAATACATATACCTGTGTGAAGTGTTTGCATTGATATTGTTGCCGGGATGGGTGAAATACTATCCGGGTTCATGCATAAAAGCGTAAATGTCCATGTATTGGCATGGTAAATTTTCCCCGGCTACACCATATTTACTACTTAATTAAAAGAGCAAAAACACCCTTGTATCCGCTTTGAAACTGGTTTACCTTTACCGCGTGTATGTATGTATTGTGAAAAATCCAAATCCAATCCCTCATGAAACGATTTTTTAACCTATGTTTTACCTGTCTGCTTATTTGCCTGCTGGGTAATTCCACACTAAACGCGCAATGTGCCGATGGTTCAACCACCAACAATGTAGCGTATGATACAACTATTTCCTTTCCAAGCGGCGTAACCAATATGCAGGTTAAATTCCCCAAGTTTAACCCCGAAAATGGTATGTTAACCTGTATGCGGATGTGTATTACCATTGGAGGTATTATTGATACCCTGGCATTTGAGAACAGGGATATCAGTTCATCACAAAACTTTAATGTATCCTTTGCCCGGAACGATTTATTGATGGGGCCTGGTATTACGGGGGTATTATTGAGTAATTTTAACCGCGATTATAATTTCAACCTTGCTCCCGATGATGGTAATCCCAAATCGGGCCCCGACTTTGCACAGGTAACCAAGGATACCATTTTTGGAACCTTATCCTGTACCATGATCAGCACAGAATCGGACCTGAACCAGTTTTACAGCGGTTTGCCTAATGACAGTGTTTCCTATAATTATATGATCAACGGCGGTATCACTTTTTCCAGCTCTCCGAATGTGAACATGACCATGCTTACATCCGGTTTTGTGCGTATTGCTTTTCAATACTGTACCTGCCCCAGCGCTTCATTGCCTTTTAATGCCAAATATTTTAACGCTAAAAAAACCGATGCAGCCAAGGCGCAGTTAAGCTGGACCGGATTTGACGATAACAATGATTACTACTATGAGGCAGAGGTAAGTACCAATGGAAGAGATTTTACCACTTTACAAAAAGTGCAAAAAAATCCAAGTAATTCCAATTACCAGTTACCTTTTACTGCAGCACAGGGCGGAACTTATTATTTCAGGCTTAAGCAGGTATATGCAAACGGCTATGTACGATTCAGCCAGATCAGGCAGGTAGACCTGGAAAAATCAACATTTACAAAATTTTCTTTCCTGCCTAATCCTTCATCCGGCAATATTGGTATCAAATTTGCTACAATAATGACAGCTCCTTTACAAATTATAGTCTATAATGTACAGGGGCAAACACTAATAAATAAGAAACTGAAAGTTAACGATTTATCGTACTTACAGGTGGGAAGTTTAAGTCAGCCGGGTGTGTATTGGGTAAAAGTGATTGACGAGCAGACTGGTGAATTTGGTGTTCAACAACTTATAATTAAATGACCTCTTAGGTGGAAGAGGATGGTGGCTTGTAAAAGGGGCCTTGGTTCGGGGCCCCTTTCTTTTTTTTACTACTGTAGTCACATAATTGGTTTTTCCCTTAATTTTATGGTTTAAAAGCAACAAGTATGCAGCCTCTGCATCATTACGAATAACTTGCTTTCATTTAAATTTTACTTATTTACAACATAGCATGGAGTATAATACTACAAGGAATCACCTTATTATGCGTGAATATGGCCGTCATGTGCAAAAAATGATTGAGCATATCCTGAAAATTGAAGACCCCGAACGTCGTCAGGGAAATGCACAGGCCGTTATTGAACTGATGGGTTTTTTAAACCCTCACCTGAAGAATGTAGAAGATTTCAGACATAAATTATGGGATCACCTTTTCCTTATCAGCGATTTTGAACTGGAAGTAAAATCGCCTTATCCCATCCCCACCCGCGAAACATTAAAAGCAAAACCCAATCCTTTACCTTATCCTAAACGTCATCCGCGTTACTCGCACCTGGGTAAAAATGTTGAGGATATTATTAATAAAGGATTGCAGACCGATGATCCGGAGAAAAAATTAGGCTTTGCCAATGCCGTGGCTTATTATATGAAACTGGCTTATAATAACTGGCATAAGGAAATTGTTCACGACGATGCTATACAAAGTGAGTTAAGCAATATCACCAACGGGCAGCTTACATTCACCAATACACCGTATGTAAAATCGTTCCGCCAGCAGGAGAACCGTGACAGGAACAGTGGTAGTGGTTATGGTGGCAAACAACGTGGCAAGTTTCAGCAAAGAAGCAACAGCAACAATAATAACAATAATCGTCGCAATGATAACCGCAATGGCGGTAGCGGCGGATCTAATTTTAAAAAGAAGCGATATTAATTAAACCGGTTCCGGTTTTCAATAAACGAAAAGAGTTGAGATATTATCTCAACTCTTTTTTGTTTGCATAAACAGGTATGTCTGACCAGGCGGTCAACTTATTATTTTTTAAACAGCTCTTCCTTTGTTACAACTTTCACTTTTGCTCCGTCTTTCAATGTCTGGCTGATAGCGGAATAGGGACCACTCACCACCTTTTCATTACCGGTAAGCCCGCTCACTATTTCTATATTATTCATATCCTGGATACCCGATTTTACCAATACTTTTTTTACTGTATTGTCCGGTTGTAATACATACACTACCTCTTCCATTTCGGCCCCGGAACCCGTATTGGTATCCTGATCTTCATCGGCGCCGGTGCTGGTGGCTTTCTCTTTTTTAGAATCGGCCAGGCTTTTATCGCTGCCTTTTAAACGGGCATTAACAGCGGCAATAGGAACTGACAGAACATTATCCTTACGTTTTGTTTTTATATCGGCACTGGCATTCATTCCGGGTCTGAAAGGAAACTTCCTGGGTTTGGCAGGGTCTATCAGGTCGCTGTACGAAGCTTTATCCAGTCTTATTCTTACTTCATAATTGGTAACATCGGTAGTAGTAGCGGTTAAGGAACTGCTCTTGGTGCTGCTGGCAATTTGGGTAACCACTCCTTTAAACTTCCGGTTATTATACGCGTCTACTTCCACATCGGCGCTATCACCCAGGTTTACTTTTACAATATCATTTTCGCCTACATCTACCCGTACTTCAATAATATTCATATCGGCTACCCGCATCATTTCAGTACCTACGTTAAAGCTGTTACCGGCTACGCTTTCACCTTCTTTAATGCTTAAGGATGAAACCACGCCATCCATGGGGGCGACAATCGTGGTACGGCTCAGGTCTTTATTGGCCCTGGATAAACCACTTTGCGACACTTGTGTGCCAGCCTCCAGGCTGCGGATATTTTGTTTGGCGGCATTATAGTTTGCCTGTGCCGATTGAAAGGTGGTTTCAATTTGCTCCAGTTCGGCTTTTGAAATAACCTTTTGATCGTATAAGGTTTTATTACGTTTATAATTATCCTCGGCATTTTTAAGCGTAGCCTGTAATGCCAGCAAGGCCGCTTCGCTGTTGGCAACAGTTGCCCTGGATTGTGCCACAGTAGCTGCTGCCTGGTCTTTTTGCAAAGCATAAATATCGGCATAGATACGTGCCAATACCTGGCCTTTTTTAACACTGTCGCCTTCCTGTACCATCAGGTTGGTTACCTGTCCGGATATATCCGGACTGATCTTTACCTCCACTTCGGGATAAACATTACCACTGGCCGTAACGGTTTCAACAATGGTGCGTTTGGCTACCGGTTCGGTAGTTACTCTTTCACCGGTATTTTTACTTTTATTAAATGCATTGTATGCAAAGCCAGCAATTACAATTACTGCTATAATAATCAATAACCACTTAACAGATTTTTTCATGCTTCTATTTTTATACTCAGTTAGTTTGTTCAATATACTACCACAGTTGAAAGGAGTCTGCCACAGGTTGTGGCAAGGAACGATAACCTGTGAACAAAATAACCGGTTTATAATTTTAATCCCTGTCCTTTATAGAACTCTAATAATTTTATTTTAAAAACATAATCATATTGCGCATACAGCAAATTATACTTTGCGGTAGCCAATGCATTTTGTGTGTTCAACAGATCATAGGTAGATAACAGGCCCATGTCGTATCGTTTCTTCGCAAAATCGTAGGCTTTTTCTGATGCTGCCACACTTTTTTGATTAGCATTATATTTTTCCAATGCGGCCACCGCATCATTGTGCGCAGTATAAATATCCTGTTTGATGGTTTGTGCATCCTGTTCCATTTGCAGCTCCACCTGTTTAACGTTCAGTTTACTGCGCTGCCAGTTATTACGCAGTGTACCGTTGTTGAAAATGGGCACACTTAAACTTAAGCCTACCGATTGTTGAAAGTTCTGGTTGATCTGGCTGAAGTAGGGTTGTTTAGCGTAGTTAAAGCTGGTGTTAAATAAGGGAGCATTAGGTGCCACACTGTATTCAGTACCGTTTACTGTTACTTTACCAATGCTGGTTACCGGCGTTTGCGTGGTGGATAAAAGTTCCTGCCCGGTATTAATGAACCTGCTGCCCAAACTACCAAACATAGAAAGGGTAGGATACATGGCTCCTTTGGCAGCCAGTACATTTTTTTGAGCAGCCTGTAAGTTTAGGTTGTTTACTTTTTGCTGTGGTAAATGTATTAAGGCCGAGGAAAAAACATTTTCTGGTTGTAAATCGGCCAGGCTTTCTACCGGTATGCTTTCAACAGGGGGGGCGAGTACATCAAAAGCCGTCGCCGCATCTACATTCAGCAGGGCTTTCATCTGTAATATGGTTTGTGTAACACTGGCTTTGGCAGTAATCACTGCCGAGCTATCCGTGGCCAGCTGTGCCTCCAGTTGTGTAGCATTCAACTCAGGAAGTTTGCCGGCATCTACCTGCAGGCGGGTATTCTCTAATTGTTGCGCAGTTTGTGATAATTGCACCCGGGCTATATTTACCTGCTCCATCGATAATAATATTTGCAGGTAAGCAGTGGCTACATTTAAGGCAACATCGTTTTGCGCTTTTTCAATGCCGGCAATAGTGGCCTGTAAACTCAGGTCGCGGGCTTTTACCGTATTTTTTTTGGAGAACCAGTTAAACAGGTCAACACCAGCCTGTAAACTATAACCATGCGATAAGAAGGTTTCGGTTACCAGGTCAAAATTGGCCGGGTTCTGGTTCCGCCCCGAGTTAACGCCGAGGTTGGTACTAAAACCTATATTGGGATAAATATTTAAACGGGCCTGTTTATAATCCAGCGCCGCAAACCTTGCCTGCAGATCAGCCTGTTTCACTGAAATATTATGCTGCAATGCATAATTCACGCATTTTTGAAGATCCCATTTTTCCTGGGCCTGTACCTGGCCGGCAGTTAAAAAAAAGAAACCGGCTATGATAGTGATACCCGACAATAACTTTCTCATAGACCAAAAATAGTATAAACCGTATTTATTTAAAATTTGAAGCGGATAAACGGTAAAAACTTATGTTAATTGTCGCAGTGCCTGTGACAGGTCCTTAATGAGGTAGTCCGGCTCTTCCAGGCCAAAGTATAACCGTACACTCCGGTGCCATTTATCTTCCGGGTTAAACTGCTCTGCCGGTATGCCGGCACATTTGGGTAAAACCAGGCTTTCATGGCCGCCCCAGCTAACCGCTATTAAAAAGTGTTGCAGGCGTTCACAAAACTGTACAATCTTTTCCCTTTCTCTTGTTTGTAAAATAATGGTTACCAGGCCACCAACGGGTTTCATCTGGTTATTGGCCAGTTCATACTGGTCAAAGCTTTCATCAAAGGGGTATATAATACTTTCTATTTGTGGCTGTTGTTTTAAAAAATCAGCTATTGTGCTGGTTGTTTGGGTTATTCTTTCCAGGCGTACCGGCATGGTGCGCAGGCTGCGTAACATGAGCCAGGCATTAAAAGGCTGCATGCCGCTGCCAATGGCCAGGTAGTCCATGTCAAATATCTTTTTGATCATGGCTTTACTGCCGCTTAATACACCTCCCAGTGTATCACTGTGGCCGCCGATATACTTGGTGGCTGTTTGCATGGCCAGGTCAATACCCATACTGATCACCGGTTGATACAAAGGAGTGGCATAACTGTTATCAATCATGGTAATGATGCCCTTTTGTTTGGCATAAGCGGTAATGGCCTGTATAGGTTGTATGGCAAAGGTCCAGCTGTTGGGCGATTCCAGGTAGTAGAAAGTGGTATTGGGTTGTGTAGTGGCCATCCATTCTTCAATGGTGCCGCCATCTACATAACTGGTATGTACGCCATAACGGGGTAAGATGGTATCAAACAATTTCTTGGTCCAGCTATACGGGTCGCGTACACTTACAATATGGTCGCCAGCTTTTACATTGGCCATTACACCGGCATAGGTAGCCGCCGCGCCGTTATTAAAAACCAGTGATTCCTCTGCACCATCTAAGGCGGCCAGTTTTTTTCTCAATATATCAACCGTCGGGTTTAACCCCCGGCTGTAGATATACCCCGACATTTCGTCGGCAAATACATTACTGATATCGGCAATGGTATCAAAAGCAAAATTACTGGCCTGGGCTATGGGAGGCGATACGGCACGGTGATACTGCTCCCTGTCTTCGCCTAATTCATTAATGATATATGACAGATCCATGGTATAATTTGAAAATTAGATAAGTTGAAAATTTGGTAATGAGCGCCCCGATACTGTAACGTTCATTGTGTTACAAATTATTAGTAACTCCTTTTTTATGATATACTAAAAAGTAAATAATTGCTAAAGCCCCTAATAAACAAAGACCAATGATGGCGGCGGTTGGTTTATCAATAATTACGGCCGTGGCAATGCCGGCATAAGCCAGTACAAAAATAGCCGCTAACAGCGGGGTAATTGTTTTGATAAACCCTTTATTGATGGCACTTTCATTTTGTTTTTTCCGGCGTAAATAAAACAGGGTAGCGGCAGAAGCACCCATACCAAAACTATCTAAAAACATGGTGAAGCCTAAAATATTATCTACCTGTTTACCAAAAAAAGTAATGATGATGGTCATGATGGAAAAAGCTGCCAGGCCATTGATCATCGCCTGTGTTTTAGGATGCTGGTAGGCAAACATCTTCGGGAAAACCTTATCCAGGCTCATGGCCCGCATCACCCTGGGGTTACTTAGCAGCACCACATTTACATAGGCCAGTACAGATAAAAACATCAGGGCATCAAAAATTTTGGCGCCGGTAGTGCCGAACCAGGCTTCTAACAATAAGGCTCCAATAGCGGATGTACCTTTCATCTCTTCAAAACCGATCACTTCCGTATAGGCATAATTGATGGCCATGTATAAAGCCACTACAATGATCATACCGCTGATAATACCTTTTGATAAAATTTTGGTCCGCTTTACCTCTGTACCAAAATTGATGGTTTGCTGGTAACCACCATAGGAAAAAAACACAGGTATGCAGGCAATTAAAAATAACTTAAGCCAGTGATTGTCTTTAAAATCATACACCTGTATATTGCTGTCATGTCCATGCGGTTCCACCGTAACGCCTTTAATGATACTGGCGATCATGATCAGCATCAGGCCGATCTTCAGGATCATCAATACATTTTGTGTACGGCTGCTGGTGCGTAAGCCCAGCAGGTTAACCACAAAGAAAATGCCTACACAAAAAACCGCGACCAGGGTATTGAACAAAGTGCCGGAGGGGCGACCATATAAAAGATCACTGATATAATCGGCGCCTATGAGGGCTACTACGGCCAGTGATGCCGCATTGCTGATCAGTATTAAGGCATTAATGGTAAACCCAATGGAAGGGTGATAACAAAAAGAAAATATTTTATAATAGCCGCCCATGGCCGGTAAACGCAGGCCGATTTCGGCATAGGTAAGAGCGCCGCATAAAGCTACAAAACCACCCACCAGCCATACAGCGAAAAATAAAGCCGGGGAGCCTGAGGCTGCTGCCACACGTGCCGGTGTGCCGAATATGCCCATACCAACCACAAAGCTGATAACAAGTATGGTAACATCAAATTGGTTTAGTTTATTACCGGTCTCAGTTGCTGATAAAGCCGGTGCAGTTGTTTGGTTCGCACTCATGCGCTGAAGATAGCAGAATAATGGCAATAATTCTATACCGTATATTACAAAATAAAAGAGGCGTTATAAAATTATAACGCCTCTTTCAAAAAAAATCATATAGCCCTGTTACCTGCTTAACCAGGGTCTTGGATTTACATTCTTATTATCAATCATTAAGATAAAATCAATTTTACCTCCACCTTCGTCATCAGCGCCTACACGACCTAATACCTGCCCACGGCTAACTTTAGCTCCGCGGCTAACTGTTATAGAGGAAAGGTTAGAATAGGTAGTAAAATATTTACCGTGCCTTAAAATAACGGTTGTATTATTGTCTACAGTAAACATACCGGCCACTTCGCCTTCAAAAATAGCTTTTACGGGAGCGCCTAAGGGAGCTGCAATGGTTAATCCCGGATTATCACCGCTTACCTGGCCAATCCCCTCAATTTTATAATAACCTTGTTCAATAGTTACAACACCATTATCAACCGGCCATGGTAAACGACCTTTATTGGAGGCAAAGTCCTTATTCAAGGTAACGTCAGCCGCATTAAAGTCTAAGTAGTTGGTCACTTTCTTAGGTTCAGCTTCTACTTTAGGTTTTGTTACCGCCACATTCTGTTCGGTTTTTGTTTCAGCCGGTTTTGTAGGTGTTACGGTTGTGGGGTTGGTCTTAGGTGCATTTTCCTTTGCCTTTGCATCTGCCAGCTTTTTCTCGGCCTCCAATGTTTTACGCCTGTCCTCTTCAATAGCTTTTTGACGGGCAATTTCATCCGCTGCTTTTTTGCGGGCTATCTCAATTTCCCGGCGCACAATGGCATCAATATTCGACTTTAACTGTTTATCTCTTTTTTGTTTGGCCGTGATCTGTTTTTTAAGATCATTCTCCTGGCCTCTTAATTTTTGTACTACCGCATTCTGTTCATTCTTTTGATCGGCTAATACATTGCGTTCACTGTTCTGGGTTTCCAGTACATTCTTCTTCTGGTCTTTCCTGCTGATCTGTTGCTGTTGTCTTTTGGTAATAAGGGCCTGGTGCTCTAATATATTACTGGCCTGTTTTTCACGGTAGTCCTTATAGCTTTTTAAATAGGTAATGCGTTTAACGGCATCGTTAAAATTCTCGGCAGAAAAAATAAAGTTCAGGTAATCATAGTTACTCCTGTTCTTGTAAGCATATACTACCGATTTGGCATATTGATCCTTTAATGTATCCAGCTGTTTTTGTAAACGGTATATCTCCAGGTTGCTCAGGTATATATCGTCATCAATTGTTTTCAGCTCTTTACTCAGACTGGTGATATATTTTTCCTGCAGCGATATTTTACGTTGCAATAAATTCAGCTGCTTTAAATTTTGCGTGGTTTGACCTTTTACCGTGTTATAGGCATTCTGAATTTCTTTCAGCTCTTTTTGTAAAGCCTGGCGTTCTTTCTCCAGCTCCGATTTATCCGTAAGAGGTTGTGCCTGCAAAGCGGTTAATGTGCCAAACAATAAAGCCAGTAATAAAAAGTATGTTTTTCTCATATTTTCTATTTGCGAATCAATAAATGGGTAGTACAAATGAATATGTACAACGCCCTTTTTTTAAAAAAATTATCAAAGCCTAGTTTCTCTTATAGTTTTTGGGTACCGAAAAAGGAAAACTTAACGTTTCATTAAAACTATAGTTTTTAAAATCAAGTTTAATGTCCAGCTTGGTTTTATCCGAAATAGCTATCCTCCGCTTGGTGGAAAAGTTAACTCCTTTTTTGTTTTCGTAGTTATCGTAACTCAGGTCACTGGTGCGGTTACGCCGGGTATCCAGATCATCCAGTTTGCTAAAGATTAAAATATTATCGTTTTCTGTAAGGGTTAACAGGTGTTTAAACAATTCACCACGACTAAGTAATAAGAGTTTATTATTGTCTTTGGTGTAAGACAGGGCCGTGGTATCTACAAACACCGGGTTACCTAACAACAGATCCTGTAAGGCCGGCAGGTCAAGTGGCAGGCCGCTCACTTCCTGCAGGTAAGCCACGCTGCGGGCAGTATACTTTTTATCCAGCTTATTTAAAATTTTAACCGAGTCGCGGGTAACAATGGCCCTTACGCCTTCAATATTTAAAAGCCCGGTGATGGATACCCAGATAATGCTGTCCTTATACATCTGTAACTTGGCATTCACATTCTCTTTTTTACCGTCACTGCCTACATAATCCACATCCAGTTTGGCAGAAAATGTGGTGAAGTCAATATACTGGGCATTCAGCTTGCCAAGTACTTCTTTAATTAAGGCAACAGAGTCTTCTTTAACGGCAACAGCCAGTGTATCTTTTGGCAGGGAGGTGGTCAGGGTGGAATCAGACTTTGATATCGCCGTTTGTATTTTCCTTGTACCCCTGCAGGAAGAAAATAATAGGGCTATCGATGCTATCAGTATAATAAAACGCATAAATAATTATTGTTTGCCGGTGTGTCCAAATCCGCCACTGCTCCTGGTGGTTTCTTCCAGTTGGTGGGTGGGTTGCCATTGTATCTGTTCTACCTGCTGTAAAACAAGCTGGGCAATACGGTCGCCATGTTGTATCACCTGAACTTCACCGGAAAGATTAATCAGGATCACTTTTATTTCGCCCCTGTAATCGGCATCAATGGTACCGGGTGTATTTAAACAGGTAAGGCCCTGTTTAATGGCCAGCCCGCTGCGTGGACGAACCTGTATCTCGTAACCCAGGGGTATTTCGGTAAAAATGCCCGTTGGTACCAGGGTTCGTTCCATAGGTTGTAAACTAATGGGGGCTTCCAGATTGGCCCGCACATCCATGCCGGAAGAACCCTCTGTTGCATATTCCGGTAATGGATTACTGGATTGATTGATAATTTTTATTGTTATCTGTGCCATAGTGGCAAAGATAATGGGTTGATACCGCTTTACATCGGTATAATAATCATACAATTATAATACCTTATTTTTTATGGTACGGACTGCAGTTCCCTGATCACCGTTCCTTGCGACGCTCCGTTCAACTGAACCAATGCTATTGATTATTAATATTTTAGATGCGTAACTGCTT
Source organism: uncultured Terrimonas sp. (assembly GCA_964445775.1). GTDB lineage: Bacteria > Bacteroidota > Bacteroidia > Chitinophagales > Chitinophagaceae > Terrimonas. Next base: position 36,858 of record CAYUMH010000003.1, read on the forward strand.
AAAATTTTATATAATCGGTCTTTTACCCCGAAGCTGAACAAAAATGTTAAAACATCGGCTGGTATTGACTATAATTTGGTCAACCAAATTGACTATATGTTTTTTTACTACCTTTGTACTATGCACAAAACAGCATTAGATGAACAACTGATGGCTACCCAGCAGCTTAAAGAGCGCGGCTGGGCTAAAATCATATCTACATTGAAGCGCCAGTTTGATGTCTGGGCTACCGAAAACCTTATCTGTAAAGGGCATGAGGAAATGAAACTATGGTACCTGCCCCTGATCATGAATATTGGTCCGGACGGTATTACCAATAATGAACTGGCTAAAAAATCGCACATGACCAAACAGGCCATGAGCAAAATTGTAAAGGAGCTGTTGCAGCTGGGTTATATTGAAACCTGTACCTGCGATGATGATAAAAGGTGCAGTAATATCTTCCTTACCGAAAAAGGGAAAATGTTTGCACTGTCCTGCCGGCAAAGTGTACTCAATATTGAAACAATATATACAAACCTGTTAGGGAAAGAAAAATTTGAAAATGTAAAGGAAGTGTTGCTGGAGATCATTGCCTTTAATGCGGAAGGCTTATGCTGTAAAAAAAGCCAGGACATAATGCCCTTATGTAAGGGTGAGGACCATTAATCCGGCAACAGCAAAGAATAAATAAATTGAATCAGGGTCTGCGATAAAGCAGGCCTTTTCTTTTTAAATTTAATAAGTATATGTTGGTAAAAGTTAGCCTAGGTAAGGCTTTGCATAAACTACAGTTATTATTTTTAACAATCAACACAATGTATCGGCACTGTTGAATATTACTGTCAGCATCATACTTTAGCTTATTAAAAAAGCCGTTTGTCATATAACAAACGGCTTTACTCTTTGTATAGTCACAAATTATCTTTTCTTGCTGGTATCGCCACCGCGGAAATTTAAAATATCACGATCAAACAGGTATAAACCGCTTTTATCATCACCTATAAGTTCCAGTTTATCATTCAGGGTACGGGCTGTTCTTTCCTCTTCAATCTGCTCATTTACATACCATTGTAAAAAATTATGGGTTGCATAATCTTTTTCGGTCAGTGAAAGATGTACCAGGTCATTAATGCTATCGCTCACCTGTAACTCATGCTTTAAAAACTCTTCAAACAATTTTTTCAGCGAGGGAAAAGTAACCATGGGTTGTGGCAATGGTGGCACTGCCGCAAAACCGCCGCGTTCATTAATAAAGCGGATCAGCTTTAACATATGCATTCTTTCCTCGTCGGACTGTTGGTAGAAGAACTCTGTCACACCTTCTAAACCGGGTTGAATTTCAGCCCATGAAGCCATGGCCAGGTAAGCCTGTGATGACTCGGCTTCCATTAAAACCTGTTTATTCAGTGCTTCTTGTATCGCTTGTGAAATCATAGTGTAAAATTTTAACCGAAGTTATGACAATTGTATGATTTAATTCCTGGAGCACAGGGGGATGTAATCATAAGAATAAATATTTTTTTAATATGATGCAGCAATTACTTGTATTGATTGTCTACTCTTAGGAAATCTCGCATTTTTGAAAATTATTAACACTTTTTGTTGAATTGTGGTAATGATTTCTTAAAATTGCAAACTCTATACCCCAGTATAGGCTCTTGAATTCAAACTAAATTTTAAAAACGCACATGAGAAAAATGTTAGTCATGCTAACACTCCTATTATTTACTTCAGGAGTGCTGTTAGCCCAAAAAACAATTTCAGGTAAAGTGGCAGATGAAAAAGGCGATCCTGTTGCCAATGCATCTGTTCTGGTAAAAGGTACCACTGTCGGTACAACTACAAATGACCAGGGTAGCTTTACAATTACATTACCAGAAGGTAAAAATGTAATTGTAATCTCTTCTGTAAGTTTTGCAGAAAAGCAAGTTACGATTGGTAATGAAACCAATGTTACTATTAACCTGGTTTCAAATAGTAACCAGGAAGAAGAAGTGGTTGTAACCGGTTATGGTTCTGGCCGCCGTGTAGGAACCATTGTATCTAATGTTGCAACCGTAAATGCGAAAATGATCCAGAACAGGCCTAATGCGAATGCATTTGACGCCTTACAAGGTAAGGTTGCCGGTTTACAGGTATTTACTTCAAATGGTGAGCCTTCTCAAAGTTCATCAGTAAGGTTACATGGTGTAGGCTCTTTATCAGCCGGTTCTACTCCTTTAATCGTATTGGATGGTATTCCAATGGACTTAGGTACTATGATCAGTTTAAATCCTGAGGATTTTGAAAGTGTTAGTGTATTAAAAGACGCATCTGCTACCTCTATCTATGGTGCAAGGGCAGCAAATGGTGTTATCTACCTGGTTTCTAAAAAAGGTGACGCTAACAAACCAGCACAGTTCTCTGTACAGACTATTTATGGTCAGAGTAGTTTAGCTCGTCCTGAATACTTTGAAGGCCTGATGAACCGTAATGAGTTATTAGGCTTTTTAGGTGAAACCAACCTGTTCACACAAAGTCAGATTACTGCTATCAATACCCAGTATCCTAATACTGATACAAGGTGGTATAAACAATATTATAAAAATAACCAGCCTACTTTCCAAACAACCATCAACTTTTCCGGTGGTTCAGGAAAAACTACCTACTATGTTTCGGGTGGTTATTATAAAGAAGAAGGCCTGATGTACCGTTCAGCTTATGAAAGGTTTACAGGTAGGGCTAACTTAACTACCAAATTAAATAACTGGATGAACTTCAGGTTAAACCTTTCTGGTGGTTACGACGAAAGAGAAACCAATGGTTTGGGTAGCAATAACCTGAATGGTGGTTTATCAGTATTACACCAGCCCTGGTTCTCTCCTGTTGATGCCAATGGAAAAAGATATGACCTTATTCCTGGTTTAGGACTTTTACACCCGGAATACATTGCTGAAAAACAACCTGGTACAGCTAATAACTTACAGTTTAACCCTTCAGCAGCAGTAGAGATCACACCATTTAAAAACCTGATCTTTAAAACACAGGTTGGTATGGACTTCTATGACTATACTACTCAGTCAAGGCGTTTAGCGTCTCATATCAGTTTCCCTAATGCAGGTACTGCGAACAGGGGTTTTACAAGAGGTAATACAAGGACCATTACCAATACTTTAGAGTATAAATTTAAAGTTGCGGCCGACCATAATATTACTGCATTAGTAGGACAAGAGTGGGTAGACTTTAAGAGTACTACACTGAATGGCTCAGCTATTGCCTTTGCTGATGACCGTTTAATGGAATTAGGTGTAGGTACAACGCCTGCAGTTAGTTCTTCTTTAAATGAATATGCCTTTGCATCTTACTTTGGCCGTTTCGAGTATAACTTCAAAAATAAATACTTCCTTGACCTGACAGGCAGACAAGACCAGTCTTCAAGATTTGGTATTGATAACAGGACTGCCCGTTTCTGGTCAATTGGTGGTATGTGGAAAGTTTCCAGTGAAAAATTCATGGATAATATTACCTGGATTAAGAACCTGAACCTGAGAGCAAGTACAGGCACATCCGGTAATTCATCTATCGGTAACTATCAAAACCTTGCACTGGTGGGAACCACTTCTCCTTATGATGGTGTAACCGGACGCGGTGTTTCTTCACCCGGTAATAACCTTTTACAGTGGGAATCTCAGCAAAAAACGACTATCGGTGCTGACTTCACCCTGTTTAACCTGTTCAACTTAGATGTTTCTTATTATTCAAGAAGCACCAGCAACATGTTAGTGGAAGTTCCTTATCCTTATACAAGTGGCTTTGCTAATATTACTACAAACGTGGGCAAGTTAAAAAACACTGGTATTGATGTAACATTAAATGCTGATGTAGTAAATACTAAAGACTGGACTGTTTCTCCTTATGTTAACTTTTCTTACAACTGGAATAAAGTTGATGAACTGTTCCAGGGAAGAAATTACTGGATCCAATCCGGTACAGGTGTGGCCTGGGTAGTAGGTGAAGCAATTAACTTCCTGTATCCTATTTTTGCCGGTATTGATCCTCAAACTGGTAATGCAACCTGGTACCAGCCTGCAAATGGTGTTACCGGTACAAGTAAAGATCCTTCTAAAACAACTACAGCATTTGCTACTTCGCTGCAACAGAACACTGGTATTAACAGGTTCGCACCATTTAACGGTGGTTTCGGTCTGAGAGCAAATTATAAAGGCTTTAACCTGGATGTAGACTTTGCGTTTTCTAGTGGTAAATACATGATCAATAACGACAGGTATTTCATTGAAAACCCTACTCAGTTCACAGGTTACAACCAGGCTAAAACTGTAATGAATTACTGGAAACAACCAGGTGATGTAACTCAGTTCCCTCGTATCGGTTCTGGTCTTTTCACACAGTTTGACTCCCGCCTGATTGAGAATGCATCCTTTATGAGGATGAAGAATATCACATTGGGTTATTCTATACCAAGAAACATTTTGTCTGCTGCTAAAATTTTCAGCGAAGTTAGATTCTTTGTTACGGGAAGGAACCTGCTGACCTTTACAAAATATACTGGTCCGGATCCTGAGGTTGATTCAAATTTAGGATTAGGTACATACCCGAACACAAAACAGGTTTCTTTTGGTTTAAATCTTAGGTTTTAATTTGATAAAAGTTTGAAATGAAATATAAAAATTATATAAATGCGTTATTGGCTGCTGCGGTTATCTCCGGATCGGTAGCCTGTACCAAAAAAGACTTGGATAGGTTTCCTTCGAATTCAATTGAACTTGGAAAATCTTTCCAGAATATGACTGACGCAAAAGCCTGGAATGATGGATTTTATGCTTCTTTCCGTGGACGTGTTGCAGGAGCGATGATACATGTGCTGGATGTTCAGGCAGACCAGTTAAATGCTACTGTTGACTATGGAAACAATTTAGGAGCAGAGCACAGGATGGATAATTCCTTCTTATCTGACAATGGAACTATTGCTGGTCATTGGTCTTCTTATTATGGAGCAATTACCAACTTAAATATTGCGATAAAAGGATTTCCTACTATTCCTATTGCTAATGCGACTGAACAAACCACGATGAATAACTATAAAGGTGATGCCCATTTCCTGCGCGCCTATTATTATTTCAACCTGGTAAAGCGTTATGCTAAGGCCTATAATGCTGCAACAGCAGCAACAGATCTGGCAGTTCCTCTTGTACTGGAATATGATGTCAATGCCCGTCCTGCAAGGAATACAGTTAAACAGATATATGACCAGATTTTCCTGGATATTACTACTGCAAAATCCCTGATCACCAGAACAGGTGCACAAGGTTCAAAACGTATCACCACTGATGCGATAACCGCTTTGGAAGCAAGGGTAAAATTGTATACATTGGATTATACAGGTGCTAAAGCGGCAGCTGATGCTTTAATTGCTTCTGCGAAATATCCTTTGTACACTACTGCCGCTAATGTTAAGGCTATGTGGAGAACGGATATTATGGGTGAAAACATCCTGACTTCAAATGTTACCACAGCGCAGGAAACAATTGGTACCAATGGTATTTATCTTGGCTATAGGGCCGCAGATAATCGTTACAGGCCCAATTTTATTCCTTCTATGTGGGTAATTAATAAATATGATGATGCGGACTTCAGGAAGTTTGTATATTTTGACTCTACCTTCACTGTTAACTTTACCACATTGTCTGCAGGAAGAAATATCTTCCTGATAAATAAATACCCAGGCAACCCTGCTTTACAAACAAGTGCTGTAACTAACTATATGCACTTCCCGCAGATCTTCAGGATTGCTGAAATGTACCTGATCTCTGCAGAAGCAGGATCTAAAGGTGATGCGGCAGCACAGGCTGACGGTTTACTTAAACTGAATGCTGTAAGACAGGCGAGAGGGTTAGCTGCAGTGAACGTTTCCGGTGCTGCTTTAATGCAGGAGGTAAAAGATGAGCGTTTCCGTGAGCTGGCTTTTGAAGGCTTCAGGTTAGATGATTTAAAAAGATGGGGAGATCCTATTCAGAGGTCTGCACCTCAGAATACACTTGTTATTGTAACCAATAATCCAAGTTTCCACCAGTTGAATGTTCCCGCAAACGACAACAGGTTTACCTGGGCAGTTCCTTTCCGTGACATGGAGACTAACCCAAATCTGTCACAAAACCCAGGTTGGTAATAGTAACTCACTATACAATTTTAAAAAGGCATTGATTTTTCAATGCCTTTTTTATTGTAAATAGGGTAAGAAGGGACTAATTCATGTGTCTTATCTATGAAATGTTAATAATGCTTATAGCATTGAATAGTAAATCTTTACGAATAAAAATTAAACTTTCAAAAATTAATTTTTTATTATGCCATTTTTAGTGTAAATTTTACAATATTTTAACTAAAATAATGCATATGAGAAAACTGTTAGTTTTACTAACAATATTCCTGTTGACCTCCGGAGTATTGTTAGCCCAAAAAACCATTTCTGGTAAAGTCACAGATGAAAAAGGAGAACCTATTTCCAATGTATCTGTGTTAGCAAAAGGTACCAATATCGGTACACTCACAAAACCTGATGGAACCTTTACGCTGAATATCCCCACAAATACAAAAACACTGGTCTTTTCAGGTGTAGACCTGGCAACCAGGGATGTAGAGATAAACAATCAGCAAACACTGCTGGTTGCTTTGAAACAAGAAGATAAACTCATGTCCGAAGTTGTGGTAACCGGTGTGGGTACGGCCACAAGTAAGAAAAAAATTGCCTTTGCAGTAGAATCATTAACCGAAAAAGATTTGCCAAAGGTTCCGCAAGCATCTTTAGACAAAGCGCTTGTTGGTAAAATTGCCGGTGCACAGATTACTTCCACATCTGGTCAGCCTGGTCAGCAGTCAAATATTATATTGAGAGGTATTAACTCCCTGGGCTCAACAAATCCATTAATTATGGTGGACGGTATCGAAATAAATGCGGGTAGTAATAATAACGGATCCGGAACAAATGTTACTTCAAGACTGACGGACCTGGATTTATCAAACGTGGAAAGAATTGAAGTTATACAAGGTGCAGCCGCTGCTACTATTTACGGTGCGCAGGGTGCAAATGGTGTAATACAGATATTTACCAAAAAAGGTAAACGAGACGGGCAGGTTAGGGTAAACTTTAATACAAGAGCCAGCTTTGATGAAGTATTAAGAGGTAACCTGGAAACGGCTAAAAACCACTTTTTTAATACTGATGCAAATGGATTTATTGCCAACACATCGGGTACCCGGTTAGTACAAAACTCAGCTACCAAAGTTTGGCAAACTCCCGGGCAACCGGTGCTGGTGAATGCATTGAACAATAAACCTTATAAGGAAACTACTTATGATAATATAGCCAGTGTTTTTCGTAATGGTGCTATGACCCTGAACAATTCAATCACTATTTCGGGAGGTGCTAATAAAACTGATTATGCATTAACCTTGTCAAATGTTAACCAGGAAAGTATATTGTTTGGCAGGTACAAACGTACCAATGTAACATTAAACCTGGGTACAGAACTGTTTAAAAACTTTTCTATCAGGAGTATAACCCAATTGGCCCATTCAGATAATACTACCGGTACCATTAGCGGACAGAATAATATTAATAGCCCTATTGGTAGTACTATCAACCAGTATCCATTTGTAAATGTTGCACAAAAAGACTCAATTGGTAACTATGTAGTGTTCCCGGTTACAGGGCAAACGAGTATTAATCCATTATACTCCCAGTCTAAAAGAGCTTATTCCGCAAAAAATACGAGGATAATTCAGAATGTGAATTTAAACTATAAACCATTCACGTTTTTAGAACTTGACTATAAATTTGGTATTGATAATTATGTAGACGATTTTGATGATTTTGTCAGTTACCAGTTAAACTCATTAACGCCTAACTCGGTACTGGCTCCCGGAAATGGTAGTATCAGTAAGATAAATGCGAATGAAACCTGGATGAACTCAATCTTATCTGCTTTTGTAAGGTTAGATTTTGAAAAAGACCTTAATATTAATATTCCGCTAACATCAACTACCCATTTGGCATACGATTACAGGGATAAACAATATAGAAGCATTTCTGCTTCAGGTACGGGTTTTGCTCCTTATCCTCCTACTACTATTTCTACTGCTGCTTCGAGAAGTAGCAGTGATAATATTGAAGATTTTACAACTTTTGGTTACCTGATCAATCAAAGGTTTGACTACGGTAATCTTTTCGGATTGTCTGCTGGCTTCAGGTCTGACTATTCGTCTGCATTTGGAAGAGGATCTAAACCCTTCACTTTTCCAAGGGGAGACCTGTATTTCAGGATATCGGAGTTGTTAAAAAACACGAATGTTTTAAGGGAATTGAAAGTAAGAAGTGCTTATGGTAAAGCAGGTGTACAACCTGGAGCATACCAGCGGCAGATTACGTTGGCTTCAGGAACTTACGGAACAAACGGATACCTGGCTTCAAATACCGGCGCTTCAAATCCTGATTTGGATGTAATTGTTTCCAGTGAGTTTGAGGCAGGTGCGGATGCGGTAGTAAAACTGGGCGAAAATGCTTTCAGTAATATACGCCTGAGTGCCACATATTGGACAAAAAAATCCACTGGTACTATCCGGGCAATTGATTTAGCTCCGTCCTCAGGAGCGCTGACTTTTGTCACTAATGCATTAGACCTTGAGTCAGATGGTTTCCAGTTTTCTTTGGATGCCGATATCCTGAAAAAAAGAAACTTTGAGTGGGATTTTGGTGTAAGGTTTGGTAAATCTAAAACCTTTGTAGATAAAATAATCAATGGAAAAGACATTGCATTGGGTGCGACTGGCGGTGGCGAATTTGTATTGAGAGAAGGTACAAGTGTAGGATCTATGTTTGGTGTAAAACCCTTAACGAGCTTAACCGAAGCCAACAGTAAAGGTGTACGCTATATAGCAGATGCAGATTTAGCTAATTATGAAGTAGTAAACGGATATGTTGTGAACAAAACAACAAGGGCTGTATCGTTTACAAACGAAAAACAACATATTGGCGACCCTAATCCGAAATTCAATATGACGTTCCTTAGTAATATGACTATCCTTAAGAACTTTGGATTATCGTTCCAGATAGACTGGATTTATGGTAACAAAATCTATAACCAGACACGTCAGTGGATGTACAGGGATTTAATACACTCTGATTTTGACAAGGAAGTTACCATTAACGGCCAGACCGGGGCTTTTGTAAACTATTACAGTTCTATGTATCTAACTAATAATACGAACTCAATTTTTGTTGAAGACGGATCATTTGTCAGATTAAGGGATCTTACGCTGACGTACTATCTGGGTGATGTATTGAAAAAAATGCCTTTTTTGAAAAATGCTGATATATCTATTACGGGGCGTAATCTGTTTACCATAACAGATTACAATGGTATGGATCCTGAAGCAGCTGCCGCATTCAATAATCCGACAAGAAGAGGTTTGGATCTTTATTCGTTTCCAAATTTCAGGACATTCCAGGTTAGTTTGAATCTTGGTTTCTAAACAATTAAATGAAATTTTTATGTTAATTAATATATTTAAAAAACGATTTGTACTAGCAATAGCTGTTTTAGGCTTGATGATAAGCGGCTGTTCTAAAACAAAACTGGATAAGGTAAATCCGAATCAGCCGGGTGAGGCCGCGTTATTGTCAGAGGATGGTATGATGCGGGCTGCGCTTGGTGTGTATAGCAAATTTGGCTTAGAATACTTTTGGCTATCGTTAACCAACCATAATATCATGGGGGATAATACCTTTAGTTCTGTAGGCAATTTTTCCTGGAGGTGGGCGAACCAACCGGCAAAAATTACCCTTGATGATGGTGTTACTGTTTTAACACCACCCCAGGGCGGTACGCAGGGCTTTGAATTAAAAAACAGGAATTCAAGAGCGTTCGGAAGCGATAATGTGTTTTTTAATGAATGGGCAGCAATGTACCTGGTAAATAACCAGGCCAATGTAATTTTAGCGGCTTGTGAAGATCCCCGTATTGTGTATGGCGGAACTGCAGACGCTGTTAAATCAAAAAAAGCCGCTTTGAAAGCATGGTCATATTGGTGGAAAGGCTTTGCCTATTCCCGGATCGGTTCCTTATACATAGCAGGGATTATTAACGATAAGCCTAATGAAACGAATAGCGATTTTAAATCTTCGGCAGATATCATTGCAGAAGCTAATGCTAATTTTGATAAAGCGGTAACAGCTTTGAACGAAGTTACCGATGCTGCTGCCTATACTACCATCATTTCTGCAGCTATCCCCTCAATGACAAAAGTGGGGAAAGGAGGAAATATTACCGTGGCTGAATTTAAAAGGCATATCAATACCTATAAAGCCAGAAATATCCTCGTGAATAAGAAAATTGAAGAGATGACCAATGCTGATTGGACTCAAATACTCACCTTAACAGCAGATGGACTGACAAGTACAGATAAGATCCTTACCATGAGAACTGCCGATGCCAATGCTGTACTGGGTAATTCAAGTGCAGGCTGGTCACCCTGGCGTTTACTCACTGGTGCATGGGAATTTGCCAGTGAAAGATGGGTTCAGGATTTTCAACCCAACGATGCGAGAAAAACACGTAATTTAAAACTACGGGCTACACCTGTTGTAAATAACTCAAGCAGGGGCTTTCAGTATGGTACCAGGTGGGATTTTATTCCAATTGAGCAAGGGGGAGACTATGTGTCTCAAACTGTAGGGATTGCCGAAATTCCTATGGGTTGTACCTATGAGGAAAATGCGTTGACCAGGGCGGAAGCACTCATCAGGACAGGTGCAGTTGAGGATGGTTTAAAGTTAATTGATGCTGTACGTACTTATCAAAGGGCCTCATTGCCCGCGCTTTCAGGATCATCGCTCAATGAAGCACAGGCGTTTCTTCAGTTAAGGAGTGAAAGAAGGATCGCGTTATTCCTGAAAAACACATCTTTTTATGACGCCAGGAGATTTGGATGGGCCTCCAAAAACGGAAAAAGAACAGGCGTTGTTGTCATCTACACAGGCGGAGTTGTAAATACAAATGCAACGATCGAATACAATTATTTAGATTATTTTGATGTGCCTTTGAATGAAATTGATTTCAACAGCCCGGCTTCGGGATCGGCACCTGTTGTATTTCCTTATTAATTAGAAGATTGTTTTAATCATAAAAAGCTACCATAATCTGTATGGTAGCTTTTTTCATTCCCATCCATCAAATTCCCAGCCCGCACTTCCCGCTTTTTTCCTATATTCATAGCTTCATTAACCATTGAGCAATTTTTAAACGCAATCTGCAAAAAATCAACACAGGAAAAATGAAAAAAGCAAGTCTATGGATGGCGGCAGCGTTATTCATAACCGGAACTGCCGTTAAAGCCCAGCAGACACCCGCAGCCACCGAATCCAAGTATGATTCGTACAAACTATTCTCACCGTTGTTTTATACCTACAATGGCAATGAATACCGCAATGCTGCCGGTGAGCCCGGTCCGGCCTACTGGCAAAACAAAGTCGATTACCAGATCAACGCCAAATTAGATGATACCAAAAAACAGGTGTCGGCTACTATTGTCATTACTTACCAGAATAATAGTCCGCAGGCATTGAGTTATTTGTGGTTACAGTTGGATCAGAATCTTTTCAATAAAAACTCCCGTGGACAGGCAAAAATGCCGGCAACAGGCCGTAGCCGTTATGGTGATGCCAAAAGTGGTTTTGATGGCGGATACAAATTCTCTTCTGTTAAATTATTAAACGGTACTGCCGAAGCTGCTGCCGATACCCTGATCTCCGATACCCGTATGCAAGTGCGTTTAGCCAAACCCCTGGTAAAAGGCGGTATCATTAAATTAAAAATGGAGTATAGTTATACCGTTCCGGATTATGGTGCAGACCGTACCGGTATTCAACCCACCAAGAATGGTGATATCTATGCCATTGCACAATGGTTTCCCCGTATGTGTGTGTACGATGATATCCGCGGATGGAACACAGACCCCTACCTGGGTGCCAGTGAGTTTTACCTGGAGTACGGCAATTTTGATGTAAGCATTACTGCTCCTTCTTCCTTTATTGTTGGTGGTTCCGGTGAGTTGCAAAATCCACAGGAAGTAATGACCGCTAAACAATTGCAAAGTTATAACCAGGCCAAAAACAGTGATAAAACGGTGATCATCCGTTCGGCTGCCGATGTAACTACACCGGGTACACAGCCTAATAAACCCAGCCTGACCTGGAAGTTTAAAATTCAAAATTCCCGTGACTTTGCCTGGGCCGCTTCCAAATCATTTATCTGGGATGCTGCAAAAATGAATTTACCAGATGGTAAAAAAGGCCTGGCCATGTCTTTATATCCTGAAGAGTCTGACGGACAAACCGCCTGGGGCCGTTCTACAGAATATACCAAAGCCTCTATTGAAAATTATTCAAAAAGATGGCTGGCTTATCCTTACTACTCAGCCGTGAACGTAGCCAGTAATGTAGGTGGTATGGAATATCCCGGTATTGTTTTTTGTGGTTACCGTGCTAAAACAGCTGGTTTATGGGGTGTAACGGATCATGAGTTCGGTCATATCTGGTTCCCTATGATCGTGGGCAGCAATGAACGCCGCTATGGCTGGATGGATGAAGGCTTCAATACTTTTATTAATGGTATTGCCGCTAAAGATTTTAATAATGGTGAATATGCACGTCCTGCAGGAAGCGCCCATAACAGCGGTTTATTCAGGCCAACCATGGAAGTGGTATATAATACACCCGATGCCATGAAAGAAAGAAATATCGGTGCTTTATTATATTCTAAACCCGGTTTTGCCCTCACCTTATTACGTGAGCAGATCCTGGGTGAAAAACGTTTTGATTATGCGTTTAGAAAGTACACCCGTGACTGGGCATATAAACATCCTACTCCATGGGATTTTTTCCGTAGTATAGAGAATTCGGTAGGCGAAGACCTTGCCTGGTTCTGGAAAAGTATGATACTGGAGAATTACCAGTTAGACCAGGCCATTGTGAATGTGGAGCCGGTGCAGAATGATGCCAAGAATGGTACCATACTGACCATTGCCAACCTTGACCAGATGGCGATGCCTGTAGTGGTTGAATATACTACGGCTGATGGCACGGTTGCCCGCCAGAAATTGCCTGTGGAAATATGGCAGAATAATACAGAATGGAAAGTATTATTGCCTGCAACAACGGCAGTTACCAAAGTGGTATTAGATCCTGATAAAGTATTCCCTGATATGAACCCTAAAAACAATGTTTGGCCGGTTCAATAACGAGATATGATTTTTACCAGGCCCCTTCATTGTAAGGGGCTTTTTTGTGTACCAAGGTTTATGTATATGACTGTTATACTTAACAATACACCGGTAAATTGTGGATAATTATAACATAACCTAAACTCCCCGGCCCGGTAAGCTGTTTTACCTTTGTTCCTCAATGGCTAAAGGGCTTACACAAATTGCATTTGATTTTTTTGCACCTCCCGAGGAAGAAAAAAAGCCAGTTCCACCACCCCCGGCGGAACTGAAACCCCTGTTGCAAAAACCGGCGATCATTGAAATTGAAACCCCGGAAGCCGAAAAAACAATAACAGAAGAAAAGATAGTTGACCTGGAACAGGAGGCCTTTATTGCTCCGGAACCGCCAATAACAGAAGAGATAGTAACGGAAGAGGCCGATGACAGCAATAATATTGTTATTGTTGAAAGCAAGGCCAAAAAAAATGGTGAAACCCGTGGACGCCGTTCTTTAAAAGAAAAAAGCCTGGATGTTAACCTGATTGAGATACCAAATGACGAGGTTTTATTTCAACGGCATTATTATCCAATTGGTGAAGTAGCCGAAATGTTTCATGAAAACCAGTCTTTGATCAGGTATTGGGAAACCGAGTTTGATATTTTAAAACCCCGCAAAAATGGTAAAGGAGACAGGTTGTTCCGCCCCATTGATGTAAAAAATATTGCCCTGATATATGACCTGTTACGCAGGCGGAAGTTTACCATACAGGGAGCTAAAGATTATTTAAAGAATAATAAAAAAGCCGAGGAGAAGTTTGCCCTGGTACAATCATTACAGCAAATGAAAAGCTTTTTCCAGGAGATTAAAGCTAATTTGTAACCTTTCGATCATTTCCACATTATGCTTATTAAGACCAAACTTTCGGAGCGTGATTTTATCAACGCCAACCTGGTAATGTTATACAACAAACCATTTTTAAGGTTTGCGACAGGACTGGTACTGGCCAGTTGCATCCTGTTTTTTATTTGCTCATTCTTCCTTCCTTCGGTGTCTGTCCGTTCGGCTATTTTACCTATACTGGCTATTTCGGCATTGCCGCTGGCCACTTACTTCAGCGCTAAAAAAATATTTAAAAAGAGTACCACACTCGGTGAAAATATAGCCTACGAATTAGACGACGAAGCAATAAATATACATGGCGAGTCATTTACCGGGCAGTTGGCCTGGACTAAAGTACATAAGGTTACCAAAACCAGGAACTGGTTGCTGATATGGCAAAACAGCCAACAGGCAAGCCCTATACCACGCAGGAATGTACGTGACCTGGATCTACCCAGGCTTGCCGGTATATTGAATAAGAACGGGGTAAAAAATAATCTTTAAAACTTAGGCTGTTGCTGCATTGCCTGCCATTGCATAAATTGCTCATATACTTCTCTCCAGCCCCTAAAAACCGGGTCGGTCCCTGCAAAATTATTGTGCCATATCATGCTGAATAAGCCGTTTACAGCCTTGACAGATTGATACAGACTTTTCATTTCTGCCAAGGCATCCTGCGGGGTGTTATTTTGTTCGTAATATGCATTGGCATCCATAAAGCAGAAAGGGAATAACAGTAATTCTGTTTGTTGTTCCTGTTCCAGGTCATACCAGTAAAACGGCAGGGCAACCGAAGCCCTGAAGCCGTTGATGCTGCCATAACCCATGGAGAAATCAAACCTGATACCTTGCTGTAACAACATACGATAAGTATGAGGTACTGCCAGTTTGATATAATGTTGTCTTGATGCCAGTACGGGCTTACCGGTTATATGTGTCAGCGTTTGTACTTCCTGCTTCATTACTTCTTCATGCAAACTGCTGTTCCAGGACGGGTGTATACCAACCGGGTAGCGGATCAGGTGATCGTTGATCAACGCGATCAATTGTTTATTATCCGGAGAAATGTTTTTTTCATATTGCGTACGATGATGCGCCAGCAAAAAGAAGTAATAGGGCTTAAGCCGATGTTGCTCATGTAATTGGTGTAACCAGCCATAAGCATCAAAGGGGTCTTTTTGTTTACCACTCAGTACCGCAATTCTTTTGCTTAATAATGCAAATTTTCCCTGTACGAGATCTTTACACCAACCGCCCATATTGCGCCAGAAACCTTTGTTTTTATAACTCCAGGCTATATCAATATCATAAGTGGGTAAAAAGGTGAATTGATTTTTACCGGCAAGTTGTATAGAAAGTTTTTGCTGCACCAGTTGGGCAAAATAATGCCACCAGGTATTAACCAGGGGCTGTTGTAAAAAGCCGGTTGTAAAAGCCAGCGATGCGGTGTGCGGGTAGCGCCCAAACTGGTCGGGTGTATAAGGTAAGTATTCTTCGTAACGGCTCAACAAATAAAAGGAGGCTGCAAAAATATCAAAGGGCATATCACCGCCGGTAGTAAAAAAGACTTTCATGCCATTGATTTCAACGCAATCAATAGCCTGGGACTGTATACCGGTTTCAGTTAATAAGCCATGCGGATGTACGGTAAAATTTTTTACAGCCAGTTCTTCTTTACTGTAGTTAATGATGACTTCATTACCTGTTAACTCATTAACAGCTGTAACTATTTGTACAGGCTGTGTAAACAACTGCTGTATAAAGCTGACAACATATTGTAAACGCGGGGTGATATGGTGGGTGTATAGGTACAATTAGCAATTAATAATTAGTAATGAATAATATTGAAGTTAACTGTTAATAGTGATTTGTAAATAAACGTGTTTGCTTTTGCATAATGCCCAATAGCATTACCGAACGTACAAGCGAGCGTATAAAAGTCATTTCCACTGGAAATAAATTTTATACCAACCTTATCGGGTTACAACAAACGATGCTGCCAGCAATGCAGCCGGTAACAAAAAAAGTATTAAGTATTTAGTTTGTAATATAAAGAGGGAGCCGCTGCTTTTGCACGACAACTTAAAACTTACTACTTTAAACTTTAAACTTATTCTTCTCCACCCACTGTTCGTTGAACGATTTTTTGGGAAACTCCAGTTTGCTGCGATGCTGGGTCCAGGATTTACCAATGGTATTGATGAGTTTGGTTTTAATATTGCCGTTGGCCATATTCATCATACTGCGTCGCAACATAGCGGTTTTCCAGAGTTTCCAGGCTATTTTTTCGGTAAAGGGGGCATATCCTTCTACACGTGCCTCGTGGCGGTTTTCGAGCAATAACTCGTGCAGGTTAATTTTTACCGCACATACCTGGGTACAGTTGCCACATAAGGAGGATGCATGACTCAGGTGTTTCCATTCTCCAAGATCCTTTAAATGCGGTGTAATAACCGAGCCAATGGGGCCGCTGTAAGTGGCGGCATAGGTATGTCCGCCAATGTTTTTATATACCGGGCAGGCATTTAAACAGGCTCCGCAACGGATACAGTAGAGGCTTTCGCGGGTGACCGGATTTTTTAACAGGTTGGTGCGGCCATTGTCCAGTAATATCACATACATCTCCTCCGGCCCATCGGTTTCACCGGCTTGCCTGGGGCCGGTTACAATGGTGTTGTAGGAAGTAATGCGTTGTCCCGTACCGAATGTAGATAACAGGGGCCAGAACAAGGCCAGGTCCGTCATGGAAGGGATCACTTTTTCAATACCAACAATCGCAATATGCGTTTTAGGCATGGAACAACTTAAC
Source organism: uncultured Terrimonas sp. (assembly GCA_964445775.1). Taxonomy (GTDB): domain Bacteria; phylum Bacteroidota; class Bacteroidia; order Chitinophagales; family Chitinophagaceae; genus Terrimonas. The sequence goes on from CAYUMH010000003.1 coordinate 53,786, forward strand.
CGGCCATTGCCTTCATTTTCGGTTACCGCAATACCACCGATATCGGCTATAATAAAATTAGCACCGGTTACGCCTACTTCGGCTTCGGCATATTTGTTACGCAAAATATCACGGGCGACCAGTGTAAGCTGTTGAGGGGTTAAGGCAGGGTCGGTACCCAGTTTTTCGGCAAACAAAGCAGCAATATCTTCCTTGCTTTTATGCATGGCCGGGGTTACTATATGGTAGGGCGGCTCATCATCCAGTTGTTGTATATACTCACCCAGGTCGGTTTCAATGCTTTCTATTCCCTGTTCCTGTAAGTATTTGTTCAGGTGAATTTCCTCCGTCACCATGCTCTTGCTCTTCACCAGGGTTTTGCATTGTTTGGCAGCGCATATTTTTCCTACTTCATCCAGTGCCTGTTGTGTAGTTTCGGCCCAGATTACTTTAGCTCCACGGGCAGTGATGATTTTTTCAAACTGTTCTAAATAGCTGTCGAGGTTTTCAATAGCGCGCCACTTGATGTTCTTGGCCCTTTCACGGGCTGTATCCAGGGCTTCAAACTGCTGTTTACCCAGCGGCACAGCAGCATTGTATTTACCAATATTAAAATTGATGGTCTTACGATGTTGTTTATCGCTTGCTTTAAGGGTGCTTTTGGCAATAAAATCGGCTGCAGTTTCTTTCACGCTATCTGTTTCGTATAAAGTTAGGTTAATCGTTCTCTTTATTGATATAATGTGCCTGGGCAATAGCATCGAGGGTTTCGTAAAACTCTTCCCCGTATTTGCGTATCAATGGTTCTTTTAAAAACTGGTAGGTAGGTACTTTTAATTTTTCGCCCAGTTGCCAGCCGCATTTGCACAGGGTTTTGCGGGGCTCATAGTTCATGCGGTCGTAATCGCCGTGTTTACCTTTATACACAATAATGGGGTAGAGGTGGCAACTGATGGGCTTTTTCCAGGTGATAAGTCCTTCGTTATAGCCTTTTTCAAAGGCACAATTGATCTGGCCGTCTTTTTCCCTGATAGCATAACTGCAGATGCCATTATCATTAGGCATAGTAGGAGTTACCCAGCCAAACTCGTTATCGTAAGTGTAATATTTTTGCTCCTCGGCGGATTGAATGGAAGCTTCGGTAAGATAATGTTTGATCTTGGGAAAGTTGTCCTTTACTTTACGGAGCTCTTCATCATTCAACGGAGCGCCGGCATCACCTTCCTCGCAGCAGCCACCTTTACATTTTGAAAGGTCGCACACAAACTGCGATTCCACCACATCGTCACTGATCAGTATATTCTCAATTACTATCATAGGGCAAAGGTAAGAAGTAATTAAAGATCTCTGGTTGAGCCGGGGTTGATTTGATCTAAGCGTTTATATAAGATATATAGGAAATATTTTGCATATTAATTGCACCGCGCTGCTTGCAGGCAGTTAAAAAAATGGGGGTGGATTGTAAATTTAATTTCCTGGAAATGATGGTATTAGTGTTGTAAATGTTGTTATATTGTTGACAAAGTTTACTGGCGGGCAAGAGCAGGCAAATGAGTTTTCTTTGATTTTAAGGTTAGTCCGGGTATTAGTATTTGCGAATAGTTGCTATTCCTTTTCTACTGCTGCGGTAAAGGTTGACGGATTAACCATTACACCTGAGGGCAGAGAAATTGTTGTCCTGTTTGATTGGATAGCGCCAGGCTCTAATGTAGGTATTAAAGGAGCGCCGGTATAGGTATTACCATTATTATCTTTTACCCTTAGTTTTACCACGAGATCGTCGGTACTGTTAATATCGTATTGTTTACTGCTTATATTTTTTACGGTATATTCTACACTATAATATGCATTGCCCGTTCCCTGCCCGTGAGAAATTACGGTTAATGCAAAATCGGCTGGTGTAAAACCAGTAGTACCTGTGTTACTATCGCTTTTGTTACAACCTGTAATCAGCATAGCAGGTATTGCTGACAAAAATAATAGTATGTTTCTGTTGAAAAATTTTCTTGTTTTCATCTGATTTTTTTTGGGTGTTATTGTAAACGATATAAAGATCAGGTTCAACCGGGGGCAATGCTTATTGTTGCTATGTAAGCTCACTTACACCTTGTTAAGAAGTATATAGCCGCAATGGCAATCATGGCCATTATTATTTTAAGTATACCGGATCCGTTTTTCATATTTTGTTATTTTAATAAACTATTGTTTGGTACCGGTAAAAGTGAATGAACGGTCAGTTGCCGTTTGTTTATCAGTAGTAACTGATAGTTCTTTATTACTTCCAAGGTAAACCAGGCTACCGCTCACCGTATTACTTTGTACAATTCCGTTTTGATACCTTGCATCGGTAAATGTTGCCGGTGTGGCATCCGAATAGGCTTCCCCAGTTTTAGCTGTAACTTTTAACTGATTGTCGCCAACTTTAGTTACCGTAACAATGGCATTATAATATATCTGGCTGGAGGGAGAACTGGGCCGGTCAAAGACGGTAAGGTTACCTTTAAATGTGCCCACGGCAATATCTATATTGTTTGACCCGGGGGTGTCATTATCATCTTTACTACACCCACCAAGCAGCATACCCAAAATGAAAATACACACAGGAGCAAATGACAACCGCTTCAAATTTATTTTTTTCATAAAGGAAAATTTATACAACAAAACTATTTTACTCCTGCTGCAACATCAATACAGTTAAAACAGCATTTTTCCTACCCGGAAAGGGGTATTTTTATGTAAACGGATCTTTGCTACACAGATATTGATAAATTTTGCAAAAACAATTCCATGGAAATTAAAAACCTGTTGTTCATTGTTTGCATAGGTTTATTTACACAAAAAGCTAAAGCGCAAACACCAGCGATTGATAGTTTACAACAACTGGAAGCCGTGGAAAAAAGCCTGGAGAAAAAGGCTTTTCTTTTGTATGATATCATTGATTTACAATCGGAAATTGATACCGGCATTGCTTATACCACATTAAGAACAGTGAAAAACCTGGTTAAAGAAAACCGGTATTTATTGGCATTTGCCCCGTTTTATGAAGGGCAGATTGTTTGGATGAGTGACAGTGCAAAAACTAAACAACTGTATCAACAATCTATTCAATTATTAAGCGGTTATAAAACGCCTAAAGCTTTACAAATTACCGCCAGGGCCTGGCATAACTATGGTATTTTTTTGCAGATGAGTGGCCGCCAGGGTGAGTTTACAGATATCCTGCTCAATAAAGTCATCCCCGTTTCTAAAAAAATCGATGATAAGATCAGCGTGGCATCTGCCTATAATGCGGTTGGAACAGTGTATAGTAATAAAGAAGACTATCAAACAGCTTTAAATTATTTTAAACAGGCCATTGAGTATGTACAGCTGGACAAGCGGTCAATAAAAAAAACGATGGTATTAGCTGATGCCAATATTTCCAGTGCAAGGTGTATATTTTATTTAAGTAAAGACCTTCAGGAAATGCGTAAATATTTAGACCAGGCCCGGCCCTGGCTTGAGCAAATCGGTGATCCAGTATATCATGCCGATTATTATCTGAACCTGGGTAGATACTATGAAGCGCAGGCGGATTATGGACAGGCGCTGGTTCAGTTTGACAAAGGGTTGGAGTATGCAAAAAAAAGCCCCACAACCATTGTTTTTAAAGTGATGCTTACCTATGAAAAAGCCAATGTTTTAATGCAGCTGAAACAATATGAAAGGAGTAAGGTTATTTTGGATAGTTTATTGGAACAAACCGCCAGCGATTTCTCACTGGATAACCGGTCAAAGACCTTGAAATTGCGGGCTGAGGTAGAAGAAAGGATGGGTAATTATGCTGCTGCTTACCAGTCTTTAAAATTGTGGAGTAGTATATCGGATAGCCTTCATACCCTGCAGGAGAAAGCAAAAATTACTGAGATCAAATTAAAGTATGATGATTCGGAACAGGAGAACAAAATATTAAAATTGGAGAATGTTAACCGGCGCAATCATTTTTTTATGATGCTTATCGGCCTGTTCCTTTACTTATCGGGCATTATCTTATATATCTTTCTCCGGCATCGTAAAAAAAGAAACCAGCAACAGTTAAAACTTTTAGCCTCCGAAAAAGAAATAGAAGTAAAACAAGCATTGATATACGGTGAAGAACAGGAGCGTAAACGATTGGCGAGGGAACTGCATGACGGACTTGGCGGTACTTTTGCCGGTATAAAATTGAAGCTTGAGATTGCGCTGAAGAAACAGGATATAGCCGAAGCAAATACATGTGTGAACTTACTGGATAATGCAATTAATGAATTTCGGCAGACTACACACCGGTTAGTGCCCGAACATTTAAAAAATAACGGGCTTGAAAATAATGTCAAAGACTTTTGTCATTCGTTCCGATCCTCCGGTATTGGTTTTCAGTTTTATTTTAAAGGGCTTGAAAATTTACAAAATGAAGAGAAGGAATTGATTATTTTCAGGATAATACAGGAACTGGTCACCAATGCGGTAAAACATGCAAAAGCTGGTCTTATCTTATTGAATTGTATCCTGGAAAACCAGTTGTTGTTATTAACGATAGAAGACGATGGTATAGGTTTTGATCAGGATATTGAGAAGAGTGGCATGGGTTTACAGAATATAAAAAGCCGTATAAACATGTTAAACGGGAACATGCATATTGACTCGGAAAAAGATAAAGGCACCGTTATAAATATAGAAATTGTAGTATAAAATGGAGACTATAAAAATTTTAATCTGCGACGATCATCCGTTGATCAATGAAGGGTTACAGAAAATGGTTAACAATAGTGAGAATATGCAGATCATGGACTCGGCCACCACTGTACTACAATTAATGCAGGTGTTGCAGCAAAAGCAACCCGATATTATTCTGCTGGATATCAATTTACCGGATGGTAATGGAATAGACCTTTGTCTTACCATTAAAAAGCAATTTCCGCAGGTAAAAATCCTGGTCATTAGTTCAAACGGGGACAGAAGCTCTCTTATTAAAATGATACGGAACGGTGCATCGGGTTACTTGCTTAAAAGCGCCCCGGCCGGTGAGATAGAAAACGCTATCAAACTGGTGTACCAGGGCGGAACCTATTACAGCGATGAGATGCAAAAACTAGTTACCACGGTTTTAAGCGATATTTTACAAAATGAACAACCACCGGTAACCCGCCGGGAAAAAGAAATACTGACCTGTCTGAAACAGGGATTAAACTCCCAGCAAATTGCAGAAAAGTTATTTATTTCTCCGCTAACGGTTGAAACACATCGGAAAAACCTCCTGGCCAAATTCAATGTCGGGAAAACCATCAATATGCTAGAAAAGGCGGTTGCCATGGGCATCATTTCCTGAATGATCTCAGCCTTTTACAGGATTTACGCCAAAAAGCCCACTTAAAACCGTTGGTTTCCCGGTAACCATTGTCCATAAAAGCGGTTAAATAACCTGCCTTATCAACCCTGTGCCCGCTTTATTTATTAGCTCCAGCAATGAAAAAAGAGATGTTTTTCGCCTGGAATTAGCGGGTATGAAAAAATAAGTGTAAAATATTTATTGATTATCAATTATTTGTGAAGGTGTGTGTGAAAAATAGCGGCTAAAAAGTTTAAAATATGCCTTAAACTGTTCTATCTTTGCAACCCCAAAATTAAACAATCATTTTTGGGGAACATCCGGGGGATAGCCCGGGGTTTATTTAATAACAGCGGTAAAACCGCAAAAAATTATTTCATGAGCAAATTACATTTCACAACAAAACATGCGAATGAGGCTACCGTGCAACGTAATTGGTATGTTGTTGACGGTACTAATCAAACCGTAGGTCGTATGTGCGCAAGAATTGCAGCTATTCTGCGTGGTAAAAACAAAGCCAGTTATACACCGCACGTTGATACCGGCGACTACATTATTGTTATCAATGCCGAGAAGGTTGTATTAACAGGTAACAAGTTAGAAGAAAAAATTTACGATCACTTTACCGGTTACCCAGGCGGACGTAAAGAAGAAACTGCTAAAAACTTACAAAAACGTCGTCCAGAGGTTTTAATTGAAAGAGCAGTAAAAGGTATGTTACCTAAAAACCGTTTAGGTCGTAAAATGTACAAAAAGTTATTTGTGTATGCAGGCAACCAACATCCGCATGCGCCACAACAACCTAAAGAACTGAAGTTCTAATTGTACAAAACAAAAACTTTTAATTCCCAACAATTATAATAAATGGAAAAGCAAACAAACGGAGTTGGTCGTCGTAAAGAGTCGGTTACCCGCGTTTTTATTTCTAAAGGAAGCGGTAACATTACTGTAAACGATAAAGACTACAAACAATATTTTCAACTGGTTTACTTACAAAACCAGGTTGAGCGTCCCTTAAAAACAGTAGAAGCTGCTGATAAATTTGATGTGAAAATCAATGCTACCGGTGGTGGTGTAAAAGGACAGGCAGAAGCTGCTATGTTAGGTATTTCCCGTGTATTAATAGAAATCAATCCTGAATTTCGCCCTGCATTAAAAGCTGCCGGTTTACTGAAACGTGACCCACGTTCTGTAGAGCGTAAGAAATTTGGTCACAAAAAAGCCCGTCGTAGCTACCAGTTCTCTAAACGTTAATCGTTGGTGGTTGATCCTTTACCGGTTAACCATACCATTAACATATAAATTAACTTATAACAGATAAGAAATAAAATGGAAAATAATACATCCTTACAACAGCAGCTTCTGGAAGCAGGTGTACACTTTGGTCACCTGAAAAAGAAGTGGAACCCCAAGATGTTACCTTACATCTTTGCCGAGAAAAAAGGTATCCACATCATTGACCTTAACAAAACCGTTGAGGCCTTACAGGAAACTGCAGCAGCATTGAAACAAATTGCACGCAGCGGTAAAAAAATCCTGTTTGTAGGTACTAAAAAACAAGCTAAAGATATTGTTAGCGAGTGTGCACAACGCGTTAACATGCCTTTTGTTACCGAGCGCTGGTTAGGTGGTATGCTTACCAACTTTAACACAGTACGTAAGAGTGTTAAAAAAATGCAGAGCATTGAAAAAATGTTAGCTGACGGTTCTTTTGACAGCATTACTAAAAAAGAACGTTTAACACTTAGCCGTGATAAAGACAAAATGGAAAAAGTATTAGGTGGTATTGCCCAGTTGGGACGTGTACCTGCTGCTTTATTAATTATCGATATCGGGCACGAGCACATTGCATTAGCCGAAGCAAAACGTTTAGGCATCACTACTTTTGGTGTTGTAGATACCAACTGTGATCCTAATAAAGTTGACTTTGCGGTTCCTGCAAATGACGATGCTACCAAATCAATCGCTATCATCACCAACTACTTAACTGCGGCAATTGCAGAAGGTTTGTCTGAAAGACAAGCTGCAAAAGACGAGGATGTAGAAGATGCAGGTAACGACGACAACGAAAAGAAAGCGGCTAAATTATTAGCTGAAGCAGAAGCTGAAGGTGGCGGACGCGGTCGTGGTCGCAGCGCAAGCGGTAATACCAACGCTGGTGGTGCAGGCGGTGCCGGTCAAAGACGCAGACCTGCAGGTGGTGCCGGTGGCGGACAAAGAGGCGGCAGAAGATAATTACTGCATCGTCTTTAGTTGATCAGCTTCAGTACCCTGATAGAACCGCTGTTGCGACAGCTTGTCCTCACAGCATTGTGATGGGCTCCGTTCATCGTTCCGATTCGCTGATCAGCAGAACTAAACAATTAATTAATTGTTATGTGTACGTAGTGGTAAGTGACAATGATTGTTAACTTATAACTTAGTACCTATAACTTAAAACTTTATAAAAATGAGCTCTACTGTAACAATTAGCGCACAGGATATAAATAAATTACGCCAGGCTACAGGCGCCGGTATGATGGATTGCCGCAAAGCCTTAACCGAAACCAATGGCGACTTTGAAGCTGCCATTGACTGGTTACGTAAACAAGGTCAGAAAGTGGCTGCAAAACGCAGCGACCGTGAAGCAAAAGAAGGTGTAGTAATTGCACAAACAACTAGCGATAACACTAGCGGTATCGTAGTATGTGTAAGTTGCGAAACTGACTTCGTATCAAAAAATACCGACTTCGTTGCTTTTGTACAAAGCATTGCCGATGCCGCTATTGCCAACAACGTGAATTCTGTTGATGAGCTGAATGCTGCTGAGATCAATGGTGCTAAAGTAGCCGACCTGGTAAACGATAAATTAACCTCTATTGGTGAAAAAATCGGTATCACTAAGTTTGAAAGAGTAAACGCTCCTTATGTAGCATCTTATATTCATGGTGCTTACCGTATTGGTGTATTAGTTGGCCTGGACAAAGCTTCAGCTGAAGCAGGTAAAGACGTAGCGATGCAGATTGCTGCCCTGAACCCTGTAGCGGTTGATGCTGATAGTGTTCCTGCTGATGTAGTAGCACGTGAAAAAGCCATTATTGTTGATGTAATGAAGGAAGATCCTAAAATGGCTGGTAAACCGGAAGAAATGTTATCTAAAATTGCTGAAGGTAAATTAGGTGCGTTCTTTAAAGAACAAACTTTATTAGACCAGGCTTTTGTTAAAGATGCAGGCATTTCTGTAGGTGAATACCTGAAACAATCCGGTGGCCTGAAAGTTACCGAGTTTAAAAGAGTTGCTATCGGCTAATATAATAGCTGAATATATTAAGAAGAAGCCCGCATTAGCGGGCTTCTTTGTTTATGGACCTGTTTACAGGGCAATGTTTAGCGTGCTGGTTTTAGGCTATTGCAAGCTTAGCGGCAGAAGAAAAATACAACTGCCTAATAAACAGATAATAGCAAAGAGGTATCGTAAATGTACGATACCTGAAGCGGGCTGTAATCCTGTACAGTAAAGGCTTTTACGAAAAATATTTTAAAAATATCCGGTAAATTACTTGCAAAAATCAAAATCTGCTAGTAGGTTTGCATTGCATAAAACCACATAGATACAAGTAAAACTACGATGTTTTGTGCTTCTAAACCTATCCAATATTTCTATGGGCATTTTGAACAGTCAATACCCAGGAAATGAAATTTTTAATTATTACTGCTTTTTTAATCGCAAGCAATGTCTTGTCCGCAAACAGCCATGCTGTTAGCCTCCCTGCTGCCAACACCGGTTTGAGTGTGGCTGTTACCATCAAAGATTTTACTGCCCAGGTTACGGGAAACAAAACAAAACTTCATTGGGCTGTTTTAAATAATAGTAATGCCTCTTCTATTGAAGTAGAATATAGTGCAGATGGCAAATCCTTTACCCAGGCGGGACTGGTTTGGTGCAGCGATGAAAGTGCAACAGAAAATTATGGCCTTACTATCAATAATAAAAGTAACTATTACCGCTTAAAACTTACCTGTAAGGACGGCACTGTATTGTATGCCAATACAAATGCCGGAAAATAATAAACGCATTAAACGCATGAACCCTGGACGGTTCATTAATCACTCATACACTTAAGAGCAAAGGCCCCTTGTCTAAGGGGCTTTTGTATTTTATAATACACCTGTTAAATAACATTAAAACGGATTATTATCATCAATTATGCCAGGGATACCCGGTGTGCGTTTGGCAATAGTTATCTTTGCAGTATGCAAATCATTCCTTTATCAGAAGGCAGCTTTACCATAGATGCCACTAAAAAATTTATACCCTTTGATGCGGATTCCGATAACCTGCAGGAAAGGGCCACCGGCAGTTTGCTGGTAGAAGTACAGCCCTTTGTGGTTAAAACCAGTAGAGATATTATAGTATTGGATACTGGTCTTGGTTTTTTGAACAGCGATGGAAAAATGCAGCTTCATGCTAACCTGGAAGCTAATGGAATTTCACACAATGATGTTACTAAAGTACTGATGAGCCATTTGCATAAGGATCATGCCAGTGGTATTAGTTTACCGGATAACCGGGAACAACTTAGTTTTCCCAATGCAACTTACTATGTACAGGAAAGGGAGATGGAATATGCATTGGAGAATGACGGCAAATCCTATATCAGTGAGGATTTTAAACTTTTGACTAATATCAAAAACATAGTCTGGCTAAAATTTGACAGCGGTACCATTGATGACTATATTCGCTACGAAGTAACAGGGGCGCATTCACCGTTTCACCAGGTATTTTGGATAACTGAAAACGACCAAACCATATTCTTTGGCGCCGATGACGCCCCCCAGCTCCACCAAATGAAACACAAATTTGTGGCTAAGTATGATTACGATGGTAAGAAGGCCATGGAATTAAGAAAGACCTGGAAAGAAGAGGGAGAAGCTGCAGACTGGCACTTTCTTTTTTATCACGATGTAAAATATCCGACAATAGTGTTTAAACATTAAAAAAAAGGCCTGCCCTAAAAAGGGCCGGCCGTTGCTAACCTATGAAAAACACCAGTTCCAAAGGTAGAGAATTTTTTTATTACAACCGTAAACAAAATGCAAGATTATATAGATTTTCTTCGTTTTTTTTGCTGGTTCTTGCGTTGTTGAAGTAGCTTTCTGACCTCGTTCCTGAAACGGGCTTCTTCTACAAAAACCCTGTTGGCCCGTATCTGCCCCAGTATGGGCACCAGCTGGTTGCGGCAGTTTACCCTTATGGTAGCTTTTTGTTGTTGTTTTTCCAGGGCATCAGTATATTCAAGCTGAACCCTTCGCATATCTATAATATATTGACTTACAATTGGTTCACTCTTTTTCGCCTCTTCCTCCGTCATCTGGAGATTATTTTTTATAAACAAAAACATCCCCTTTCCAACCCGGTCGTTCTGTAAGGAGTCGGCAACAGTGGTTTGGGAAAAAACCGGAGTGCAGATAGCACATAACCAGCCTGTTATAATATAGAAAAAATATTTCATACGTTTCAGTTAAGGGTGCTGCTCAATTCTTCATCAGCATCTTCATCAAAATCGGTTAAAAAACTGGCCAGCTCTGCTGTAGGTATTTCGTTTAACAAGCCGGCTACCAGGGCTTCGGTTTTTGCCGCTGTGTTGGAAGTAGCTGGTAAAGTGGCTTTTTCCGGTACTGTTTCATTGGTAAGGGTAGTCACCATTTGTTCCAGGGTATGTTCAGGAACAGATTGCAGTGATTTGGATACCTGTACATCAATGGAGGCGGTACCTTCACTGGTATTATCAGCTGGTGTTGATGTAAAATAAACAATACTAGCAAGGGCTACTAACCCTGTTACTGCCGCCGCAACGGCATATTTCAGCCAGCTTTTTTTACGCGGGGTTAAGTTAACCACTGGTGTTTCTGAAGCTTTAACCCGTGTCATTATATTGTCAGCAAGCGAATCAAAATATCCGGCAGGAACTTCCTGCTGACTGCTTTTTAATGACTGATCAATAGCTGCATCCTGTTCTATTTTAGTAAATACATGGCCTGCTACAAGATCAAAATAACCAGCCGGTACTTTGTATGGAACCTGTTTTAATTCCGCGGTGTTTAAAAAATGGGGCAGGGGGGCATACGGGGTATGATCCGTAGCCTTTACCTGGTTAACGATAGCGCCGGGCAGTGCATTAAAATAATCATTGGGCACCCTAAACGGCATGGGTAACCCGGCTGTTAAATAGGTACAGCCTAGTGTTTTTAATTCGTTTTGTATATTATTATCGGGCAACATTACTTATAAATAGACAGCCTTTGCCGGCAATGGTTTAACTGTTTTTAATATAATCCTCAATCTTACGGGCTGCATGATGGTAGCTGGCTTTTAAGGCCCCTTCACTCGTGTCTAACACTTTACTCATTTCTTCGTAAGGCATTTCATCATAATACCGCAGGTTAAAAACCAGACGTTGTTTATCCGGTAACTGTTGTATGGCTAACTGTAACTTCCATTCCAGCTTGCCGGCATCAAAATGTTCATCGGCCCGGACCAGGTTTTCAAGGCCGCCTGTATCTTCGCCTAAACTCAGGGTGGCTTTTCTTTTTTTGCTTTCTAAAAACGTAAGACTTTCATTTGTAGCAATACGGTATAACCAGGTGTATAACTGGCTGTCTTCGCGAAAGTTTTCCAGGTTGCGCCACACTTTTATAAAAACGTTCTGTAAAACATCATCCGTATCCTCGTGGGTTACCACCATTCGCCTGATATGCCAGTATAATTTTTCCTGGTACTTTTTTATAATAGCTGTAAATGCTTTTTCCCTGGTTTCAGGTTCCCGGAATTGTGTTAATAGTTCGTTATCGTTAAGGCCGTTCAGCTGCATAGATTGATTGACAGTACTTATATATTTTGTTAGCGCTTAATTATATAAGACTATATAAAATTTGATAAGTTTAATATAAACAAAAAAGCGATACCAACAGGTGGTACCGCTTTTTTTATTAAGACAGCTTTTTATTATTTTCTTGCAATGGCTTTTTCGGCAGCAGCTACAATATCCGCTACATCCAGGCCATATTTTTTTAACAGTTCAACCGGTTTACCGCTTTCGCCAAAAGTATCTTTGGTGCCTACATATTCAATAGGTACCGGTTTATTTTTAGCGGCTACCTGTGCTACGGCATCACCTAAGCCACCAATGATATTGTGCTCTTCGGCAGTAACAGCACAGCCGGTTTTGCTGATGGATTTAATGATCGCTTCTTCGTCGAGTGGCTTGATGGTATGAATATTATACAGGTCAACACTGATGCCTTTTTCCTGTAAAATAATACCGGCCTGGATGGCGTACCATACCATATGTCCGCAGGCAAAAATGCTTACATCGCTGCCTTCAGAAAATTGCTGGGCCTTACCAATTACAAAATCTTCTTCTTTGGTAAAAATAGGCCATACCGGGCGGCCGAAACGTAAATAAACGGGGCCTTCATATTCTGCAATGGCCATAGTGGCCGCTTTTGTCTGGGCATAGTCGCAGGGTACAATAACGGTCATGCCGGGTAACATTTTCATCAGCCCGATGTCTTCCAATATCTGGTGAGTAGCGCCATCTTCACCCAGGGTTAAACCGGCGTGAGAGGCACATATTTTTACATTCTTATTACTGTAAGCTACCGACTGCCTGATCTGGTCGTATACACGGCCGGTAGAAAAGTTGGCAAAAGTTGTTGTAAAAGGTATTTTACCACCAATGGTTAAACCGGCGCCCATACCTATCATATTGGCTTCGGCTATACCACACTGGATATAACGTTCAGGAAATTCTTTCATAAACTGTTGCAGCTTCATCGAGCCGGCAAGGTCAGCCGTAAGGGCTACTACATTTTCATTTTTACGTGCAGCTTCTACAATGCCATCGCCAAAGCCACTGCGGGTGTCTTTATTTCCGGTTGGTTGAATATCTTTTAACGCCATTGCTTTTATTGTTAAGGCAACAAAAGTAAGGGAAAATGGGCTTCAGCGGTAGATTTATGATTTCTGATTTTTTGATGCGACATTTTGGGAGAGATGGCCAAGTGGCAATGGAAAAATGACAATGTACAAGTGACAAAACGGTCAATTCTATTTGGGAAACTACAAATGAGTTGTCAACTGTCACTTGGCCATTGTCAATTCAGTCTTACAGACTTCCGGCTTGTCAGACTTCTTTCGAAACAAGTTCGGGATGCCGCATTTTGACCAATAGCATTGATGCAGCAGCAGTGTGCGACGCAAGGGACGATGATAAGTATTACTACTGCCGGTAGCATACATAAAAAAACTCCCCGGTTGGAGGAGTTTTAGTATTGTAATTGAAGTTATTATTGCTGGTCATAACTGCTGTCCCAGTTGGTGCCGTCATCACCTTTCTGACCATCCATTTTGATCATAAAGTTTTTAGCCGGGAAATAGGGCTTCATATGTATATCCAGGTGAATACGGTCTTTCTGGTTAGGGTCCTGTTCAAAACGGCGGATGGTAAAGTCCTCGATCAGCTTACCGGGGCCGGTAATACTATCCAGGAATTTAACAATCTGGCCCTGCAGGTCCTTACGGGTGCTGGCATTAAAGTTTTCAAAGGCGCGACGGTTTAAGAAATCCATTAAAACCTTGGTTACATAGTCGAACACACGTACTACAGAGTAGGTTTGTAAACCCAGGTTGTCGCCATTGAAAAGGGTTTTTGCCGAGAAGGCCATTACTTTGCCATATTCTTTTACCATGGGTACCAGTCCCATTTTTTCCAGGTTGGCTATTTCGCTTTTCTTCAGGTCAAATTTTACACCGTCCACTTCGTTAATGCTACCGTGTTTTTTACCGGCAGCTACCTGGCTCATTAAGGTTTTGTAAATACTACCTGCCAGTGCCCCGGACGGTGGTACGTACAGGTCTTCTTCTTCGCCCAGCTCGGCAAATTTGCCACGGCCTACCAGCCAGTTACAGCTCATCATTACATTGCTGCGGTATTTATCGCCGCCGGTAAGATTGGCTATTTCAAACATTTCCATCACATCATCCGGTGCATCCAGGTGTTCAAAATCCGTTACCAGCATTACCTTGTTTTCATGTGCCATCTTAGCCCATTTTTCCACTACCTTATTGCTGCCCAGGTAACCGGGAACCACCAGTAAGCTGTAGTTATTACGCAGGTCTAAACGGTCGAAGTTTTGTTTTAATTCGGCACCGATATGATCGATAAAGCGTGTATTGTCCAGGTCTTTTAACTGGTCGGGTTCGCAGTTAATGAAGGATACGTTCTTGAGTTTATCGCTTTCGGTATTTTTAAAGAACAGGGCTACATTGCGGTAAGATCTTTCGAGGTTCCTGGTTTCTTCCACGGCCTTGGCCAGGTTTTTTTCCAATACGCCCTGGCATTGTTCCGCTTTTTGTTCGGCGGTATTCACCATATCGGATATTTCGTTGCTGCTTTCCAGTACTTCGGCCCAAAGGGCTAAAGCTTTTTTCAAAGCCTCTCTTTCATCTTTTTTCTGTGATTCGGTTAGGAATATATTACGCCTTGCTTTACGTTCGGGGTTCAGATTGGCTGAGCCTTCAATGGAAGATTCAATAAGGTCAAAGCCACCGAATTTGGCCAGTTTTTCGGAACCGGATTTTAGTAACTCCAGGGGGTTATCTATCTTGGGGCGTTCCTGCACTCTTTCGGGTTGACCGGCTGCCTGTTGCTGTAATTCTTCGCTCATATGGATAGTTTATAAGGTTTGTAAGTTTAAAGTAAGTTTTTTAAAGTTTGTTTTGATCAATCTGCTCTGTATGAACTAACAGATCCTGAAGAAGCGCTGCTGCTGCTTTCCGAGGATCCCGAAGCGCCGCCGGATTCACCTGATCTTTCAAAAACCACAGAATTTAAAATTGCGTCTTCAGAAAATTCCAGCGATAAGGTGGTCAGGGTTAGTGTAATTGTATACGCATCTCTTGAGTTGTCATAAGATTCACGCCTGAATTCACTCGTTTCTTCTGTTGTATAGTTGACAGAGTAACCAATGCAATAGGCATCATAAAATTTAATCGTTTGTCCAATCCTTGAGCCTATTTCCGCTGAAGATCCGCTACGTTCGGAAGATAAAAAACCAACCTGGCCATTTTTTTTCATGGTGGGGTTAAGCATCCATTCAATCAGTTTTGCTTCTGAAGTGCTGGAAGATCCATCGCCCCGCAATACTACTTTAAAGAGTGTGCACCGGGGTAACCCTCTCGGAACACCAAAGTTATCGGTAGATTGTACCAGGTCGAGGCGAAGGTCAAGCATTGTGTAATACCTTGACTCTTCTTCGGTTTCAAGACTAAAAACACCATCGTAAACCATAGTAATAAAGTTTAATGTTTTTATTTACTGTTTTCCAGCTCGGCCAGCATACTATGTAAGGCATCCAGCAAAGCATGTTTGGCATCGGCATTGGCCAATGCGGCTTTCAGTATTTTATTACTCTTCAGTTGCTTGATAATTTTATAGTACTCTTCTTTTTGTGCGGCATTATCTTTTAAGAAAGCACTTTGTGCCGTAATACCTTTCGAGCCAAAATCGCCCAGGTTATTAAAGCTTAATTTTTCTGAACGGCTTTGACCTTCCGCATCTTCAAAATCAATTTCAACATCGGGTTTATAATGTTCAAATACCTGTTCAATAGTTTGCAGGCCATGTACTACTTCGGGTTTAACCGGGGCATCTTTGGTTAAGAGTTCGGCCATGAGGGTTCTGTTCTGTGGTATATCGGCAAATGCTTCACTGGCATCTGTTTTCACTTCGGTACCACCAATTCCATAGTTACTATCCATCATATTATCTGGTTTTAAGGTTTATTGTTGAAAAATTACGATAATTCTTTTAAAAATCTATGTTTTGCGGGTTATTACTATTCAGTTTTACCGCTTTGTGTTATTTGTTCGCAGCATTACCAGCTCTCTCAATCTGAAATCTTAAATCTTAAACCTGCTCCTACTTCACCTCCCATGTCAGTTCCTTTACACCATCCTGTTCTTTCACACCTACCACTACGGTATTTCCTTTTTTTATTTCTTCGTTAATGATCATGCGACTCAGTGGTTTGCGCAGCCAGGTACGGATAGCGCCTTTTAACGGACGTACGCCATATTTGGGGGTAAAGCCCAGGTGGGCCAGGTGTTCGGCCGCATCGGGCAATACTTCCAGGCTCATGCCCTGTATCTCCAGTTGTTTTACCAAAGGTTTTAAGTGTATATTAAATATCTTCAGTACGTTCTCTTTACTAACCGGTGCAAACGGGATGATCTCGGTAACCCTTGCCAAGAATTCAGGCCGGAAGTATTTACTCATTATTTCCATCATCTCATCGGACTTGGGAATTTTGCCCTCACCAAAACTGTTGATGATATGTTCCGCACCAATATTGGAGGTAAACAGGATAACGGCATTAGAGAAGTCGCCTTCTTTGCCCAGGCGGTCATGCATTTTGCCTTCGTCGAGTATCTGGAGAAAGATGTCGAATACCGATGGATGTGCTTTTTCAATTTCATCGAACAATACAATGGCATAAGGTTGCTGGCGGATTTTGTTTACCAGCATACCACCCTCCTCGTAACCCACATAACCGGGAGGGGCACCGTATAAGAGTGCAGCCGAATGTTCTTCCTTAAACTCACTCATATCAAAGCGTATGATAGAATTTTCATCCTGGAATAAGAACTCGGCCAGTGATTTTGCCAGCTCGGTTTTACCGGTACCTGTAGGACCTAAGAAGAAGAAGGAGGCAATAGGCTGCCCGGCTTTATTTAAACCTGAGCGGGATTCCAGTATGGCATCTGACACTGTTTTCAGGGCATGATCCTGGCCGATAACACGATGGCGTAAATGGTTTTCCATATTCACCAAACGCTGTTGTTCCTTGGTTTGTATTTTACCAATCGGGATGCCGGTTACATTAGCTACCACTGCGCTGATATCGGTAGGGTCAATTTCTTTTTTGTCCAGTGCGGCTACGGCTGCCAGGCTGTTGAGCAAGTCGGTGAGATAGCTGCGCATTTCGGACAGCTCCAGTATTTTTTTAAATTCTTTTTCCTCGTTGTAGCGGGCCAGTAGTACGGGGCTTAAGCCGGTTTGTGTTTCATGGTATAACCAGCGCAGGTCGTCTTCGGTTTCATTGGTCAATGCATCCAGCTTGGCCTGTAATTTGGCCACATCGTCCTTGCTGGTATCGGTCATCATACGGGTTACGGCCAGGGTGCGGTCTAAGAGGTCCAGGGCCGAATCGGGCAGTTTGCGCTCTTTAATAAAGCGTTTTGACAGGCGGATGGTTTCTGCAAAAACACCATCGGCTATGGTCAGGCTATGGTGTGTTTCGTAATAAGTAGCCTGGTTGCGTAACATTTTTTCGGCAATGGTCGTATCGGGCTCATTTACTTTTACCATTTCAAAACGGCGGCTGAAGGTCTCATCTTTTTCAATGCTTTTACGGTATTCGTCCAGGGTGGTAGTACCCACTACGGTTAAGTAACCCTTGGCCAGCTCGGCTTTGAGTATACTGGTAACGCCACCGTTGGGGTTATTTTTATCAATAAGGGTATGTATCTCATCAATAAACAGCACAGGCTTTTCTACATTGTTCAGTTCGCGGATGATCTTGATCAGCCTGTCTTCAATTTCACCCTTGTAGGAAGCACCGGCCAGCATGGCGCCATTGTCTATCTGGTAAATAGAAATATGTTGTAAGTGCTGGGGCACATGTTTGTTGGCCACGGCAAGGGCAAAGCCATCTAACAGGGCGGTTTTCCCTACACCGGCTTCACCTGTAATAATAACATTGCTCTTACTTTTACGGCTGATGATCTCACATATCTGCCTGATCTCTTTGTCACGGCCAATTACTTCATGCAGTTCATTGTTACGTGCCTGTTGTAATTTATCAATACAATATTTACCAAGGGCTTCAAATGAAGCCAGGGTAGAGGGTGGGATGGAACCGTTGCCGCCGGTTTTACCAATACCATTACCCGAAGCAATATTGGCAGTACCGGCACCGGCTTCGTACCATTGTAATACCTGGGCCGAACTAACGGGAAATGTTTTTAATTGTTCGTAGGCAAAAGCCACACCCGGGGTGGCAATGGCAATAAAAAGGCATTCCGGTTCAATATCATGATAATGCAGTTTGGTTTGTAAATGGTCCGCTTCTTTAAACAGCGGTTCTGTATCGGGGTCGGCCTGGGGTTCGCTGCTTACTTTGGCGGAACGGGGGTATTGTTCAATTCTTATCTCGGCCCATTCTTCCACATAATATACATCTACTCCTTTGGCCTCGAGGAATTTTAACAAAGGCAGGTCCTTATGCAGGAGCGCTTTTAATAAGTGAGCGGCCGAAAAATGTTCATGCAGGTTTTCTTTCGCAATCTGCGAAGCAATATGCATAGCCTGTTTGGCTTTTTCAGAAAAACTATATTGGGTTAGTGCGGGCATACAGATAAAGGGTTAAGTGTTGTCTATAAATTTATAATTACAATGCTTAAAAAAATATGTCGGCTGTTTGGGTTAATCACCGTATCCATTAAATCGGTATAACTGGTGATGGTATCTATTACTGTACCTTCCGTTAGCGCAGTTTCCACTCCTTCGGATAAAGCATCCAGCAGGCCGCTTTGTCCGGTTATATTGCTGATCATGTCCTCAATATTATCCGGCTTAGGTATCATTATTGCCGGAACTACCAGGGTACTTATCTCACCTGCACGCCAGCTTGTGATCCGGCTTCGCCGGAAGAAGGCGTCTTCATCAAAAGCTATTTGTGCCGTTTCCCTGAAAGCCCGTATACGTACAGTGGTTGCCAGTTCAAAATCAACAGCAGCCCTTGTTGCTTCAAATTCATAGGAAATACAAAAGCCGCCATTAAAGGAGGTACGGGAGGATGGCATGGTGCCTTCAATACCCCCGCTGTTATGAATACCTGCCAGTGAAAAATTAGCCTCAGCCGCTGTACTGCCGCTACGCAGCAGGCCCCTTGTGTGAATAAGGCCGCCACGGTTTTCAATACCCAGCATGGTTACATCCACATGTGTGTAGCTATCGCTTGCCAGGGGCATTAAACTATGCCTGCCTCTGACAAATCCTGCAATTATCCCGCTAATGGTATCGCCCACGCTTTTAATTTTTTATATGAATGATATTAGCCTTCAACTGCTTCTTCCTCCAGCTCTTTTGTGGCCAGTACATTTTTTTCTTCTTTGCCGGCCCCTGTTTCCACATAGTCGTTCTTCAGCATATCAAACTGGTAACCGGTTTGTTCCATCCTTGTTTTTAAACCTGTTTGTGTATCAATAACCTGGCGTATGGGTGCATTCAGTTCTTTGAGCATCAGGTTATGACTGTTGTATATAAAATACAGGCTGTTCAACTCTTCATCCACACTAAAGTTTTTGCTGTCCAGGAAGCCAATGATGCGTTTTAATTCTTTATCAAACCGGTTAATGGCGGCTTGTAAGCCCACTTTATCCGGGTCGTTGCTTTCTGTTGCATCAAATTCAAAACTGCTACGTACATTTTTCATTAATGATTTTAGCGGTGCCGCCGCCGCATTGGCGGTTAAGCTGTCTAAAAAAGAAGTAGCTCCCCCTAAAGGAATTTTACTGATGATAAAAGCGTACAGGGCTTTTTTGGTGGGTAACATGGGTAAGGTTATGCAGGCAATAGCTGCAGCAACGGCTGTTTTTTCCTGGGGTGTTAAGTCTTTTTTTGCTTTACTGGCTTTTATGGCTGATTGTAAATGCATAAATGCCTGGTTTACCAGCTGGGCTCCTTCTTCGGGTTTTTTCTGTTGCAATTTATCCAGCACCAGTTGATTATACTCTTCATCCACTTCTACCGGCGTGACCGCAGCGGGTGCAGGTGCATGTATATGGGTAATGCCGGCGTTTTCAATTATTTTATCGACCAGTGCATCAGACGCAGGTGATTCAAATTTGAATACCGCCAGTGAATCGGCCAGGGTTAAAAATATGGGTGATAAACAGTTAAAAAAGTTTTGAATGGGGAGGTTAGCCGTGTCCACACCAAAACCACTGATCGATTTTTTTAAGTCGTCGCTGATGAACTTTTCCATGCGTGAGGCGCATTTACCGGGTATGCTGTCGTAGCCTTTAAACATATCGCCAAATTCGGGTAAGCCGCTGAAGTCGATCATACCCGGCGCTTCGCTGATCAGTTTTTTTACCAGGCCAATAATATCTTCTATTGCCCCTACCAGTTCATCTTTGGCTTTTTCAAAAGCATCTACTACTTTTTTATTATCCTCGCCCACGCCTAAGGAGTGATTGCCTAATACATAAGAGAGCGCCGCAGTGATGCGCAGGATAACTTTAGCGGCTACATAAGAAAATAAATTGCTGTTGCATTCGGCAACATATTGGCGCAATTTATCGGCAGGCTCAAAGTACTCCATTACTTTTTGGGTAAGGTCGTAACGGTTGCCTAAGCTGATGGCTTTGCCTTTACCCTTTAAAACGGTTTTGTCTAAAACATGCAAGTCTTTGTATAAAGGAGTGCCTATATAAATAAGCGAGCCAATATGCCAGTCCTTTTTAAAAGCTTCTTCGTCCTTAAACAGGTTGGCAGCTTCGTTGGCAATATTACCACCCTGGCCCAGGCCTACAAAATGTATGGCCGAAGGGTAATCTTTCCAGTCGCTTAATTCGCTTTTTAATTTATTAAATAATTGCTGCCCTTCCTTTTTCCTGTCATCAGCGGTTGCCTGGTCTGCAAAATCATAGATGAGGGTAAAGTTTTCCGGGTTCATTTTTTCCTGCAGCAAGGTTTCTATTTTGCTAAAGGTTTTGTCCCAGTTTTTACCATAGGTTTCAAAGTAGTTATATTCTTTTTCCGATTTTACCGGCTTGGCAGGATCTTCTTTGATAGTACCGGGAATATAGGAAGCAATGGTATCGATAGCGGAAGTAACGGCGCCTACTTTATCGGCAATACCTCCCATGAGGCTATCGGCTTTACCCAGCCCCTCGAGGTTGCCGGGTTTATAACGAACCAGTACCAGTACCTGGCGGAGTTCGTTTGTTTCAAAAGCTGATTGTGTATCTTTTTCCGATGCCATGAGGGGTCAAGCATTATTTATTGTTAAAAACTACTTTACAGTCTGCTACGGTATAACCCTGTAATTGTTCTGTTTCGCCATTGCTGTTGGTGTTACCGGTTACTTTTTCACCATCGGGTTTGGTAATGGTATAGCCAACATTGGCCTGTGGTTTACCGGCTACATCTTTTAATGAGTACTTAGCTGAAAAGTCGTCCTTCTTGGTTTTCTCCGCGTTTGCATCACCATCTTCGGCCGCTTTTTTCAGGGCATCGCTGTTTTCCATGTCGGCTGCTTTTTTAGCCCCCACTTTGGAGAAGGCTTTTTTCTTGACGCCTTTACCATTGCTGCCGGCGCTACCACTGCCGCTTTCGCCAATAAGAACGGTGGCACAGCCCAGTACGATGCTTCCGCCGTGGGCTGTCATATCGCCCATACGGGCTGCCATGCGACCGCCGATAAGCACAGTGCCGCTACCCATCATAATAGTATCGGGCGGGCCGACACAGGTACAGGCAGTGCCCATAACGGCCGCAAATGAGCCCCCAATAAGAACGTTAGGCACGGCGCCCAATGGCAGTATAGGGCCGCCAACATGGGGCACCACACCGGTTACCATGGGGCATACATGCATATCAATTGTTCGTGCAGCGGGTTTACCCATTTATATACATTTTATTTTGTAAATATTATTAATGATAACAGGCGTAAGCCGGGTGAGGGATAGCAGCGGAAAGCCCACAGCCACGAGGAACGAGTGGCGAGGACTTGCAGCGGATAGCCCGACCCGAGGTACGAGGGGCACCCCCCATTATATTTTTATGTGCCTGTATCATTATTTTATATTGACATCCTGTTATTAACCGGTCCAGAATCTTCTTTTTTTAGCTGGTGTATTAGTTTGTATATCAGGATAGTTTATTTCTTGTGTTGTTGTTTCGGTTGTAGTCAGCGCCGCCGTAACAGGCATAAATACCTGTGAGCGGGAGCATTTCTCTATTTGTAACAGTTGCCTGTTGTTCAATGAGAGTTTTAGTAACTGGTCTTTATTATCCTCTTCCAAATAGATGGCAAGTATATAGTCTTTAAAAAAAAGGTTCAGTCTTTCTTCACTGTATTGAGGCAGTTCGCGTAACAATACCCTTGCATCCCAAAAACGGTAATAATGTGTTTTGTTATCTTTTTGCTGGTAGAGGAATTGCTGCAGGTGTTCCCTTAAAAAATCAATTCCTTCGTTCGATTCAATAACCAGGTGATGATGAAAAGTGATAAGCGGATCGGTAACAGCGGTATAAAAATCCTGCTGATCCAGTGCAAATAACCAGGGCGCTGTATCCCAGATAAATTCATCATCGGTATTTTTAAATAAACATTGGTTAACAGGAAATGCCTGCTGCAGCGGTATTACCGGGTAAGCGGTGTTAATGGCCATATCCAGACAGAGGTACTTCATGTTTATTTAGTTTATCATTACTATGCCACCCTTAACCGTAGTGGTAGCGCCACCCTGCAGGGTAGCTGTAGCTCCGCCTGATATTTCAACGGCTGCGGCACCTTCTACTTTGGCCGATGGGGCGCTTATTTCCACGCTGGCACCATCGGTTAATTTGGTTCCGGCAGAGCTGGTAATAGTTAAGCCGCCGCCAATGGTTTCGGTGGCATTGGAACCAATGGTAATGCTTTGACTGGAACCCACACTAACGGTATTATTGCTTCCGTATGTGGTGGTATTGTCTCTGGCTACGGTAAAGGAGTTGTTATTGCCAATGGTTATCTCCGTATTATTACCTACTTCATATTTGAGGTCTGTACCAATCGTAACTTCCGTTTTTTCGGCAACAGTAATTTTCAGGTCCTTAGCCGCTTCTATCTGTATATTGCCGTCACCGGCGAGCAGGATGAAGGAGCCGGCCTTGTCAATGATCTTGATACTTCCGGCATCATCGTCGAAAGTAATACGGTTACCACTGCGGGTACCAATAATTTTAAGGTTATTACTGGCATGCGCAATATTAGATTGATTCTTTTCGCTGTATACGGCGCCTACAACAAAGGGACGTTCCGCATTTTGTGCAATAAAATCAATCATTACTTCATTGTCCACTTCGGGTAAAAACCGGAAGCCGGTATCGGTGCCGGCATGCGGAACCATTACACTGATCCAGGGGGTGGTTTCACCGTCGGGCTGCCAGGCCATACGCACTTTAACCCGGGCTAAACCATCCGCATCTTCATTGTCCACCACGGTTGCAGGCTGGGCATAACTTTTTGGAAAAAGATGCGGGTTGGTATAAGGCGGAACGGCCGATTCGGCCGGGATGGCCATAAAGCGGTTACTGTAATCTTCGTAACCATTACTCCGTATTTCCAGTTCTATTACTACAAATTCGGTAGCATTATCATTTTCGTCCACCATTTTAATGGTGCCGCCGATCCTGATCATATTATTGCGGGTGTCGCCTGTAATGTATACTGCCGAGGCGGCACTGGCCTGCTGGTGTAATTCGGTTATTTTATCCAGTACCTCGGTTTTCATGGAATGACCATAGAATGCCGGCTCCTGGCTTTTTCCGTAAAATGCTTCCGACGCTTCCAGGGCGGCATCTACCATGCCCGAGCCGCCGGGTTTGGCCGCTTCTACTTCGCTGGTAATATATTCGCCTTTATAGTTATCGAAGCCGGCAACTTTTGTAGGCGATTGTTGTATACGTGCGGATAAACTGAGGTTGGTAACTGCTCCTTCGGCCAGTTTTAATTCTACGGCATTGGTATCGGGTTTTCCTAATACCAGTTCTTCGCCGTTGTAGTATAGCCATTCTCCATAACGTGCTGCCAGCATGGTGTAAAACTCAAAGCTGGTCTGGTTGTATTGTACCGTATAAAAAAGCTGTTCGGTGTAGGAGGGTTCCAGTTTTAAAGGACTGCCGTTTCCCAATGCTTCAAAAATATCTTTGATCGTTTTTTTGATGAAGGATTTGCATTGTTTAATGGCATCGAGTTTTAATAAAAGGCCGCGGCCGGTAATGGCATATTCGGTATTATGTAAAAACTGGTTGGTACAGTTAATATGTTCAATAATACCCTTGAAAGTAAAACTATCATTAATATTAATGGTAACCTCTTTGCCCAGGTTGTTCTTATAAAAGTTAACCTTATCGGACAGGGAATCTTCCCCGGCCGGCAATCGCCAGGTAAAGGCAAAGGTATTGAGATCGGCCAGGCGTTGCTGAATGGTCAGGTTTGCAAAGCTGATATCACCATCGGTACCACTGACCTGTATTTTAATAGTTGTTATTTCATTATTAGTTGCCATGAGCTGCCCATTATAAATTGACCAGCCTGCAACTGTTTCCGGTGTGGACTGTTACTAAAAAACGATTGCAGGTCAGGCGGTGAACAATACCTTATGTATTGATAGGGTTATAGTTATAATTTTATTGATAAATTGGATTTATTAATAAAACCGATCCCGGGTAGCACAGTACACCAGGTTATACAACTGTAATGATAATATTAACCAATAAAGACAACCGGTAACGACTGTTTATTACATAACCGGGCAGTACAACCTGGCCGGTTTCCTGTAAGATAGCCTGCACCTGTTTAACCCTGTAACTATTAAAAAGAAAAGAAAGTACCGGCTTATTACCGGTTTTATTAATACGGACAGTGTGTGTTAAATACTGCCGGGCAGGGTTAGGGGTAGCAAAAAATACCTTCGCTTTTATTGGTTAATACAATCGTTTATATAGCCGTGTAAATTATTTATGCCAGTTGTTTTTATGCTCACCGTTTCCTAATGATATTTCATTGGCTGAAAGCTCAAAAGTAATACGCAGGGGATTGTCGTCGTTGGCGTTGAAAGACTCCTGGTAGCCTACCATATGTGCATCTTTGAACTTCAGTTCTTTCAGTGTGGCATCGCTGTCGCGTTTAATAAAAACAATGCTGCCTTCTTTGGTGGCGTGCGGGTCGGAAATCCATTCAAATAATTCTGTTTCTCCTTTGTCAACACTTACAGTTGCTGTGATTTTACCACCACGTACATCAGTAGATGGTCTGCCTGTAACATCGGTTTGGCGGGTGAGGGTGTATTCGCAGGAAATTACTTTTTCGTAAACTTTTCCGCCTACGTCGATTTTGATTTTGAAACTCATAGTTTAAGTTTTGAGGTTATATAAAATGGTCAGCTAAAGGTAATGAACTTACAATTCGTGCCTATCAGTATTTTTACGATAAATTTGAATTATTATCAACACCCGTTTTCTCCCCGTCTACTACAAAGTGGTAAATAAGGTGGCGCCGTCGCCCATTAAGTAATATTATTGTATAAATTTGTCTACTTACCTAAAACTATGAATTTGTAAATGGTGTATGAAACCCTCACTCAGCCCATATAACCATCATGTATTGCCCCTGCTGAATGCCGAGGTATTTTGTGCCGCTATTATGGAGAACGGGGTAGATTTTGAATCCCTGGATATTTTTTATGAAGGCGGTTTTCGCCAGAATTACCGCAATGATATTGAAGAAGTAAAGCATGAGTATGAAGGGGACCCCGACGCTGCCATTAAAATAAATTTGAATCGCAATGGTATTTACGATAATTTACCGGAGGGTTTATTTCACCAGGCCAAAGGCTCTTCGCGTACGTCCAGTACAAAGGATATGATCACCGAACACCGGCAGTATAAGGAAGAGGAGAAGATGGCCCGCCGGTTTTTTAAACCTTTACAGCAGGAGTTGTTCAGGGCCGGGGTAGCACAGGAACTGGAGGAGAGAAGGCTGTTGTTTGCTTCGCTGGTGGGTGATGTACCGCCCTCATTTTTTTCATTCTGGAATATTGATAAATATTTACCTGTAGTACCGGCTACCATGTTAATAAGGGTACTGCCTTTTGCAAGGCATATAAAAGGTAATAAAGAATTAACGGCAAAAACACTGGCGCTGGTATTAAACAAACCGGTTGTGGTAACTGAAGTAATTAAACAGCAGCAACACACCGGTACCCGGCAAAACTTTTTTGAGTGCGGGAAAAACGCCTTGCTGGGTATAAACACCATTACCGGGCAAAGCGTGTATGAGCCCTCCCTGTGCTGGCAGTTTACCATCAGCGGGGTAAGTGCCGAAGAGATGGAGAACTATGTACCGGAAAAACCAATGGGGAAATTGTTACACCGTTTTACGGAACTGTTTATACCATTGATAACCGATGTGACATTCAATTTTGAAACAAAACAGGATCAGCAAACCGAAACCCCGCATAACGATTATGTAATGGGCTACGGATTTACCATTTAATTATTGTTTACTTAAAATGGCCATTAAAACCTTTATACTATATTTTGCGCCCTTCCTGGCTGGCTCTATTGCTTTATTTGCAGTGGTAAAACAGTATGCCGTTACGTTTGCCAATAAAGGCAAAGCACCTTTCTGGTATGGTACGCTGGCATCGTCTTTGTCATCCCTGCTGGCTTTTGGTGTTACGTTTGCTACCAATAATTTATTTGTCGTATTCTGGCTGATGGCCGGTTTATACCTCTTATTCGGCATTATTCATTTAGCCATTACCCATAAAAAATATTTCAGGCATCCGCGTGAGCCCCGTAATAAATTATTGACGGCGGAACTGTTATTTGGCCTGTCGGTGGTATGCTTCAGTATTGTTGCTTTTGCCGCCCTGCAATATTTTTTTAAAGACAAAGGGTTTTTGTTTTACCCGGTTTTACTGAGTACCGTTTTTTTCTTTGTGCCCATTTTGGTCTACCATACTTTCATTGCCGCTTATACCATTCCCCGGCCGGTATATGTAACCTGGGAGTACCCGCTTTCACCTATTGAGTTGCCAGAGGAAAAAGAAAATGAAGAGCTGCTGGTGATAGGGTTTGAAATAGCCAAAAAAGGCGGTGATGTGAACCGTACTTATTTCAGGGCCAAAGCACCTGCCGATATGATACTGGGCGACCTGTTTTATCATTTTATCAACGATTATAACGAAGTACAGAGCGAAACGCCGATTGATTATTTAAATAAAGACAGGCTGGCCTATAACTGGTTTTTTAGGGCCAAGCCTAAATGGTATACTTTCTCCAGTGTGCTCAATCCCGAAAAAACGGTAAGAGAGAATAACATTAAAGAAAATACCGTGATCATTTGTGAGCGTGGCGCAGTTTAAAAAAATAAACCTATAACCTTAACCTTATTATCCGCAATATGAACGAACGGCATCAATACCTCCCGGTAAACTGGGTGGACGGCATGAAGATCAATAAAGACCATTTTATTGCCCAGCAACATGCAACACAGTATGCTATACAAACCGCACTGGCTACCGAACTGTCGGCAGTGAGGTATGGTGTTACCACCGGTTCCGCTTATAATGTAACCATTGCCGCGGATAACCAAAATGCCGTTACCGTAAAAGTAATGGCCTGTAATGCGGTTACACAGGGAGGCGTGATCATCAATATACCCTCTTTATATAACCAGGCAAATGGCGGTGTGGTACAGGCCACTTTGCCGCTGGCCGCTACAACCGGTAAAACAGCCTTATACATCGTATTGGTGGCTAACCCCTTTAACCGTAACCCGGTTGGAGAGCCGGATGTAAATGAAGCGCCGCCAAGGTATCCTTTTACCGAAACCGGGTACACTATTGAATGTGTAGAGGAGAATAACTACCGCCAATATGTAAACAATCCCTATGTGCTTACCATTGGCAGGGTACTGGCAGACGCCGGCCTGGTACAGGTGGATGAAGAGTATATACCTCCCTGCCTGAGCATAGCATCTCACCCCGACCTGGTACAGTTACATGCCGAGCTGGAACAGTTTTTAGCTACCCTGGAGTCACGCTGTTCCGTTATCGTTCAAAAAATATTTAAAAAAAGCCAGCAGAATGATCTGTCAGAACTGGCATTATTTCTTTGCGACCGCATCATTATTTTCTTAAGCCAGTCGCTTACGCAAATGCGGCGCACCGTAGTGTATGAATCACCGGTAGTGCTGTTCATGCAAATATCTTCCCTGGCAAGGTTAATGAAAAACACCATTGACCTGCGGATAGGTTCCGGTAAAGATGAGTTAATGAATTACCTGAGCGAATGGTGCGAACTGAACCAGGGTGAACTGGAAAGTTTATTATCGGGGATAGCCAACCTGCCTTACCAGCATAATAATATTAACGAAGGCATTGGCCCGGTTATAAGGTTTGCAAAAGTGATTTCCCGTTTATTTGAAACGCTCAGTGGCCTGGAGTTCATTGGCAAACGCAAAGAGTCGGGCATATTTGTAAAAGAAGAGTTTACACCAACCCAGCAGGACACACAGCAGGCAAAAACAAAAAGAAGATTTTTTGGCTAAGCTCTTGTAGTGAGTTTTTTAACAGAACAAATTTGTTTCGTGAACCGGACTTTTTCATGAAACCTG
Source organism: uncultured Terrimonas sp. (assembly GCA_964445775.1). Taxonomy (GTDB): domain Bacteria; phylum Bacteroidota; class Bacteroidia; order Chitinophagales; family Chitinophagaceae; genus Terrimonas. The sequence continues at coordinate 82,611 of CAYUMH010000003.1, forward strand.
ACATTCAATAGTATTATCACCCATAACGAATTATACAACATGAAACCGCAAAATTCGCAGGAACGCAATAAGGCTTTCGGACGTTTCATTCTATTTTATGTACTGACCACGGTATTAATTATACTGGCCGTTTATTTTGGTTTGCAGGTGCCTTTTAAACAAAACAAACAATTACAGGCACAGATAGAAGTGTTGCAGGGTGAAAAGGAGTTCAGTCATAAATTCTCTTCCCTGCTGGCGCAAACAAAATCACTGCTGGATACGGTGAATAGTTCCGGTGCCCGGATTGACCTGGTAGAAGGCCAGATTGCACAAAAGATACAGGAGATGGATGCGATGCTGGCAAAAGACAGTACCGCCAATAAAGCCCTGTACCAGCAAATACTGCAAACACTTACAGATATTAAAAACGATAAAAAAACGATCCGTTCCGAAGATAAGAACCAGTTGCTGACAGTGTGCGAGCAGGAAAAAATAAGCCTGGAAAAACTGAAAGGCGAGTATGAAAAACAAAACTCGGAAATGCGTCAGCAGATACTGATTTTAAACACGCAGTTGCAACAACGATAAAAGGTAAGCATCAAATGAAGAATCCTTATTCCATATACAGCAGGCAATGGCTGGGTTTAGATTATAAAGTGGTACTTAGCTTTATCATCACCCTTTTTATTGCACTGGTATTGTTTGGTTTTAAACTGGCCACACATGTAACCTGTTCGCCTATAACCATTACTACTACGGGTGAAATTAAAACTGCACAGAACAACAGCTTTAATATCAACGAAAAAATACAATTCCAGGCAGGCATGTCGCATGCGCAACAGGTAGAATGGGATTTTGGCGACGGCAGCAAAAAGATAACCGGGGCTAAAGCAGAGCATCGTTACCTGGTTGCCGGTAAGTATTTTGTAAACGTGGTCATCAATAAAAAATGCAAGGAAACCTTTATGGTGCTGGTAAAGGACCTGAAGTCGGCCGAGATCAGCAATGCCGAACCGGAAGCATCTGCCATTATTGGCCCAGATGCGATCAGTGCGGGCCTTCCAGCCAGCTTTACTACAGCGCAGCAGGCCACTAGTTATGAGTGGTATATACAGGAGGATGCGGCTTTTGGTAAAAAAACAAGTAATACAATCAGTTACACACCATCCAATACAGGCACGGTTACGTTAGTGCTGGTATTAGATAAGGACAGTACCAAAACATGGCGCAAGGCTATTACGGTCAACCCGCCGGGTTCGGCTACAACAGTGCCTGAAAAAACAACTGTGCCCAAGCTGGAGCCATTACCACCTATTTATACACCTCCCCCAAGAGATCATGGTACTAAACCGGAGGATACCAAACCCGTTGATCCTGCCGGTCCGGTAAAACCACCGGTTGTAACACCGCCGGTTAAAAAATTTGTACGGGTACCCGACCAGGAGATGCAAAGGCTGCTGAACGAACTGGTGGAGAAAAAAATAGGGGTGGCCGATTTTGATAATTACCTATGTAAAGGTGGAGATACCCAGGTGAAGATAGACGGAGAATGGTCCACGTTTAAAGAACTGGTAGCCAAAGCGCAAAAAAAGAAAAAAGGTTTATTGGGTTCCAAAAAAGCAAAGGTTAAGCTGGTAAGGCAGACACCTAACCCGGATATGGACAATAAGTGCCTGATATTTATGGAGGTAACGGTTGATTATTAGCGGTATGATACTGCTGCCGCTAACCCAATTAATTATGCTTGTATTATAAAAATGGCTATAAATTATTTAAAACTGCCGCTACGTTTTCAGCATTTTTTTGAGAAACAAAAAATGCCGGTATGTACTATACAGGAGTCCATATCACGTAATGTACACCTGCTTATTACAACCGGTACGGATGAAAACCGGTTTGATGAGTTTTACGGCTCCTCTTTCTGGGATAATGATTACGATATCCATCTTTCCAACAGCCAGCGCAAAGAGCTGATTATGGAGGGCATATTGCAACAGATCGGCAGGTATGAAAAAAGGCTGACAAAAGTAACCGTGCAGGTAAATGTGAAACAATCGCCTTTTAATGATAATGGTAACGTGCAGCTAAAACGGAGGATAGAAATTATTGTGTCCGGCCTGGTGGCCAGGAGTAATGAGCCCTATAATTTCCAGACCGGATTTTTTATCGGGCCGCTTACATTTGATTAATCAATTAAAGACCAGTAACAGCTTATTATGTTGTTTGAAACAAAAGATCAGATAAAAGACCGGATGGTTAAAACGGCATCACGTTTATGGGATATACCCGAAAGTGATATTGAAACCAATTTTGACCCCTTACTGATTTTATTATTTGATGCCTGCGCGGCCGAGCTGGAAAAAACCAACCGCAGTATACAGGCTACACAAAACAGGCTGCTGGATAATATGTCGGAAGTATTATTGCCCGATGCTATTATGAATGTGCGGCCTGCTTCCTGCGTGATACAGGCAGGCGTAACAGATACCAAAGCTTTGATCAATAATACCCAGCGTTTTTCATTTATTAATACTTTACACCAGGCAGGCTTTAAACCTTACCAGGCCGATTTAAGTTTTACACCTATCGGCAGCTTTTACCTGCATCAAACCTCCCTGGCCTATTTGTATTTTGGCGGCAGGTTACTGGCCTGCACCGGCGGCACCCAGCGCTCGGTGATACATGACGCCAAAGCACCAGGCAATACTTTGATACATGAGCTTACACTGGCCTTACAGGTGGAAAAACCTTTGACTGATATTAAAGGCTTACAACTTTTTTTTGATGTGCGTAACCACTCGCAGGCCGGCTTTTTTTATGATGCGTTAAAAGGCGCCACGGCCACATTGAATAATGCCCCGATTGCTATACAAAACGGTTATTTTTTTAATAACGATTATGAACTGGGTATTGATGATGTATTAACGGATGAGGGTTCCACCTATACCAAAAAAATATGCAGGCAAACCGCCTGGATGTATGAACGTCATTTTTTACAGGTATCGGGGGCTTTACCATTTGAAAGCCGTCAATTACCGGAAAGCTGGGTAAACGAATTACCCCAGCCGGTGACACAAAAACTGGGTGCGGAAAACCTGGCCTTCCTGCATATACAACTTTCAAGGCCCGTGCCTTTGCAGGTGCTGGACCGTATGGTATGTGCCATCAATGCTTTCCCGGTTATTAACCGCAACCAGAAAAACCTGGCCGAAAAAACGGATGGCCGTATGAATATTATCCCTTTGCCTGTTGATGGCGATTTTTTGGATATTCATAACGTATATGGTCCGGGCGGACAGGAGTATAAGTTCAGAAGCGCTGCCCATGTGGAAGAGCTGAATGAAGGTGAGGCCATCATCAGGAGTAGCGGTGTAGGCAAAAGCAGCTCGGCCCAGTTACGGGCTTTGATTGCCGGCGTAATAGATGCGGTGCGGGACGAAAGCGCCTACTTCAGCAAAATGAGTAATGATTTTGTGACCAGCAGGTTGAAGGAAATAAATAAAACACTCATCAGGCTGGAAGATAAAATGGAACTGGCAAGGGATAATAAAGATACTTTGCACTACCTGATGTTAAGGCCTAAAAAAGCGGGTGATAATGTAACGGTGGAATATTGGACGGTAAACAAACCTGAACATTCGCAACAGATAAAACCCGATACTAAATTTTTGGTACACAATAATGCGGCAATAAAAACCAATACGGTAGTAACACTTACCAATGTGGCTGGTGCCCGGCAAGGCCTTACACCAAAGGAGAAGCAATATTTATTACAGCGTAAAATAACGGCTGATGAAAAAATAGTGAGCAGTGAGGATGTAAAACTTTTATGTTTTCAGTTATTTGGTGATATGTTACAGAAGGTGGAAACCAAAAAAACGGTTATGCCGGGAGCAGAACGTTCCAGCGGCTTTCAGACCTTTATTGAAGTCAAACTTACGGTTAAACAGAACAGTACATTTGATGAAACAGAGCTCCTGCGCCGTCAGCTGGAGTATACTTTGGCTCAACAGGCTTCGCCTATCTATCCCTTTAAAGTGGTAATGATATAATACTTAGTTGTTTAGCCGGCATATGCCGGACAACAATAAACACAATTATCCGATTGCAAAAAACCGCAATCTGCGGTTGCAGTTTTATGCTGCCCCCATTGCTTCAAAGCAGTACTCCACTATAATATTTCCGGGTAACATATAATAAAAAAGTGAAATAAAGTCTGACATAAAAAAGCATGGAAAGAAAAAAATAGATATCTTCCAATATCAAACCATGTTTTGCTTATCGGTTTGCAACCAAAATTTACTTAAACTCTGCTTATGAGAAAGATTTACACAAATTTTCTTTCCTTATTTCTGCTATTCGTATGTGCCGGAGTATTGAATGCACAAACCAATGTAACTATCCCTGCTGCAAATACTAATTCCGGTTCTATCAGGTTTCCCCTTGCAAGTTATTGGGGTTACGAACGTTCAGCTATGATCTACACCCCGGCTGAAGTGGGTGTGATAGGGAGTATCCAGGCTGTTTCATTTTATTTGAATGCGGCCACCAGTCCTGGAGTGGTTACGAATGTGCGGGTATATTTAAAAACCAGGAACACTACATTTACGGCTACCAGTACGTATGCCACGGAAACAACCGGGGCTACATTAGTATATGGGCCTACTACCTTGCCGGCAGCAACATTTGTTGCAGGACAATGGATCACCTTACCGCTTACTACGGCATTTCCTTACGCCGGAACCGAGAACCTGGAAGTGATTGTTGAAACAAATGCTACTGGTGGTGGAAGCGGTGAAGGCAGTACTGCCAAACAATTCCGTTTTACAACACAGGCAAATACTGAGTGGTTCCAGACATGGAATGCAGATACCAATCCACCTGCAGGTGTAGGAGCCAGATCAGCCAGCAGGCCTAATATCCGCTTAACCATACAGGAGCCTCCCTGTGTTCCGGGATCTTTAACCGGTGGTACAACAGCAGGCTCGGCAACGGCTTGTCCGGGTATTCCGCTTGATTTAACTGTAACAGGAGCCAGTACAGGCGATGGTATTACTTACCAATGGGAGTCAGCCTCCGCTGCCGCAGGCCCATGGACGCCTATTGCAACAGCAACTGCATCAGCCTATGCTGCAACAGTAACGGGCACTACATGGTTTAGAAGAAAAATGACCTGCGGTGGTACCGACGCATATTCAACCCCGCACCAGGTTACGTTAAATGCGCCTACACAATGTTACTGTACGCCATCATTCCCATCAGGCGTTGAGCCTATTACCCTGGTGTCAATAGCTGGTATTAACAATACTTCTGCCGCTGCTGCTACAGCGCCGGCTTACGAAAACTTTACAGCCATCACGGGTAATGTATACCTGGGTGCTACACATAGTATTATTTTAAAAGGTAATACAGCAGGTGCCGCTTACACCAACTACTTTAAAGTGTACTTTGACTGGAACCAGGACGGTGACTTCCTGGATGCAGGTGAAGAATATGCTATTGGTTCTATTACCGCTTCAACAGGTGTAGATGCCATTCAACTTAACGGATCTGTCAGTGTTCCTGCCACTGCTTCAACCGGCGCTACCCGCATGCGTGTAGTTAAGGTATTTGGTTTGGCAATGCCTGCAACTAATATATCCTGTGTTAATACCGGTTTTGGCCAGGCAGAGGATTATATGGTAAATGTAACTGCACCATTATGCCCGCTGCCGGCATCTATATCAGCCGCCACGGTTGTACCCGGTACGGCTACACTTAACTGGACGGCAACCACACCTGTACCTACAGTAGGGTATCAGTGGGTAGTAACCAGCACCAATGCATCGGCAACAGCTAATATTGTACAGCAGGGTACTACCACTAATACGGTAACCTCGGCTGCTATTGGCGGTTTAAATAATAATACCACGTATTATGCATGGGTTCGTACAGACTGCGGAGCAGGCGCCCTGGGACCATGGGTTGGACCTTATGCCTTTACCACACTTTGTGATGTAATTACAACTGTTCCGTTTAATGAAACGTTTGAGAACGCAAGCGCCACACGCAGTTGCTGGCGTAATGAATATGTTAGCGGTAATGTAAACTGGATATACAGAACTGGTGCGCCTTATGGTGCAGTAACCACTGCCCATGGCGGAACCCTGAATGCCAGCTTTAATTCCGACAACTACGATGGCAATGCTACTAAACTGGTATCGCCACTATTCAGCTTTGCCGGCCTGAATTATGGCGCTACCCTTAATTTCTGGTATGCCAAACAAATGGACCCTGACTGGGGTGATGTAGATGAATTAAGAGTTTACTACAGAACATCAATCGGTGGCAGCTGGACCCTGATCCCCGGGGCAGCATATACTGCCAACATTGGTGCATGGCGCCAGGTGGAAATACAGTTACCTGCTTCTATTAATTCAACAATATACCAGATCGCATTTGAAGCTACATCCAACTGGGGCTTTGGTGTGGTAGTGGATGATGTTAATATTAGCGCTACACCATCCTGTATTCCTCCGGCTGATGTAAAAGCATTCGGTATTTCAACTACCGAGATTGTGACTTCTTTTGTATCGCCTGGTACTAACTTTATTATTGAGTATGGTACTGTTGGCTTTACACCGGGTACCGGAGCTGCTGCAGGTGGCGGTACATTGGTTGCCGGACCTATCACCGGCTCACCGGTTACCATCAGCGGTTTATCTGCCGGTACTACTTATGATATTTATGTACGCAGAGATTGCGGTGGCGGTGATATCAGTACTAATAAAAAAGTTACTGCCGCTACCTTGTGTGCCGGTACTACCATTCCATACTTCCAGAATTTTGAAACTTCGGTAGTGCCTAATTTCCCAACCTGCACCAGCATGGAGGATGTAAACGGCAACAGCGGTTCAACCGTAGATGCCGAAGGTGGCAGGTGGATCACTTTCAGCAGTACCAACCCGCTGCAATATGTATCGCCTACCAAATCACTGTTATATCACTATGACCTGCTGGAGCCTACCAGGGCTGCAGATGACTGGTTCTATTTACAGGGATTAAACCTGACAGGTGGTACAGAATACAGGCTGAAGTTCTACTACAAAGGAGCTTTTGGTCCTACCTATGTTGAGAAGTTTGAAGTAAAATATGGTACCAAAGCTTATTCAGCTAATCAAACCAACCTCTTATATTCTAACATGAATGTGATAACGGCATTTGCAAGTGCTTTTGATTCGGTGATTGTAGACTTTACACCACCGGCCAACGGGACTTACTATATCGGTTTCCATGCATTATCCGATGCGGACCAGGCCTTCCTGGTGCTGGATGATGTAAGTGTAGCCATTGCACCTAAAGTGGATGCCGGTGCAACTGCTTTAACATTACCTGTACTGAACTGTCCTACCAGCAATGTTACCTTCCAGGCACAGATCAAAAACTACAATGTTAAACCGCTTGACTTTGCGGTAAATAATGTAGATGTGATTGCTGCGATCAGAACGCCGGGTAATACCAATGATACTGTACGTACCAAACTTACATCGGGTACTGTTGCGGCAGGTGCTACTACGAATATCTATTTAACGCCTAACTATAACTTTACAGCAGGCGGTACTTATACTATTAAGTTATATACCTCCTCACCACTTGACCCGATTAATGGTAATGATACATTGTACAGAACCGTAGTGGTTAATCCGCTGCCAACAGCTCCGGTAATTACTACTGCCAGCCCTTCTATCTGTACCGGTGGTATAACACAATTATCGGTACCGGCGGGTACGCCAAGTACGGCAACCTTTAACGGTACCAGTGGTAATATTGCATTAGCAGTACCGGATAATAGCCCTGCGGGCATTACCAGCACCATTAACGCTACAGGCGTACCGGCGGGTGCAACTGTTACAGGCATAACTGTTACCATTAATGCTACACATACCTATGTGAGCGACTTTATTATTAACCTGGTAGCTCCTAATGGCAGGGTACTGAACCTGTTCAACGCTCGCGGCGGCAGTGGCGATAACCTGACCAATACCGTGTTTAATAATACAAGTACTACTGCATTAACTTCGTCGGCTGCACCGTTTACGGGTACCTTCCGTCCAGATGCGGCACAGGGTGTTGGTGCGACTACAGCAGCATCCAATGCGGCAGCATTTGCTGATCTGTTCACGGTTGCGGGTGGTGAATGGAAACTGGCGCTGCGTGACCTTGCAACAGGTGATTTTGGCGTTTTACTAAACTGGAGTATCAGCTTTAACTATAGCTATACACCATCATTGGTATGGACACCGGCTACTAACCTGTTCACCGATGCAGCAGGTACACAGGCCTATGTTGCCGGAAGCAGTGCCTATACGGTGTTTGCTAAACCAGCTGCTACCGCTACCTATACCGCTACTGCAACAGGAGCGGGCGGTTGTACACGTACGGCTTCAACAACCGTAACAGTAAGTGCTTATACACCGGTTACCATTGCAGCCAGCATACCGGATACTTTATGCATCAGTGATCCTGCCTATGCATTAACAGCAGATCCTGCAGGTGGTGTATGGTCGGGCATAGGTGTATCGGGTAATAACTTTATACCGGCTGCTACAGCGGTGGGTAAATACACCCTTAGTTATACTTATACCAACGCAGGCGGTTGTGTAACCACGGCTACCAGGGTTATCAATGTAAAAGATTGTCCTGAACGTTATGTGTTATTACGTGACTCTGCTTTATATGTATATCCTAACCCAAGTAATGGCCAGTTCAATATTCGTATAAACAGTGTGCTGTACGAAAAACTGCAGATGCGTGTTTACTCCGGCTCCGGGTTACTGATGAAAACACAGGATTTAAGTAACCTGCGTTATGGTAGTGTGATACCAATTGATATCCGCGGCCTGGCAGGAGGATTATACTTTGTACAATTCTACTATGATAACGGGGTAAGGGCTTCCGATAAAACCTTCCGCGTTATTATTGGTCATAAATAAATAATGATATTTACAGGTAAAAGGCACTCAGCAATGAGTGCCTTTTTTTATGCATGTATGAGAAGATAATTTATCCTTCCGGGACATAGTTAAGCTGGCAAATCCTGTTAATCATTAAAAATTTACAAATATTATTGTCCGCAATCGTTCCCGACCATGGGGCAGGAAAGCTATGCCAACTAATTAAGGTATATTGGCGTCGTACACAGTAAGAACAGGTATTATTGTTATTATAAACGATTGTCATGCAGAAACAAAGAACGCTGTTGTTAATTGCCATACTATTTATTATCTGTGGCTTTACGTTTAAGCCCGATACCATCACCATCTGGATGATGGGCGATTCCACGATGTCCATTAAGAAAAAAGAAGCCTATCCCGAAGCAGGCTGGGGCATGCCTTTTGCCAATTACTGGGATTCGACCATTGAAGTGAAGAATACAGCACAAAACGGGCGAAGCACCAAATCCTTTATTGCCGAAAGCAGGTGGAAGCCCATTGAGACCGGCATGAAAAAAGGCGATTACCTGTTCATCCAGTTCGGGCATAATGATGAAGTGCCTACTAAAAAAAGTTATACTACTCCAGCTGAATTTACCGCCAACCTGACCAGTTTTGTAAAAGCCGCTAAGGAAAAAGGTGCAACACCGGTATTAATTACTCCCGTGGCCCGGCGTAAGTTTGATTCAACCGGTGTATTACTGAATACCCATGAACAATATTCGCAGCTGGTAAGAGAAGTAGCGGCTGCCAATAAAGTAATACTGATTGACCTGGATGCAAAAAGCCAGGCCCTGTATAAACAACTTGGCCCGGAAAAATCCAAACACCTGTTATTACATCTTGCACCGGGACAAAACCCCAATCACCCGGCCGGGAAGGAAGATGATACACATTTTAACGAATATGGCGCCAGGCGCATGGCCGAAATTGTGATCAACGATATTAAACAACAAATACCCGAACTAGCTAAAAAGCTGCTCTATAAAAAGTAAGCTCATGTACAAGATAAAATCTGTTTTCTCCGTTTTATTATGCTGCATTGCATTTATTGCAGCAGCACAGCAAAACTATCCTTCCAAACTGGTTGTGGCCAAAGATGGCAGCGGTGATTATACTACCATACAGGAAGCTATTAATGCCATCAGGGCCTACTCTCCCGAACATATTACGGTGAATATTAAAAACGGAGTGTATAATGAAAAGATCATTGTTCCTTCCTGGATCACTAACGTAACGTTCATTGGCGAAGACCGGTATAAAACAGTTATTACCAATAATGACTATTCGGGCAAGTTTATGGTGCAGGGGGCTGATACGCTTACTAATAAAACCAAATTTGGCACTTTTAATTCCTATACCATGTGGGTTCAGGGTAATGATATTACGATCCGTAACCTGACCATACAGAATACGGCAGGGCGGGTAGGGCAGGCAGTAGCCTTGCATGTAGACGGGGACCGGTTTGTAATACAGGACTGCGACCTGCTGGGTAACCAGGATACTTTACTGACAGCAGGCGACAGTACCCGCCAGTACTATTATAACTGCCATATAGAAGGTACGACCGATTTTATTTTTGGCCCAGCTACGGCGGTGTTTGAAAATTGCACGATAAAAAGTTTAAGCAACTCCTATATCACTGCAGCCTCTACGCCTCAATGGAAACAGTTTGGCTATGTGTTTTTAAACTGCAAGCTTACGGCCAATGAAGAAGCAAAAAAAGTGTACCTGGGCAGACCCTGGCGTGCTTATGCCCGCACCGTTTTTTATGGCTGCGAGTATGGCAAACATATTCGCCCCGAAGGTTGGCATAACTGGGGTAAAACAGAAAATGAAGCCACCGCTTTTTATGCAGAGTATAATAATACCGGTGAAGGCAGTGATATGAGTAAAAGAGTAAGCTGGGGTAAACAACTAACAAAAAAGGAAGCAAAAGCTTATACCATAAAGAATATTTTCAACGGCTGGAAGCCCAAAATCAATTAGATAATTTGGCAATTTGAAAATTTGATGATGCTGTTTAATAACAAATAATTAGCCCGGTATGATAAAAAAATGTGTAACAACGATTGGTTTTTTACTGTGTGTAGTAATAACGCAGGCACAGTATAGCTGGAGTAATTTACCTGTAGTAAAACAAACGTCCTTTAAAAAGGACAGTTTTAATATTGTAAAATACGGGGCCGTAAGTAACGGCGTGGTTTTAAATACGGCAAGTATAACAAAAGCTATTGATGCCTGTAATGCCAATGGCGGTGGCGTTGTGGTAGTGCCTTTTGGTATTTGGTTAACAGGACCATTACAATTAAAGAGTAATGTGAACCTGTATGTACAAAAAGGAGCCATGCTGCTTTTTACGGCAGATAAAACACAGTATGAATTAGTAGAAGGCAGTTACGAAGGCCGTAGTTCGGCAAGAAATCAATCGCCCATATGGGCAAAGGGCGCAGAGAATATTGCCATTACTGGTGGGGGTGTAATTGATGGTAACGGCGATATATGGCGGGCCTTGAATAAAGACCAGGTAAGAGAAGGCTATTGGAAAGACAAAATAAAATCAGGTGGTGTACTGAGTGCCGACGGGAAAAAATGGTATCCGTCGGAACAGTTTAAAACAGCCAGTGAAAGCAAACGCAGCATGTTGCTGGAACCGGGTAAAAAACTGAGTGAGTTTGCAGATATGAAGGACTTTTTACGACCTAATTTATTAGTGCTTACCCGCTGCAAACGTGTTCTGCTGGAAGGCGTTACTTTTCAAAACTCCGGCGCCTGGAACTTACATCCGTTAATGAGTGAAGATATCATCATCAGGAATGTAACTGTTAAAAACCCCGAATATTCACATAATGGAGATGGACTGGATATAGAATCCTGTAAGAACTTCATAGTGGAGGATTGTGTGTTTGATGTGGGTGATGATGCTATCTGTATTAAATCTGGTAAGGATGAAGAAGGCCGTAAAAGAGGCATGCCTACACAAAATGGTATTATCAGGAATAACCTGGTATATAAAGGACATGGCGGTGTGGTAGTAGGCAGTGAAATGAGCGGCGGTACCAATAATATTTTTATTGAGAACTGTATTTTTATCGGTACCGATAAAGGCTTACGTTTTAAATCAACAAGAGGTCGTGGCGGACTGGTAGAAAAAGTATATGCCCGTAATATACAAATGCGTGATATAGAGCAGGAAGCCATATTTTTTGATATGCACTATGCAGTGAAATTTGCTACCGATGGTGAGAGAAAAATTGATACCACTTTTGGTGAAGGCACCCCGGTTTTCCGCGATATGCAATTTGAGAATATTGTTTGCGAAGGCGCTAATAAAGGCGTATTTATAAGAGGGCTATCCGAAGCGCCCATACAGAACATAAGAATTAAAAATGCACAGTTCCTTACCACTATTGGTGCGGAAATATCGCTGGCAGATAATATACTGCTGGAGAATGTACAGTTCACCCCTCAGAAGACTGACCCCGTTATTGATATAAAAGATGCGGGAAATATACAGCTGGTGAAGATCGGCTTCCCGGCTAAATTAAAAACGGCTTTAAAGATCGGCGGCGGGCCTGCAACGAAAAACATTAGTTTAAGCGGCTCTGCTTATAAAAAGGGAGCGCCGGAAATTGTGATTGATCCGGCAGTGAATACTGCTGTACTGCAAATTAAATAATGCACCGGGGCGAATGTGTCAGCACATTCGCCTCTTTGTTTAAAATCTGTTAACAGTTGTTAGTGTTGTTTGATTGTATATTGCTGACTATCTGCCCATCTCTAATCTGGCCACCAGGCTGTTTGTATGAAAAATATAATAACGATCTGTTTTTTATTCATTACTGTTTGCCTGTGGTCGCAAAGCAAAAAAAATTACCCGGTAGATACCAGCTTTAGTATCTATGGAAGCTGGGTAAAGGAAAAAAAGAAATTCCCCCAGATCACAATTGCTGAGCCCGCAATAACCCCTGCTATTAAAGTGGAAGAGAATATTGTGTACCGCAGTTTAGGCGACAGGCAGTTGTTACTGGACATTTACCGGCCTGCAAAAACAAAAAAGAAAGCGCCTGTGGTATTAATGATATTTGGCGGAGGCTGGCGTTCGGGCGATAAAACCCATAACCGGGCCATGGCCATTAAACTGGCCGAACAGGGCTATGTAGCCGTATCGGCAGAGTACCGTTTGTCATTAGAGGCCACTTTCCCTGCCGCGGTGCATGATCTTAAAGCGGCTGTGCAATGGTTAAAGCAACATGCAAAACAATATCATATCGACATTAATAAAGTAGCTACCCTGGGTTGTTCTGCAGGCGGACAGCTGGCATCATTGATAGGAAATACCAATGGCAATCCTTTTTTCGAGGACAGTACGGTTAAGCAACAATATAACAGCGATGTGCATGCCGTGGTAAATATTGATGGTACACTTGCTTTTAAACATCCTGAATCGGTGGAGGGCCCTGTAGCGGCACAGTGGCTGGGTGGTACCTGGGAACAAAGTCCTGAAACCTGGACCAACGCCGCCCCCTTAACACATATCAATCCCAAGTCGCCGCCCTTCCTGTTTGTTAATAGTTCTATTCCCCGTTTCCATGCCGGGCGGGATGACATGATTAAAAAAATGGATATATGGGGCATTTACCATGAAACAAAAACATTCCCCGATACACCACATACTTTTTGGTTTTTTAATCCCTGGTTCAATGAAATGATGGACACCATTGTTTCCTACCTGGATAAAGTTTTTAAATTAAAAAAATAAATAAGATGTGTTCGGCCTATCCGGATGAAGCAGGAAATAATTATTGTATAAAATGGCCGGTTTGTGCCAATTGCATACACTTGTATGTTATTAAAACCTATATCTTACAAGCCTAATTGCTTTTATATGAATCAAAAAAATAAATATCTATTCCCGTTTATAATGGTCACCAGTCTTTTCTTTTTCTGGGGCTTTATTCATAACCTGGATCCTATTCTTATTAAACACCTGCAAAGTGCGTTCAGTTTAACGCATGTACAAGCTTCACTGGTCGATTCGGCTGTGTTTGTTGCCTATTTCATAATGGCTATTCCTGCCGGCATCATTATGCAGCGTTATGGTTATAAAACGGGCATATTGGTAGGACTGGCTTTGTTTGCAATAGGATGTTTTTTATTTATACCAGCTGCCAATACAATTAGCTACACCTTCTTTTTAGGCTCACTGTTTGTTTTATCTTGTGGGTTAACAATACTTGAAACAGCGGCAAATCCGTACATAACTGTATTGGGTGATCCTGCCAAAGCAACACAACGTCTGAATTTTGCGCAATCATTTAACGGTCTTGCCGCTACGCTTGCTCCTATTGTGGGCGGATATTTTATTTTAGCAGAAGAACCCAAATCTCAGAAAGAGATACTGGCGTTAACTGACCAGGCCCGTATAGCCTATATCCAGGCCGAAACCTCGCTGGTAAAAGGCCCTTACCTTGTTTTAGGTCTGGTGATATTATTGGTAGCGGTTATTTTCTTTTTCATCAAATTGCCCGAGATAAAAGAAGATGACCATGAGGGGCAACCATCCGGCTTTTTAAGTGCTTTACGACGGAAAAATGTACGGGGAGGAGTAATTGCACAGTTTTTTTATGTAGGAGCCCAGGTATATATCTTTAGTTTTTTATTGGTATTTGCCAAAGAAGTATTGGGTATGACCGGCCAGGAAAGTAAGATATATGCAGGTGTGGCAGGTTTGCTGTTTATGATTGGTCGTTTTGTGGGATCTTTCTTAATGAAATATATTGCACCCAGCAAACTCCTGGCTTTTTATAGTCTTGCTGCGAGCATCCTTATATTGATTATCATCTTTGGCTCCGGTATAGCTACTTTATACCTGCTGGTAGCTACTACTTTTTTTATGTCAATCATGTTTCCAACTATTTTTGCAATGGGAATTCAGGATACGCATGCAGACCGGAAACCGGCATCAAGTCTCATTATCATGTCTATTGTAGGCGGGGCTATCATTCCATTAATAGCCAGTAAAATTACCGACCTTACAAAACATATGCAGTACTCATATTTTGTAGTTCTTGTTTGCTTTATTATTATATTGTTGTTTGCCTTAAATAACAAAGAAAAACCGGCTGTTACAAAGGCAACAATATAAACTTATACCTAAATAATAGTAGTATGAAAAAATATTGCCTGGCGCTTGACCTGAAAGACGATGAAAAACTGATTGCTGAATATGAGGCTTATCACCGCGAGGTATGGCCCGAAATAAAAAAGAGCATCCTCGATAGCGGTATTACCAATATGGAAATTTACCGTTTCGGCAACCGCTTGTTCATGATCATGGAAACCGCCGATAGCTTTAGCTTTGAGGCCAAGGCCGAAGCCGATAAAGCCAATCCAAAAAACGAGGAATGGGAAACACTCATGTGGCATTACCAGCAGGCCGTACCAGGCGCAAAGCCCGGCGAAAAATGGGTGTTGATGGATAAAATATTTTCATTGGTATAATTTTTAAGAAGCGATATAAACATGTTTAAGCTAGAGAACAAAACAGCAATTGTAACCGGTGGCGGCAGTGGTATTGGCCGGGCCATCAGTATATTATTTGCAAAACAGGGTGCCGCTGTGCATATTCTTGATTTTGACAGTAACGGTGCCAATAAGGTGGTGGAGGAAATTAAAGCAAGTGGCGGCACTGCAACTGCACACCAGTGCGATGTAAGTAACCAGCAACAGGTGACTGATATTATTAAAGCTATTGCAGCAGCAAGCGGCAGCATACAACTGCTTATCAATAATGCAGGGGTGGCACATGTAGGCACGGTGGAAACCACCAGTGAGGATGATTTTAACCGCCTGTTCAATATTAATGTAAAGGGTGTATATAACTGTTTACAGGCTGCTGTACCGTTTATGAAAGAAACGGGTGGCGCCATTGTTAACATGGCATCTATTGCTTCTTCGGTAGGTATTCCCGACAGGTTTGCTTATTCTATGACCAAGGGTGCGGTAGTGGGTATTACGCTATCAGTGGCCAAGGATTTTTTAAATGATGGCATCCGTTGTAACTGTATCTCACCGGCCAGGGTACATACACCTTTCGTGGATGGCTTTATCAGTAAAAACTACCCCGGTAAAGAAGCGGAGATGTTTGAAAAGCTTTCTAAAACACAACCCATTGGCCGTATGGCCAAGCCGGACGAAATTGCGCACCTGGTTTTATACCTCTGCAGCGATGAAGCGTCTTTCATAACCGGTTGCGATTACCCGATTGACGGAGGCTTTATTAATTTGAATAATTAATTTTGTTACCGGCTGCATCGCCCTGGGCGTCGCACACTTCAGCTGCAGTAACACGGGTAAAAAACAATTATTAATAGCACATTCAACATTCATTATTGCCTATTTACTATTAACAATTAACTACAAATAAAATATACGTATGAAACTGATCCGTTTTGGTGAGCCGGGAAAAGAAAAACCAGGTGTTATTATCAATGAAGTACAATATGATGTATCAGCATTTGTACAGGACTATAACGAAGCCTTTTTTGAGAATGATGGCTTAACGGCCCTGGCCTCGGTAATAAAAGAACAGGACGGTAAACTGCCGCAGGTAGCTGCCGGTACAAGATTAGGAGCACCCGTTGCACGCCCTTCAAAAATTTTATGTATCGGTTTAAACTATGCCGATCATGCCCGTGAAACCGGTGTTACGCCGCCAACGGAGCCGGTACTTTTTATAAAATCATCAACCGCGTTGGTGGGGCCCGATGATAATATTGTTATTCCCCGCGATTCGGTAAAAACAGATTGGGAAGTAGAGCTGGCTGTTATCATTGGTAAAAAAGCGAGTTATGTAGAAGAGGCCGATGCTATGGACTATGTAGCGGGTTATGCTTTGCACAATGATGTAAGCGAAAGAGAATTCCAGCTGGAGCGTGGCGGTACCTGGGATAAAGGAAAAGGCTGTGATACCTTTGCACCTGTTGGTCCCTTTATGGCTACCAAAGATGAGATTGCAGATGTAAACAACCTGCGTTTATGGTTAAACGTAAACGGACAAAAAATGCAGGATGGCAATACGTCCAACTTTATATTTAATGTGCCTTTTGTTATAGCTTATGCAAGTAAGTTTATGACACTATTACCAGGCGATATCATTTCAACCGGTACACCTGCCGGTGTAGGACTGGGTTTCAGTCCCCAGATATACTTAAAACCGGGTGATGTGGTAGAATTAGGTATTGATGGTTTAGGCACATCTAAACAAACCTGTGTGGCCTGGAGTAAATAATTTTTGTACTAATAATACGGAGCTTATGTTACCGGTAATTGATACGCATGTTCATTTCTGGAAATACGACCCGGTACGGGATGCCTGGATCGGTGACAATATGAAAGTATTGCAGCAGGATTACCTGCCACCCACTTTACAGGGTACTTTATCACGTAACGGGGTGGATGGTTGTGTGGCCGTACAGGCTGATCAGTCGGAAGTAGAAACCCTGTTTTTAAAAGAACTGGCCATAACCTATCCTTTTGTAAAAGGGGTGGTAGGTTGGGTTGACCTGAAGGCTGATAATATAGAAGAACGCCTGCAATACTTTAAGCAGTTTGATATGGTGAAAGGCTTCCGGCATGTAGTACAATCAGAGCTGGATGGTTTCCTGGCCGATAAGGCATTCAGAAATGGTATTGCACAGCTGGCAGCATATAACTATACTTATGATGTGTTGATCTATCATCACCAGTTGCCACAGGCCATTGATTTTGTCCAGGCTTTTCCTGAACAGCCCTTTGTGGTGGACCATGCGGCCAAACCGGACATTGCGAAGAAGGAACTGAAGGAGTGGGAAAAAAATATCCGTTTGCTGGCACAACACCCGGGCCTGCATTGTAAACTCTCCGGCCTGTTCACCGAAGCCAGGTGGAAAGAATGGAGCGCAGCTGATTTTTATCCCTACCTTGATGTATTGTTTGAGGCATTTGGTACCGACAGGCTGATGTTTGGCAGTGACTGGCCGGTGATGTTATTATCCGGTATTTATGTGCAATGGAAAAGCTTACTGGAGAAATACATGGAGGCATATAGTGAACAGGATAGGGCCAAAGTATTTGGCTTAAATGCAATTCAATTTTATAACCTGCAAGGTTTCTCTCTCGAAACTGAAGCATAAAACACTGTTATGGATTTAGGATTAAAAGATAAAGTGATCATTGTTACCGGTGGCGCCAAAGGTATTGGTGAAGGTATTGCCAAGGTATTAGGAGCGGAGGGTGCTATTGTTGCCATTATTGGCCGCAGCGAAACAGATAATAATATTGCCGTGGCAGCTATTAAAGCGGCCGGTGGTAAAGCTTTCCAGGTAGTTGCAGAACTGGCGGACCCTGTGGCCACTACCAATGCAGTGGATGCCGTAGCGGCTGTACATGGCCGCATTGATGGTGTGGTAAACAATGCCGGTGTAAATGATGGGGTAGGTTTGGAAAACGGCACATATGAAGGCTTTGTAGCCAGCCTGCATAAAAATGTTATCCATTACTACTTAATTGTACAAAAAGCCCTGCCTTATTTAAAACTATCTCAGGGATCAATTGTAAATATTACGTCCAAAGTAGCCGATACCGGCCAGGGGGGCACCTCAGCCTATGCAGCTTCTAACGGCGCCCGTAATGCGCTTACCCGCGAATGGGCTGTAGAATTATTAAAATATGGCATTCGTGTAAATGCATTGGTGGTAGCAGAATGTTATACGCCTTTATATGCCAGGTGGATTGAATCCTTACCCAACCCGCAGGAAAAACTGAACGAGATCACTTCAAAAATTCCTTTGGGCAACAGGATGACCACTGCTACTGAAATTGCCAACACCGTAGCATTCCTGCTATCGGAAGCCAGCAGTCATACAACCGGCCAGCTGGTATATGTGGATGGTGGTTATGTACACCTTGACAGGGCGCTGGCCAACGCATAATTGTAGTACTATAAACAATAAAACATGAAATACGCAATCTTCTTTGCAGGCATTTTGCTCATGGCTTTTACCACACCTCAAAAGAAAAAGAAAGTAGTTTTCTTTGGCGACTCTATTACCCAGGCGGGTGTAAATCCTGATGGCTATATTACCAAAATGGATAGCCTGATTAAAGCGGAGGGCCAGTCTGCCAATTACGAGTTAGTGGGTGCCGGTATCAGCGGTAATAAAATATATGACCTGTACCTGCGGGTAGAAAATGATGTGTTAAGTAAAAACCCGGATGTAGTGGTGATCTATATCGGTATTAATGATGTATGGCATAAAGCCAGCTCAGGCACCGGTACTGACCTGCCAAAATATATCCAGTTTTATAAAGCGCTGATCAAAAAGTTCACCGATAAAAATATCAAGGTCATCCTGTGTACGCCATCGGTAATTGGTGAACGTAATGATAATAGCAACCAGCAGGACGGCGACCTGAACCAGTACAGTAAAGTGATCCGTTCGCTTGCAGATGAATTTAAACTGCCGCTGGTAGACCTGAGAAATGCTTTTGCCGCTTACCTGCAAAAGAATAATCCTAAAAACGAAGAAAAAGGAATTTTGACCACGGATAGGGTGCACCTCAACAATGCGGGCAATTTATTGGTGGCGCAGGAAATGTGGAAGGTGATAAAACAATAAAACTGAATTACAATCATATTTAATCAATAGCCCCTGCAACACTGCAGGGGCTATTGTATTTTCATGCCATGGTTCGTGTCTCACAAACCAATTGGCTAATGCCCATTTTTTCTAATGCACATGCGACCCCGCTGGGGTCGTGCAAAAACGCTGTGATCTTATTTATAAACATTTTATCCCTCCGGGATAAGTCCGCCCATGCAATAGCAGATACGTCATGCCGACGCAGAAGATGTATTACATGGTTTATTTTATGCCCTGGTTTGTGTCTTACAAACCAATTGCTAATAACCATTTTTTCTAATGCACATGCGACCCCGCTGGGGTCGAGCAGAAGCGCTGTGATCTTATCTATAAACACTTTATCCCTCCGGGATAAGGCCGCCCATGTAATAGCGGATACGTCATGTCGGCGCAGGAGGTATCTCCCGTGCCCTGGTTCGTGTCTCACGAACCACTAAATAGCATCACGTCATGCCGACGTAGAAGGTATCTCTTTAATATAAGGATTCATATAGTTCAGGAGACCTCTCCTTCGTCGAGGTGAC
>CAYUMH010000003.1:102873-150226 GCA_964445775.1 uncultured Terrimonas sp.
GCTGGGGTCGCACAAAATATTTGTACCTGGCTATAAACGTTTTACCCTCCGGAATAAGGCCGCTCATGTAATAGCGGATACGTCATGCCGACGCAGAAGGCATCTCCTCAATATAAAGATTCATGTAGTTCAGGAGACCTCTCCTTCGTCGAGTGTGACGTAACATTATTCCGATGCCAGAGGCATCATATATTTATAGATACATACAAATAAAAATATTCCCGACCCCGGAGGGGTCGCATGTTCTTATTACCGCACCTGCTTGAACCTCGTACCCGTACCTATCCTTTCCTGTGAGAAACCTACTGCGGCGTTTTATCATTACTGGCTGACATAAACGATTGAAACACGGCTTTATTACCGGATGCTTGTCCATTACTGGTTGTATACATACCATGTATCACACCCACAAAGCCCCCGGCGCTGCGGGTACTCACAAAGCGGGCATCCACATCTTTTACAAGTGTTATTAATTTTTTACTATTGCCTATGCTATAGCTAAAATTGTATTTATCCTTCTCCGCCGTTATTCTTAATAAAATGGTTTGATCGGACGAGAGCGATTGTGATGCCATTAACTCCGGCTTGCCATTAACGTTTTTATTGCCGGCAGCTTTATACAAAGCAATAGCCGGCTTACCATTGATGATGGTTTTTGCAAAAAAATAATAATGCTTTTCATTTTGAAAAACGATTAATCCTGCCTGTTCATTTTCATTTGCCGGTGTAAAATCCAGTTTAACTTCAGTAGTGCCGTTTATATATCCCTGCCTGAAACCAATGAAAGAGGGGTTACTGTTTTCTTCAACAGTAGCTGGTCTTGTAACAATGGATAAACCTTTACCGGGCAGTAGCTGGTACCAGTTTTCTTCACTGATCCTCAACTGCAGGTAACGTTTATCTAAAGTCCTGTTTTTAAAATTGTCTTTAAAAACATAAGTACCTGCAAAGCCGTTTTTTTTATAAGCAGCAGTATGATTTATGGGGTAACGGTATTGCACTTCCTCCATACCCGGGTTAATAACCGGCCAGCCATCTATCCATTTTACAGGGGCCATAAATGTTTCCCGGCCGGTATTGTAATAATCGTCGTCATAAGGACGACAGCCTAAAAAAAACGCATACCAATCGCCGTTTGGAGCCTGTACAAAATCAGCATGACCGACTGTCGTGATCGGAGCAGGTCTGTTTTTATCCAGGTGACGTTGCGTAAGGATCGGGTTTTTATCATAGGATTCGTAAGGCCCTGTAACCTGCTTACTCCTTAATACTACCTGTGAATGGTTATAACCCGTACCGCCTTCCGCGGCCGTTAAATAATACCAGTCGTCTTTTTTATAAATATGCGGACCTTCTATCCAGATGGGGTTGATGCTGTTGGCACTGCCTTTATTCACTAATATAACAGGCTCTCCGGTTGTTTTTTGTTCTTGTATATCATAGCCGATTATTTTAATGGTACGATGCCCGTCATACTCGGGTTTTTGATTAGGTGCATCGCTGTTATAAATGATATAAGCTTTGTTATCATCGTCAAAAAATAAGGAGGGGTCGATGCCATGCACTTTAGGTGTCCATACCGGCTTACTCCATGGGCCTGCCGGGTCTTTAGCGGTGATAACAAAATTGCCGCCCTTATCTATTAAAGTACAGGTAATATAAAAAAGCCCTTGATGATAACGGATAGCAGGTGCAAACAAACCACGTGATACGCCACCGCTTTTAAGATCCGGTAACTGCTCTTTCCTGTCAATGGCATTTCCTACCTGGGTCCAGTTAATTAAATCCCTGCTTTCAAATATGGGTAATCCGGGAAAATAGGAGAATGTGGAATTAACCAGGTAATACTTACCATTGGCCGCGCATATACTGGGATCGGGGTAAAAGCCCGCCAGTATAGGGTTTGTAAAATGTTGAGCCAGCACATTATAACCTGTGCCAATACTTAGCAAGAGGGCCAGTAAAAATTTAAAGGGCATAACAGTTCGTTTGAAGGCAATAAAAAAGCCATGTTCAGCTACAGCCGTAACTGAACATGGCTTGTATACATACGGTTAAATAAAACGGTTGATGATATTTTCCAGGTATTCCTGTCTGCCGCTGATAACTGCAGGCTCACCATTATTCACTGCAAAATTTCTCAGGTCTTCCAGGCTTAATTTACCGGCTTCAAAATCTTTACCGGCACCGCTGTCAAAGCTGGCATAACGGTCGGTTCGGATTTTTTTATAATCCGATTTTTGTAAAATATTATCAGCTATTACCAGGGCACGGGCAAAATTATCTATGCCGCCAATATGTGCATGAAACAGGTCAGCCGGATCGGTTGAGTTACGACGGATCTTAGCATCAAAGTTAATACCGCCGCCTGCAAAGCCACCGCCTTCCACAATCACCAGCATCGATTCAACCAGTTCGTTCAGGTTATTAGGGAACTGATCAGTATCCCAGCCGTTTTGATAGTCACCGCGATTAGCGTCAATGCTACCTAAGGTATTGGTATCAACGGCAATTTGTAATTCATGCTGGAAAGTATGGCCCGCTAGGGTAGCATGGTTTACTTCCAGGTTCAGTTTAAAATCATTCAGCAGGTCGTATTGACGCAGGAAGCCGATCACTGTCTCTGCATCATAATCATATTGGTGTTTGCTGGGCTCACATGGTTTAGGCTCGATAAAGAAAGTGCCGGTAAAACCATTTTTACGGGCATAATCTTTTGCTGTATGTAAAAAGCGGGCAAAATGTTCTTTCTCACGTTTCATATTGGTGTTCAGCAAACTCATATAACCTTCACGGCCACCCCAGAAAACATAATTCTCGCCACCCAATGCAATAGTAGCATTTAAAGCGGCCTGTACCTGTGCCGCACCGTGTGCCAGTACATGAAAATCGGGGTTGGTTGAAGCGCCGTTCATATAACGTTCGTGGCTGAACAGATTGGCAGTACCCCATAACAATTTAACACCACTATCGGCCTGTTTTTGTTTTAAATAAGCGGTAACAGCTTCCAGTCTTTTTTCATTATCCACTACATCATTGGTATAATCCACTACGTCCACATCATGAAAACAATAGTAGGGCAAGCCTAATTTGGTAATAAACTCAAATGCGGCATCAGCTTTATCCTTAGCACGTTCTATAGCGTCTCCTTTTTTATCCCAGGCAAAAAAATGGGTACGGCCACCAAAAGGGTCGGCACCGCTGCCACAGAAGCTATGCCAGTAAGCAACAGCAAAACGTAACCACTCTTTCATGGTTTTTCCGGCCACCAATTTTGTTTCATCATACCAGCGGTAAGCCAATGGGTTATCACTTTCCAGTCCCTCATATTGTATAGCGGGTATTCCTTTAAAATATTCCTGTTGTCCTAATAAAACACTCATGATATCTTGTTTTTATATTTTAATCAAATAACTTTTTTACGAATTACAATTAACTTGTTTTTATAGGGGTAGTCCTGCTTTCCACAGTGCATACAGGTCTTCGTACCGGTTGTCCTTCTCCGGCTCTACCACGGCAATGGGTTTTGTGTTTTTAAAAGCATTGGCTTCGTTTAATATTCCCAGGCCAATACCCGCACCAATAGCGGCGCCTGTGCTGCCATCGTTCTTATGTAATTCCACCGGCACTTGGGTCGTATTCACAAATACCCGGTTAAACACTTCGCTTAAAAACATATTGGACGAACCTGCCCGGATAATTTTGGGAGCAATGCCGTTCTCCCGCATAATATCAATACCATAACGCAGGGCAAATACAATACTCTCCTGTATGGCCCGGTATAGATGGGCCGTGCCATGAATATTCAGGTCCAGGTTATTGAAATGCGCACCGATAATGCGGTTATTAAAAATTCTTTCGGCGCCATTGCCAAAAGGATAAACTGATAATCCATTGCTGCCTGGTTCTACGGTAGCAGCTGCCTCATTCATTTGCTGGTAGGTAATATGCTGACCGCCGGTAATTTTTTTTATCCAGCTGTTCATAATACCACAACCATTTATGTTTAATAATACACCAATACGTTGCTGTTGTGCCGTATGATTTACGTGGGCAAAGGAGTTAATGCGTGACTGCTGGTCGTATACCAATTGATCACTTACGGCATACACTACGCCTGAAGTGCCGGCGGTAGCTGCTACTTCGCCGGGTTGCAGTACATTCAGGGCTAAGGCATTATTGGGTTGGTCACCTGCTTTATAGGTAACGGGTATACCGGTGCTTAAGCCTAACTCTTCCGCTACTGTTTTTTGTAATTGTCCATGTGGGGTAAATACTTCCTGTATATCCGGTATCAATGCGCTGTCAAAACCAAAATAATTTAATACATCGGCTGACAGGCTTTGGTTTTTAAAATCCCAGAACACGCCTTCGCTTAAGGCCGATACGCTGGTGTTGATCTCCCCGGTGAGTTTCATATTAATATAATCGCCGGGTAACATGATCTTTGCGATGCGTTCATAGATCTGCGGTTCGTTGGCTTTTACCCAGGCCAGTTTACTGGCGGTAAAATTGCCGGGCGAGTTTAACAAGTGCGCTAAACTTTTTTCGTGCCCGATACTGTCGAATGCTTTATTACCAATTTCAACGGCGCGGCTATCGCTCCAGATAATACTGTTACGGAGTACATGTTGTTGCTGGTCCACTGCTACCAGGCCATGCATCTGGTAGGCAATACCAATAGCGGCAATATCTTTGGGGTTATACTTACCGGTGGCATTGGCTTTTAAAATGGCCTGCTGCGCATCGCTCCACCATTGTAAGGGCGATTGCTCGGCAAATCCGGGCTGTGGTGATATAACACCGGTTTCGGTTTCCGGGTATTGTACATTGGCCAGTGTTTGCCCGGTGTGTGCATCAAATACCGAAGCTTTTACCGATGATGTTCCTATATCTAATCCTAATAACAACATGTTTATAATAATATTTTGAACTGTTCTGTCTTGCTGCGGCGTCAGCAAATTATAATTGTCGAATACTCATTGTCAATTGTCCATCGTCAATTGTTTCCTGCTCCATAGTATTACCGAACGGTGCAGTGTGCGACGCAACAGGCGATGACAGATGTGATGCAGCTGACTACAAAAAATTAAATCAATGATCGCTGAATACCTAATTCCAGTCCACGTAACTCGGCCAGGCCCTTTAAACGGCCAATGGCAGAATACCCGGGGTAAGTTTTCTTCACCAGGTCGTCCAGCATCTGGTGACCATGATCGGGACGCATATGAATGGCTTTATCATATTTTTTCATAGTCAACACTATCTCTTTCACCACGGTATACATATCCACGTCGCCATCTAAATGATCCGCTTCAAAAAAGTTACCTTCTTCATCACGGCGTGTGCTGCGCAGGTGTAAAAAATGAATATGCTGGCCCAGGCGTTGTATCATGCCGGCCAGGTCGTTATCGGCACGTACGCCATACGAGCCGGTACAAAAGCACAGGCCATTGGCAGGTGAGGGACAGGCATTAATGATAGCTAAAGCATCGGCTTCAGTGCTCACAATGCGGGGTAGCCCTAAAATAGGATAGGGCGGGTCGTCAGGGTGAATGGCCATTTTTAATCCAGCTTTCTCCGCAACCGGCACTACCTGTTGTAAAAAATAAAATAAATGTTGTTGTAAGCGCTCCGCATTAATATGGGCATAACCCTGTAGTGCTTCCAATATCTGCTCCTGTGTAAACTGCACTTCGCTGCCGGGCAGGCCCAGCAGGGTATTGCTGTACAGGCGTTTCTTTTCCTCTTCATCAGCCTGCTGAATATAATCGGTAGCTTTTTGTATAGTGGCCGCATCATAATCCTGTTGTGCACCGGGGCGTTGTAACAGGAACATATCAAATGCGGCAAATGCGGCTTTATTAAAATACAAGGCCTTGGCCCTGTTGGGCAATGTATAGTTTACATCGGTACGCATCCAGTCCAGTATGGGCATAAAATTGTAGGTAACTACCTTTAAGCCACAGGCTGCTACGTTCTCCAGACTGGTTTTATAATTTTCTATCTGTTGTAAAAAATTGCCCGACTGTTTTTTAATGTCCTCATGCACGGGCAGGCTTTCTATTACTTCCCAGCTAAGGCCTGCTGCTTCTACTTCCTGTTTACGTTTATTGATCTCCTCAACGGTCCATACATCGCCAACCGGCACATGGTGCAGGGCGGTAACAACACCGGTGCAGCCGGCCTGGCGGATATCCCAAAGACTAACGGGATCATTTGGTCCGTACCAGCGCATGGTGTGAATCATAGTTGTCATACTTAAATACTTAATCCTTTTTTAAAATCCTATACTGTTACCACCATCTACCGGCAGTACTACGCCTGTAATAAATTTGGCCTGGTCGTTTGCTAAAAACAAAGCAGCTTCGCCAATATCGGCGGGTTGGCCCATAATACCCATGGGGGTACGGGCAAATACTCTTTGTTTGCGTTCGGGATCACTGTTCAGTGCGGCGGCTGTCATATCGGAATAAATAAATCCCGGTGCAATACAGTTTACCCTTATCCCTTGCGGCGATAATTCTACAGCCATGGCACGTGTCATACCTTCGATAGCAGTTTTGGATGCACTATACGCAATTACTTTGGGTAGTCCGTACTGTGCTGCCATGGAACTGATGTTCACAATGCTGCCACTTTGTTTGGGTAACATTTTTTTAACTACTTCCCTGGAAATAGCGAAAACAGCCAGCAGGTTGGTTTGTATCACCTGCGCAAACTCATCATCCGTTACTTCGGCAAAATGTTTTTTATAATTAACGCCCGCATTGTTTACGAGTATATCAATACGTCCGTAGGTGTCGTAAATATTTTGTACCAGCGGGGGAATGGCAGCCAGGTTATCGAGGTCGCAGGTAACAGCTGCAGCCAGCTCACCCAGTTCTTCCTTTGCTTTTTGCAGCTTCTCTGCGTTACGACCAACAATAATGGTGAAAATATTTTGTGTAACAAAAGCCCTGGCGATGGCCAGGCCCAGGCCGGAGCCTCCTCCTGTAACAATGGCAACCTTTTGATTTGTTTGATTCATATATTGGTATTGAAGGCTGACAGGCCTTGTTTATTTTTGTGAGGGTTTCTTTCTTAACGTGGATCCACGGATAATGAGCTCCGACTTGATGATTATTTTATTGGTCAGTGCCAGGTTTGATACGCCCTGTAAATGATTAATAAGGTTACGGGCCGTTATTTCGCCCATCTCTATACCGGGGTAGTCGATGGTGGTTAGTTTGGGCGAAACAATTTTTCCTACGGCATCATTATTAAAGCCGGCTACGGCAATGTCTTTAGGTATATTCACACCATTATCCTGCAGGGTGCGCATGAGCACGGCTGCACAAAAGTCATTACTTACAAAAACGGCATCGGGTCTTTTACGCATGGACAGTATCTGCATGGCAGCCTGTATACCTGCTTCCTCTGAAAGCTGGTTGATAATAAGGAGGTCCTTATCGTAGTTTAATTTGTTGTCCTTTAATGCCTGCTGGTAGCCTTTAAATCTTTCCGAATATACGTTACGCTCCAGGCTGGCAGTTACATGCATGATACGTTTGCATCCCTGTTTGGCCAGGTGGCTGGTAATATCATAACCGGCCTTGTAGTTATTAATAATAACCTGGGCAAAATCGGTATGCTCATAAACACGGTCAAAGAAAATAACGGGGATACCCTTTTTAAAAAAGGGATCAAAATGGTCAAGGTTCTCCGTATCAAAAGCCAGGGAAGCGATCAGCCCGTCAACCCGTTTATGAAAAAGGTTATGCGCATTGGCTATTTCTTTCTCTTTTCTTTCCGATGAGTGGGCAATAATAATATCATAACCGGCTTCGGTAGTTACTTTTTCAATACCTGCCAGTACTGAGGTGATGAAATTGCTTTTCAGTTCGTGTACCAGTACCCCAATGGTATTTGTATTTCCTTTGCGCAAATTACTGGCAAAATTGTTCGACCGGTAGCCCATTTCCAGGGCCATATCGTTAACACGCTTCCGTGTTTTTGCATTAATGGCCGGGTTATTATTAAGCGCCCTGCTTACTGTTGCAGCCGACAGGTTTAGCTTTTTGGCAATATCGTATATCGTAATATCGGGTTGGGTCATAATCTTTTGTTACAATCGTTTGCACCTGTTTAAGCCAACAAAGTAAAAGTTTTTTTTTAAAAATTTGTGTAATCGGTTACAATTTAAATTTTTTCCCTAATTTAGCAATCGTTCCCGGGAACGATTGCATTTATTACTTTATAAATTGCCAGTATGAAAGCACTTACCCCTTATGTTTATAACCGGTGCCGTATTGCGCGTGTAGCGGATACAATAATGCCGGACCTGACAAACTCCATAACGGCTGTTTTTACCTTCCTTTTTTTAGTATCGCCAAAAAAACCGGCAGCCATATGAAAAGCAGGTATAGAACAGGTATAAACACAACGTAAAATATCATTGGGCAAAAGGGACGGGATTCCCGTTTGCGGTTTTATTATATAAATGACTGGTAACGGAACAGTCGGACGAGCCACCTGCCAATAGCAAGAAGATCCTGGCAGGCGTATTAAATAATATAGCGTTCCTGGGATAAAAGCAGGTTTGGATGTTCTGTTGTTTTATCATACGCTTTGTAGCCTGTTAAAGGGTTTTTTTTTGATCAAACAATGTAACCGATTGCACAAAATGTATCTTTTTTTGTTCAATATTTGATTTTATGATTTTTAATAGATTGATTTATAATAAAAAATTTGAATTTATAAGCCATTTTTTAATGCATCCGATTGCATTTTTTAATAATATATTAATAACCCCGGGATTAGGCCACCAGCTGTAAGCAGCTCTTTGGCGGGGCTAATAGTTGAGGCTGTACAAGCCATGAAAATTAAATAAAAATGAAAGTAAAACTAATTCTTGCAGGAGTACTCACGTTTGCACAATTTATGGTTAATGCACAGGCCAATAAATATATGGATAAGTTGCTGCCTATGGAAGTGAGGGTAAAAGACCTGATTTCTAAAATGACCCTGGAAGAAAAAGCCGGGCAGCTTCAATATAACAGCCCCGCTATTCCGCGTTTGGGCATACCTGTATACAACTGGTGGAACGAAGCCCTGCATGGTGTAGGTCGCAGCGGGGTGGCTACCGTTTTTCCGCAAGCCATTGGTTTGGCTGCCACTTTTGATGATGCACTGGCCAAGCTGGAGGCTGACGTAATTAGTACAGAGGCCCGGGCCATGTACAACGAGGCGCTCAAAAAAGGCTATCACCAACAATACGGAGGGCTCAGTTTCTGGACACCCAACATCAATATCTTCCGCGATCCACGCTGGGGGCGCGGCCAGGAAACCTATGGCGAAGACCCATACCTTACCAGCAGGATGGGCGTGGCATTTGTGAAAGGACTGCAAGGTAACAATCCTGATTATTTAAAAGTAGCGGCCTGTGCCAAACATTATGCGGTACACAGCGGCCCCGAGCGCCTGCGCCACGAGTTTAATGCCTTGCCCAGCAACCAGGACCTGTGGGAAACCTACCTGCCGGCGTTTAAAGCGCTCGTAGATGCAAAAGTAGAGGCCGTAATGTGTGCTTACAACCGTACCAATAACGAACCCTGCTGCGGCAATACTTTCCTGTTGCAGGACGTGCTGCGCAAAAAATGGAATTTTAAAGGCCATGTAGTAACCGACTGCTGGGCACTTAACGATTTTTACCAGGGGCATAAAGTAGTACCAACAGTAGAGGAGTCGGCTGCACTGGCGCTCAATAAAGGTGTTGATTTGAACTGTGGTGACGAATTTTCGAAAGGGTTATTAAAAGCGCTCAAAGCCGGGCTTACCACCGAAAAACAGGTGGATATGGCACTGGCCGCTTTATTAACTACCAAAATAAAACTGGGCATGTTTGATACACCCGGTAGTAACCCCTACGACAAATTAGCTGCCCAAAATATTAACTCGGCCGCCAATCGTGCATTGGCCCGTAAAGTGGCACAAAAATCTATCGTGCTGCTAAAAAACAATGGCATTCTGCCTTTGAAAAAGGACCAGGCAAAATATTTTGTAACCGGCCCCAACGCTACCAGTATCGAAGCCCTGCACGGCAACTATTTTGGCGTAAACAACAGTTATGCTACGGTGCTGGAAGGTATAGCCGGCCAGGTTGCAGGGGGTAGCCAGCTGCTATATGCGCCTGGCATTTTACTGGACAGACCTAATATTAATCCTATTGACTGGGCAAGTGACGATGCCCGTAAGTCTTCGGCTACCATTATGGTAATGGGCATTACAGGCTTGTTGGAAGGGGAGGAAGGCGAATCCATTGCTTCACCTTCCTATGGCGACAGGCTGGACTATAACCTGCCGCAAAACCAGGTTGATTACCTGCGCAAAATGAAAAAGGACAATGATAAACCTGTAATAGCGGTAGTTACAGGCGGCAGCCCTATGAACCTGGCCGAGGTGCAGGAAATAGCCGATGCCGTTTTATTGATCTGGTACCCGGGCGAAGAGGGCGGCAATGCCGTGGCCGATATTCTTTTCGGCGATGTGGCGCCCTCCGGCAGGTTGCCTATCACCTTCCCCAAATCGCTGGAGCAGTTACCCGCCTATGAAGATTACACCATGAAAGGCAGAACCTACCGTTACATGGAGGCAGAGCCTTTATATCCCTTTGGCTTTGGATTGAGTTACACGCGTTTTTCGTACGATAAAATTACAGTCAGCAATAAACAATTAAAAAAAGGCCAAAGTGTACAGGTATCAGCCAGCATTCATAATGCAGGCAGGGTAGCAGCCGATGAAGTGGTACAACTATACCTGTCCCCGGTAAACATCAATGCCAGTCTTCCTCTCTACTCGCTGAAAGGTTTTCAACGTATTCACCTGAAAGCCGGCGAAACAAAAACAGTAAGCTTTCTGCTACCTGCCGATGCTTTTGCCCTGGCCAATGAAAAAGGTGAGATGGTGGTACATGAGGGGCAGTACAATATTTCGGTGGCAGGCTCTTTACCAGGCAAAAGAAGTGAAATGCTGGGTGCTGCAAAAGCGTTGCAAACAATGGTATCCGTTAAATAATAAATAAAAAACGATGAGATGTATTTTCTGCTGCTTATTATGCCTGCTGTTGTTTGCAGGGTTTGGCTTTAAAAAAGACAATGCCGACCCCGTAGAATTTGTCAGCAGCAGTTTTGCCTACGCCCGGCAACAGATAAAACTGTTGTTGAAAGAGGCCGGCAAAGACCCGTTACGTTTTCCCCGCACCACCGGCACCGGTGGCCAACTGGTAAGCACCAGTATGTACGACTGGACCCCTGGTTTTTTCCCGGGTTGCCTTTGGTATGTATACGATAATACCGGCGATGAGCAACTTAAAGCAGCTGCCATACAATGGACGGAAAAACTGGAACCGCTCAAAAACTTTACACAGCATCACGACCTTGGTTTTATGATGTACTGCAGCTATGGTAATGCCTATCGCAGCACGGGCAATAAAAAATATGCCGACATACTGGTGCAGGCAGCAAGGTCGCTGAGTACCCGTTACAGCCCGGTTACCAAAAGCATTAAATCCTGGAACAGTTTCACCTCCTGGCAGGATGGCAAAAAAAAATATAATTACCCGGTTATTATCGACACCCTGATGAACCTGGAGATGCTCTACTTTACCGCCAAACAAACGGGCGATACCAGTTTTACCCATATCGCCAACAATCATGCCCTTACTGCCATGCAAAACCAGATCAGGAGCGACTACAGCAGTTATCATGTGGTGTGTTATGATAGTGCAACCGGCAAAGTCATTGCAAAGGAAACGGCACAGGGTTACAGCGACAACAGCACCTGGGCCAGGGGGCAGGCCTGGGGCATATATGGTTTTACCATGTGTTACCGCGAAACCAAAGATCCCCGGTTTTTGAAAACCGCACTGGGCATGGCCGATTGGTATATCAATCATTTGCCCAAAGACCTGGTACCCCTGTGGGATTTTAATGTAGGCCAGAAAGGATATACACCCGGTATAGCATCACATGCCCGTCAAAATGCCGGACGGTTCAAAGATGTTTCAGCGGCCGCCATTGTAGCAGCCGCCCTTATGGAGTTAAGCACCTATGCACCGGATAAGGCGGGCAGGCAATACAAAAAAACGGGTATCCGTATTATAGAGTCACTCAGCAAACATTACAAAGTGCCTGCAGGTACCAACAGCGGCTTCATCTTCTCACACAATGTTGGCAGCGTGCCCCACCAATTTGAAATTGATGTACCCCTTATTTATGCCGATTATTATTTTCTCGAAGCCCTCAGCCGATACCGTCAATCCTTATCCGTTAAATCAGCTAGCCATACAAAACAAACAGCAGCCAGCTACTCTAAAATCTGGGGGCAGCAGGGCGAGTTATGGGATAAAAGCAGGATACCCGATTTTACCCATGCGGGGTATAAAAGCGGTAATACAGCCATACCTGATTATCCGGTAAGTATTGATGTGACCACATTAGGAGCCAGGGGTGATGGTATTACGGATAATACGGCATTTTTCCGGGCAGCCATCAGGCAATGCGGTGCCAATGGTACGGTGTACATACCTGCGGGGAAATACCTGCTCAGTGATACATTGATCATTCAAAAAAGCGGCATCAATATACAGGGCGCTGGAAACGCCACCATTCTCTATTTCACCAAAGGACTGGAAGAACTCTATCCTATGTACAACAGGCCGGGCCTGCCCGGGCAAAGCGATTGGTCCTGGCAGGGAGGTATGATCACTTTTTCCGGGTACATTTCTGATTTTGGTATACAATCGCTTCGTATCGAATTTCCCGATCATATATGGACCGGGCACGACTTTCATGAACGTGGGTACAATGCCATTGGCTTTACAGGTAATGCACACGATGGCTGGATCAGGAACATTACTATTTCGGGCAGTGATGTTGGTATATGGATCGGCAGGCATGTGCATCATATTACACTGGACGGATGGACATTGGACTGCGGGCCTGATCGTGCTGCAGGCCCTAAAGGCATCGGGCACCACGGGGCAAACGTATATGGAGGACATAACCTGTTGCAAAATTTTGACATACGCGGAAAATTCCACCATGATCTGTCTGTAGAATCGGAGTACAGCCAGTTCAATGTATTCAGAAAAGGGAAAGGCGTTGATATATGTATTGACCATCATAATCATGATGCCGGGTATAACCTGTTTACCAACCTTGACATGGGTATCGGCTCCAGGCCTTATTTCTCCGGTGGCAAAATGGGACCCTGGGGTGTCAGCATCACTGAAACCTACTGGAATATTACTGCCCGCAAGGACCTGCCATATAACCGTGTAGGCCGTAATACCAGCGGCCCCAAATCAAAAAATAATGTAGCTGTCGGCATAAAGACCAGCGAAGTATCTGCCCTACCCGATGCGGATGACAATTGGTACGAAACCATCGACCCTCACTTACTTTCTCCTCCCGATTTGTATGAAGCACAAATGAGATTGGTGAAAGGAAAGCCTGCCCAGCATTCACAATAAGAATAAAATACCCTTATATAAAAGGAGATAAATACATCTGTAAACAATATTAATAAAAACTAAACACGACTGCTATGAACCATTTAATGATTTTACCACAAAAGCGTCAGCCAAAAATAACGCTAAGCTTCCACAGGGTCATATGGTTATTGCTCCTCTTCCTGTCGGGTAGCATGGTTTCCGTTGCGCAAACCACGGTTACCGTTACAGGCACTGTGAAAGATGCCAGGGGAGAACCTTTGCAGGGAGCCTCTATCGAAATTGTGCAGTTAAAGAAGACGGTCGTTTCTGGCCAGAACGGAGCGTTTTCTTTTCCCCAAGTTCCCGCAGGGAATTACCAGTTTAAAGTCAGTTTCAGCGGCTATGTTTCCACCACCACCGATGTGGCGGTAAAAGCAGGTAGTATGCCCAAACTGGTGTTTACCCTTCAGCAGGATTTGAAAGACCTTGATGATGTGGTGGTAATTGGCTATGGTAACCAAAAACGGCAAGATGTAACAGGCTCCGTGGCAAAAGCCCCGGTAGAGGATATGCAGAAAGCTCCGGTGGGCACTTTTTCCGATGCCCTGGCCGGGCGTGTGGCCGGGGTAGTGGTAAGCTCGGCCGATGGGCAACCGGGCAGCTTACCCAATATTGTTGTGCGTGGTGCCAACTCGGTTACACAGGGCAATGGTCCCTTGTATGTGATAGACGGTTTCCCATTGGAGGATGGTAATGCCGGATCTATTAACCCGAATGATATAGAAAGTCTCGAAGTACTGAAAGATGCTTCGGCAACGGCTATTTATGGCGCCAGGGGTGCCAACGGGGTTATCATCATTACCACTAAAAAGGGCAAACAGGGCCCGCCGGTGGTGCAGTTTAATGCCAGCTATGGCCAGCAGAGCGGGTTGAAGAAGATGGACCTGATGAATGTGGAACAGTACCTGGACTACCAGCTTGAACGTGATTCTTTAAGTAACAATCTTTACAGGAATCCTTCTACAGGTATATTGGGCCCTGGTTTTACAACAGATTCTCTCTATTTTCGAAAAGCTACCTTCGACCAGTATAAAGGGATGAAACCTTTTGATTTCCAGGATGCGCTTTTCAAGAATACTACTTTTCAGAATTATGACCTCAGTGTTCGTGGTGGTACCGATAAAACCAGGTACAGTTTTTCCGGTAACCTGTATAATTACAAAGGCATGGTGGTCAATTCAGGCTACCGCCGCTACCAGGGCAGGCTGGGCCTCGATCAGGTGCTCTCCAATAAGTTTAAAGTAGGTCTAGATGTAAACTATGCCAATCAAAAAACCTGGGGCAGCTCTCCTATACCCAATAATACCACCGGTTATTTTTCTTCACAAATGGCGCCCTATTACACTGTTTGGGGTTATCGCCCTATAAGCGCACTCAACGAAAGCCTGCAGCAAACCATTGATCTTGAAAACACCTTTGTTGATCCAGGCATGCCAACAACTGGTAGTTCAGCCAATAGTTTTATTATAAATCCCTTGATTAACCAGCTCAACCGGGTAAGAGATAATTACCAGACCACCGTTATTGCCAATGCATTCCTGGAGTATAAGATTATACCCGGTTTAGTATTACGGTTGTCAGGTAGCATTAACACTTTTGATTTAAGGAATGTGGTATTTAACAATGAAAAAACCTCAGATGGTAGTCCTTTAACCACATATGGCAGCCAGCTTGGAGTAAATGGCAGTGTTTTTATTACCAGGGGTGCCAACTGGGCCAACGAGAACCTGCTTACCTGGACCAAAACTTATCGTAAAAAAAACAATTTGCAGGTGGCGGCCCTTGTGAGCGAACAGGCGGGTGCTTCTTCGTCCGAAGGTGTTGAAGCTATTTTGCTTCCCAAACCTTCGTTAGGCGTTGCCGGTTTGTCGCAGGGTACACCGCGTACGGTAAGATCGGGTAAAACGGAGTGGAGCCTGGCCTCAGTTATGGGGAGGTTTAACTATAATTACAATTCCCTGTACTATCTCACCCTAACTTACCGGCGTGATGGGTCCTCTAAATTTGCCGATGACAACAAATGGGGCAGTTTTTGGTCGGGCGCATTAAAATGGAACTTCTATAAGGAAAGTTTTATGAAAGATTACCAATGGCTGTCGAACGGTGCATTGCGGGTAAGCTATGGCCAAACCGGCAACAACCGGGTGGGCGATTTTGCCAGCCTGTCCAGGATCAATATCAGGCAGGCCAGCGGATCGGATGGGGGCGTTTTTGGGAACACCATACCTCCTTTTGCAGAACTGTCAAATTTTGGGAATCCGGCCCTGAAATGGGAAACCACTGAACAAACTAATATTGGATTAGATCTTGGGTTTTTAAAAGGGAGGATAGGCCTTACGGTAGATGTGTACCGCAAGCGGACAAAGGACCTGTTGCTGAATGCTGCAATGCCCTTTGTAACGGGTTATGGCTCTGCCACCAAGAATGTGGGAACTATGCAGAACCAGGGGCTGGAGATAGCCATCAATACCACTAATATCAATACCAAAGATTTTACCTGGACCAGCAGCTTTAATATTGCCTTCAACCAAAATAAAATACTGTCGCTGGCTCAAAACCAGGAGGCCCTGCTAAACACCACCGGGTTTGATGGACAGTTTACCGGTACGCCATCCTACATCTCAAAAGTTGGTCAGCCCTTAGGCCAGCTATACGGCCTTATATGGGACGGTGTCTACCAGTATTCCGATTTCAATTACACCACTGCTCTCAACCCATCAGCCAATTTTCCGGGTAGGGGCAGTCATTGGGTATTAAAAGACGGCATACCTACCAATGGCAACACAAGAGCCGCTATACAGCCCGGCGACATTAAATATAGAGACCTGAACCAGGACGGCATAATTGATGTGAACGATTATACCGTGATCGGCAGGGGGCTGCCTATACATACCGGTGGTTTCGGCAATAATTTTTCCTACAAAGGTTTTGACCTGAACCTGTTTTTTCAGTGGAGCTACGGTAACAATATCCAGAATGCCAACCGCATCATTTTTGAGGGCAATGTGCAAAACCAGCCTTATCTGAACCAGTTTGCCAGTTATGCCAATCGCTGGACACCTGAGAATACCGGCAGCACCCTCTTCAGAACCGGTGGCCAGGGACCCTCAGGACTGTATTCGAGCCGTACGGTAGAAGATGGCTCCTACCTGCGTTTGAAAACGGTTTCACTGGGTTATAAGCTGCCCTCCAAATTTTTGAAGAAGGTAAAAATCAAAAATATACGGGTGTTTGCATCGGGACAGAATGTATTTACCTGGACCAATTATTCGGGTATGGACCCTGAAATCAGTGTTTACAACAATGTGCTGACGCCCGGCTTTGACTATAGCGGGTATCCCAGGGCAAGAACCATTGTTTTTGGTATCAATACTACTTTTTAAATCAAAAAAAGAAACCATGAATTATTATAAAAGAATAAGCCCTGTTTACCGTAATGGCAGACAGAAGATATGCTGGCTGGTGCTCTTTGGCATTATGACAATGGTAAACACCGGCTGTAAAAAGTTTTTAGAAACCACACCACAGGATTTTGTGTCGCCAACTAATTATTACAGCAATAAAAGCGAGCTTATTTCTGCACTGGCAGGTGTTTATTCGCCACTAGGTAATGACAGGGTGTATGGAGAGTTGTTAAGCATACAGGCACAGTGCGTTACCGATGAAGGGTATACTGCGTACGATGTTAATAATGATGTAGGTCTCAACATTCATAACTATACCAATAATAAGATGAACGACTTTTGGCGGCAATGTTATATGGGCATTGAAAGGGCCAACGTTTTACTCGAAAATGCCCATAAGGCAACAGATGTGGATGCCAAAACGCTGGCCAGCATCATGGCCGAGGCTAAGTTTATGAGGGGCTACTATCACTTTTTACTGGCCCAGTATTTTGGCAGTGTGCCCGTGAAAACAACGGCCAGCAAAGACCCCAACCAAACAAGTTTCCCCAGGGCCGAAACGGAGAAAGAAGTCTATGACCAGATCTTAAAGGATATGACCGAGGCCGAGCCGGATTTAGACCCTATCAACTCAGCCGAGTTAAAATCTACCTCCAGCAGGGTGTCAAAATCTGCCGCCCAGGGCATTTTGGCCAGGGTATGCCTTAAAATGGCCGGCTACCCGCTTAACGAGCCAACAAAGTATAAAGACGCACTGGAATGGGCTACACAAGTTAAAACCTCGTATCCCCATACCCTCCTCACTTCCAAAGACACTTTGAGTGTAGTAAATTTAAGAGGGGTGCCTGTGTGGTATGCCGCTGCCAATAACAACCCGGCCTATTTCAATAATGGGTATGCCCAGGTGTTTTTGAATGAGATGACCAACCGCTACGATGTAAGGGAAAGCATTTGGGAAGTGGATTATTTTATACAGGGTGTTTCGGCCACCAAAACCTCTAACATTGGCGTGCAGATTGGCTTGGGTGGAAACGACCCTGTTTTTGGTAATTCAGGACCCGTAATCAATGCCCAGCAATACCTTTATAACAAATATGCGCCGGGCGATTTACGCCGTGATTGGGCTATTGCGCCATACTCCAACAATGGAAGCGGTGGCCGTAATTTTTTCAATGGTTCTGCCGGTTCTGCCGGCCAGATATTGAACCGGTCGGTAGGCAAGTGGAGAAGAGAATACGAGCCTATCGGAGCTGGCTACACTGTAAAACCATCGGGCAGCCAGATCAATTTTCCGATTTTACGTTATTCTGACGTATTACTGATGATTTGCGAGGCCGAATTTATGCAAAACGGTGCCACGGTCATTGCGTTAGATGCCATCAACCAGGTACGCCGGCGCGCATTTGGCAAAGACCCTGCTGTGACGGATGCCACGGTAGATTTAACGGCCGCCCAGTTAACCCTGGCCGAAATACAGGACGAAAGAGCCAGGGAGCTATGCTTTGAAGCAGTAAGGAAACTGGACCTTATCCGCTGGGGTATTTATCTGCCCCGCCTACAGGAAGTTATCAATTTCAACAATACAAGCGGCTTTCCTACCGGCAACCGTGCCCGGGCCAACCTGAGTGCACAGAACACACTGGCAGGGGGTACCAAGTTCCTGTTATGGCCCATTCCATCCAGCGAAATACTGGCAAATAATGCTATCACACAAAATCCCGGCTATTAATAACCATCAAAAAAACAGATATGAAATTATATAGAATAGCCCTGGCTTTTCTGGCAGTTTCGCTGCTGGTGGCCTGCAAAAAATCCATCTCGCCCAACTCCATTGATTTTGGTGTAAACGTTTTTAATAATGCGGGTACACAAACATTAAAATTTAAAGTAAACGATACCATCAATTTCCGTTTTAGCGGTAACCCGGACCGGATCAGTTTTTTTTCGGGTGAGATTGGCCGCCGTTATGCTTTTCGTAACAGAACCAGTGACCCGTCACCCAACGATACCCTGCGCTTTTTTACCAACCAGGGAACCCCTCGTACGGCTAAACTGGAATTGCTGGTTTCTTCAGGCCCTATTGACTATACCCAATATAATGCAAAAGACTCCCTGTCGGTTCCTGCTGCTAAATGGACGGATATCTCAGACAGGGTGAAAAACTGGGCAACCGGGCCAAGCAATGTGCAGTCGGCGCCCATCAGCCTCAACGAAGAAGCCAGTACCGGCTCAGGCATTATTTGGCTGGCTTTTAAGTACACGGCACCGGCAGGTGTGGCACAAAGTACCTGGACGGTAGGAGGCATTGACCTGCGCCACCATGTTAAGGATACTTTTTATACAATCCTCACACCGGCCATTGTAATACCTGCTTCACTCCCGGGTTATACAACCAGCCCGGGCTGGGGATCGGTAAATGTAGCCAACCCCTTAATAAAATGGGGCTTTAATGGCGGCAGCGCCGGTAACACGGCTATAGGTCAGAGCCTTAGTTCCAATGGAAGTACAGGCAGCTTTGTAATCAGGGGTAATACTACGGCTACATCTGCAGTAGCTACAGAAGGCTGGATGGTGGCCGGGCCTATTGATTTGAAAAGGGTACTGCCCGATGCAGGTGTTGGTATAAAGAATAAGGGAGAGAACGCGATGCTTATTTCCAAAGGATTCTATGCATCAAGGACGGCAAACTTTACTTACCGTTTTCCCCGGGCGGGCATATATGAAATAACTTTTCTGGCCCAGAATGATACTGAATCTGATCAGAATACGCTTGTAAAAACTATTACAGTAGAAATTACTAATTAAACTATAAACAAAACTAATTAGCATGAGTCAGGTATATTTTAAAAAATACATCATCAAAAAAGGATGGCTGGGGTTTTCATTAGTGGTATTGTTAATGATTTCGTGCAAGAAATATAATGCTGTTAATAAAGAAAATGAAAAGCAGTACCTGTCTGAACGATTACTCGTACCGGAGGCGGAAAACAATATAATTCAAAACAGTTCTTTTGAACAGGTAACGGAAAATACTTTTGCCAACTGGACCCCCCTGGGTACCGGCACTTTTGCGGCAACTACGGTACAAGGCGAAGTGTATGATGGTACAAATGCACTGAAAGTGATTAACCCCACCTCTAACGGAAGCTCTGGTTTCTCTAAACTAGGTATAATGACCGATTCTATTGCTACGCAAGTTGGTGTACAGTACGTAGTACGGATATGGGCAAGGTCCGGCAGCACCAGTTCTGCCCGTATTGGCTTTACGGCATTGGGATCTCCTACCCAGTATGTACCCAACCAGGCTATCAGCACCAGTTGGAAAGCCTATGAATGGCGGTTTTATGCCAAGTCAAATTTCGTCCGTATCCGGCTGGATCTGGGTGCAGATGCCAATACCTACTTTATTGACAGCACAAGTATGATTGCTATTGATAAGGTCTATTCACAAATATGGGGCGTCAACGGCGAGGCCTGGGATACTGCCAGGATTCCCGATTTTACCAATGCGGGATATATGAACGGCAACAGCCCGATACCCGACTACCCGGTGAGTGTTGATGTAACCACACTGGGTGCAGTGGGTGACGGAGTAACTGATAATACTGCATTTTTTAAAGCGGCGATAAAGCAATGTGCTACCAATGGCACGGTTTATATCCCGGCAGGAAAATACTTGCTGAGCGATACATTAATGATCAAAAAAAGTGGCATCAATATCAAAGGGGAAGGGGCGGCAAC
Source organism: uncultured Terrimonas sp. (assembly GCA_964445775.1). Classification (GTDB taxonomy): domain Bacteria; phylum Bacteroidota; class Bacteroidia; order Chitinophagales; family Chitinophagaceae; genus Terrimonas. Next base: position 123,553 of record CAYUMH010000003.1, read on the forward strand.
CATTCTTTATTTTACCAAGGGGATTGAGGAACTGTATCCCAGGTTTAACAAACCCGGAAGCCCGGCCAATCAAAGCCCATGGTCCTGGGAGGGTGGTATGATCACTTTTTCGGGTAATATTTCGGGCTCCGGCATTCAATCGCTAAAGATAGAGTTTCCCGACAGTGCCTGGGCCGGTCATGATTTTCATGAGCGGGGCTACAATGGCATCGGCTTTTCCAACAAAGCGCACGATGGCTGGATCAAAAATGTAACGCTGACAGGTTGCGATCTGGGCATATGGATAGCCAGGGATGTAAAAAACATTACCGTCGAAAAATGGAAGCTCGACTGTGGCCCTGTGCGTGCAGCTGGCCCTAATGCTGCAGGGCACCATGGTGTTAACATTTACGGCGGCTATAACCTGTTACAGGATTTTGAATTAGTGTGCAAGTTTTACCATGATTTGTCGGTAGAATCACAGTATAGCATCTATAATGTGTTCAGGAAAGGAAAGGGGAAAGATATCAACTTTGATCATCATAGCCAGGATGTGCGCAAAAACCTTTTTACCAATATAGACCTGGGAGCGGGCCTCAATATATATTCTTCGGGTGGCTCTGCTTCACCTACCGGTATCAATACTAACGAAACCTACTGGAACATTACGGCTTCTAAAGATCTGCAGTACAACAACAGATCAGGTACCACTTCCACTGGAGCTACACTCCGGTCAACCAATAACGTAGCCGTGGGTATAAGAACAGCAACGGCATCTGCCATGCCTGACGCTTATGGCAATTGGTACGAAACAATTAATCCGATAGTACTATATCCCAAAGATTTGTATGCTGCGCAGATGAAACTTGTAAAAAATAAGGATATACAATAAAAACAGAAAGATGCTAAACTTCCTGGTTCAACTATTCCGATTAAAAAATAACCGGGTGCCGGTTATGTTTCCAGCTGTAATGCTGCTGGTAAACCTGGCTGCATTCGGTCAGGTGCGTGGCGACGAAGACAAAGAAATGTACAATACCGCTAAAAAGCGGGACGAAAAAGCCATACAGGAAGCCAGAAAAGGGTGGTGGGCCAGCTCTGTAAAAACACAGAACAAACGCATACAATGGTGGCGGGAAGCCCGTTTCGGCATGTTTATTCACTGGGGCCTTTATTCATTGCCCGGGGGCGAGTGGAAAGGGAAAGTGGTACCCGGTTATTCGGAACACCTGATGCGCAAGGAAAAAATAAGCAGGGCTGAATACCTGCAATTGGCCAGCCAATTTAACCCCGAAAAATTTAATGCCGATGAGTGGATAATGGCTGCAAAAAAAGCAGGCATGCGCTACTTTGTGGTTACCGCCAAGCATCACGATGGTTTTGCCATGTACGATTCAAAAGTGTCGGATTTTAATATCGTACAACAAACGTTATTTAAACGAGATCCAATGGCAGAATTAGCCGCATCGGCTAAAAAGCACGGTATGAAATTCGGATTTTATTATTCACACGCTTTCGATTGGGAACACCCCGGTGCACCCGGCAACGATTGGGAGTACAACAACCCCGGTGGCGATAAACTGCTGGGCGGCGGTAACTGGTTTGATACCCACCCCGAATGGCTGCCCAAAGCCATAAAATATGTGGATGAAAAGGCCATTCCGCAAATCAGGGAACTTATCAACAAATACCATCCCGATATTTTATGGTTTGATACACCACACAAGTTGCCTCTTTCTGAAAACCTGCGCATTTTAAAAGCAGTAAGAGAAACTGATCCCAACATTGTGGTGAACGGGCGTTTGGCAGCGGTGTCGGGCGAAAATTTTGGCGACTATATTAATACCAATGACAACCCGGTAGAGCTCTTTACCATAGCGGGCGATGCCGAAGCTATCCCAACCACCAACCATTCCTACGGTTACTCCAAACACGACAAGGGCCATAAGTCACCGCAGTTTTTTATCAGGCTGCTGGCTAACGCGGCTTCCAGGGGCGGCAACCTGCTTATGAACATAGGGCCAAAAGGAGATGGCAGTTTTGACAGCAAGGACAGCCAGATTCTTGACGGTATTGGCCAGTGGCTCAACAAAAACGGAGAAGCCATTTACGGTACCCAAAGGGGGCAGTTGCCCATACCCGCTTGGGGCGTAACCACGCAAAATGGCAACCGTATTTACCTGCATGTTTTTAACAAGCCTGCCGATGGTAACCTTATCCTTGCCGGGCTTAAAAACAAAGTAAACAGGGCTTATTTTTTAACCGATAAGCGCAAGGCCAAATTACCGGTACAGTATATAGATAGTGCCGCTATCAGTATTGCCTTACCTCAAACAATGGTTGATGACCCCGATAGGGTGATTGTGCTTGAGGTAAAAGGCAAAATAGAAACTGATGCCGCAAGGCTACTGTTGCCCAATATAAGCGTAAACCGTTTTTTGGCTTTTGATGCCGAAAAACACGGAAAGTTTGGCAATGGAAGCGGGCAAAACAACCAATACTATCTTACCAATTGGCAAAACAAACAAGATTATCTTACCTGGAACATCAGGGCATTAAAGCCACAAAAATATAGCGTAATACTAAAATATGTGGCCGATGAGGGCGGCTCTTCTTTTGAACTGGAGATAGGCGATTTTATAAAAACAGTAAACGTGGAAACATCGGCCAAAAAAGGTGCTGTAATTACCCGGGAAATTGGTGACGTAGAAGTAAGGCTCGGAGCACAGGCCATCAGCATTAAACCTGTTCACATTAAGGGGGCAGAGTTGATGAAACCATTAGAAATACAATTAATACCACTCAATTAAAAACCTGTAATAATGCACATAACTAAAAAACTAAAAAAACAATTTGCTTACCGAATGGCGGTGTTTTTATTATTGATAACCGGCCACAAAGGTTTTGGCCAGTCGGTGTTTCCATTGCAAAAATTGGGTCAGACCATTTACGAAGGTGTATTTACCGGCAACGGGTTACTGGGCACCATGAGCTACCTGAAAGGCGATACCGCACTGCGCATTGATTTTGGCCGCACCGATGTATATGATCATCGCAGCACTACCAGTAGCCTATTGGTCAACAGGGGGCGTATTCCCATCGGGCATTTGCAGCTTTTATTGCAGGGCGACCGTATCCAATCTTCCAGGGGGGATATGAATTTGGGCCAGGCCAATGCCAACGCCCTAATTACTGCAGCAAAAGGTACACTTTCGGTAAAAGCCACCACCCTGGCTGACCAGGATATTATTCTTATTGAAATTAACGACAGACAATATACAGGAACGTACACCCTATCGTGGAAACCGGAAAAAGCTATTCCAACCAGCACTACGAACACCAGCTATGAACCAAACCCGGATGGCACCGAGACCCAAACAGGCAATGTTACGGTGTACAACCAGCCATTTTTGGCCGGAGGGGGCTACACGGTGGCTTATAAAACAATGCCAACAAGCACCGGGAAACTCATTGTTGCCGGCATTGGTTTTGGCAAAAGCTCCAACCAGTATCAAACAGAAACCGCTCAAAAAGTAACGGATTGGAACGCTGACCTTGCGGCGGCTTACCAGGCTCATCAACAGTGGTGGGGCAGCTATTTTGCCAAATCAGCACTGCGTATTCCTGACCCGGCCTTGCAGGCATTTTACCAAATGCAGGTGTACAAGCTGGGCTGTGCGGCAAGGGCAAACGGGCCGGCTATTGATTTGCAGGGACCCTGGACGGCTAAAACCCCCTGGCCGGCCTATTGGCACAACCTTAACACACAGCTTACTTATTCGCCGGTATATACGGCCAACCATCTTGAAATTTCGCAATCGCTGTTAAATATGATTGATGGTAACCTGGCCAATCTTTCCAAAAACGTTCCTGCACCGTATCAGGCCGATGCAGCGGCCATTGGCCGTGTATCTTCCACAGATATGTTTGGTCCCGTGCCGCTCAGGCTTGACAACAAAGCGGATGTAGGTAATGTAGCAGGCGAACTGGGCAATCTTACCTGGATGCTGTATTATTACTATCAGCATTATCGCTATGGCATGGATGCCCGGGTAGGCAACAACCTGTTTAATATCCTTAAAAAATCAGTAAACTACTACCTGTACCTGCTGGAGAAAAACGAGCAGGGCAAATACCATATTGGTGTAAAAACATCATCACCGGAGTATCCCGGCGGCTATGGCTTTGATACCAATTACGACCTGGCCATACTCAGGTGGGGGCTAAAAACACTGGTTTTCCTAAATACCGAGCTCAATAAAAACGACCAGTTGCAGGCCAAATGGAGCGAGGTGCTGAATAACCTGATAGATTATCCTAAAAACGAAAATGGTTATATGATTGCCAGAGATATTCCCTTTGCCGTTACACACCGGCACTATTCGCACTTGCTGATGATTTATCCGTTTTACGAAATTAACCGGGAGCAGCTGCAAAATCAAGAACTCATTAACAAATCCATTAACCATTGGCAAAGCATGCCCCAACAACTGCAAGGTTACTCCTATACTGGCCTGGCTTCTATGAAGGCCATGATGGGAGATGGAAATGCGGCTAGAAATGCCCTTAAAACACTGCAGAGCAATTTTGTAAAGCCTAATACGCTATATGCCGAATCGGGCCCGGTAATAGAAACGCCGCTATCGGCCATGACCAGTTTACAGGAGCTGTGCCTGCAGTTTTGGGATGGTGTGGTGCGTGTTTTTCCGGCCATTCCTTCAGATTGGAATGATGTGTCATTTGATAACTTCCGTACTGATGGAGCCTTTTTAATATCTGGTACCCGCCAGGGAGGTATTAATACCAGCATCACTATAAAAAGCGAAGTGGGCGGCCGCATAAAAATAAGCCCCAATCTGCCCCCCGGATTTCAGTGGACCAAAACGGGCACAGTTACCCTTATTGGAAACCAAAATGGCATTTATGAATTTGAAATGTCTTCAGGCTCTTCTGTGTTGATGGGTATCCAAACCTTTGTACTCAGCCCCGCTGCTGCAGCTATTGTGGCGGGCGAGGGAGTTACACCCATGAAAATAGAAGGGCAAAGTGAACCTAATTTGGGCTTTTGGGTCGATTCGAGATCCTATGCCACCTGGAATGTTTCGTTTACTAAGGCGGGAGTTTATGCTGTTTCAGTACTTGCGGCCAGCACCAATGCTACCGCTATATCGGTGGGCACAGAAGAGTCAAGGGCTCAAAAGGAAATTACCAGTACCGGTAGTTATCAAAATTATGTGAACATTACCCTGGGCACTATTAATGTACCGGCAGCAGGCCCTGTAAACATTTCTTTAAAGGCTGTGCCCACCAATTGGAAACCTATCAATATACGCAAAGTAACACTGGTGCCACAGTAAAAAGCATCATTGCCTAAATCATCAAAAACATGAAGTCATATTTAGCCCCCACATTTATTATTGTTTTCTTTTCGGTTACCAGCATAAAAGCCCAGCCAAATATAAGGCCGGTCTTTCCCTTGCAAAAACTCGGGCAAACCATTTATGAAGGTGTATTTACAGGAAACGGATTGTTGGGCACCATGACTTACATAAAAGGCGATACGGCTTTGAGAATTGATTTTGGCCGCACCGATGTGTACGAACATCGGCAGGATAAATATACCTCGCGGTTAAACAAGGCCCGTATTCCCATTGGGCATATCGAACTATTGTTAACGAACGATAAGATAGCGGGCTCAAGCGGACAAATGGATTTACAAAAAGCCAACGCCACTGCCACCATATTTACAAAAAAAGGAAAATTGGAGATACAAACCACCACATTGGCCCACCGCGATCTGATGATTATTGTTGTTGACGATAGCCGCTATCAGGGACAATATACCCTGAATTGGAAGCCTGAGCAGGCAGTAAGCACCTGGCCGGGGTTTCAGCGCAACAATCCACTGAAAGATTACCCCTTAAATCCGGAAGGCAGCAAGCAGCTAACCGGTAATATAACCACCTATAAACAGCCATTTTTGGCAGGTGGTGGTTATGCTGTGGCTTATAAAACAACTGCTGTTAAAAAGGGCAAAATAATTGTAGCGAGCATTGGCTTTGCCCAACAGGGTGATGATTATTACAGCCAAACCTTAAACCAGGTTAGCCAATGGAAAACCAGTGTTGCCGAAGCTTATCTTCAACACCAGGAGCGTTGGAATGCCTACTTTGCCCGGTCGGTATTGCGTATTCCCGATGCATCATTGCAAAACTTTTACCAAATGCAACTGTACAAACTGGGCTGTGCGGCACGCCAAAATGGTCCCGGTATTGATTTGCAGGGTCCCTGGACCAGCAAAACACCCTGGCCGCTTTTTTGGCACAACCTTAATACGCAGCTTACCTACTCACCGGTATATACGGCCAACCATCTCGAAATATCCCAAACGTTGCTCAACATGATTGATAAAAACGGCGCTAACCTTGCTAAAAACGTGCCTCAGCCTTATCAGCATAACTCGGTAACTATAGGCAGGGTCTCATCGCTTGATATGGTGGATTCCTTGCCCCTGAGGTTAGATGATAAAAAAGATGTATCCGGCCCATGGTTTGCCGAATTAGGTAACCTTACATGGTTGTTATACTACTACCACCAGCATTACAGGTATAGCATGGATACCCAAACAGGCAACAACCTGTTTGAAATACTCACAAAATCAGTAAACTATTACCTGCATCTTTTAGAAAAAAATGACCAAGGCAAATACCATGTGGGTGTAAAAACATCTTCCCCGGAGTACCCCAATGGATATGGCTTTGATACCAATTACGACCTGGCCATACTCAGATGGGGATTGAAAACCCTGATTTCCTTAAACGCCGAATTAAACAAAAACGACCCGTTGCTGACCAAATGGAGCGAAGTGTTTACCAATCTGGTTGATTACCCGAAAAACGAAAACGGTTTTATGATTGCCAAAGACATTCCTTTTGCAGTTTCGCACCGCCACTATTCACATTTACTAATGATTTACCCGTTTTACGAAATCAACTGGGAGCGGCCGCAAAACCGCGAGCTCATCAATACATCCATTAACCACTGGCAAAGCATGCCCCAACAACTGCAAGGTTACTCTTATACTGGCCTGGCCTCGATGAAAGCCATGATGGGTGATGGAGATGCAGCAAAAACCGCTCTTCAAACCCTGCTTACAAAATTTGTGAAACCCAATACGCTCTATGCCGAAACCGGCCCTGTAATTGAAACGCCCCTGGCAGCCATGGCCAGTATACAGGAGCTATGCTTGCAATATTGGGATGGTATTGTACGTGTTTTCCCGGCCATTCCTACCGATTGGCACGACCTGTCGTTCGATAACTTCCGTACCGATGGGGCTTTTTTAATATCAGGTGTGCGCAAGGGAGGCAATAATACCCGTGTTGCCGTTAAAAGCGAAAAAGGAGGACGCATAAAAATAAAACCAAACCTGTCTAAAAACATCAGCTGGACAAAAAAGGGTAGCGTAAGGATGATAAGCGAAAATAAAGGTATCTACGAGTTTGATATGCAGCCGGGAACTTTTTTATTAATGGTGAGTAAATAACAAATAAAAATCAAAAACATGAAAAAAAACAATCAAATGATGAAGACAGCCACTTTAGTAGCATTCATAGCATTAAGCCTGTTTGCCATATCTCAATCAGCGTACGCACAATCAAAAAGTGCCATTTCGCTTAAACCCGATGCAGCCACCATTGTTGCTACAGAAGGCGTTAAGCCTATGAAAGCAGAGGGGCCGCAGGGAGAAAGAAATCTTGGCTTTTGGATGGATGCAAGATGCTACGCCACTTGGACGGTATCGTTTCCTAAAGCCGGCACTTATGCTGTAGAGATGTTTGCCGTATCAAAAGATGGTTCTCCCATTACCTTAAGTGTAGGACAGGAAACCGTGAAAGCAGATATTGCAGGAGCCGGCAATTGGAAAGAATACACAATTGTTGATCTGGGTAAAATTAAAGTCGAAAAAGAAGGCGAAGTTACAGTTATATTAAAGGCAGGAGCCGGCAACTGGAAACCCATAAACATCCGCGAAATTACATTTACTCCCAAAAAGAAATAATCAACGGAACAACCAAGCCCTATTTGCCAGGACAGTATTTATGCATGGTAAATAGGCTGGCCGGATGTAAAGGCGCATAATGGAGAAATAGGTGGTAAATACCAACTAAAATTAAAAACAATAAGAATGAAAAGAAGGAACTATTTTTTGTTGATCCTGTTGGGCCTATCGACCTTTTCAGGCAGCTTTGCCCAGGAATTTATTCAGGCCAAGTCAGAAACTTATGTAGCCCCCACAGAACCAGCGGTATTAAAAAAACTGGAACAATGGAAGGACCTTAAATTTGGTATGTTTATTCATTACGGCCTGTACACGCAGGCGGGGGCCGATGGCTTGTCTAACCAGGGTTCCTCCTGGTCGCTTACGCAGATGAAATTTGCACTAAGAGATTCCTCCTACAGTTACACCGACTATAAACGCAAATATTTCTCGCTCATCGACAGGTTTAATCCTACCCGGCTCAACCCGGCGGTACTGGCTAAAATTGGCAAAAAAGCAGGCATGAAATACATGGTCTTTACCGCTAAACACCATGATGGCTTTAACCTGTTTGATACCAAACAAACCGATTTTTCCATTATGCACGGCGCTTACAAAAACAATCCCAATGCAAACATACTGAAGCATTTTTTCGATGCGTTTCGTAAGGAGGGCTACATGGTGGGTGCATACTATTCAAAACCCGACTGGCATAACCAGGATTATTGGTGGGATAAATACGCTACTACTGGCAGCAGCGAAAACTATAAGCCCGAAGAACACCCCGAGCGCTGGAAACGCTTTGTAGAATTTACCAACAAGCAGGTAGGCGAACTCACCAATGGCGATTACGGCAATGTGGACATTCTTTGGATAGACGGCTGGGGCCGCGAGTGGGGGATGGATAAAAAAGCTGAAATTGCCCGCAGCAAACAGCCCGGTATGCTCATTGTAGAGCGTGGAAAACCCGGCAAGTACGAGAATTACCAAACGCCGGAACAGGGCATTCCCAAAGAGCAGATGCCTCATCCATGGGAAAGCTGTATTACCCTGGGTAAAAAATGGTCGTATGTGCCGGTTGAAGAAAAAAATTTCAAATCATCACATTGGGTAATACATACCCTGGTAGAGATTGTGGCAAAGGGTGGCTCACTATTGCTGGGCTTTAGCCCCAGGGCCGACGGAACCATGTCCCAAAGCATAATAGACCGCCTGGAAAAAGTGGGCAACTGGATGTCGAAAAACGGCGAAGCCATATACGGCACCCGCAATGCCGCCGTTTATAATAGCGGCGATACCTGGTTTACCCAAAGCAAAAACGGCAAAAAAATATATGCCATTACCTGTATTAAAGAGGGCGCTCCATTGCCGCAAACCATCACATGGAAAGGCAACGAGCCCTTGCCGGGCTCAAAAGTAAAATGCCTGCAAACCGGCCGTAATGTAACCTGGAAAAAAACAGCTGACGGTATAGAATTGACGGTGCCCGGAGGCTTACCTACCGACTTGCCGGCGATAGCTTTTGTTTTAACAAGGGGGTACGTGAATTAAAGATAGGTTGATCATTAACAGGGGAAGTGTGTATATCGATATGTATGGATGCATAACAGGGTAGTAGCGCAATACAGAAACAAAACAATTATATAAGGTTAATAAAGATTGATTAAAAAAACTAACAGTTGTTTAACCAGGAATAATTAAAATTTAACATTTTTATCAATCAGCACTGATTTTAAATATATTTGAGAGATTATCATTAGACAAACCAAAACGGAACTGTCAATTTTTTAAAACATTTATTGTTGTATGAATAAGTTATCCACCCCCGACATTATTGTCTTTCTTATCTATTTCATTTTTGTTGCCAGTTATGGTTATTGGATTTATACTCGAAAGAAAAAGGCGAGTATGGGGACAAAAGACTTTTTTCTGGCCGAAGGTTCATTGACATGGTGGGCTATTGGTGCGTCGCTGATCGCCTCTAATATTTCTGCCGAGCAGTTTATCGGTATGAGTGGTGAAGGTTTTTTTGTGGGTGTAGCCGTTGCAGCTTATGAATGGATTGCTGCCATCGCACTTATTATTATTGCCGTTTGGTTTATACCCATTTATTTAAAGAACAAGATTTTTACCATGCCGCAGTTTCTAACACAGCGATATAACTCGACAGTGGCATTAGTGATGGCTATATTCTGGCTGTTTCTATATGTGTTTGTAAATCTTACTTCTATTTTATACTTAGGTGCTGTTGCTATTAGTGGTTTAACCGGGTTTAACATTCAGGCTATAATGGTTATATTACTATTGATGGCCTTACTAATTACGTTGGGTGGAATGAAAGTAATTGGGTTTACAGATGTTATACAAGTGGCTGTATTAATACTAGGCGGATGTGCTACCGTTTATATGGCACTACAAATGGTAGATACACGTGTTAATGGTGCCGAAAGTGCCAGTGCAATAGCGGGCTTTAAAACACTGATGGCTGAAGCTCCGGAACATTTTAAAATGATTTTGGATAAGCCGGAATCAAGTACAGTAACACTAGCCGATCCTGTTGCAAATTTGAATGTTCAGAAATATGTAGTGTTACCGGGCATAGCCATGTATTTTGCCGGTCAATGGATTGTGAACTTAAATTACTGGGGTTGTAACCAATATATTACTCAACGTGCTTTGGGAGCCGATTTGAAGACAGCTCGTACAGGTATTTTGTTTGCAGGCTTCTTGAAATTGTTTATGCCTGTAATCGTAATGTTGCCGGGTATTGCGGCATATGTGTTACACAAAAACGGTATGTTAGAAAACTTTAATGGCGTAAAAGATAATGCATACTCTGCTATTCTAACATTTTTACCAACAGGGTTTAAGGGATTGGCCGTTGCAGCATTAACCGCAGCTATTGTGGCAAGTCTCGCTGGTAAAGCCAATTCTATATCTACTATTTTCACGTTAGATGTTTATAAAAAATATTTTGATAAAGAAGCTTCAGATAAAAAGTTAGTAACTACAGGTCGCTGGGCCATCATTGCCTCTTTGTTAATTGCATTATTCTTTACCCTGAACGATACATTGGGTATTGGTGGTGAAGGTGGTTTTACCTTCATTCAAAAGTATACAGGCTTTATTAGCCCGGGCGTATTTGCTATGTTTATTCTTGGTTTCTTCTGGAAACGAACTACTGCTACCGCAGCATTAGTTGGTATAATAATGGGTTTCTTGCTGTCGTTGTTCTTTAACAATTGGGCTGTAGGGCTTTTTGGAAAAGAAACATGGTTGTATACTGCATATGAGTACCAGGTGATGAAGGACAGTGTAGTACATACTGTAGTGGAAATTCCATTCCTTATTAATATGGGTTGGTCGTTCTTTATCACACTGGCTACAATGATCGCAATAAGTTTAGCTGGACCAAAAGTAAATCCTAAAGGACTGGAAATCGATAAAACGATGTTTAAGGTAAGCCCTAAACATGTAGTTATGATAGTAGCTACTTTGATGATTTTAATTGCCTTGTACGCTAAATTCTGGTAATGATTAATTGTAGTACAACTTTTTTACTTCTGCATCCAGGTTTGTACTTTAGTAATACCGGGGAGTACTTTGTTTAATATATAAAGTGCCTCCCGGTATGTTTTTTTAACAGGTTAAATAATTTTAACTACCGATCATGAAAAAAATACAATTCCACCTGACCTTTTTTTTAGTTGTTATTGCAGCAGCCTGTAGTAACAAGTATCAGACAAATAATCATACTGCGGTAAACAAAACGGATACACTGCAAAGTAAATATATCAGTCAGCCGCTTGTAAGCCATATTTATACGGCTGATCCTTCGGCCCATGTATTTAACAACCGTATATATATTTATCCTTCGCATGATACGGCCACCGGTGCACCGGCAAATGAACAGGGCGATCATTTTGATATGATGGATTATCATGTATTTTCTATGGATGCTGTAGGTGGTAAAGTAACTGATCATGGTGTGGCATTAAGTTTAAAAGATATTCCCTGGGCAGGCCGACAGCTTTGGGCTCCCGATGCAGCCTATGCCAACGGGAAATATTATTTATACTTTCCTGCAAAAAACAAGCAGGATGTTTTCCAGATTGGTGTGGCTGTAAGTGATAAACCGGAAGGGCCTTTTACAGCAGCCCCCCAGCCGATTAAAAATAGTTTTAGTATGGACCCGGCAGTTTTTGCCGATGATGATGGCAGTTATTATATGTACTTTGGCGGTATCAGTGGGGGACAATTGCAGCGTTGGGATGATAATGTGTATCATGCGGGCGCCACTAATAAAAATGGGGAAGAACTGGCTGCCTTGCCTCGGATAGCCAGGTTGGGGAAGAACATGTTAAGTTTTGCAGAACCGGTAAAAGAGGTAAAATTAGTTGATGAGAAAGGAAATCTTTTTAAAGCAAAGGATAATGATAAACGCTTTTTTGAAGCAGCATGGGTGCATAAATACAAAGGCAGGTACTATTTCTCCTATTCTACCGGCGATACGCATAATATCTGTTATGCCATTGGCGACAATCCTTATGGCCCGTTTACTTACCAGGGTATTATTTTACACCCGGTAGAAGGTTGGACCAACCACCATTCTATTATACAGTTTAAAAACAAATGGTACCTGTTTTACCACGATGTACAGTTAAGTGGTCATACTCATTTGAGAAATATAAAAGTAACCGAACTGGTTTATAATGCCGATGGTACTATTGTTCCCATTAAAGCAATGAAATAGGCCATTTGTTTATACTTTTTTATGTAAACGCATAGATGATAGCAGGTAGCTAAATCTGTCTTCACCCGCAGTAAACCAGGTAACAAACCCGGATAATAAACCGATCTTAATAAATGAAGTTCATATTTACAATATTGTCGCCGGTTATCACAGCTTTTATAATAACAGTAGCCGGGCTGCATAGCCCCGTTAGCAAAGACTTAATGGGACAACCTGATTCCGCTTTCATCGCTATGTCGGATAAAACGGATGGGGCTGGCCTGCAGGCAAAACTGTCACCGGTCTTATTGAATAATACAGGTTTGACAGTTTCCCAGGTATTAACATTAAAAGATGCTTATCGCGATTATTTTGATATAGGTGTTGCCGTAAGCGGCCGGGCACTGAAAACTGATGAAGGAGCTTTAATACTGCAACAGTTTAACAGTCTTACCGCAGAAAATGCCATGAAGCCGGCATTGTTACAGCCTGAACAAGGTGTATACAATTGGAGGGAAGCGGATAGTATTGCCGCTTTTGCCAGGCGAAATGGTTTAAAGCTAAGAGGACATACGCTCTGCTGGCATCAGCAGGTACCAGCCTGGTTTTTTTATGATGCTAACAATAAACTGGTTAACAAAGAAGAACTCTTGCGCAGGTTGCAGGAACATATTACTGCCGTTGTAACAAGGTATAAGGATGTAGTATATGCCTGGGATGTAGTGAATGAAGCAATATCAGATAACCCTGCTGAAGTTTACCGGAATAGTTTATGGTACAAGATAGCCGGTGAGGATTTTATCGCTAAAGCATTTGAATATGCACATGCGGCCGATAAAAAAGCATTATTGTTTTATAACGACTATAATGAGATCAATGCTGTAAAGCGTGGTAAGATCATTACCATGATAAAAAACTTACAACAAAAAGGTGTACCCATACATGGCGTAGGCTTACAGGCACACTGGTCTGTTACAGAACCTGAAGAAAAACAACTTGCTGCAACCCTGGAGGACTTTAGTAAACTGGGCTTAAAAATGCATATTACCGAATTAGATGTATCGGTACATAAAAAAGAACATCATGCAAGAAAACGTTTGTCAACAGATAGCGATACACTGTATACAAAAGAGAAAGAAGCAGCACAAACTGCGGCGTACAATATGTTTTTTCGTCTGTTTAGACAATACAGGAAATATATAAGCAGCGTTACTTTCTGGAATATCAGTGACCGTCACAGCTGGCTGGATTATTTCCCGGTAGACAGACGCAAGGATTATCCTTTACTATTTGATAAAAATCTGCAGCCGAAGAAAGCTTATTGGGAGGTCGTTAAGTTCCAATAGTTCAAAGGTTCAAAAGTTCAAAGGTTCAAAGTTTAAGGTTTAATGTTTAAAGTTAGGAGGTTCAAGAAATTCAAGGGTTTAAGAGGTTCAAAAGGTTGGGATTCGTATTATCTCATGTATTACTATTAACGAATAACCATTAACTAAATACCCGGGATACAGTTCTTAGATCTGACTTCTTAGATCCCAAATCCTAAATCATTAAATCAACAATCTTAAATACTGCCGTGTATTCTGATAACGATTGCGTAAGTTTTTCAACCGGCTTGCTATTTTTTTAAGATATTGAGCATCATATTATTACTCTGTAAAAGTAGAATAACGAAAGCTTATGTCATTACTATGCAAGACCTTTGCCTGTCTGCTCGCAGTATCACCATTATTTATATCGCAGGTGAAGGCGCAATCCGATAATTATGTTTCCAATGTATGGGTGGCCGACAATAAAAACGGTACATACAAAAACCCTATCCTGAATGCCGATTACAGTGACCCGGATGCAATACGTGTAGGTGATGATTATTATATGATAGCCTCCAGCTTTGACCAGGTACCGGGTTTGCCCATCCTGCATTCAAAAGACCTGGTGAACTGGAAACTTATCGGACATGCATTGGCGAAACAACCTCCATACGATGTTTATAATACGGTGCAGCATGGTAATGGGGTATGGGCTCCTGCTATCCGTTATCATAAAGGGGAATTCTGGATATATTTTCCCGATCCTGAATTTGGTATCTATGTTACCAGGGCAAAAAATGCTACCGGACCCTGGTCGGAGCCGGTTTTAGTAGAAGCCGGTAAGGGATTGATTGATCCCTGTCCGTTTTGGGATGAGGATGGCAAAGTATATTTAGCGATGGCCTATGCCGGCAGTCGCGCTGGATTTAAAAGTATATTAGCGATTAAAGAAATGAATGCCGAGGGAACCAAAGTGATTGGTGACCCGGTGTTGATATTTGATGGTAATCCTGACCATAAAACGGTGGAAGGCCCCAAGATCCATAAACGCAATGGTTATTACTATGTGTTTGCACCGGCAGGTGGTGTGGCTACCGGCTGGCAGCTGGTACTGCGCAGTAAAAATATATACGGACCATACGAACATAAAATTGTGATGGATCAGGGTACAACATCAGTAAATGGTCCGCACCAGGGCGCCTGGGTAGATACGCAAACCGGGGAGGACTGGTTTGTACATTTCCAGGATAAGGATGCTTATGGACGTGTAGTGCATCTGCAACCGATGAAATGGGTGAACGACTGGCCCGTGATTGGTGAGGATAAAGATGGTGATGGAAAAGGTAACCCGGTAATGGTATATAAAAAACCGAATGTGGGCAAAGGACCTTACCCGGTGGTTACACCGGTTGAGTCCGACCAGTTCAACGAACCCCAGCTGGGTTTACAATGGCAATGGGCCGCCAACTATGATCAGCGCTGGGGCTTTGTTACAGGCCGCCTTGGTTATTTACGGTTATATGCTTTTAAAAACGATGATACTACCCGTTCCCTATGGAACAGGCCTAACAGGCTTACACAAAAAATTCCTGCTGACAATTTTAAAGCTACCATCAAACTGAAATTCAAACCCAAGTTTGAGCATGATAAAGTGGGCTTACTGGTAATGGGCCAGAGTTATGCTTATATCGGCATTCGTAAAACGAAAGACGGCAATTTTATCAGTTATGTAAACAATAAAGCTGCTAATAAAAAAGGCAGGGAAGAAGAATTGTTAATGGATGCTGTAAAGGGTGATGATATTTATTTAAGAGTAGAGGTAAAAGAAAAAGGTATCTGTACCTTTAGTTATAGTTTCGATAATAAAAAATTTACCATTATACCCCGTACATTTACAGCCACACCGGGACAATGGATAGGCGCCAAAGTAGGTATGTTCTGTACATCGGAGACCAAAACCAATGATGCCGGCTATGCCGATATTGACTGGTTTGTTATTGATAAAAACTAAACAAATGAAAAAGATCACATTACTCAGTATACTATTTTGCCTGTTGGCAACAGTTGTTATGGCGCAGGACAAATCGGTGAAACAGGTAGAGGCCGCAGTAGAGCAATTACGCCTGACCATGATTGATCCCAATGAAACCGTATTGAACAAACTGGCTTCGGATAAACTTACCTATGGCCATTCCAGCGGTAAGGTAGAAGATAAAACAGCTTTTGTACAAACCCTGGTAACCGGTAAATCAGATTTTGTCTCCATCAGTTTTACCAATCAAACCATACAGACTGTAGGTTCTACAGCTATTGTGCGTCATCGTTTAGATGCTGCTACCAATGATGGCGGAAAGCCTGGTACCGTAAAACTGGATATTGTACTGGTATGGGTTAAAGTAAAGAATAACTGGCAGCTATTGGCCAGGCAGGCAGTGAAAGTGTTGAACTAACCGTTATATAAATAAAAAGAACCACTGTGAAGTGGTTCTTTTTATTTGCAGCAGGATTTTCCTATGAAAGCCATCTGAATATGGTAACTATCCCCGTGATAGTAGCAATGACCAAAAAGATAAGGACGGCAATACAACCAACCGGCGTTATTTTATCTGCAATAGTCGGTTTCTTATTTTCAGTTACAGGCAATTCTTCTTTTTCAAAAACAGGCTGTATATATTGTAGAGATATTTCAGAATGGTTTTCGATCCATGGCTCATCATGATTCAATGTTATGATGCTTTCGGGTCCACCCTTTACGGAATCATCAATTTTTCCGGAAGCTTTTAATAATTGAATGGCAAATAGTTCAAGCCCTTCTCTATTTGCTTTTATATAACAGGCTTCCATCCGGGTATCTAATGGCAGAATGGCAAAAGTCGCTTTTTGCTTGAGTTCTTCTTCATTAAATTGTTGAATGAAGTGTGCTGTTTGATGGTTTGTCAATTTCTATTTTTTATTTGAACTAATGATTTTCATAAGCAATAAGGCAAAGTATTTACCAGCTACTACCGCTACCGCCGCCACCCGAACTACCGCCGCCCCAACTGCTACCTCCGGAACCGGATGAACCAGATGACCCGGATGAGGAACTGGACCGCTGTTTACGCGGTATGGTATAACGTACTTTATTTTCATATTTACAGTACCCACATCGGTAAGTCTTTTCTCCTTCACCGCTGCTATCATAAGTAGCGGCATAAATAGTACGGTCTGCTATCATGTCATAAGCTACCGTATTACATTTAGGACAAGCTTCATATTTAGAGAATAATTCGTAGCGAAAAATTTGTTGTTCATCAGCATGTTCAGCTTTCCATACATCATAGTCAACGGAGCTCATTCCTTCTTCATAAACCTGGTTTGGTTTCAGGTAAACATCGTCAGCTTCTTCGTTCAGTTTTGACATAAGTTTGCCATCGCTGCTAAAAACAGGCTGGTTGCGTATCTCCTCAATGATGCCGGCGATTTGTTTATGAAACAACAAAGTAGGGAATGGAAAAATATACTTTAAAAAGGTTGGTACTGTTAATTTATGTAAACGTACATTTTTATAGGTTTCTACCCGGTCAGTAAACAGGAGGTGGGCCGAGCGGCTATGCTTTAGTATAGCCTGTACCTTAACCAGCTGTTTGATCATGAACATTAAATAGACAACAATGGCTAGTTGCCAGAACCTGTCATATATAGATCCGAGAAAAATTGCAGCAATAAAAACTACATTAATGAGAAACTGTATGAACTGGTATCGCAGTGTTCTGAAACTGTTACCGGCATTAAGGCTGGTTTTTGCCAGGATAAATTTTTTAACAATGAAATAAATGAATAAAACGGCAATGATGATCAGTAAAACCGGTACGGTATTGACCCTCCGGGTACCGCTGTCACTATAGGTACCGGCATAAGGAATAACATTGTTATCAGTAGTAGGAGGTGGTTCATATCCTGCATCGCTGTTTACCGGTTCTTCCTGTTTTAAAACGGCAATGACCTGTTGCACCCCGGCAATAACACAATTATCATAATCCCCGCTTTTGGCATAGGGAACCATATAACGTTCCTGTATCTGTTTGGTAAGAATATCGGTTAAAGTGGATTCTAAACCATAACCTACTTCAAACTCCATACGACGCTGATCAACAACCAGCAATATTAACAGCCCGTTGTTTTTATCTTTTTGACCGATACCCCAATGACGAAACAGTGAAGTGGCGAACTCTTTTGGTGTTTTATCTTTTTGAATATCCTTTACTATTACAACGGCTACCTGGTCAGAGGTACTGCTCTCCAGGTCTTTCAACCAATTATTGATGGTTGTTACGGTAAAATCTTTCAGGATAGTATCAGGATTACTGACATAATTCCAGCCAGATGAGGCCTTTGGGTCGGGCACGTCCTTATACTTCCATTTTTGCGACTTCTGCTGTGCTAATAATGTATGACAACAAAATAGCAATAACAGGAGAAGGGGGGCACATATCCGACGACAGTGTTTATCCATACTTTACAATTCGAGAGTAAAGATAGGAAACTGTATGTTTTATTTTTTAGCCGGGTGTTTTATTCTCAGCTGAGTTTCCCACGGTGACTCAACCCGGAAGGTGATAAACAATAAGAAACGATATACTTCTTTGCTTAAGGGTAATAAGAATATCTATGAGGGCATTGTTTCTTAGCTGGGTTTTTGGCGGATGAGTTGGGGTGGATATTATTTTCTGAAAATATGTCCTGCATATAAGCCATCTACAAAACCTAAATAATCAGAGCTATTGTTTATAGGCTGTCCTTTTACTTTGAGTACTGGATATAAAAAACCTTTTCCAAACTTTACAGGGGAATCCCAATCAATAATTATATACTCTGGAACTTGTAGTTTTACTGACGAAATTGGTGTGTCAATGGGAATATGTTGGGACCACCTGACGAAGTCCGGATAATGATTTTTAAATAATTGTTTATATAGTTTTAATAGCATGTTGCTGTTTCTGTTTGATAAGTAGAACTTAAGGAAGGTGCTGAATTACTTAACCCCAAACTCTTTAAGCCAATCATACAAGCCATCTTTTTCAAAAACATTTCCTTTTAAAAAGCGTCCGAGGAATTCATGTAAGGAAGAGCTTAATACAGTAGCATTAACATCAGCAGCAAAAATTTCATATTTATTTGGTGCGGTCACTCTTACGCCCCACATGTCAGAGTAAATCATGTATTCAGAAAAATAAAACCAATTTGTTCCATAATAATCAGCATGGTTTGGTATATCGGAAAGTTGAATCATATTAAAAATATCTTCTTGACACTCAAATCCATTGCAGATTAAATAAAAGTCTTTGAAATCCGATGGCAATTGACAGCCAATTCTGTTTTCAAAAATGGCTATATCGGTAAAAGTTGCAGGAGGATAAACCTTAATACCCTCGCTCTCATTTTTGTAAACAATCTGTTGTATTAGTTCCTGTAATTCCATAAGCTTACGTATGAATACATGTTTTTAGCCGGGATTCCCGCAGTAGACTCAGCTGGGGTGCTCACTTCTGGCTTATATTGGGAAATTTATCTCTCACCAGGTTCAATTCAATACCATGTTCCAGGTAGGCTTTTAACCCATCTAATACGGTAGTAAAGCCGCCGGTATTGTTGCCAATTGCAGCCAGTAATTCATCCCCGGTTTCCTGAAAGCCATAGTTTTTAATAACTACATAAGTCGTATCACTGCTTAACGCCGTAAAAATAAAATCTACAGTTGTAGCAGGCGTACCCCACTCAATAGTTATTTTTTCGCCAGGAATAATGTCTTTCACTTGTATAGTATCAGAAACATTATACATTTCCCATTCCCATTTCACCGTTTTACCGGTTTCCAGCTTGCCGCTTGATTTGGTGAACCAGAATTTTGTGGTAATAGCCGGGTCAATAAATGCGTTGAAAACCTCGTTGACAGGTTTGCGGATCATCATCTGGCATTCTATGGCAGGGGTAGTCTCTTGCATAGGGTTATATATTTTATTAGATATTGCACAATCAAATACCATTTATTACATTAAATGATTGAATAAAATTACAAAAAACTTACTGGTAATATACCAGACCGAGTTCTGTCGTAGAGAAAGAGGAGCGGATAGCGTTAGCTTTATTTCTTACTTATAAATTTTTTTAGGGTCTAAATATCTATAATCAGAAAATCATTTGGGGCTGGTTTAGAATATTCTCCAATAGCATGAAGTTGATACTGAAAAATATTTTGCATCTCTTGTTCCAATATCTCTTCTCTGGATTTTTGCCTGTTTTCTGTATTGTCAAAAGTTAAATAAAAAACTGTTGTCGATTCACTTGGAAATCCTTTTTGTATATCTGTAGTATGGTTGAATAATATCCTTTTTACTACCTGCCATTTTTTACCTGAGGTTAAAGATTTTAAAATACAGCCTTCACGAAGTCCATTCATCGTATGCTGCAAATCAGCAATGATACCTGCCGAACTTAGATTAAAACTGTTAAACATATATAGTGTTGTGATTGCTCATCTGGGTAAGAAGTAGTATGATTGTTTTATTATTCAAATATATACATTGTTTAATATCTGTATCCTTGTTTCCCAGCCGGGTTATTCCCAGCCGGGTCTCCCGCAGGGGACCCGGCGTAGATCAACTTGAAAAAGTGTAAATTTAATCATGCCAACCAAAAGAGAAATACCTGCCAGTGAAGGTGTCTTTTTTATAACGTTTACTAACTATCAATGGAGACCCCTGATCGACATTTGTAATGGGTATGATATTGTGTATAACTGGTTTGATTATTTGAAGGGACAAGGACACTATATACTGGGATATGTGATCATGCCCAACCATGTACATGTGCTGATAGCCTTCAGAAATTGTAATAAGTCGCTTAATACTATCGTTGGTAATGGTAAAAGATTTATGGCCTATGCTATTATAAGAAGATTAAAGGAGAGGAAACAGGATTCCCTGTTAAATACATTAGCAGCGGCTGTTTCTTCTAAAGAAAAAGAACGGGATAAACAACATGAGATATGGGAGCCTTCTTTTGATTGGAAGGAGTGCAGGAATAATGCTTTTATATTACAGAAGCTAAACTATATACATGATAATCCCTGTAAAGGAAAATGGAACCTGGTTAATGCGCCGTACGAATATCAACATAGTTCTGCCGGCTTTTATATTACCGGGCAACATAGTACTTACCCGGTACTGAATTATTTTGAATTAGGGGATATTGATTTGACTAAGCCATGAGGGATAACGCTGAGTCCCCTGCGGGAGACTCAGCTGGGAATAAAAAGGAAAATGGAACCTGGTTAATGCGCCGTATGAGTATCAACATAGTTCTGCCTGCTTTTATATCACCGGGCAACATAGTACTTACCCGGTACTGAATTATTTTGAATTAGGGGATATTGATTTGACTAAGCCATGAGGGATAACGCTGAGTCCCCTGCGGGAGACTCTGCTAGAAATTTATTAGTTGCGGGGAACTCTGTTGGAAATTCATTAATTACTCGCGGCTCTTTGTCTTTCTTCCTCTGCACCGCTGGTCCTGCGCCTGGAAGCGGCAACTTTGTTATTGCCAAATCGCCAGGTAAAGGAAAGGGTAGCCACCCTGGATTCTCTTTCCACTTTAAAGGTTTCGCTATAATCCCTGAAGCTGGTGGTAGCACGGGAAACCTGGGTATAAAAAACATCGGAGATATTGAAACGTACCGTACCCTTACCTTTTAAGATTGTTTTTTGTGCGCCAATGGCCAGCTGGCCAACAGGACGAACCTTCATAAAACCATATACTTCGGCTGCACGGTAAACACCGGTCAGCTCGGCCGAGTATCCTTTTTTACCAATGGTAAAACTGTTATTGGTGTTGATGTTAAAGTTTACATTGCCATTGCGCAGGTTGGTATTGGCCAGGTTACCCTTATACAAACCATAATATACATTCACATTATTTACGCTGTTCCACCAGGGAGTAACCTGTACTGGTGCAGATATATTAATGCCGTAAAACTCAAATTGTGCCAGGTTCCTGTCGGTCTGGATAGTAATCTTATCTTCTTCTTCTGAAGGAAAGATAACCTGCGTTATATTCTCTTTGGTAATGGAGTACAGCAGGGTGGTGGTGATACGCTGGTTATAAGTATGCGACAGCTCAAAGGAATAAGTGTATTGCGGGCGCAGATAAGGATTGCCTTCGCTATAGGTAGTATTATTGATAAAGAATTTAAAAGGGTTCAACTGCCGGTAGTTGGGACGGTTTAACCGGCGGCTTACCGAAAGCCCCAGTTCATGCTTAGGCGCCAGCTTGTAATTAACAAAAAGACTCGGAAACAAGTTAACATAACTGCTGTCAAATTTTTGATTGGTGGCCAGCTGGTTGCCTTTGATACCGGTATGCTCCACCCTTAAGCCTCCCTGGAAATTAAAACGGTTCAACTCTTTGCTAAAAGAAAGATAGGCCGCATTAATATTTTCATCATAGATAAAATGGTTGCTCTGGTTTGGATCGAAAACGGGACTGCCACTGCTGGCATCATAATAAGCCAGGTCATTATCGGCACGTACCAGACTACTTTTTATGCCCAGCTCCAGCTTGGCTTTTTTAGGAAACATTTTTATATAATCGGCCTTTACTGATTGAATATTCAGATGCCCGTCTATATCGCCCAGTAAAATATAGTCATCCTGTATCTTATTCTGGTTATTATCGTAAAATGCCGTTCTGAAATCCTGGTCGGTATTATTGCCAAAACGGGCATAGTCAATATCCACATTCAGTTCACTGCCCAGTGAGTCGAACTTATGTTTCAGGTTGGCGTTGACGCCATAATTAAACCAGTGGTCTTTATTGGAACTGAAGTTTTTGTCTACTCCTACAAGGTTATAATTGTTATTCAATACATCGGAATTGGTATGCCCGCGGGAATGAAACTGGTTGCTCACCCCGTTTAATACTATACCAACTATTGTTTTATCCGATAAAGAATAGTCGGCTCCCACACGGGCAATATGATTTTTAAAAGGAAAGGTGATGAAGTTGTCCTGGTCAAATACACCGTCGGGCTGACCATCTTTAAAAAACTCCCGGTATAAAGTCAGGTGACTAAAAGCTTTGCGATAGGCAAAATTATAATTGCCGAACAGGTTCAGCTTTTTATTGCGGTGGTTAAAGGTGATACCCTGTCCTGTTTTGGGATAACGGCCCTGGCCATAGCTGGCAGTAAGCGTTCCATTGGTCCCCAGCCGCTGGTCTTTCTTCATCACAATATTAATGATGCCGGAATTGCCGGCTGCATCATAACGGGAAGACGGGTTACTGATCAGTTCAATTTTTTCAATGGCATTTGCCGGCAGGCCCCGCAGGTAATTACCCAGGTCAGTGCCGGATATAACAGAAGGTTTACCATTGATCATGACCATAACACCCGGGCGGCCCTTCATGCTGATATTATCGTTATTGTCGATCACCACACCAGGCGCTTTTTCCAGAACCTCGAAAGCCGAACTACCTGCAGCGGTAATGCTGCTCTGTACATTTAATACCAGCTTATCCAGTTGTCTTTCTATAAAAGGTTTTTTAGCGGCCACTACTACTTCATTCATCTGGGTTGTTTTCGCCGTTAATACAATGGTGGATAGATCGTGGTGTAAATGTTCGGCAGTTAGCTGAAAAGGGGCAGAGTAATACATATTCAGGCCCGCAGCAGTTACGCTAACAAAATATTCCCCCGTCTTCAGTCCTTCCATCTCTGCGATACCCGATTCATTGGCGATGGCTGTTTTCTTCAACAGGGAATCCTTTGCCTGTAATAAGGATACCGTGGCCGATGCTACCGGCTCCAGTTTTTCATTCACCAGTTTCAACCTGACAGAACCACGTTCGTTTTGCTGGGCAATAAGCTGATGGTTATTTACAAATAATATTATTACGATGAATATAACCTTTATGATGCTATACATTTTTTTCATGTACTATACTTTTATTCAGGAGCAAGGTAGAGCAATGCCCTTCAGTAGTTATCCCCCGTTACGGGGGATATGGATAAACGGTTGTAATTGTATGTGAATGACCGAACTTAAACTTAACCCGCCCTTCTTTTTTCATCTTCTACACCCGTGGTACGTTGCCTGGCCCTTGTTACGGTGTTCTTACCAAAACGGTGTGTGAAGGAAAGTGTCAGCACCCTTGAGTCCCAGGTACGGTCAGTAAAGAAATCCATGTTCTGGTAATTCACTACCACTGCTACCCGGTTAGTATAAAAAATATCGGTAAGCGCAAGTTTAAAAGTGGAATTCTTGTTCTTTGATAATTTTTGAATGCCAACTGATGCCTGTGCAATATTGCGGATAACAAACAGGCCCCAGGCATTTTTCGCCTGGTAAAACCCATTCAGTTCTGCGCTCCAGCCTTTATCACCCATGCGGAAAGAGGAATTTAATCTTGCATCCCAGGAGAAAAAGTCATTGGTAAGGTTACCGCCCTGGAAAGGACTTTCATATTTGTTCCAGAACATATTGGCACTGAGTGAAGCATTCATCCATTTTTTTAAAGTAACGGGAATAAAAGTACCAAGGCTCACAATATAAAAATCCTGCAGGTTGGCCGGGGCCTGGTAAGAAATCCGGGTGTTATCATCCTGTACAAATACATCAGTGATCACATCCTTACTGCGGGAGAAATTAAGTGTGGTAATATACTTTCCTTTAAACGTATGGCTTAACTCATAGGCGTTGGTGAAAACAGGCTTTAATGCCGGGTCGCCTACCACATAAGTATAAGGATCTACAAATATGCGGAAGGGATTTAATTGCCGGTAACTTGGGCGGTCAATACGCCTGGTATAGGAAACAGAGAGCTGGTGTTGCTCCGATAGTTTCTGGTTAATGGTAAGGCTGGGAAACCAGTTTACATAGGAACGGGAAAACTTTTCACCGGTAGTGATCTGGTCGCCCTTTGTGTTGGTGTGCTCCATACGTAAGCCGGCCTGTATATCTGTTTTGCTAAACTCTTTTGCTAGCATGGCATAAGCGGCATTTACATTCTCCTTATACAAAAAATGATTGGAACGCTCCGGGTCAAATTCGGCGTTGCCGTTCACCACATCATAAAAATTTACTTCCGCATCGGTCTCTACCAGGCTTGATTTTATACCGGCTTCCAGTTTAAAGGTTTTGGAAAAGGGGTGTATATAATCGGCCTTCAATGATTTTACCGTGATCAAACCACGTTGATCAGTATTCAGGCGGTTATCGTTTAATAATACATCATCCTTATTAACGTTCTGATTAAAAACATCCTGCAGGGTTGTGGCCCTGAAACGTCCGAAATCAATATCCGCCGTCAGCTCCCGACCGGAACTGTCAAAACTGTGCTTGATATTAAAATTGCCAAAACCATTAAACCGTTTTTCATTTAACTGAATGGCCGTTTTGGTCAGGTAATCAATTTCACCATCAGGGTAAGTGATCACTGAATTAGTGCTGCCGTCCCGTTCGTTCTTATTCCAGTTAAAATTGAACATGGCTCCGATGATTGTTTTCTTGCCCAGGTAATAATCCACCCCTACGCGGCTGTTATTACTCAGTATGGGCTGTTTAATAAAGGAGGTTTGGTCAAATATGGATACCGGCTTTCTGTCCGTATCAAAAAACTTACGGTTAATATAAAACCGGGTAAACAATTGTGGTTGCGAGTAGGAGTGTGAGCCGAAGATGTTCCAGTTCTTCTTCCTGAAATTGAGGTTAATACTCGCATTGGGTTTGGCATAACGGCCCTGGCCATAACTCAATGCCAGGCTGCCGTTCAATCCCTGGCGCTGGTCTTTCTTAAATTTAATATTAATAATACCGGCATTACCGGCCGCATCGTA
Organism: uncultured Terrimonas sp.; assembly: GCA_964445775.1. Lineage (GTDB taxonomy): Bacteria > Bacteroidota > Bacteroidia > Chitinophagales > Chitinophagaceae > Terrimonas. Next base: position 149,484 of record CAYUMH010000003.1, read on the forward strand.
ACGGGCCGAAGGACTGGTAATGATTTCAATGGATTGAATGGTGGATGCCGGTATGCCACGCAGGTAAGTGATCAGGTCGGCACCGGAAAGTGGTGAAGGTTTACCATCTATCATCACAATTACCCCGGATTTTCCTTTGATATTAATGGAACTTTCCTGGTTAACCACCACGCCTGGTGAACGCTCCAGCACTTCCAGCACCGAATTACCTGCCGCCACAATACTGTTCTCTACATTTACAATCATACGGTCCAGCTTCCGCTCAATAAAAGGCTTCTGCGATACCACGGTCACTTCGCCTAATGCAGCCGGAGATGGTTCCAGTATGATAGTATTAAGTTGAATATGATTATGCTGTTCATTAATCACAAAATGCGGCGACATATATTTACCGTAACCGGTGTTCGTAATCTTCAACAGGTAACTGCCGGCTTTAATGGCTTCCATCTCTACTCCACCATCTTTATTCGAAAAATCGGCTTTTATCAATATGGAATCTTTTGCGCGTAACAAAGAAATATTGGCGCCATCTATGGCGTTGCCTTTATTGTCCAGTACACGACCGGTAAGCCTGCCGGTGCCTTGTGCATTAACCAGCATACTGCCTGACAGGAGTAAAGAAAAAGTAGTAATATATTTCAACATAATGATAAGGTTTTATAGTAAAAAGGCTGTTACTGCCTATATTAATAATAAGGTGCTGCCAGCTGTGGTGCAACTGCCATCGTCCCTTGCGTCGCACA
>CAYUMH010000004.1:0-148402 GCA_964445775.1 uncultured Terrimonas sp.
GATTACGCAATACTTCATCACCAATAAATACCAGGGTGTCCAGGCCGGCACGTTCTGTTTTAAAGAAGCCGGCATAACGGTTGTTCACACCATTCTCGTCACTCACAAAAGTAAAGTGGGTGGTATTGTACTGCGATGGGAAACGGGCATTGCCCCGTTGTATAGCGGTAAGCTGGGATATTTGTTTAAAGTCCGATTTATTCCAGTTGTCCACCATAAAAATATTAAAGCGGTTGCTGGGTAAAGAGTCCTCGCTGCTGGCTGCTAAAGCGTTGGGCCGGTTACTGCTGTAAATAATACCGGTCTTATTGGGGAAGGCCACAAAAGACGGATCAAGATCATCGTACACATCATTGGTGATCTGGTCAATGGTCTCTGTCTTGATCTTGTAAGTATAAATATCTGTCTGGCCGCTGCGTATTGCACTAAATATTAAAGTATTATTATCCAGCATATACTTAACATCCTGTACCTGGTCAAAAGGCAGGTCAATGCCCTTGGTGGTTTTAATACGGTTTACTACATCGTATACAAACAGTTTTACTTTTCCTTTTTCCGTATACACACAGGCTAACCTGGTTCCTTTACCATCCCAGGCTAAAATGGGGTAGTTAGGGTTTAACTCATGGTCTGCACTTTTGGTACCATACTTTAATAATACCTTCTTGTTTACAAAGTTTTCCATCAGCACCACCTTGTATACCCCTTGTTTATATTCTACCAAAGCATAGCTGAAGCTGCGGGGAATAGGGTTGGCGTTAAAACGGATAAAATCTTTTTTGCCTACTTCTTCAGTAAACGCCAGCTGTCCTTTCGGAACATTTTTACGGCCCCGCAGGTCTTTATAATATTGCTGAGGAACTTCCAGCATCAGGTCCTGCAGAATGGCTTTAAATTTTTTCTTAGCCAGTTTATTGGATGCATTGTTCAGGTTACGGTAAATACGGGCCAGGTATAAAAAATAGGTCACTTTGTTTTTGCCATACTTATCGGCAATATATTTCCAGAAAGCATGACCGGCCAGTAAGGGCTTATCAAAGGCAAACTGGTAAAAATTACGGTACTCGGCCGATAACATCACCGAACGTAACTGATCATCCAGTGCCGGGCTCCAGTTCTCGGCGGCATATTCAATATAACCGTCTGTTAACCACTTGGGCAGGTCCAGTAAAGCCTGGTTAGCTGCAAACTCGCCCAGGTCATCACCAAATAAAATATTGGCTACTAATATCTGTGCAATACCCTGGCGTATTTGTTTACGCAGGTTATCGTGGTTGCCATCAAAATAAACCAGCATTTTATTATTTACCAGTTTGGTCACACCGCCGGGGCTCTGCCATTCAATATCCAAACCAATATTGGATTGCTGGTAGTCGTCAAAATTATTGAACACCACAATATTGGTACGCCTTTGCATACCATACTCCACAAACTGTTCAATACCGGGTAACTCCTGTTCGGCAATCTGGGCAACATATTTACCAAGGCCCAGTCCATCCTGGCTGAAATAAGTGTTGAAATTTTGTGTCTGGTAATACTTCCATTTAAACTTTTCGTGTTGCACCCTGTTTTTACCAAACTCAACAGCGTTTACCTGGGCATGGGTATGTAATGTGGTTAATACCAGTAACAATACCAGACCGCTTACTAATTTATTCATACTTTTCTGCAATGCTTTAAACTTCATATTTCTTAAAAATACCATCACCGGCAATACACTACCAATGCAACACGACCGTTCATTTACTTTTATAGCTGCATCCCGCCGGCATAAAGTTACCCTAACCCGCTCATATTGAACTAAAAAATGATAGTTAATTGGCAACTTTCCAACCACATATTGTTATTTGGTTAGTAGTTTTACAATCCTTTTAACAACCAATCATAACGGGTAATTGGTCTAAATTTGCCAGCCGTTATTAAAAATACAAAAAACAAACTATGATAAGTATTACAACCTTTGTTTTTAGTCCTATCCAGGAAAATACCTACCTGTTATTTAACGAACAAAAGGATTGTATAATTATAGATCCGGGCTGTTATTTTCCGGCCGAAAAGCAAAAACTAAAGGAAACTATTGCCGAAATGCAGTTGAACCCGGTATTATTGCTCAATACGCACTGTCACCTGGACCATGTTTTTGGCAACAGCTTTGTGGCCGAAACCTGGAATTTACAGCCACAGCTACACCCGCAGGAACAGCCTGTGCTGGACAGGGCAGGTGAGGCCGGCAAAAAATGGGGTTTACCTTTCGATAACTATACCGGCCCGGTAACCTATCTCCAGGAAGGCGATACCGTTTCTTTAGGCGAGGATGTTTTGGAGGTACTCTTTACACCCGGCCATTCACCCGGTAGTATTTCCTTTTACAATGAAAAACAAGGATTTGTCATCAGTGGCGATGTGCTGTTCGATCGCAGTATCGGCCGTACGGATCTTCCCGGCGGCGATTATGATACCCTCATTAACAGCATTCAGCAAAAACTATTTACCCTGCCCGATGATACCAAAGTATACAGCGGTCACGGAAACCCCACTACCATAGGGTTTGAAAAAATGAATAATCCTTTTGTAAAATTGTATTGATCCGGGTAAACTGATATTTACCGGCAGTATATTTTTTATGTAACCGGCTGCAGTAACGGGGCCCGGCTTTCGTTGCGCTGTGCCCCAACAAAAATGTTGCGGGTTGCACCCTTCAGCGTCCTGTCCGCTGCCCGGCAATGAATGTTGGCTAACTTAGAAAAAACCTGTTCAATTCCGGGGAAGTATAGTCATCAATAAAAGCCACAATATTATTGTAAGCCGCAAAATCGGCAGCCGGGTGCATGGTGGTGATACAAACGGCATCCATTCCTGCAAGCTGGGCTGCTTCAATACCCTTGGGGGCATCTTCAAACACCAGGCATTTTTCCGGTGCAATACCCAGTTCACGGGCATTCTTTAAAAAAGTCTCAGGGTCTGGTTTGCTGTTCACCACATCATCGGCACTTACAATGCTGTTGAAATATTGATGCGTATGGGTGCCGTCTAAAATAAAATTAATGTTGAACATAATGGCCGCCGAACCAATGGCCATGGGTATACGGGCGGCATGGGCCTTTTGCAAAAAACTGTCCAGGCCGGTAATTAACTTCATATCGGGCCGGTACCATTGCTGGTAACGTTCTTCCTTTTGCATACCTATCCGGTCTTTCTCTTCGTTGTTAAACCTGCCGGGGAAAACACGTTCCAGCAGGTCCTGGTTCTTACCGTAACACTGGGCCTGTGTTTCTTCCAGGCTAAGGTTAGCCCCCAGTTCATTTACTATATCCCGCCATACTTTTACGTGGTAGGGCATATCATGAATAATAGTGCCGTTCAAATCAAAAATAAAAGCCTGGTACCGGGACATGAAAAAGGGGTTGGATGTTGTGTAAATTTATTTCTTCGCTGCGTTCTCTCTTCTTTCTATACGAATGTTCTCACGTACCGTTTGCCAGTACTCTTTACCATAAGCCACTAAAATTTCTTCCCCGGGCTGAATATTCTTCTTGGCACGAATGAACACTTTTTTACCTTCTTCGGCATACTCGGCATTATTATTAACGCCACGTACCTTGGTCAGTCCGCGGGCATCATTGGCATAACGTGCCAGTTCATTAGGGTGTTTGCTGGCATCAATAACATGGTTACGGTTTACATAATAAATATAACCATTGTTACCATTGTCGTGGTTAACATCCTTCCAGGCAGATACTTTACCCTTGTACTCGATAATTAAAGTTCCCTTGGGAATAAATTGGGTAGTAAATAACCCGTTTCCTGCTCCAGGCAATACTGATGGCCTGATAGCAAGTTGTTTTTTTAGCAACGACATAAACGCCTTTTATTTTAAGGGCGTGAAGGTAATAGAAAATAGAACTTGAAAATGGAGCTGCCCTAACAATTTTATAAAATTTAATGGCAGGCGGCTTAACGTAAATATTTGCCAATAAAAGGTAGCTGCCGGAACTCTTTACGCTCAACCAGCAAAATAAACCAGCCAAAAGCAAACAACAGGCAGGTACCGAAAATACGGTTAAACCACGGGTTAAGCCCTATCCAGGTAAATGCTGCATGTAGCAGGTACAATAACACCACTATCACTATATAGGCAATCAGCTTTTTCCAGGCATAGGGTATGGGGTAGGCTTTTTGTCCCCAGGTAAACGATAATACCATCATGGTGCCATAGCATAAAAAAGTAGCCCAGGCACAGGCCATATAACTAAAGTGCGGAATAAACAGGTAGTTCACAATAATGGTAATGGCAGCACCGATAAGGGTAATGGTTGCTCCCACCATGGTTTTATTGGTAAGCTTATACCAGATGGACAGGTTATAATAAATGCCCAGGAACATATTGGCCAGCAACAGGATGGGTACTACTTTTAAGCCCACCCACATTTCGGGCTTACGGATAAAATGTTTCCATATATCCAGGTACAGGGCCACTCCTAAAAACATAAAACAAATGGTGATCACAAAAAACTTCATCACCCGCGCATAGGTCCTGGCGGCATTACCCTCCGCTGCCTGTTTAAAGAAAAAAGGCTCAGCCCCCATACGGAAAGCCTGTATCGAAAGTGAGATCAGGATAGCCAGCTTATAACAGGCCGAGTAAATACCGGTAGCTTCCTTGGTAGCTTCTTCCGTACCACCGGGCGCCCACCAGTTCAGCATAATCCGGTCCAGCGTTTCATTGATCATGCCTCCAAAGCCTACAATGATCAACGGAAGGCTATAGCGCATCATCTGTTGCCAGAGTGCTTTATCAAATTTCCATTTAAAGCTTAGCCATTCTTTTGATAACAGCAGTAATGTAATGGCACTTTGTATCAGGTTAGCCAGCAGGCTGTAGCCTACGGCCCATTCGGGATCAAAAAAGCTGCCGATAAAGCCGTCCGGGTTCTTTGCTTTAATATCCGGACAAATGCTCAGGAAAAAATAGACAGAAACTACGTTTATCAGGATGCCCGCTACTTTAATCATGGCAAACTTACGGGGCCGTCCATCTAAACGCAATTTGGCAAATGCCATAGTACTTAAAGCGTCCAGGGCAATAATGCCAATGCTCAGGGTAATATACTCAACATGGTTTTCAATGCGTAACAGGCGGGCAATGGGCTCCTGGAAAAGATACATGCCAATGCCAAAAATTAGTGTACTGATTAATAAGGAAACACTGGTGGTATTATACACTTTGTTCTTATCTACCGTATTACTATACCGGAAAAAAGCAGTTTCCAGGCCATAGGTAAACACAATATTCATGAAAGGAATAAAAGCATATACAATACTCATTTCACCATACTGGGCTACCGAAAACTTAAAAGTAAGGTAAGGTGTGAGCAGGTAATTGATAAAACGGGCGGCTATAGAGCTTACGCCATACCACATTGTTTGCCCCGCCAGTTTTTTTATGCTGCTCAATGAAAGTTTTTTTGAGTAACAAACCTACGGGATTATAAAGAATATTTTTACATGCGGCCGCCGTTATTATTATAAATAAAGCACAACAATAGCCTGCATTATTTTGTTAAGCATCTTGTACAGGCAAAATATTGACAGTTTTAAGGAAATCTTATACCTTGTACGGTGTTTTTTAAGTAATTTTGCATCACCCCTCTAGTAGCCGGCATAAGGCTGAGCCGTATCCCTGTACATGGGTATAACAGCTATTTATAATCATTTCTTCAAATTAAACGCTAGTTATGAAAAAAAATGTATTGTTTATTTTTTCGTTCTTATTAATGGGTATGGTGGTAAAAGCACAGGCTTACGAAAGTTCCATCAAATATAATAAAGCTGACCAACCCGCTTTAGCCATAGAGTATAACTATCCTCCCGACCTGGTAGAAAAAGCGTTGATCAGTAAACTGGAAAGTCTGGGTGTAAAAGGTAAAAGCAGTAAAGGGTTCCGTGTGTATTCCGGCGCTACTATCCCCGAAATTAACAGTTCGGCAATGGACTATATCTTTTCCGTAGATAAAAAGAGCCGTAAGGACAAAAACACATCGGTTATTCATATGATTGTTGCAGGTTCAAATGTAGTGGGTGATAATAATGGCTCTATTAAGGAAAATGCAAAAGTATTCCTGGCCAATCTTCGTCCTAATATCGAGGCCGGTGACCTGGAGGTACAGATCAAAACCCAGGAAGAAGTGCTGTCAAAAGCTGAGAAAAAATTAAAAAGCCTGCAAAGTGACCAGAGCGATTTAGAAAAGAAAATTAAAAAAGCGCAGGAAGACCTGTCTAAAAATGGTAACGACCAGGTACAGCAGAATGGTGAAATTGAACGCCAGAAGCAAGTACTGGATGCCTTAAAAGCAAGAAAAAACTAAGCAAATAATTGACCGTTTTATAAAAGATCCGTTGCCTGGTGTAACGGATCTTTTTTTATGGCCTGCTGAATGCGGGGTTGGTAATAAAGGATGAGTCGGTAAGGGTACGCAGGAAAGCCACAATGCTGAGCAATTCTGTATCGTTCATGGGTATACCATTGGTCAGCAAAGGATCAAGGGTAGAACTGTTTTGTACATTACTGCGGTAATGGTTCAATGCCTGCACCATGGTTAAAAAACGGCCATCATGCATATAGTTCGATGATACGGCCACATTACGCAGCGACGGTACTTTAAATTTCAGGGAATCTTCCCGCATACGGGTTATACGTATCCTGCCGTAGTCATCTAATAAAGGGTCAACAGGCAGGCCAATATTCCTGAAACTGCCATCGGTAAATAATGGTTCTGTATGACAGGTATTACATTTGGCCAGGAATAAATTATAACCCTGCTGCTCCTCTGCCGTAAAAGCGGCCTGCCCTTTTTTTACGCGGTCGTATTTAGCGTTAGCCGTAACAAAAGTTCCCAGGAACTGGGATAATGCCATCAGTATATGTCTGGGTTGAATGAACTGGGTATTAAAAACAGCTTTAAACTCTTTACGGTAATTCGCATCGGCCTGTAATTTGGCAATAATGTTTGTAAAATCATCCGCCATTTCCAGGTGACCATTAATCGGCTGGGCAATGGCATCCGTTAAGGTGGTAAACTCGCCATCCCAGTGATAATATTGTTGCCAGGCCAGGTTAAATAAAGGCGGGCCGTTGCGTAGGGTATGCGAGTTGTTATAGCCATGGCTGCGGTCATGCTCAAACAAACCAAAAGCGCCACGTTGCTCATGGCAGCTGGCACAGGGAAAATTGCCATCAACCGATAAACGCCCTTCGTAAAAAAGTTTGCGGCCTAAAGCAATGCCTTCTTCAGATAAAGGATTATCTGTATACCTGTAATAGGGTTCAGGAAAACCATCCGGTATTGCCTGCTGTACCCGGTTCAGGTCCTTACCCCAGGAAGTTCTTTTACAGGATACGGATAATATACTCAACCCTGTGACCAGTAAAACAATAATCCCTATAATGGTAATACTTTTAGGCATGTACTCCTGTATAAAAATTTAAACCTTGAACCTTCAACTTTTGAACTTTGAACCCTTAAACCTCTTGAACCTTCTTAATCCCCATTCCCCGTAAACTTTTTCCGCATACTCTTTTTATCCGAGGCTCTTTTTTTATTATTTAACCGGGCTTGTTTTGCGGCCTTACTTACTTTGGTGGCAATGCGTAATTTCTTTTTTACCAGTGCCGCCTGTAACAATTTGTTTATTTTTTTCACTACCTCATCCCGGTTGGCCAGCTGGGTACGGTGTTCCTGGGCTTTAACGAATAACTGCCCTTCATTATTGATCCGGTTGGCTAATTTTTCCGATATTATTTGCTTCTCCTGCTCATTCAGGAGTTGCGATGAAGCGATAGTAAGAAAACCGATAACCGCCGTCTCTACTTTATTTACATTTTGTCCACCCTTACCTCCGCTGCGTGTAGTCTGAAAACTTATTTCGCTTCTGTAATCTCTCATTGTTTTATTAATACATTTGTTGCAACTATAAAGATACGTATAATGCGAGCTGTAATACAAAGGGTAAGTTATGCCAGTGTAACCATTGACGGGCATATTTTCTCGGCTATTGAACAGGGTTTATTGGTTTTATTAGGTATTGAAGATGCCGATAACATGGAGGATATTACCTGGCTGAGTAACAAGCTGATTAACCTGCGCATTTTTAATGATGAAGAAGGGGTCATGAATAAATCTTTACTGGATACGGGCGGTGAGCTCTTGCTCGTAAGCCAGTTTACCCTGCATGCCGCTACTAAAAAAGGCAACCGGCCTTCCTATATAAAAGCCAGCAAACCACCGGTGGCTATTCCCTTGTATGAAAAAATGATCACCCAATTACAAACAGACCTCGCCAAACCAATACAAACAGGCATATTCGGCGCCGATATGAAAGTAGCTTTATTAAATGATGGCCCGGTGACGATTATTATTGATACGAAAGTGAGGGAGTAGTTAATAGGTTCAAAAAGTTGAAGGGTTCAAAGTTCAAAAGTTCAAATGTTTGAATGTTGAATTATGAGTTATGAATTGCTCATTGTCACTTGTCCATTGTCATTTGTCCATTGTCCATTGCTAGAGTTTAGTGCAAAAAAAATCCCCCTGCAGGCAGGAGGACTGTATAGAGAACGGTTAAAATTAAGGTGTTAGTTAACTTTAGAAGTTTTTCCTTTTTCTTTTTCGTAAGCGGCATAAGCATCAGCGCTTAAAACCTCACCTTTAATATGCACTACTTTCGGAATTTGTACACCGGCTAAAGTAATGGTAATATCACGGTTGATAGGGCCAATAGAAGCTGAGTTGTATACCACTTTTACTTTATCGGTTTTACCTGGCAAAATGGGCGCTTTAGGCTTTTCAGGTATAGTACAACCGCAACTGGCTGTTGCATTGGCAATTACCACAGGCTTATCGCTGGTGTTGGTAATTTCAAAATAATAAGTAGCAGGCTCGTTGTGTTTTACTTTACCAAAATCGTGTGTTTCTTTATTTACTTTAATAAAGTCATCAGCTTTTGTTTGTGCAAAAACGCCAAAGGAAAGTAAAAGTGCGGAGGCTAATAAAATCTTTTTCATGATGTAACGAGTGATTAAATATTAAAGGTTTTGTTTTTTCAAAAAGTCTACGGAAGCATTTGCAGGCGCCGATCCTTCAGGGGCGGTCCAAACGGTTCCTTTTATGTCCAGTTGTTTTACCATCCCGCCGGCATAGGTAATGGTGATGGGTTTATCGAAATAACCGGCAGCGGCAGCGTTATAACCTACTTTAATAATGGCGGTAGCGCCGGGTTTAATAGGTTCGCGGCTCCATTCAGGAGTGGTGCAGCCACAGCTGGCCTGTACATTTTCCAGTACCAACGGGGTTGAGCCGCTGTTGGTAATGGTGAAGTTGTGATAAACAGGTTTGCCTTGTGGTATTTTGCCAAAGTCATAAACCGCTTCTTTCACAACAAGCACATCTTTTTTAGCAGCATCGGGGGCTGTAGTTGTTTGTGCCCGAAGGCTAAAACCAGCAGCAAAAACAGCTAATGCGAGTAAAAAGTTTTTCATACTAACTATTAATAGGTATGTAAAGTTAACAAAAAAGACGGGGGATGGTTGCAAATGGTTGCAAAATTATAGTCACTTTTTTTCTGTGAACACTCGTTAGCTGTTTATCCCTATTTTTGCCACATGGGAAATCAAACTCCATTAACGGTGCCTGCTAATCCGGAACTGTCTTTTGAGAGTTTCAGGCAAGAGGTGTTAAGCGACTACAAGGTTGTTTGTATCAGTCGGGAAGCCAGTTTGCTGGGACGCAAAGAAGTATTGACCGGGAAAGCCAAATTCGGCATTTTTGGCGATGGTAAGGAAGTTGCACAGGTAGCTATGGCGAAGTTTTTTCGCCCCGGCGATTGGCGCAGTGGTTATTACCGCGACCAAACCTTCCATTTTGCCATAGGCCAAAGTAATGTACAGCAGTTTTTTGCGCAATTATATGCCGATCCGGATATTAATAATGACACGAATAATGCCGGCCGCCAGATGGTATCGCATTTTGCAACACAAAATGTTGATAATGAAGGGAATTGGGTAGACTTAAAAGATCAAAAGAATACGGCCAGCGATATGGCCCCTACCGCTTCGCAATTACCCCGTTCACTGGGCCTGGCCTATGCCTCAAAAGTATTCCGTAATCTCGATAATACAGACAGTTTTAGCGGCTTATCTAATAACGGTAGCGAAGTATGTTTTTGTACTATTGGTGATGCTTCTACCAGCGAAGGGCATTTCTGGGAAACGGTAAATGCCGCAGGGGTACTGCAGGTGCCGGTTGCATTTTTTGTATGGGATGATGGCTATGGCATTTCGGTGCCTAAAAAATACCAGACCACCAAGGCCTCTATTTCAGAAGCATTGAGTGGCATGCAAAAAGAGCCGGGTACCAACGGTATCAATATTTATAAGGTAAAAGGCTGGGATTATGCAGGCATGTGCGAAGCTTTTGAAGAAGGTATCCGCATTGCCCGTGAAGAGCATATCCCTGTTCTATTTCATGTTGAAGAAATTACCCAGCCGCAGGGGCACTCTACATCCGGAAGTCATGAACGGTATAAAACACAGGATCGTTTGGCCTGGGAACGTGAATGGGATGGCCTGAAACAAATGCGGGAGTGGATCATACAGAACGCATTAAGCAGCGAGGAAGAATTAAGAGAGCTGGAGGCTAATGCCAAGAATGATGTAAAAAACAGTAAGGACAGGGCCTGGGAAGCTTACCAGCAGCCGATCAAGTTACAAATGGAAGAATCGGTAAGACTGTTAAATAACCTGGCCGACCAGTTACCGGAAGAAAGCGGGTGGATTAAAAAGAAAGCCCAGGTACTGACGGCTAACCGTGAGCCTTTACGCCGGGATATTTTAAAAACCCTGCATGATGTAATTGTTTACAAACAAACCACCGAAGCAGTTAAAGATATTGCTGCCTATTATAAACAACTGCAGGCGCAGAACAAAGAGCTGTATAACTCGCATTTATATAACGAGGGACCTAAAAGTGCCTTACTGGTACCAGAAGTAAAAGCTGTTTTTGATGATGCCCCCAAGCCTATTAACGGGTACGAGGTTTTAAATAAATATTTTGACCAGTTATTTACCAATAACGCTAAAGTGGTCGCTTTTGGTGAAGACCTCGGTTTTATTGGTGATGTAAACCAGGGTTTCAGTGGTTTACAGGAAAAGCATGGCGATATCCGCATCTTTGATACCGGTATCCGTGAGCTTACTATTATGGGGCAGGGTATTGGCCTGGCCTTACGTGGCCTGCGCCCGATAGCCGAAATACAATACATCGACTATGTACTATATGGCCTGCAACCTTTAAGTGATGATGTGGCTACTTTACATTATCGTACTTATGGTCGCCAGAGTTGTCCTTTAATTGTGCGTACCCGCGGCCATCGCCTGGAAGGTATATGGCATAGCGGCTCGCCCATGGGTATGATGATTAATGCTTTGCGCGGCATGTATTTGTGTGTGCCACGTAATATGACCCAGGCGGTTGGTATGTATAATACCTTATTACAGGGTAATGATCCCGGTATTGTGGTGGAATGTTTAAATGGTTATCGTTTAAAAGAAACACCACCTTCCAATCTGCTGGAGATGACTGTTCCCTTAGGGATACCTGAAATAATAAAACAAGGTGAGGATATTACCATTGTTTCCTATGGTTCCACCTTACGTATTATCCAGGAATCTGTTAACTCCCTGGAGGCAACCGGCATCAGCTGTGAAATTATAGATGTACAAACATTATTGCCTTTTGATATCAATCATATTATTGTTGAATCGCTGAAAAAAACCAGCCGGATTGTTTTTGTTGATGAAGATGTACCGGGTGGGGCAGCAGCTTATATGTTCAATAAAGTGATGGAAGAGCAGGGAGGTTATCGTTATTTGGATGTGGCCCCACGTACCATTACGGCAAAAGCGCATCGCCCGGCTTATGGCAGCGATGGCGATTACTTCAGTAAGCCCAACGCCGAAGACATTGAAACGGTGATCCGTGAAATGATGGCAGAATAAAATAATCAGCCCCTCCGCAAGAGGGGCTTTTTTTAACACTTGTCCGCGGGGTCAGGGAAACTAAAGAGGTAAGCACTTATTATCTCATTACCAAATTTTCAAATCACCCAATTAATCTTAGTCATTTTTTTAAACTAACTTAGGGTATTGTTCATTTATAAAAAAACATAAGCTATGCCTATTGTAAAAGTTATTGAAGTAATTGCTTCTTCTGAGATCGGGATAGATGATGCCATTCAGCAGGCGGTTACCGAAGCATCAAAAACGATCCGTAATATTGATTCGGTGTATGTAAAAGATATTAAAGCACATGTAAAAGACGGTAAGATCAGTACCTATGGTATTGTGGCTAAAATATCTTTCCGTATTGATTAAATAGTAAAGCTATTTTGTACAAAAGGGCCTTCAGGCCCTTTTCTTTTTTGCCACAGCTTCATCATCTCTGGCTGTAATCAAAATAAACAGGAATAAAAGAGAAGTAATAACTTAGCAATAAATTGAACCATCTTGCAAACTGACTTCTTACGTATCATAGATATACTGGGCACTTTTGCCTTTGCCGTATCGGGAGCATCGATGGCCATCAATAAAAAGCTGGATGTATTCGGCGTATTAGTCATCGCTTTTGTTACTTCGGTAGGTGGGGGTACCATCCGTGATATTATGATCGGTAACCTGCCTGTGGGCTGGTTACAAAATGAAGTGACCATCCTGGTGATCCTGATATCTACCGGCATCACTTTGTTTTTCCGGCACCGTTTGCAACAATTGCCCGTCACCTTGTTTTTATTTGATGCCATGGGGTTGGGACTGTTTACCATTGCAGGAGTGGAGCTGGCAGCGGATAAAGGATTCAGTACCGGTATTTGTATTTCACTGGGTACCATTACGGCCTGTTTTGGCGGTGTGTTACGTGATGTATTGTTAAACCAGGTACCCCTGATATTCAGGAAGGAAATTTATGCTACCGCCTGTGTGGCCGGGGCGTTGATCTATTTTTTATTCAAGTCTTTACATGTCGACAGTGGTTTAACCAAGATACTTTGTATACTCAGTATTGTAATTATCCGGGTACTGGCCGTAAAATACAAGTGGGCTATTCCACAAATAGGCAGTTTAAAACGTAAATAATGCAGTTAACAATATACCAGGCAGATGCCTTTAGTGACCGGTTATTCGGTGGTAACCCGGCAGCGGTAGTTCCGCTGGAAAACTGGATCAGTGATGAACTGATGCAACAATTGGCTATGGAAAATAACCTGGCCGAAACGGTATTCTTTGTGCCGGAGCAAGATGGCTTCGCTATCCGCTGGTTTACGCCGGAGAGTGAAATTAATTTATGTGGCCATGCTACATTGGCCAGTGCCTATATATTGTTTGAAAAATTAGGTTACGAAAAAGAACAGATCACTTTTTATTCGCAAAGCGGCCCATTGGTAGTAACCAGGTTAAACAGGGAAACAACCGGTTCTGCCTTTAAGGCCGAGATGGACTTTCCATCCTGGATGCCGGAACGTTTTGATGCTTATCCGGAAGAAATGCTGCAGGCTTTGGGCGTTAAAGAAATTGTAGGTGTATATAAAAACCGTGACCTGTTAATTGAATTACAGGATGAAGCGGCTGTTCAGCAGGCCGTTCCCGACTTTACCCTGTTAAAAAAATTGGGTTATAAAGTGATCATTACGGCACCAGGTAAAACGGTGGATTTCGTGTCCCGCTTTTTTGCTCCTTCTGTTGGTGTGGATGAGGACCCGGTAACCGGCTCGGCACATGCACAGCTGATACCTTTCTGGAGCCATAAGTTAAATAAGGCCGGTATGGAAGCTAAACAATTATCAAAACGTGGCGGACATTTATGGGTACAGCAAAAAGGAGATCGGGTAATGATGGGTGGCCATTGCGTATTTTATATGCAGGGCCAGGTACAATTGCCCGAAAACCTGGTTTAACCCTGGTCTAAAAACCTTGCCTTTATATCGGGTGTGGGTATCATACAGGCTTCCTGTTTGCCAAACCATTTGTAACGGTTATTGGCTATTAAACGATAAACGGCATCACGTATAAAAGCGGGTACAATTAAAAAAGCGTATAAAATTTTATAAACACCCAGGTATTTACATACCCTTAAGGCTGCAGTTGATTGGGTATAAGCTTTGCCTTTTTCAATAAATACAAAGGATTGTAAATTATTGTCAGACAAATTGTATTGCTGTAATAAAGTTTTACCTGCTTCACTTTGCAAAGCCGCAAAATGGATCTGTTGTTTTTTATCGTGTTTGATCACAAACTTCACACGTCCGTTGCAGAGGTTACAAACACCGTCAAAAAGTATAATAAGCTCAGGTAATGAAGGCATGCATTTTTTTATAAAGTTACGCCAGCGATGCTAAAATATAATCACTTACTTCCTGCGCCCTGTTCATTACCATCATATGTGTACCATCTTTTACAATATGGGTAGCTTTGATCTTTTTAATAGGGAATACCTGGTCTTTATCGCCGTGAATATGTACAATATTATCCGGTTCCCAGTGATTTTTCCAGGTGACGATCTGGTTAATGGACCAGCTTAAATAATCCTTATCTACATTGCGGCGGTAGGAATTGGCAAAATCTCTTTCTTTCTCATTGGTTACCCCCAGGCGTTTATTGGCCAGGTTCTCCGAAAATTTATTGGGTTTGGAGGGGGTGATTTTATGTAAACGAAGTTTTCCTGAAATCCCCATCCATTTGGGTCTTTCCCGGTGTGTTTTAATACTGGAAATAAGAATGATCTTCTTTATCGGTCTTAAACGGGCAATCTCAATGCTCATCATCCCCCCAAATGATACACCGATCAGTATCGGGTTCTCCTCGGTTACCGGGGCTATCATCCTGGCAGCATACTCTTCCAGCGTTTCTTTTTCGTTGGGTATAAGCCAGGGTAAATGCTTTAACTCCCAACCCGGTAATACCAGGTTGCGGAAAATTTTTTCATCGGTTCCTAAGCCTCCTATACAATAAACAATGTTGGACATAAACGAATTTAAGTGAAAAAGGAAACAGTTTAGCTTTTGAGTATCTTAAATAATACTAAATGTCAGTATTTTACTGCCTTGCCGGTATAAAATAAACTACTGTTACCACCTGTTTACATTTTATGGCCGGGTGATAAGCCTTTTGCAGCGTTTAATACAGGTATATGATATCAAATAAAAACCCCTCCTGGGAGGGGTTTCAAATTAGTGAGGCAGCAATATTAATCAAGACCGAACATGCCTTTATTCAATTGCTGTAATATTAATTGCTTGTGACTGGCTTGCACCAATAAGGAAATATTATGGGGGCTGCCGCCATAGGATACCATACGGATAGGTATATTACGGATAGAGCCGAACAGGCGTTTGATAATATCTTCCGTTTCAGAAATCTCATTGCCTACTACCGAAATAATAGATTGGTTTTCGTCTACTTCCACGGTACCAAATGGTTCCAGCTCTTTGATAATATCTTTCAGACTGTCTGTCTGATCAATGGTCAGCGAAACCGCCACTTCCGAAGTCGTGATCATATCAATAGGCGTACGGTATTTTTCAAATACTTCGAAGATCTTTCTTAAAAAGCCATAAGCCAGTAACATGCGGCTGCTTTTAATACGGATAGCAATAATATTATCCTTTGCAGCAACAGCTTTTACGCCAACGCTGCCGGCCTTTTCCGTAATCAAAGTGCCTTTTGCAGCAGGCTGCATAGTGTTTAATAATTTAACCGGCACTTTATAATGTTGTGCTGGCCAGATTGAAGCAGGGTGTAAGATCTTGGCGCCGAAATAGGCCAGCTCAGCCGCTTCCTCAAAACTTAACTGTTCAATGGGTACGGTCTTGTTTACAATACGCGGGTCGTTATTGTGCATACCATCAATATCAGTCCATATTTCACAAACCGATGCTTTAATAGCTGCTGCAATAAGTGATGCCGAATAATCGCTGCCACCACGTTTCAGGTTATCCACTTCCCCTTTAGCATTACGGCAGATATACCCTTGTGTAACAAATATTTTTTTGTCTTTATGTTTTTCCAGTATCTGTGTCAGTTTCACTTTAATGCTGCCGATCTGCGGTTCATCGTATTGATCGATACTCATAAACTCCAGGGCGGGCAATAGTAAATGATCGATACCCTGTTCTTCCAGGTAAATACTGAACAGCTTGGTGGATAATAATTCTCCTTGTGCCAGAATATCCTTACTCAGGGCTTCGCTGAAAGATATTTTCAGGATGATATTTAAAAACTCGAAATGTTCGGTAATAATACCCTTTGCTTTCTCCACCATCTCGGGCTTGGTTACCAGCTGACTGATAAAATCTTCATAATGTGCCTGTAACTTATCAATGGTTTCCTTGGCGCCTGCACGGTCGTGCTGGGCAATCTGGTCGCCGATAGTTACTAAGGCATTTGTTGTACCCGATAAGGCAGATAACACCACAATGGCAGGCTCCGTTTCTTTGGTTACCAGGCCGGCTATATGGTGCATACGTTCCGGCTTTCCCACACTGGTGCCGCCAAACTTCATTACTTTCATTTGTTCCCCCCTCCAATATTATTTAATGGTAAAAATTTGGCTGCAAAGATAATGGTCGCAACCATGCAAAACCCCGCAAAAATATGATTTGCGGGGTTTTTATCTTTTTTGCCTGTAAAAGGCTGTAACGATTGTTAGTTTAAACAATTGACAGTTGACAAGGAGAAGTTACAATTGACAGTTGACAATGGACAAATGACAATATGCAATTCATAACTCACAACTCATAATTCGTAACTGTTATCTACTTCAATATCGGTTTCAACACTTTTAGCTTGCCATCAATTTTGAAATCATAGGAAAGTCCCAAAATTTCGGCTACTAAAGGATACACGTTTACATTCTCAAAACCTTCAATTTCTACATTGTTTTTAAAGGCCGGTCCCCAGGCAAAAAAGCTGGCCCGCATATCGGTTAACCGGTTGTCAAAGCCATGATAACCCTTATTGGTAGAGGGGCGGGTGCCGATATTAAAATAATAAGGGGGATCAGGTACCAGTACAATATCACCGGCACGGTTGTATTGATCGTCCTTCTTTTTGAAATGCCAGATCTTAGGTGTTTTGCATAATAAATAAGGGGTATAGTTTTGTGCTTCTTTTTTCAATGCTTTATAGGTGTGTTTAATGGTTTTTTTGTTCACGTTTTTACCGTATAAATGCAGGGAGGTGGAACCAAAAGGAACAAAGAACTGTGTGGTATCAACGGCTTTCGGCATCTTAATTACTTTGTCCTTATCTACATTGGTCATACCATGATCAGATACAATAATATAATTGACCGGCAAACCTAATTTATCTACCTCGGCTACCATTTTGCCAATACTTTCATCTACAAATTGTACAGCATGTTTTGCTTCAGCAGAACCTACACCAAAGGAATGCAGTTCATGATCCACTTGCGGAAAATAAAAAGTGATGAGGTGCGGACGCCTGTCTTCGGGCAACTGCAACCACTTTTTTACAGCGGCAATGCGGTCGTCCATGCTAATTTTATCGTTGTAGTTATAATAGTAAGTAGGCCGTTTACCCTGTATATTGGCTTCGGAACCAACCCAATAAAAACTGGCACTTAATAATTGCTGCTGCTCACTTAAAACCCATAAAGGAGTACCACCATACCAGCTGCTGTCGCCTACACGGGCCTTATTGCTCATGGTATATATTTGGTTTTTTGCAGGATCAAAAAAAGTATTATTAATCAACCCGTGATGGGCGGGGTATAAACCGGTAACAATGGTGTAGTGATTGGGAAAAGTTAAAGAAGGGTAGGAGGGGCGCATAAATTTTGCTCTTATTCCCTGCCCGGAAAGGCGTTGTATATTAGTAGCACCATAGCTGGCCGCCATATCATTGCGTAAGCCATCAACAGAAATAAGAATAACATAGGGCTTGCTCTGCTGCTCTTTTGCATTACGCCTGCCGGCAATGACCTGTTCGGTCGTATCAACTGTTTGCTGGCCATAACTCACTGATAATAATAGCAATGCCAGGCTGGTGATCAATATTCTCATGTTATTATATTTAAGTATAATCACGCAAAGATTACATAACAATAGAGGGATAGGCAAATTATTTTTTTGTGAGGAAATACGATCATGCTACCTGTTCACCACAATGCAGATAGTATTAATTATTACAAGCCGATAACTGTGTTTGTATGAACCTTTTATCGATTGCCGATACCGCCAGTTCAAAAGCCTGCCGGTAATTCTTTATTGCTTCCGGTATATGTTTTAACCGGCGGTACACATGGGCCCGGGTAACATAATATAAAAAGCGGTTATCAGCATGTAAAAAATTTTCCAGTTTATCCAGGGCATCCAGGTCTACCAGCTGTATATCAGTATAAGCCTGTGCAATGATCTTGTTTAATTGCAACAGGGAGGATGGAGGTTCAATGGTTTCCAGGTGTTTATACAGATCAAGTATTTTTTGCCAGGGCGTTTGCGCAAAACTGCTACTGCTGCAGTGGATAGATGATATCAGCGCTTCTATATGATACTTGTTAATTTCGTTGGTATATGCGGCCTGCTCTAAATGATAGAACCCTTCCTGTATCAGCGGTTGAAGCCAAAGGCCCCGGTCTTGTTTTTCCAATGTCAGCCATTCACCTGTATCAGCTATACGTGCAGGAAATCTTGCTGTATTAAAAAACATCAGGGCCAGCAAGGCATGGGTTTGTGGCAATGCAAGAGGGTGCTGTAATAAAAGTTTTGTAAGGCGCAGTGCTTCAAAACACATATCCCGGTTGATACCTGTATCTGTCCGGGTGGTTTTATAACCTTCATTAAACAACAGGTATAATACGGTATGTACCGTATGTATATGTTGCTCCAGTATCAACTTAGACTTAGGCAGGTATAAGGTTTCCTGTTCTTTCAATTGCGATTTACACCGGGTGATGGCTTTCTTAATGGTCTCCCGGTTCGTAAGCAGGGCATTGGCAATTTCCGGGATACCAAACCCACAAAGTACATATAAGGTAATGCTCACCTGGTTTTTGAGCGAAAAACCGGGGTGGCAACAGGTGAGTAGTAATTGCAGCTGGCTGTCTGAAACCAGTTCGTCATTAACAATAATATGATCATAAGTCGTGTATGTTTCAATGGCTGGTTGCGTTTCATCTATATCATCGTAACGGGTATCCTTCTTTAACCGGTTGATCAGCTTATTGCGTGCCACTGTCATTAACCAGGCTTCCGGTTGTTGTGGTATATTGCCATAGCGCCACCTGGTCAGTGCCATTTCAAAACTATCCTGTACAGCGTCCAGTATCATATCCAGTTTTGATAACCCGAATTGCCTGGTCAATACAGCTGTCATCTTTCCCGCGCTGTGGCGGAAAAGATGTGCAGCTAACTGATCAGTTTGTTTAGCAGGATCAGGTGGTGGGGTCATCAACTTCGGTTATTTGTCTTATTTCAATAGTATTACCCCGTTCAACATCCGGGCAGGTTTTGGCAATGCCTACGGCTTCTTCCAGCGAGTTAGCCAGTAATATATAAAACCCGCTGATACACTCCTTACTTTCAATATAAGGACCATCCGTTACTACGCCGTTTTTAATAGAAGCTCCCTTGTCATCCAAAGGATTAGCCAGTTTGTATTGGCCCTTTTCAATAAGGCCGTTTACCCAGCTGATATGTTCTTCAATACAACCCTGCATATCTTCTGCTGTCATGCTGCCATAACCGGCATTTTCGCGAATTAACATTAAAAACTCTTTCATTCTTTTTTAATTTTTGATGATGAATACCCTTAAGACAACGAAAGGGATCAACAGGGGACATTTTTTAATGAGATAATTTGATAATTTGGAAATTAGTTAATTTATGAGAAACATGAAAGACTTAAGCGAGACAGTTCATGAGACAGGAACCATGGCAGGGAAAAATAAGGCCCCTCTGAAGAGGGGCCTTATTTTATAATTTTCCTTTCACAATCTCATCCACAACACCCGGATCGAGCAGGGTAGATGTATCGCCCAGCTTATCCGTTTCACCTTCGGCCACTTTGCGTAAAATACGGCGCATGATCTTACCACTGCGTGTTTTGGGCAGGCCGTTGACAAATTGTATTTTATCGGGTTTGGCAATGGGCCCAATAATGCGTGATACCGTAGCCAGTATATCTTTACGCGTCAGCTCATCATCAAAATGACGGCCATTAAAAATAACATAGGCATAAATGCCCTGGCCTTTAATATCATGCGGGTAACCTACTACGGCGCTCTCTACCACACCGGCGTGCATGTTGATGGCATTCTCCACTTCGGCAGTACCAATACGGTGACCGCTTACATTTAACACATCATCCACACGACCCGTAATACGGAAAAAGCCATCATCATTTTTTAAAGCACCGTCACCGGTAAAATATAAATTTTCGTAAGTAGCAAAATAATTGGTGCGGCAACGCTCATGATCGCCATAAGTGGTGCGCAATATACCGGGCCACGGGGCTTTAATACACAGGTTACCTTTGTAATTGCCGTCTTCATCTTTTTCGGTTACTTCCTTACCGTTCTCGTCAACCAGTATGGGTTGTACACCCGGTAAGGGTAAGGTAGCCCAGGATGGCTTGGCCGGTGTTACGCCTGCAAGGTTACTGATGAGCACACCGCCTGTTTCAGTCTGCCACCAGGTATCTACAATGGGGCATTTCTTTTTACCAATATGTTCATCGTACCAATGCCAGGCTTCTTCATTAATTGGTTCACCTACGGTACCTAATACTTTTAAGGAAGAAAGATCTTTACCTTTTAAAGGCTCTAATCCAAAGCCCATCAAACTGCGGATAGCGGTAGGGGCGGTATATAAAATATCGATCTTGTATTTATCAATAATATCCCAGAAACGCCCGGCATCGGGCCAGGTAGGCACACCCTCGAACATAACACTGGTAGCGCCTGCACTTAATGGTCCGTAAATAATATAGCTATGACCGGTGATCCAGCCAATATCAGCGGTACAAAAATGAATTTGTCCCGGTTGGTAATTAAACACGTTTACAAAACTGTAATTGGTCCATACCATATAACCACCTACGGTATGTACCACTCCCTTGGGTTTACCGGTACTGCCCGATGTATATAAAATGAACAGGGGATCTTCGGCATCCATCACTTCCACTTCGCCAAAGCCGTCACTGTTCAGCGCTTCCGCACCTTCGGTTACAGCCTGCATTTCGTCTTCCCACCACACATCACGGCCTTTGATCATGGATACCGGTGTACGGGTACGGGTATATACAATAACACGCTTCACTGTTTTATTACCGATCAGCGCATCATCAATTACGCTTTTCAGCGGAATATCTTTACCACCGCGGTAGGCGCCGTCGCAGGTAACAATAAATTCAGCCCGGGCATCCTCCAGCCTGTCCGCAATACTTTGTGCCGAAAAACCACCGAAGATAACACTGTGTATAGCCCCTATACGGGCGCAGGCTAAAGTAGCATAGGCCAGCTCAGGCACCATGCCCATATAAATACATACCCGGTCGCCTTTTTTTACACCGTTATTTTTTAATACCTGCGCAAACTGGCACACACGTTTGTGTAAACGTTCGTAAGTTACAATACGGGTACGTTCTTCGGGATTATTGGGTTCCCAGATAATAGCGGGTTTATCGGCCAATTTTTCCAGGTGACGGTCCAGGCAGTTCTCGGTAATATTTAATTTACCACCGGCAAACCATTCAATCTTTGGCTCTTTAAAATTCCAGTTTAATACCTTGTCCCACTTCTTATGCCAGCGAAAATGTTCAGCAATATCGCCCCAAAAGGCTTCCGGATCGTCAATACTCTTCTGGTATGCTTCTTTATATTCTTCGAACGATTTGATCTGGTAGGGATATGACATAAAACAATCAATTATTTTTTTGGAGCCTTAAATGTACGAATTCAAATTTTTTTAGCTACACATTAAATCTAATTTGTATTTTAAAGGCATGAAAAAAAATGACGATTCTGCTACCGGCATTTGGAAAGTAATATCAGCCTCTTCGGTTGGGACCATGATTGAGTGGTATGACTTTTACATTTTTGGTATGCTTGCCAAAACGATCAGTACACAATTTTTTCCTGAGGGCAACAGTACGGCTGCGTTGTTAAGTACACTGGCCATTTTTGCAGCAGGTTTTATTGTAAGGCCTTTTGGCGCATTGGTGTTTGGCCGTTTGGGTGACCTGATCGGTCGTAAGTACACTTTTTTACTTACACTGGCTTTAATGGGCGGCGCTACTTTTTTAATAGGATTGGTGCCGGGTTATAAAACCATTGGTATTGCAGCTCCTATACTGGTATTGTTACTAAGGTTATTGCAGGGACTTGCCTTAGGCGGTGAATATGGCGGTGCCGCCACTTATGTAGCCGAACATGCACCGGCCAGCAGGCGGGGTTATTATACCAGCTGGATACAGACCACGGCCACACTGGGTTTATTTGTAGCGCTTGGTGTTATTATGCTGGTGAAACTGAATATGAGTGAAGCTGCTTTTAATGCCGAATGGGGTGGCTGGCGTTACCCGTTCTGGACCTCTATTATATTGGTAGGTGTATCGGTGTATATACGAATGAATATGTCCGAATCGCCTATGTTTGCCAAGTTAAAATCAAGCG
The DNA here is from genome assembly GCA_964445775.1 of uncultured Terrimonas sp. Taxonomy (GTDB): domain Bacteria; phylum Bacteroidota; class Bacteroidia; order Chitinophagales; family Chitinophagaceae; genus Terrimonas. Next base: position 22,734 of record CAYUMH010000004.1, read on the forward strand.
GGCATGTTTCTAAAAATCCCTTAAAGGAAAGCTTTAGTAAAAAGGCCAATTTTAAAATGGTGTTGCTGGCTTTATTTGGCGCGGTAATGGGGCAGGGCGTTATCTGGTATACCGGGCAGTTTTATGCGCAAAGTTTTTTAGAAACCAAGGCCGGCCTGGAGTTTGAGCAAAGCCGTACCATTATGTTATGGGGTATTGCTTTTGCCACACCTTTCTTTGTTTTCTTTGGCTGGTTAAGTGATAAGATAGGCCGTAAATGGATCATGCTGGCAGGCATGTTTTTAGGCATACTTACTTACCGGCCCATCTTCAGTGAGTTTTTAAAAGATACGGATACAAAAACCTGGTCGGCCCAGGCAATAATGAATACCGAACAACTGGCGCCAGTACAACAGGTATTACCGGATGGCAATATCAGTGAAAAACAAACCAACATCATCCATTTGGCAAATGGCAGCTGGTACCATGTTACCAAGCAGCAAACAGTGACTGCAGCTGATAAAACGGTTATCAATGTTGCCGAAACAACCGGCAATAAACACCTGCCTCAGGGAACTTACTGGAAATTTGTTGGCCTGGTATTTTTATTAATACTATATGTTACGATGGTGTATGGACCTATTGCGGCTTTCCTGGTAGAAATGTTCCCAACGAAAATTCGGTACACTTCTATGAGTTTACCTTATCATATTGGTAACGGTGTATTTGGCGGTCTGGTACCCTTTATCGGTTTATTATTAACCACCACCTTTCCCGGCAATGACCTGGTAGGCCTCTGGTACCCGATTGGTGTTGCCACGCTGTGTTTAATTATCGGAACGATTTATTTAACAAATAAGATTGATAAAGAGGTAGATGATTAAACAATTGACAGTTGACAATTGATAAGTGACAATGAGCAATTCATAATTCATAATTTATAATTCATAATTTAAGATGAACGGTGTAAAAAAAATACTTGGGTGGCTTTGGCTGGTGGCCGGGCCTGCATTTATAATTTTTTTGATAAAAGGGGCCATAGATAATATTGACCTTAATGGAAAAAAAGAGATCAATGACCCGGTGATCTGGATCATTATTCTTTTGATCTTTTTACCCATTGCCATTGGCTTTGTTATCTTTGGGTGGTATGCTATAAAAGGCGAGTATAGCCATTTGCCCGAAAATTCCGAAGAACTTAAATAGTATAAAAAATATGAATATGTAATTATTTTTAATCCATATTCAAGAAATATTATTAAAATGTAAAAGTTTTGTAAACAAATTGCTGCTCTGCCTGTTATTTTTTACATTTGCGCACACAAGCTATGAGCTCTACCAAAAACAAATACACTTTGAGGCAATATATTGCAACCCTGCTGATGCTTTTTGCATTGGTATGGCTGACAGTGAGCCTGCCCTATGTGTATGAAACAAAGCTCAAAGCCGCAGCTAAGGAGGTGAATGGCAAGTTTGAAGTAGAAAAAAACAACGCCAACCCCTTTGCCAATACTACCGAGGAAAAGACCTGCGGTGGTATCAATACACTCACAGAAGAATACATTCACCACACCAGTTTTGACAATGCCGCTCCTGTAATGGGACAGGTTCAGTTACTGGAACTACACTATCACGAAGGCACTTATACGGCTTTTCATGGTGAATTGTTATGCCCTCCGCCCAATGCCTAACCGGTAATTGGCTTTATTTTTTCTTATTTATCTTCTTATTGGTTATTCCCGTTCCTGTAATGGTAATAAACTGTTGTAATATGTTTATTGCAGCAGGTATAAATCACAATTATTCAAAGTAGTAAAAGACAATCTTTTTATGTCAACTCGTGCAAATTATTTCAAAAGCCTTGGCAGCGACATACCGGCTTCCATTGTAGTATTTCTTGTGGCTTTGCCGCTGTGTTTAGGTGTTGCACTGGCATCTAATGCACCGCCTTTCAGTGGTATTATCGCCGGTATTGCCGGTGGGGTAGTGGTAGGCTTCATGAGTAAATCACATTTAAGTGTGAGTGGGCCTGCAGCAGGTTTAACAGCCATCGTGGCTGCCGCTATTGCCCTGGTTCCCAGCTACGAAGTGTTCCTGGTAGCTGTGGTATTGGCCGGTATTATACAGTTAATACTGGGTATTGCCAAGTTGGGTATTATTGGCGACTATGTGCCTAACAGCGTAATTAAAGGTATGCTGGCCGCCATTGGTTTAATATTAATATTGAACCAGGTACCGCATTTACTGGGCGACGATTCACATTTTATGAGTGATGAAGGAGTAGTACCTGAAAGAGGTAATATTTTCCAGAACTTTTTTAGTGCGTTTGGTAATATTAACAGCACGGCCCTGATCATTGGTGGTGTTTGTCTGGCCTTTAGTTTTATCTGGGAAAAGATCATAGCCGGTAAAAAAGGATTTATCCGCCTGGTACCGGCCCCCTTATTGGTGGTGATCATTGCCATCAGTGGTAACTACTTTTTTACACAAGCCAGTCCTGAACAGGCTTTAACCGGTAATCACCTGGTAAACCTGGCGGTGGCATCATCGCCTAAGGAGTTCTTTGGTTTATTTACCATGCCTGACTGGTCCTATATTTTGAATAAAGATGTGCTGGTAACAGCTGTAACCCTGGCATTGGTGGCCAGCCTGGAAAGTTTATTAAGTATTGAGGCCGTTGATGACCTGGATCCTTATCAAAGGGTAACACCTACCAACCGTGAATTAAAGGCGCAGGGTGTAGGTAATATTGTATCGGGTATGTTTGGCGGTTTACCGGTAACCAGTGTAATTGTGCGTTCCTCTGCGAATGTAAACTCCGGTGCCAAGACCAAAGCATCTACTATCATGCACGGTTTGTTATTATTGCTTTGTGTGGCCTTTATCCCCAGTATTTTAAACCTGATACCGAATGCCGCACTGGCCGCTATCTTAATATTTACCGGTTATAAATTAGCGAAACCAGTTTTATTTATCTCCTTCTACAAAAAAGGCTGGGACCAGTTTTTACCCTTTGTTATTACCATTGTAGCCATTTTAGCGACTGACCTGTTAAAAGGTGTGATCATTGGTATTGGTGTGGGACTGTTCTTCGCCTTCCGCAGCAATTTCCGTAAAGCGGTATTTGTGGTAAATGATGATGACAGATACCTGATCCGTTTACGTAAGGATGTTTCTTTCTTAAATAAAGCCATTATCAAAAAGAAACTGGAGCAGGTTCCTCCGGGCGCTAATGTGGTAATTGATGCCTTCCGGGCCGATTATATTGACAGAGATGTTATTGAAACCATCGAGGACTTTATGATCTCAGCTCCTTTGAAGAATATAACCGTGGAACTGATCAAGAGTAATATGGTGGACCAGGGCTTTGATGAAAAGCTCACCAGCAATGGCGCGCCACTGATCCGCAGCCACTCCAAAGGCATTGAACATGCCAAAAGCTAATACAATAGTATTCATTTATTAATTCGATAAAACTTATTAAAAATGCAGTCGTACGAAAAGTTATTATTAGAAAACAAGTCATGGGCTAAAGAAAAAGTATTTGATGATCCTGATTTTTTTAAACGTTTGGAGAAATTACAAACTCCCGAGTTTTTATGGATCGGTTGCAGTGACAGCCGTGTTCCGGCCAACGAAGTAACCAATACGCAACCCGGTGAAATATTTGTACACCGTAATATTGCCAACCTGGTAGTAAATACCGATGTGAACCTGTTGAGCGTACTGTCTTATGCAGTAGGTCATTTAAAAGTGAAACATATTATTGTTTGCGGTCACTACGGTTGTGGTGGTGTTAAAGCGGCTATGACCAAACAGGATTTCCGTCCTGTATTGAACATGTGGCTGCGTAATATTAAAGATGTTTACCGTTTACACAAATCGGAACTGGATGCTATTGAAAATGAAGACCAGCGCGCTGACAGGTTAGTGGAGTTAAACGTAAGAGAGCAGGTATTTAACCTGGCTAAAACTTCTATCATCCAGCGTACCTGGGCCAATGGTGACGGTCCGCACCTGCATGGCTGGGTATATGGTTTACATGACGGTGTTATTAAACCCGTTTTTGAAATGCCTGCCGGTACACCAATTGATGAAACTTACCAGCTGGAAAATTTCGGTTAAACATTTTAAAGCTATTTTTTATAACGGTTGGCATTTGCCAACCGTTTTTTTGTAGGTTTGTTGTATGTCAATACAGGTAAATGCATTAGTTAAAGAGTATGGCCAGCAGAAAGCTGTTAACAATATCAGCTTCCAGGTGGCTAAAGGGGAAATTGTAGGCTTCCTGGGCCCAAACGGCGCGGGTAAATCAACCACCATGAAAATTCTGACAGGCTACCTGCAGGCAACCCGGGGTACGGCACAGGTTTGTGGTATTGATGTTGCCAGTGATCCGCTGGCCGCGAAGAAAAAGATCGGGTACCTGCCCGAATCCAATGCACTGTATTATGACATGTACATAAAAGAGTACCTGGCTTTTATTGCCGAGACACATGGTGTAAAAAGTATAAAGGAACAGGTGGCCAAAGTCATTCAACTGGTTGGACTTACTCCCGAGCAACATAAAAAAGTTGGACAACTGTCCAAGGGTTACAAACAACGCGTAGGCCTTGCTGCGGCTTTAATTCATGACCCGGAGGTATTGATATTAGATGAACCTACCAGCGGACTGGACCCCAACCAGATCATAGAGATACGTGAAGTGATCAAACAACAGGGGCAAAACAAAACCGTTTTATTTTCCTCCCATATTCTGCAGGAAGTGGAAGCTATCTGCGACAGGGTAGTGATCATTAATAAAGGTACCCTGGTGGCCGATGATAAAATTGCCAACCTGCAACAAACAGATAATAAACGACAGGCAGTATTAGTGCAGTTTAAACAGCCTGTTGATATAACCACTTTGCAACAGCTGGCCGGGGTAGATGAAGCTGTGGTAGTACAGGGAAATATTTACCAGCTTTTATGCAGCAATGGCGAAGTAGTAAAAAAACAGGTATTGCAATTAGCCATAGATAACAGTCTCGATATTTTATCCTTACAAACTGGTAATCAAAGCCTGGAAAATGTTTTTCGTCAACTAACTGGTAATAACAATGCGGTTTAATTTTTTTGTGGACCAGCTCCATTGCTACTATGCTCCCGGGCTATGCTCTTTCCCTTCGTTTCACTCGGGAAGCTAAAGGGGAGTTCGGTTGTGTCACTCACTTGTACGTCCGGTAATACTATTGGGCAATAGGTAAGTTTCCTGCACAATGTAAAAACCCCATTACCAAATTTACAAATCACCAAATCATCACATCAATTCAATCTTTGCATTTCATTAAACCCATGTTTGTTATTTTTGACCCATGATGAAGAGATGGCTGCATGGATTTATTTTGTTATTGTTATGTGTTAATGTACAGGCGCAGGAATATAAACGACCGGTTTACCCGCAGGGATATTTCCGGTGGCCTTTGAGCCTGAACCCTGAAATTGTGGCCAATATGGGTGAACTGAGGCCTAACCACTGGCATATGGGGTTGGATATGCGTACCAACCAGGTGGTGAACCAGTCGGTTTATGCAGCTGCTGACGGCTATGTGGCGTTTATGGGGATCAGGCCCCTCAGCTTTGGTCGCTTTATCATCATCAATCATCCTAATGGTCTTTCTACCTTATATGCGCATTTAAATGATTTTAATACTGTACTGGAAGCCTATGCTACCCAGGAACAATATGCGCAGGAATCCTGGGCAGTGGAACTGACCATACCCGCCAATAAATTCCCGGTAAAAAAAGGAGATTTTATTGCTTACAGCGGCACTACCGGCGGCTCACAGGGGCCACATGTACATTTTGAAATTTTTGAAACAAAGACCGGTAAAAGATTAAACCCCCTGTTATTCGGCATGCCTTTACCCGATGCGGTAGCGCCAACCTTACAACGCCTGGCAATGTATGACCGTAATAAATCGGTATATGAACAAGCGCCTGAATTGTTTGCCGTAAAACTTACTGATAGCGGGTATATTGTTCCCAAAAACAGCCTCGTAAAAACAGGCAGTAATAAAGTGAGCTTTGCTATCCAGGCTTTTGACCGTATCAGCGGCTCTAATAATCAGGATGGTATTTATGCCGCCAGGTTATTTGTTGATAACCAATTGCAGGTGGCTTTTTATATTGACAGTATTGATTACAATGCCACCAGGTATATGAATGCCCATATTGATTACCGTTACAAACATAACGGAGGCGCTTACCTGCAGCATGTGTCGGTGATGCCCGGCGATATCAGCGGGGTATACAATAAAGCCAATGGTACCGGTGAAATTGTATTAACAGATACGATGCCCCGTAATGTACGCATAGAGCTGGAGGATGCGTATAAAAACAAGGTGATGCTCAACTTTAGTTTACAGTATGATGAAAAGCTGGCGGCACTGAAAAACTATGGCAGCGCTTTACCCGATTTGTTTACACCCAAATATGTAAACGTATTGGAGAAACCGGATTTCGAGGTTTATTTCCCTGATTATTGTTTATACGATACAGTAAGGCCTAATTATATCCGTACCCCGTCTACTGCAGCAAATGCGGTTACCGCTTTACACCAGTTACATAATGCATCGGTGCCGGTGGAAGGACAATTTACCGTGCGCATAAAGCCTGATAAAACAATACCGCAATACCTGCGTGATAAAGTGGTAATGCGCCGTACCGGAGGTGGTGGTAATGTGAGAAAAGCCAGCTGGCAGGGCGACTGGATCACGGCACAGATGCCGGACTTCGGTTCTTTCCAGGCATTTACCGATATAATACCTCCTACTGTAAATGAACTGGGCAAAGGAGATACCGTGAACCTGAGTGCGGCCCGCAATATTATATTTACACCCGGTGATAATTTTGGCGTACAAAATTTCAGGGCCGAATTAAATGGCAAATGGTTACGCTTTACCAATGATAAAGGCCGGAGCTGGATATATAGTTTTCCTGCTGATTTTGTGTATGGTACTTATCATTTAAAAGTAGTGGTAACCGACCTGGTGGGTAATACCACTACCAAAGAATGGTGGTTTAAACGTAATGAATACACACCACCGGTGAAGAAAAAAGCAGTGAAGAAAGCACCGGCTAAAAAGAAACCTGCGGCCACTAAAAAAACTACACCGGTAAAAAAGAAAAAGAAATAATTTATCAAATTACTGATACGATCATGGCAACACATTTACAGTCAGGGGATAAAGCGCCGGTGTTTTCCGGCCTTGACCAGGATGGCAATAAAATAACCTTAACAGCATTAAAAGGCAAAAAAGTAGTGCTGTATTTTTACCCGCAGGATATGACGCCCACCTGTACCGTACAATCCTGTAACCTGCGCGACAATTATGCCCTGTTACAGAAAAACGGGTATGTAGTAATAGGGGTAAGTCCTGATGATGCCGAATCACATACAAAATTTGCTACCCGTAACAGTTTACCCTTTCCTTTAATTGCTGATACCAAACATGCCGTGATTGAAAAATATGGCGTATGGGGACCTAAACAGTTATACGGCCGTCATTATATGGGATTACACCGTACTACTTTTGTCATTAATGAAAAAGGGATCATCAGCAAAATATACCTGCGTCCCAAAAACAAGGCACATGCCGAAGAAATACTGGCCGATGCAGGGCTTTAGCCAATGACCCAGTTTACCTCGCCATGCTGTACCAGTTCATCCGCACCGTTGTGGTGAAGGAGGAGTTGTCCATACTCATTTACACCCTTAACCAGGGCTGTAAAAACCTGGTTGTTGCGGCTGAACTGCATTTCCTGGTTGTATTTATATAAAATACGGTTATATGCTGCTAACTGATCAGTATTGGAACTGGTACCGATCTGTTCGCATTGGGTTATAATCAGCGCAGTGAGCTCCTGTACCAGTGTTTTGATATCGAAGGTTTTGCCGGTGATCTGTTTCAGGGAAACGGGCCGGGTAGTGGCGGGGGCAAATGCCGTTTGGTTAATGTTGATACCTGTGCCGATAACGGACCATTTTACAACGGGTGTATCGGTTCCGGTCGGTGAATCCGGCCTGCCGATAATGTTTTCGATCAATATCCCGCCTGCCTTTCTGTCCTGCCAATAAAGGTCGTTCGGCCATTTAATACGTACATCTTCACCCGCATATTGGCTAAAAAATTGATGAACGGCAATAGCCACCGCCTGGTTAATACGCACCTGATGCAGTACGGGCAACGTTTTGGGCGCATAAATGGTACTCAGTAAAATATTCACCCCGGCGGATGAGTGCCAGGTTTTGTTACGCTGACCCTTGCCGGCCGTTTGTTCGTGGGTGAAAATACCGGTTCCGGACTGTGCCAAACCCGCATGAATCAACTGCAAGGCATAATTATTGGTACTGTCAATCGTCTGCAACTCAATTAAGATGGGATTCAAACGTGTATTCCTGAAAAGTTGTGACAATTATTGCTATTTTTGACCAAAAGTAGCTAAACTTTACAGCTAAAACCTACCTTAATAAAAAACTTATTACCATGTAGGCGGGCCGGTAAATAATTAAAGTATTCATTAATAAAAACTTTCTTTTCTATTGGAACAATTAGAAGTGTTGAATAAGCGTCAGAAAAGTGCAGTGACCCGCTTGACAAAAAACTCGAAAATTTTCAAGACCATCATTGCGGCTATGCATGAAAAAAAAGGGAGAAATATTATTTCCCTTGATCTGAGAAAGGTAAATGAAGCGGTTGCCGATTTTTTTGTGATCTGTGAGGCTGATAGCATCCCGCAATTACGTGCTATAGGTGATAATATTTTTGCCAGTGTAAAGGAAAAATGTGAAGAGATGCCCTATCACCATGAAGGATCCCAGGGCGGGCAGTGGTTATTAATGGACTACGTAAATATTGTTGTACACGTTATGCACCCGGAAAGCCGCAAGTTTTACAGCCTGGAAGAAATGTGGTCTGATGCGCCTGCCGAAGAGCACAAAGAGTAATAACTGATCCCTGTTACCCTGCATTCCCCTGTGAATTGTTAATTTTAAGAATAACTGAACATAAAGGGCCAATAATCCTTATTATGCAATAACCGTTTAGAAAAAATTATGTCGACAGAACCATCAAATAACAAAAGAGACAAATCGAACCGACCGCCGTTATTAAATAACCGCCCGGGAGAAGACGGTCAAAATCCAAAGAAGGGTCCAAAGTTTAACATGTATTGGGTCTGGATTATTTTATTTGCCGTATTAATTGGCGTGCAATTGTTTAACCCTTTTTCAAGTGAAGGTGGTAAAACCACACCACTGGAGTTTAAACAAATGTTGTTAAAAGGGCAGGTAAAGGATTACACCATCATTAATAACCGTAATACCGTTCGTGTAACACTGAAAGATACCAGCCTTGTTCATTATAAGGAAGAGCTGCCAAAATCTTTTACAGGCGAAACAAATAAACAGGGCCCTCATTTTTCCTTTAAGATCACCGGCGGAGAAGCTTTTCAAAAAGACCTGGGTGAGTTTTATAAAGAGAACCCCGGCTTAGCGCAGGTATCTTATACGGTAGATAATGACAGCGACTGGTTTGGTAAATCATTATCCTTTTTATTGCCTATCCTGTTTTTTGTAGGCTTGTGGATATTGATGATGCGTAAAATGAGCGGCGGCGGCGGCGGTGGCGCCGGTCCCGGTGGTATTTTCAATATCGGCAAATCAAAAGCTACTTTATTTGACAAGGGAACAAAAGTGAATATCACCTTTACCGATGTGGCCGGCCTTGATGAGGCTAAAGTGGAGGTAATGGAAATTGTTGACTTTTTACGTAATCCCAAAAAATATACATCATTAGGTGGTAAAATACCAAAGGGTGCTTTACTGGTAGGCCCTCCGGGTACCGGTAAAACCTTACTGGCAAAAGCAATGGCCGGTGAAGCACAGGTTCCTTTCTTCAGCCTGAGTGGTTCCGATTTCGTGGAAATGTTTGTAGGGGTAGGTGCCAGCCGTGTACGTGACCTGTTTAAACAGGCCCGTGAAAAAGCGCCTTGTATCATCTTTATCGATGAGATTGATGCGATTGGCCGTGCCCGTGGTAAGAACTCCATGATGAGCAATGACGAAAGGGAAAGCACACTGAACCAGATGCTGGTAGAGATGGATGGCTTTGGTACCGATACCGGTATTATTGTACTGGCTGCTACCAACCGCCCCGATGTACTGGACAGCGCTTTATTACGTCCGGGTCGTTTTGACAGGCAGATCACCATTGATAAACCTGATTTAAAAGGTCGTGAGGATATTTTTAAAGTGCACCTGAAGCCAATTAAAATTTCGGAGAAATTAGATATACATAAACTGGCTGAACAGACCCCGGGATTTGCCGGTGCTGATATTGCCAACGTGTGTAATGAAGCGGCCCTGATAGCGGCCCGTAAAGGAAAGGATGCAGTTGAAATGCAGGACTTCCAGGATGCGGTGGACAGGGTGATCGGTGGCCTGGAGAAAAAGAACAAGATCATTTCTCCCGAGGAGAAAAAGATCATTGCTTACCACGAAGCGGGTCATGCCATCTGCGGCTGGTATTTAGAACATGCTTATCCGTTATTAAAAGTAACAATAGTACCGCGTGGTACTGCAGCTTTAGGGTATGCGCAATACACGCCAAAAGAACAATACCTGTATAACACCGATCAGCTGGTTGACCAGATATGTATGACCCTGGGCGGTCGTGCCAGTGAAGAGATCTTCTTCCACAAAATTTCGACCGGTGCACAAAACGACTTACAGCAAATTACCCGTACTGCCTACGCTATGGTAAGTGTATATGGTATGAATGCGAAAGTGGGTAATGTAAGTTTTTATGATCCGCAGCAGGAAACAACTTTTACCAAACCTTACTCTGAAGAAACCTCAAAATTAATTGATGAGGAAGTAAGGAAGCTGATTGATGAATCCTATGTACGTACTAAAAACCTGTTAAGTGAAAAACGTGAGCAGGTAGAGAAACTGGCTGAAGCCTTACTGGAAAAAGAAGTATTGTTCCAGAGTGATGTGGAAGCGCTGATTGGTAAACGTCCTTTTGAAGAAAAGAAAACGCTTACTGAAACTAATGATAGCATCAGTTCTGACCAGGGCGAAATATCTGCGGGTGTTCCCCCATATGACAGCGATGTAACTAATCATTCTTTGTAATACAATTCTATAATTGACAGAAAGTCCGCAATGTAAATTGCGGACTTTTTTTGTTATATCTCATATTATAGTGTTTGTGTCATTTGTCGAATAAATAAAATAAATAATCTGTTATGGTAATGAGCAGTATACATATGTTAAAAACAAAAATATTTTTAAAGTCTTTAAATATTAAAAACGGAAATCTACTTTTATGCGCATGTAAAAAGGCTATTTCATTTTATTTTTAGTGTTTTTACTTTCGCCGTTTAGGCGTGTATCTCTTGCCTGGTGTGTGCTTATCAGGCAACTCCAACTTATCCAATATATATATTATGCCATTGTTTATTTCGTCAGAAATAAATATCCAAGACCGTGTTTGTGCTTTAATACATATAAAGTACCATGGATCTGTTAAAAACTACTGCTAAAATCAATTTCTGGTGTTAAACCGTGTTAACCTGGCAGATTGCCCATTCCTTACTTTGTTTAAACAGATTGTATGAAAACACACCTACTTATTCTTCTTGCACTGGTATGTCATATTATACCAGGTTCAACATTACAGGCACAGGTCATAAGCAGTGCCGGTAAAAACCAGTTGGTAACCGGTAATGCTGCTACTTTACTGGGAACTATCACCGGTACCGGCAATACTTATACGTGGACGGTACAGGCAAAACCAACCGGTGCACCTAACCCCGTTTTTTCATCTGTTAACAGTCTTAATCCCAATATCAGCGGTTTAGTGAACGGTACTTATAAAGTACGTTTAACAGGAACCGGCATCAATAATTACAAGGAATCTTACCTGTATGTAACAGGTAGCCGTGGTACCCCTTTGGTAAATATTGATTTTGGTAACGGTACAAGTTCGCAAACTCTGAGCAGTTATCTGGCTTCGGTAGGCGGTAGCGGTACTACCGGTTTAAATTACCAGCATGATGGAGGGAGCTGTCCTGATAATGGTGAGTACTCTATATTACCGTCCAGTAATGGAGCTTGTTTTGGCTTTGCCTGGATCAATGCAAACGATCATACCGGCAATACCAATGGCCGTTTTTTAATTGTAAATGCCAATAGCCAGACAGCGGGGACTTATTATCAGCAAACCCTTACTGATCTTTGCCCTGGAAATGCTTATGAATTTTCGGTTTGGGTTGCTAATTTAAATAATATCAATAGTCTAGTTTGTGGGGGGAATTTTGGTTTGCCTTCCATTACATTTTCATTTTACGACGGTAATAATACTAACCCTTTTGCTTCCAAGTCTACAGGGGCTATTCCTCTTAAAACGAATGCTGAAACTGACCCCTGGAAGCGATATGCAGCTACAATTAAAGTGCCTAATGGTGTGAGTCAGTTACGGGTGGTCATGACCAGTAGCATTGGAGGTTGTGGTGTGGACTTTGGCCTGGATGATATTCAGTTAACTCCCTATGGCCCTTCTATTTCCATTGATATACCGGGTGGTACGCAGGTTTCTGGCGGTACGCTTTTCGAAAAACCCTATACCTCCAGTTTCTCTTTCCGGGCAACACCGCAGGCAGTGGGATTAGATGATGGCAGTGGCAGTTATACTTTTGCGGAGCCGGTTTATCAATGGCAGCGTAAGAACAGTACTACCGGTGTTTGGGAAAATGTAGCAGGCAGAACATCCTTACAATATGATGTTAACGGTTTTAATAAAACCGATACCGGCTGGTACCGTATTGTGATGGCGAATAATGGTAATATTAATAATAACAGATGTCGGATAATATCTAATGAAATATTTTTGAAGGGACCTGATGAAGCAACCTTACCGATCACTCTGGGCGCGTTTACAGTAAATAAACAAAACAATACGGCTTTATTAAAATGGACCACGCTGAATGAAAAGGAGAATGCCTACTTTGAAGTGTATAGGAGCCAGAATGGCGTTGACTTTGAGCGTATCGGTACAGTTGCCGGTAGCGGCACCACCGGCCTGAGCAACAACTACCAGTTTACTGATGATATTAATGGTTTGAGTGGTATTATTTACTATCGCTTAAAAGATATTGACTTTGATGGCAACGGTACTTTTAGTAAGATCATCTTCCTGCGTGGCGAGAATAGTGTAGCTACCATCAGCGTATATCCCAACCCGTTTGTGGGCAATATTAAGGTAACGGTGAACAGCAGCCGTGAGCAGCTTGCTATCATTCGTTTAACCAATATGGCGGGACAGATAGTGGTGAAAAAACAGGCTTTGATCCAGCGCGGCCACAACATTGTGGTATTGCCGGAACTTAACAAACTGCAGAAGGGATTATATATTGTTGAGTTTGTATCGGACGAAACAAAGGTCATTGAAAAGATACTGAAGAAATAAAAGAGAATAAAAAGGGCGGCCTAGAGGCCGCCTTTTTGCTGATTGCCTTTTGCGGAAAAAGAAATTGTAAAAACAATCGTTTGATATCTTTTTTCCAATTTCATGCAAACGAATGTGCAGGATTTCTATCAGTTGCCGGGGTTATATTTGGAAATAACACTGGCTCAAAGTGTTTAAATGGCTAACCGCTACACCAAACAGTTACCATTTTTAAACAACTTTAAAAACTTGCATGAAAAAATTAGTATCCGCTTTATTATTGCTTACCGTTTTTAATACGGTGATTACCGCACAGGATGCAACCGCAGTACAGAAAGATCTGGCTTATTTTGAAACGCCGATGGCGGTTTCGCTGAAAAAGAAAACCAAACAAAAAGACCTGGCTAAGATCAAAGATCCCCAACTACAGCAGGTGGCTACACAACTTTTAGGTAAGCAATATGCTTCGCAATACCGTGTAGCAAAATATAAGGCGTGGTTAACACCTACTACACTGGGTAAGGAATTGATGATAGGGGATGGGTATAGTAAGTATGAGAATATGACCGGTATCTTTTTACCGGAAGGACGGCACCTGGTATTGGTAAATAATATTGCGGCCGGTAAAGAAATCAAACTGGTAATACCTAACTGGGACCGGCGTGCACCGGAAGGTATTAAACCTGATAAAGATCCGGCAGGCTGGGGCATTAAAAAGCAGGACTTTGTTCTGCAAAACGGGGTGAATATTATTGATGTAAAAAACAAAGGCGGCCTGGCCTATATCGACTACTTTTCCGATGAGCCGGCAAAAGAAAATGTGATTGAAGTGCATTTTCCGGCAGCGGCGGTGAATGGCTATTTTGATATAGCCAAACATACCGATGCGGACTGGAATAAATTAATTGATAATGCTGTTTATCCTATTATTGATGCTAAGGGCAAACATGTACAGGTGGTATATCCTGCTGCCGATTGTAAAAAATATGCTTACGGAAGAGGTATTGAGCTGATTAATAATTACGATTCTTTGATCCGCCTGCAGCATATTATCCTGGGCCTGGTAAAGTATAATAAAGTGCCGGAGAATCATATTCTGTCCAGGGTGAATTTTAACTACTATATGTTCCGTGATGGAGATGGTGTGGCCTATATGGGTGTTAATCCCGGTAATGCCATGCCGCTGGTAGTAGATCCTTCCCGTGTTATTAAAGGAGATCCCTGCTGGGGCTTTAGCCATGAAGTGGGACATGTGCACCAGTTACGTCCTTTTTTAAACTGGGGCGGATTGGGTGAAGTAAGTAATAATATTTTTGCCGTATACGGTACTACTTCTTTCGGTAATAAGAGCCGGATATCCGAACAAAAGAATTACCAGAAGGCCCGTGACAGTATTATTGCCCGTAAGATCTGTTATTTACAGGATAATGATGTGTTTAACCGCCTGGTACCGTTCTGGCAGTTGCAATTATACTTTGCCGGTACAGGCGGGTATAAAGATTTTTACCCCGACCTGTTTGAAGCTTTCAGAAAGCAGGGTGAGGCTGAACGAAAAGCCAATGGCTCCAATACCCGGAGCGGCGGATGGGGAGCCCGCGGACGTAACCCGGCTACCTACCAGTTAAATTTTGTGAAAACCGTTTGCGAGGTAAGCAAGGTTGACCTGACCGAGTTTTTTGACAAATATGGTTTCTTTCATGTAGGCAATTTTGAGTTCGGAGATTATGGAAATTATAAATACGAACTGACCCAGGCAATGGCAGATGAATGCCGTGCCGCTATTAAAGCCATGAATTTACCTAAACCCAAAGTTGACCTGACCACTCTGGAGGATTAATAAATAGTTGATACAAGCCACCATTCCGGGGGCAGGTTGCTTAGCAGCCTGCCCTTTTTATTTCCCGGCAAGTAGTTAACATAACATTACATACCTGTTACAGGTTTTAAATTTATAAGCTTTTAATTTTGGGACTGATTAAAACCAATTCATGGCTGTAAATACAGAGCAATACCACCGTATTCAGGAAGAATTAGCTACAAATAAGGTTACCCTGGTTGCCGTATCTAAAATTAAACCGGTAAGTGATATACAGGCGTTATACGATTTAGGGCAGCGGGATTTTGGAGAAAATTATGTACAGGAACTGCTTGAAAAACAGGCCCAGTTACCTGTTGATATCAACTGGCATTTTATCGGGCATTTACAAAGTAATAAAGTAAAATATATTGCCCCTTTTGTACACCTGATACATGGGGTAGACAGTTACAACCTGTTGAAGGAAATTAATAAACAGGCCATAAAAAATAACCGCGTTATCAATTGTTTGCTGCAGGTACATATAGCACAGGAAGAAACCAAATTCGGTCTCAATGAAAAGGAATTACATGCTTTACTTGAAAAAGTAGAAGACCTGCAGCAGGTGCATATAAAAGGATTAATGGGCATGGCCAGCTTTTCGGATGACGAAAAGGTGGTGCGCAAGGAATTCCGTATGCTTAAAAAACTATTTGAACAGTTGAAGGAATACCGTTTACCCCAACTCCAGGCTGAAACGCTTTCCATGGGTATGAGTGGTGATTATATGATGGCGATAGAAGAAGGTAGTAATATGGTACGTATTGGCAGCCTGTTATTTGGAAGAAGAGGGTAAAGTATAATGTAGGAAGTAAGATTTATGATTTAAGATTTCAGTGTCAGGCTATCAGGTGTTTTCCGGTTTTTTATCTTCTACATCTTATCTTCCTGACTTTCTGACTTTCGATCTTTCCGACTTCCAGTCTTCCAGACTTTTTAACTTCTCTCTACAATATTCTTTTGACAGACTGCAGATCACTGCTGCATTGTATTACTCCGGGTTTTTTCCCTTTTTCAAAACTTCCGTATTGATGACTGATCTGTAATGCTTCGGCACCATTTAAGGTAGCCCATTGCAGCAATTGTGCTAAAGGTATTTGGGGATAGAAAGCTTGTATGGTCCTGATCTCTGCAGCAATATTCAGTTGGTGATTAGAGGCTAAACTATCGGTGCCCAGTACCAGCTTACAATCATTTTCTATCAGCATAGGTATATCCGGCAGGGTGTTGCTGATGTATTGGTTGGCGTTGGGGCATAAACAGATCCAACTGTTACGTTGCTGTTGCTGATCCAGTTGCTGCACATAGCGGACATCACTGGCTGTTGTACATACATCATGTACCAGTATAACCGGTTGTTGCGGGTTAAAGCGGTGATAATAACTTTGCAGGCTGCTTTTACCGGTTGGTGTAAAATGATCAGTTGCCATTTTTACCTTATCATAAAAGGCTTTAAAACCACCGGTTTTTTGTTTAAACCATTCATCTTCGGCAGGCGTTTCCTGGTTGTGGATGGTTTGTAATTGTGTGCCTGAAAAGTCCTGTAAAAACTTCCATAGCTCCGCAGAAACGGAGTAAGGCGCATGAGCAACCAGGGATACATTTCCCCGCGTATTATCCGTTAACTGTTTAAACTGTTCATATAATTGCCGCGATTGTATAAAACGCTGTTCCGCAATAGCGGGATTAAAGCCGGTTACCTCAATAAAATGGTGGTAGTAAAGTTGTTGTTGCTGCTTTTGGGGTAAAGTAAGGGCTGTATTACAAATATCACCCACGGCCACAATGCCGTTATCCAGCATTTCCTGTTCGGCCAGGGCAATGGCATGGTCAATGGTATCAGCCTGGCTGTTGCGCCGGGTGAGTATGGCATAAATAAAATCGATGAGGCCGGTATGTTCGGGAATGGCGCCTTTTAAATGACTTAGTTCCAGGTGGCAATGGCAATTGATAAAACCGGGTGATAAGATACCGGTAAAGGTCTCTACACCTTCCATTCCGGCCGAAAAAGGCAGGGTATCTTCTACCACACCCTCATCTCTGATCAATAATACATGATTGTATAACAGCTCCTTACCCGTAAATAATATATCTGCCCGTAATTTTCTGAAACCCATAATTAAAATATTTACCTTTGCAGCCCGAAAATCTTTGGATAGCCGGTAACCCTATTCATTTTATTGCCGTAAAGGTACTGTTAAAACAGGCTTACCGGTAAGAGCCGTTATCCGGGATTTTATAAAAAGCATACTATGTTAGATAAGTTAGAAGCCATACAGGCCAGGTTTGACCAATTGGGAGTTGCCTTAACCAATCCCGAGATTGTGGCTAATAATAAAAAATTTGCCGAAACCAGTAAGGAATACCGCAGCCTGGAGAAAATTGTAAATGCGCACAATCAATATAAGACCTTGTTAAGTGACATTGAGTTTTATAAAGAAGGGCTGGAGGGGAGTGATGAAGAGATGAAAGAGCTGGCCAAGCTGGAGTTACCTGTATTGGAGGAAAACAAAATCAAGCAGGAAGATGCTATACGCCAGCTGCTGATACCTAAAGATCCGCAGGATGATAAAAATGCCATTTTAGAGATACGTGCCGGAACCGGTGGTGATGAAGCCAGTTTATTTGCCGGTGACCTGCTGCGCATGTATATGCGTTATTGCGAAGGTCGTGGCTGGAAAGTAGCTTTATTAAGCGAAAGTGAAGGTACTTCCGGCGGTTATAAAGAAGCGCAGTTAGAAGTAACCGGTGATGATGTTTATGGCATTTTAAAGTTTGAAAGCGGTGTGCACCGTGTGCAAAGGGTACCTGCTACCGAAACGCAGGGACGTGTGCATACATCGGCTGCAACGGTGGCTGTAATGCCGGAAGCCGAAGAGGTGGATTTTGAATTAAATCCTGCTGATGTAAAAATGGAAACTGCACGAAGCGGTGGCGCGGGTGGACAGAACGTAAACAAGGTAGAGACGAAAGTAATGTTAACGCATATACCAACCGGTACCGTGGTTATTTGCCAGACGGAGCGTTCACAATTAGGTAACCGTGAAAAAGCCATGCAGATGATGCGTACCAAACTATATGAAGAGCAGGTACGTAAACAGGAAGATGAGATCGCAAGGCACCGTAAAAGCCTGGTGAGTACCGGTGACCGCAGTGCCAAGATCAGGACCTATAACTATCCGCAGGGGCGCGTAACCGATCACCGTATCAACTTTACTTCTTACAATTTAGATGCAGTAATGAACGGCGGTATCCAGGATTTTTTAGATGCTTTACAATTTGCAGAGAATGCGGAAAAACTAACAAAGGCGGAATAAGAAGCCTCTCCAACCCCTCCTTCAGGAGGGGCTAAATATAAGGTTCGATTAAATCCTGTACAAAGTATAAGAGACCTGGTACTTAATGACCCCCATTACCAAATTATCTAATTGACTAATTATCTAATTACCTAACTCTCTTTCTCTTCCATCTCTACCACGCCACCCGTTACCGCATACTTCATGGCATCGCCGGAGCTGATATGCTGGATATGTTTTACTTTTTCGCGGAGTAAAATATATAACTGCCCGGCGAAGTTATAGGCCTGTGGTACGTATACGGCTACTTTATCGGCGCCAAATTCAAACTTCTGCATTTCCTCATCGGTTAAAAAACCTACGATCCATACATCATTGGCAAATACATTGGCGAGCACGGCTTTGGTGAACTTTTTTTTATCGCCGGCAAAAGCTTCAAAAAAATCTTTAATTGAAGTATAAATAAACTTGATGCCGGGTGTACGCTCCAGCCAGTGATCGAAGAAATTAATGATGCTGCCCATTAAAAAATTACTGCTGATCCAGCCTACGAATATTACAAAAGCTACAATAACAATAAAGCCGATACCCGGTATACCGAATACCGGTCGTAAAATACCATCTACC
This sequence comes from uncultured Terrimonas sp., assembly GCA_964445775.1. Lineage (GTDB taxonomy): Bacteria > Bacteroidota > Bacteroidia > Chitinophagales > Chitinophagaceae > Terrimonas. Next base: position 41,984 of record CAYUMH010000004.1, read on the forward strand.
ATTTCGAACAGCCAGTATAACGCATAGGCTGTAATACCAATGGGGGCTAGAATAAGCAGGCCCTGTATAAAAAAGCGGAGTATTTTTTTGAAAGGAGTATCCGGTGTTTTTTGTGAAGCCATAATGATAGATTTCAACTGCTAAATTACTGAAGTATGGGCAAAGGGAGCGGACATAAAAAATCCCTTGCAACAATTGTCACAAGGGATGGGGGTTTTCTCATGTGTAATTATTTCAATATGGACCGGCTTATTACAATACGTTGTACTTCGCTGGTGCCTTCATATATCTGGGTAATTTTAGCGTCACGCATCAGGCGTTCCACATGGTATTCTTTTACATAACCGTAACCACCATGTATCTGTACCGCTTCCACGCTGTTCCACATGGCGGTTTCCGATGCATATACTTTAGCCATGGAGGAACTCAGGGTATAATCCATATGATTATCTTTTTCCCAGGCGGCTTTTAAGCATAACAAACGGGCTGCTTCTACCTTGGTAGCCATATCGGCCAGTTTGAAGGCAATGGCCTGGTGGTTCATAATTTCAGTTCCGAATGCTTTACGTGTTTTAGCATATTCCTTTGCCAGTTCGTAGGAGCCGCTGGCAATACCCAGGGCCTGGGAGGCAATGCCTATACGGCCACCGGCCAGCGTTTTCATGGCAAACTTAAATCCGAAGCCATCTTCGCCTATACGGTTCTCTTTGGGCACTTTTACATCGGTGAACATTACCGTTGTGGTATCGCTGCCGCGGATACCCAGTTTATTTTCTTTTGCGGCAATGGTTACACCGGGCCAGTCTTTCTCCACTATTAAACAGTTAATACCTTTGCTCCCCTTGCTGGCATCGGTTTGTGCCATTACCAGGTAGGCAGAGGCGGTGCTGCCATTGGTGATCCAGTTTTTGGTACCGTTTAATAAATAATGGTCGCCCATATCCTCGGCAGTGGTGCGTTGAGAAGTGGCATCGCTGCCTGCTTCGGGCTCGCTTAACATGAAGGCGCCAATATATAATTTACCGTCTTTTTTACCCTGGGCTAAAGGCACCAGGTATTTTTGTTTTTGGTCTTCCGTACCAAATTGCTGCAGTCCGTAACAAACCAGGCTGTTGTTCACACTCATACATACGCTTACACTGGCATCTATTTTTGAAATTTCTTCCATAGCCAGTACATAACTTACGGTATCTAATCCGGCGCCACCATATTCAGGTGATACCATCATGCCCATAAAACCAAGATCGGCCAGCTTCATTACCTGGTCATAAGGAAATTTTTGTTGTTCATCCCGTTCAATCACGCCGGGCAGGCACTCGTTTTTGGCAAAGTCACGGGCTGCCTGCTGGATCATTTGCTGCTCTTCACTCAGTTGAAATAACATACGTACGATTGTTTGTTGTGCTGCCAAAGATAGCGGAACATTTGAGAAATTGTACATTAAAACAAGATTTCCATTGTTATGACCCCGGAATGGTAAAGAGAGTTGTTTTGAATGCATCTTAGTCAAAATCCTGCAATACCTCATTAATATCAGTTACAACCCGCCCGGGATAGTTGAATAATTTTATAAGGTCGTTTTATCAAAACTGCCATTATGTATTACAACAAAAAATACCTGTTTTTCTTACTCCTGTTTTGTACCCTGCTACCATTAGCCGTTGTTATGGGCAATGACAGTGTATTGATTAAAAAAGCAGCCGTACCTGGTACTGGTAAAGAATTATACCTGCCTGCTAAAGTATGGCGGGTACCGGATAATAATAATTATGACAGCGATACCAGCGAGTATAACCATAAGCGTAAGGTGGAAGGGGAGAATATTGTTATTTTCTGGGCAAAGGAGTTTGGCGATGACCCGATGCAAAATGAAAATGTTGCCAAACGTTTTGATGTGCATGAGGCCCTGAAAGAATGTGAAAGGTTTTATGATTTTTATGTGAACAAGCTGAAGATTGTACAAAAGGGAAAGTCATTAACCGATAAATACAAAACACTTTTTTATGTAATTGGCGGTGATGAGCAGACGGCATTTGGCGGCGGTGCCGAAAATAAGATAGGCATATTATGGACACCGGCTGTACGCATGAGCAAAGCGCCTTATGGCGCCCTGGCCCATGAGCTGGGACATGCGTTTCAATATTTGGCCAGCAATGATAATGGTACCGGCTTTGGCGGCGCTATTATGGAGATGTCGGCACAGTATTTATTATGGCAGGTTTACCCGGAGTGGATGACTTTTGAGAATTACCACCTGGTAAGTTTTATGAAAAAGAACCACTATGCTTTTTTACACCCTAACAATATGTACCATACGCCTTATGTAATAGAATATTGGTCGAACAAACATGGCATTGAGTTTTTTGGAAAAATGTTGCGTGAGGTAAAGAAGGGGGAAGACCCGGTAATGACCTACCAGCGTATTACCAATATAAGCCAGGAACAGTTTAATGATGAAATATTTGACGCGGCCCAACGCTTTATGACCTGGGATATGCCCCGGATTAAAAAGGTAGCGGCCAAATATGCCAACCAGCACCAAACTAATTTTAAGCCCGCGCAGGATGGCTGGAATAAAATTGATGCCGCCAATCCCCCGCAGAACTACGGGTACAATGGTATCAAATTACAGGTACCCGCCAAACCCGGCACGGTAGAGGTTTCTTTTAAAGGCATAGTGGGTGATACGGCTTACCGCAATATAAAAGCAGATAAGGCCGGATGGCGTTATGGTTTTGTGGCGGTGAAAAAAGATGGCAGCCGTGAATATGGCAAAATGCATCATAAAGCAGAGGGTAAGGCCACATTTAAAGTACCCAACAACACTGAGTATTTATGGCTGGTGGTAAGTGGTGCGCCAAAAGAACACTGGAAAGTGTCGGGCAAGGATGAAAATAATGAACAATGGGCTTACCAGGTAAAATTTAAAGGAACTGACCTGGCGAAGCCTGCTCAATAATCGTTTTTTCTATAAGCAGTTAGTTTTTGGTTACACCGCCCCTTTCAAGGGGCGGTTTTATTTGCGCCATGGTTCTGGGCCATGGTTCGTGTCTCCACGAACCATGACGTGGATTGTTTAGTAGGTTGTGGTTCGTGGGGACACGAACCATGACGGGGATCCAAAGCTCAAAGGCTGCCCGACTGGCAGTAGTAGCTGCAACACCGGTTCGTAGCCCGTCCCGCAGGGGGTACTGAAACACCCTGTTGCACTACTACCGAAGGCGGGGACTGTAGCCGATAAGGGTACTGCAGCTGACAGCCCCAAAATATTTCTTGCTTTTGTTAAACAAAACCTAACTATTGTTGTTAGTGAACCGTGGCGTGACAGTTTTTTGACGTAATTTTGCCACCGATTAAACAATAGGGGCTCATGAAAAAAATACATATTATTTTATTGGTGCTGGTTGCCGCAACGATTGGTTTTTTAGTAACCTTTTTACAAAAAACAACTACCTACGATTCGGTAAATACGGCCATGGCCAAACCGGGCAAATATGTACATTTAATGGCCCGCTGGGACGCCTCGGAGCCCATGGAGTATGATGCCATAAAAAACCCTAACCACCTGGTTTTTACCGCGGTAGATACGCTGGGAAATAAAGTTAAAGTTGTATATAGTAACCCTAAACCGGAGAATTTTGAAAAAAGCGAAAGGCTGGTTTTAATGGGTCAATACGAAGCTGAAAAGGGTGTATTTGTTTGTAAAACAATACAGACCAAATGTCCGTCGAAATACAAAGAAGGACAGGAATATAAGGACGAAAAAACGACTGAACCAGCGCAATCCAGCACCAAGGCACCGCAAAACCAACCAACCAATGCCCTGGTATCTATAGCGGTTGCTAAATAATATATCATGGATTATATAGGCGAAAACTTGCTTCCGGGCCAGATAGGGCATTTATTGATCGTATTATCCTTTGTTGCATCTATTGTGGCTACGCTGTCCTACTTTATGTCGGTACGAACAGCGCAGCTAAAAGGCCAGGGAGGTGTATTGGCTTTTGCCAATCCTGAGTCAACAGCCTGGAAAAAGCTGGCCCGTTATGCGTTTATCACGCAGTTTGTATCCATTGTTACCATATTTGGCTTGTTGTTTTACATGGTATTCAGCCATATGTTTGAGTACCACTATGTGTGGAAACACAGCAGCCGTTCGCTGGAAGTAAAATACCTGCTGGCCTGTATCTGGGAAGGGCAGGAGGGCAGTACCCTGTTGTGGACTTTCTGGCACTCCGTACTGGGACTGGTTATCATGCGCAGGGGTAAGGATTGGGAAGCACCGGTAATGACCGTGATCAGCTTTACCCAGGTATTATTAGCCGCCATGGTACTGGGCATTTATGTTTTCGGGTACCGTATTGGTATCAATCCCTTTATTTTATTAAGAGACAGCGGCGTGCTGGACAATGCACCCGCCCTGCATATCAACTTTGATGTTACCCAGCCTTTGAAGTCAGATTTCATGCTGTCGATCAAAGATGGTAATGACCTGAACCCCTTGTTACAGAACTACTGGATGGTGATACACCCGCCGGTATTATTCTTAGGTTTTGCCAGTACTTTATTACCTTTTGCTTTTGCTTTAAGTGGCTTGTGGTTAAAGAAAAACGATCAATGGATCAATGCTTCCTTACCCTGGACCTTATTTTCGGTAGCTATATTTGGTATAGGTATTATGATGGGCGCTGCCTGGGCCTATGAGTCATTGAACTTTGGCGGTTACTGGGCCTGGGACCCGGTAGAGAATGCCTCCCTGGTGCCCTGGCTGATACTGGTGGCAGGCCTGCATACCTTACTGATTTATAAACACAGTGGTTATTCACTAAGGGCTACTTATATTTTCTTCCTGCTCGGTTTCATTTTTGTATGGTACTCTACTTTTTTAACCAAGAGTGGTATACTGGGTGAAACATCGGTGCATGCCTTTACTGATACGGGGCTGAACGTGCAATTGTTCTTGTGTATCTATGTGTTTATCTGGCTGGTGCCTGTTGCTACGGCAAAAACCTTTAATGAGAAGGTAATGATAGGCCTGGCCGGTGCTGTTTTAGGTATTGCTTCTTATTACCTGTCGGTACCGGGCTTACCAATGTTCGCCATTTTAGCGGGTATAATAACGATGGTAGTGTATATTAATAAACAAGTACCTACTGTTAAAAAAGAAGAGGATGTTTCGTCGAGGGAGTTCTGGATGTTTATCGGCTCGCTGGTATTCTTTTTATCGGCACTGGTAATTACGGTGATCACTTCCCTGCCGGTATTTAATTCTCTTTTTAAACTGAACCAGGCGCAGCCTGAGAATGTAGAGTTTTTATATAACCAGATACATGTGCTGGTAGCGGTGGTGATTGCGGTATTAACAGCGGTATCGCAGTACCTGAAGTATAAACAAACCTCCCGTGCTTTCCTGTTTAAAAAACTGGCTATCCCAACTTTAATTGCGGCGGTGATAGCCACCCTGGTACTGGCTTTTGGCAATATCAACTATATTAAAGAGGGTATGGGCTTTTTGGTGCAGATATGGATAGCTGTAGCTGCCAGTATTTATGCCATTGTAGCCAATGCCGCTTATTTATGGGTAGGTATTAAAGGTAATATGAAGATGAGCGGTGGCAGTATTGCGCACGTGGGCTTTGGTATGGTATTACTGGGTATCTTATTATCATCGGGCAAAAAAGAGATATTGTCTTATAATACCAGTGGTATACATATTGATTTTGGTAAGGACAGTACCCAGAAATCGGGTGAGAACCTGACCCTTGTAAAAGGTGTGCCGATGCAGATGGGCGGTTATGATGTAACCTTTATGGGCGACTCGGCGCATCCTAAAAAGCCATTGACTTTTTTCAAGGTTGATTTTAAGAATAAAGCAACAGGAGAGGAATTCAGGTTAACCCCTAATTCGTTCATCAATTATAAGAACAATGAAGGCTTAATGTCCAACCCATCATCCCGGCATTATTTAACCCACGATGTATTTACCTATATTTCTGCGATGGCCGACCCTGAGAAGAATAAGGATACGGCCAGGTTTGTAGATTATGTACGGGCAATTGGCGATACTATTTTTTACTCCAAAGGCTATATTTTAATTGAGAATGTAGTAGCGGCCGATAACCTGCCGCTGGCTAAAGCAGCCAAAGAAGACAGTGCCATACTGGCTACTTTAAATATTCATGCCCGGACCGGCAGCCGCTATACCACCGACCTGTTATTGCTGAAAGATGCGAAGGGCAATGTGCGTAGTAACCAGGATACCCTGATGGCCGAAAGCCTGGTAATGGAACTGCGTAACTGGCAAAACGGTAAGGCTACCATTGCCTTAAAGGAGTCGAATTCGGTACTGGACTGGATCACCCTGAAAGCCTACAAATTTCCCTTTATCAATATTTTATGGGCGGGTATTATTGTTACCGCTATCGGCTTGTTTATCAGTATGTTTTACCGCATAGGACAAAACAGGCGGAACAAACTGAAGAAGGTGGAATAACCCGTAATTGGTTTTAACAATTTGGTACAACGTTTATAGTTGTAAGTTTGTCAACATTAATGTAATTTGACCTATTATTACAACTTTGCGCCTGTTAATTACATATCGTTTTTACCTGGTACTGGCCATCCTGTTATGCAGTAACCCGTTGTTTACGCAGGATATTCCCCCGGTAATGGGGCCGCCGCCACAGCAGGCCATTCCCCCTATTCCTTCTTTTGAGGAACGGCAAAAAAAATGGGGTCCCCATGATACCATCCTGGTAAGCGCTATCTGGTACGGAACTTCCATTGATTCTTTTGAAATGTTATCCTACAGGGAAGAGGAGAATGTATGGGTATCAAAAATGTCGGACAGGCAGTTGCAAAGAAAGATTGCCGAGTGGACGCGCCTGCGTAATGCCGTGTATGTTACTTACCCCTATGCCCGAACGGCGGGTTATACCATTAATGAAATGAACGCCAAGCTGGCTACCATCAGCAGCAAAAAAGAGCGTAAGGCCTATATAAAATCAAGGGAGAAAGAGTTGAAGAAAAAATTTGCCGATCCCTTATCCAACCTCTCCGTTTACCAGGGTAAAGTATTAATGAAACTGATTAACCGCCAGACCGGTAATAACTGCTACGAAATTATTAAAGAATTTAAAGGCGGTTTAAATGCCACCATGTACCAGACAGTGGCTTTTTTCTTTGGTGGCAACCTGAAACAAAAATATGATGTGGCCGGCGACTCCTTTGACCGGCAGATAGAAAGTTACGTAAAAGAGATTGATGGTAACTGGTATAATAATGCTTTCCGGAAAGGGAATTAGTGTTGAGAAGGTAGTTTCAGATAGTAGTATTCAGATATTAGTATTTAGATAGTGGTACTTAGATAAAAGACTATCGACTTCTCCTATAAACGCTTTATTGACAAATCTTTGAATGGCCTGGTTGTCAAATAGTTTTTCCAAATATCAGGAACATAGAATAATTTTAGGATTACAACGTTTTATAAAAAACAAGTACAGTTAATATGAAAACATACAGGAGTTTGTTGCTGATAGCTTTAATGGTAGTTACAGTAACCGCATGTAAAAAAAACAAGGACTCTAATACCAGTGAGTCGGATAAAATAAAAGACACCACCATTGAGTATGCGCGGGAAATTTATTTATGGTACGATCAGATACCGGCATCTTTTAATGCGAGGAATTACAGCAACCCGGATGCTATTATGAAGGCGATTAGAGCTTATAGTAGGGAAACAGGTTTTGCAACACCCGTTGACAGGTGGAGTTTTGCCGAAAGTAAAGCGGTATGGGATGACGTAAGTGGTGGTGTAGCTAAAGACTATGGTTTAAATGCCTTCTTTTATACGATGAACGATTTAAGGGTAAGGCTGGTTGAACCTAATTCACCTGCCGGCTTAGCTGGCATTAAAAGAGGCTGGCGGTTTACCAAGGTGAATAATATTACTGATATAACCACTGCAAGGGCCTCGGATTTAGAGCAAGCTATTTATCGCAGTAATACAGTGAATCTTACCTTCCTGAAGCCGGATGGTGCTTCAGTCGATATTACACTCAATACAGCTGCTTACAACAGTAAGCCACTTTACCTTGACTCCGTTTACACAGTTGGGGCAAAAAAAGTAGGCTATATGGTTTACAATAGTTTTTTAGGGAATAAGGAGGAAACCTTAAATGGCTATCAAAGAATTATAAACAGGTTTACTGCTGCGAATGTAGATGATGTAGTTATTGATTTACGTTATAACGGCGGGGGATATGTAGATCTGCAACAGACATTGGCGAATTACCTGGTGCCGACTGCCGGTAATGGAAATGTAATGATGAAGACACAGTATAATAACAAGTACTCGAGGTTTAATGAAACTACTAATTATGAAAAAAAGGGTACGTTGAATTTATCAAGGATATTTTTTATTGTCAGCAATAACACCGCTTCGGCAAGTGAGTTATTAATAAATAATTTAAAACCGTATATCAGTAATGTATATATCCTGGGGCCTTCAAAATCCTATGGAAAACCGGTTGGATATGGACCAATAGAAGTTGGAAATGATTATATTTTTCCTGTTTCTTTTCGTAGTGTAAATAAAAACAATGAAGGCAATTATTTTGATGGTTTTGCCCTGAGCAACCAGGTATTAGACGGGCTTACTAAAGAGCTGGGTGATGTAGATGAACTGTGTTTAGCCAGTGCTTTAAAATATATAAATACAGGTTCATTCAGGGTGAGAACTATTGAAGAACCGTTTACAGAAGTACCGCAGGTAATAAATGCGAATAAAAAACTGGATCATTCCTTTAAAGGGATGATCAGCCCCAAAAGGTTTTAAAAGTATTTACTATAATATAAAACCCCGTTCCTTTTAGCTGGACGGGGTTTTTGCTTTTTTACGGAACCAGCATTTTTTCTTTTGCTTTGTTTGTTTTTTGGTGGCAGCAGCACTGTCTTGCCCTGCCAGTTTTTTCTGATCAATCAACCTGGCATCTGCCCTGGCGGCATCCTCTTTTGCCTTAGGGTTTTCAATCGCTTTTTTTATGGTCTCGTTCTGCTGGGCATTTACCGTAGTAGCCACAGATAAACCCATGAAACACAGCAGGAAAATATATTTGTTCATAGTTGTACCATTAAGGTGTTATAAAATTAACGCATTACCAAGAGGTAAAAAACGGGAAAAAGGTTTGTCGGGCTAAACAAAAGAAAATGTTAAGTGTAATAAAGGAGTAGTTAGGAAGTCAGAGAGTTAGGATAGTCAGAAAATTTGAAAGACAGAAAAAACGGAGCATTTACCAGTAACTGGCAAATCTTCAATCCTAAATCTTCAATCTTAAATCTTACATCCTAAATCCTATATTTCCTGAACCGATTATCTTTACATAACAAACAACTGTATGAAAGTAGATATACTGGCTATAGGCGTACACCCCGATGATATTGAACTGGGCTGTGCCGGCACTATCATTAATGAAATAAAGAATGGTAAAACAGTGGCTATTGTTGACCTGACCCAGGGCGAACTGGGTACCCGTGGTACTGCCGAAACCCGTTTTACCGAGGCCGCAGAAGCGGCAAAGATCATGGGTGTGGTGGCCCGCGAAAATTTAAAAATGCGTGATGGCTTTTTTGCTAATGACGAAACGCATAAACTGCAACTGATACAGGCCATCCGCAAATACAGGCCCGAAATTGTACTGGGCAATATTTTAAATGACCGTCACCCCGATCATGGCCGTGCAGGTCACCTGATCAGTGATGCTTTCTTTTTATCAGGGCTGTCCAAAATTATTACCACCGATGAAGCTGGTAATGAACAGGAAAAATGGCGCCCTAAGTACTTTTTACAATATATACAGGACTGGTACCACGAGCCGGATATCCTGCTGGACATCAGTGATGTTTTTGAACAAAAAATGCAGGCAATACAAGCTTACACCACCCAGTTTCATACCAATACTGCCGGTGGGGAAGGTGCTCAAACCTATATTTCTACCCCCGATTTCCTGGAAAGTATCATTGCCCGGGCCCGGATGTTAGGTAAAAGAATCGGGGTAAAATATGCCGAAGGCTTCCTGTCGGAAAAGAAAATCGGGATTAAAAGCCTGGATGCCTTGGTATTACGCGAAACCTGACATTTTGCGGAACAAAGGTTCGTGTTTACAGAATTTGTTAAATAAATAGCACAATTGCCATTTATTAGTAAAACATTCTCTTTGAATAAATTAGATAGCTATTATTTAGTACCTTTGGGTATTAGTTAAAGCATAATTTCTCACAAATGGCAAATCCAAGGTTCCCAAAAATTAAAGTATCCTTTCATAACGAATTAAAAAACCGCATTAGCGATTACTTTCAACAGAAAGGAAAATCAATGACCGGTAATTCGCAACTGTTTTTTAAAGCAGCAATATTACTACTAACCTTTATCGGGTTATACATACATTTAGTGTTTTTTACACCGGCTACCGTCTGGGCAGTTTTAGAAAGTGTAGCAATGGGTTTAACCATAGCCGCTTTGGGCTTTAATGTAATGCACGATGGTGCACACGGCAGTTTTAGCAAATACAAATGGGTTAACCAGGCAGCGTCAAACGTGGCTAACTTTTTAGGGGCCAGCCAGCACATGTGGCGAACCAAACACAATGTAATACACCATACTTATACCAATATTCATGGTGTGGATGATGATATTGAAGCACGTCCTTTATTGCGTTTATGCGATGAACAACCACATTACAAAATTCACAAATACCAGCACTACTATTTCCCTGCTGCTTATTCTTTGTTATACATCTGGTGGGTATTTTTTACCGACTACAAAAAATACTTCTCTCTGAAAATCGGAGAAATGCCATTGAAAAAAATGACCCCTTCCGAGCATTTCTTCTTCTGGTTTTATAAAGCCTGTCACGCCGTAATTTTTATTGTGTTACCCATCATCTTTGTAGGGCCAATAGCCTGGTTAATCGGTTTTTTAATCATGGGTATTACTGCAGGGTTTGTTTTAAGTATTGTGTTCCAGTTAGCACATACGGTAGAGCATACGCATTTTCCTGCTCCAAACGAAAATGGTGCAATGGATGATGAGTGGGCTATTCACCAATTAAAAACTACCGCTAATTTTGCTACCAATAACAAACTGGTTAGCTGGTTTGTGGGTGGTTTAAACTTCCAGGTAGAGCACCATTTGTTCCCTAAAATCTCGCATATCCACTATCCTGCCATCAGCAAGATCATTAAAAAGGCCTGCCAGGATTATGGTATCCAGTACATAGAATATGCTAATGTGCGTTATGCCGTTGCATCGCATGTTGCTTTCTTAAAACAAATGAGTAAAAAATAATTTATAAGACTTTTTAGATATTGGAGGTTCTGCAGATGCAGGACCTTTTTTTATACCCTATCGTCAATGGACAATTGAAAATGGACAGCTGACAATTCACTACTCACTATTCACAATACATCCTCCTTATTGATTGTTGCAACTTCTTGAACATTTAACCTTTGAACTTCTTGAACCTTTCCCCGCATTAGCTAATTGTTAAAAGCGGCCATCACTATTTAAATTGTTAGTATTTTTGCACCTCAAATAGCGAAAAATATGGCAAAAGTTAAAGTTGGTACCGTACAGATGAGTTGTACTGCTGATAAGGAAGAAAACCTGCAAAAAGCAATTGTAAAAATAAGGGAGGCTGCTGCCAAAGGTGCACAGATCGTTTGCCTGCAGGAGTTGTTTACTTCTTTATACTTCTGTGATGTGGAAGATTATGACAATTTTAAACTGGCCGAAGCTATTCCCGGTGCTTCTACCGATGCATTAAGCGCAGTGGCAAAAGAACTGGGTGTGGTAGTGATTGCCTCTTTGTTTGAAAAAAGAACAGAAGGTTTATACCATAATACCACAGCTGTATTGGATGCTGACGGTACTTATTTAGGTAAATACCGTAAAATGCATATCCCGGATGACCCGGCTTATTACGAAAAATTCTATTTTACGCCCGGCGACCTGGGCTATAAAGTGTTTAAAACCAAATTTGCTACCATTGGTATCCTGATCTGCTGGGACCAGTGGTATCCGGAGGCATCAAGGATTACGGCTTTAATGGGAGCAGAGATCTTATTCTATCCCACCGCTATTGGTTGGGCTACCAGCCAGGATGATACGACCAATACCGAGCAGTACAATGCCTGGCAGACTATCCAGCGCAGCCATTCAGTAGCCAATGGCCTGCATGTGGTAAGCGTAAACCGTGTGGGTTTTGAGCAGGATGGCGCCATGAAATTCTGGGGCGGTTCTTTTATTGCCAATCCTTTCGGATCCATTATTTATAAAGCCTCACATGAAGAAGAAGAAGTGCATGTGGAAGAACTTGACCTGGCACTTACTGACAAATACCGTACGCACTGGCCTTTCCTGCGCGACAGGCGTATTGACTCTTACCAGCCGATTACGAAAAGGTATATTGATGAGGATTAGGGGAGGGAAAGTCAGGAAGTTAGAAAGTCCGAAAGACGGGAAGACCGAAAGCCGAGAGGGTAGAGGTAAGTGCGAAGAAGTATTATGCTAACACTATGATTTAATTACCAAATAAAGTCACTATGGCTTTTAAGTTTGAAAACCTCGTTGTTTGGCAAAAAGCTATCGATCTTTCTGCATCAGTGTATAATTTAACCAGGACTTTCCCAACTGAAGAAAGGTTTGTATTATCCAGCCAGATTCAACGTGCAGCGGATTCTGTTTCTCTTAATATTGCTGAAGGCTCAACCGGACAGACAATACCCGAGTTTAAACGTTTCTTGAGTATTGCGCTCCGTTCCAATATTGAAGTTGTTGGATGCTTATGGTTAGCCAAAAAGAGAAAAATTATTAGTGATCACGATTTTGGCAAAATTTATAAAGCCTGCGAAGAGATATTAGTGATGGTCAATAGCTTAAAGAATGCACTAAAATAAAACCTTAACAAAAAAAATGATTACCCAATAACAGGTTCTTTTCTTCCGGACTTCCTGACTTACTGTCTTTCTGACTTTTAATTCAACGACCTTCGGACTTTCAGTCTTTTTTAAAAAACAAAAAATGATTTTCAATAACAAATACTTTTCTTCCGGACTTTCTGACTCAATGTCTTCCGGACCTTTCAACCCCTTAACCTCTGGCCCTTCCAGCTTCCTGGCACCCGGCCAAAAACCCAAAGACCTGGGTTATTTTTTCCCGGCCGAATGGGCGCCGCATGAAGCCACCTGGTTAAGCTGGCCACATAAGGAAGCCAGCTGGCCCGACAAACTGGATGTTATTTACCCTTATTACGCACAGTTTGTAAAAGAACTAACCCGGGGTGAATTAGTAAGAATAAATGTAGTGGATGAAGCCATGCAGGCCGCTGCCACAGCCCACCTGGTAAAAGCCGGTGTTGACCTGCAAAAAGTACAGTTCTTTATTCATCCTACCAATGATGCCTGGTGCCGTGATCATGGTCCTGCTTTTTTAATAAACCCGACAGCAGTGCATAAAAAAATGATTGTTGACTGGGGTTATAATGCCTGGGGTAATAAGTACCCCCCGTTTGATCTGGATGATAATATACCTACCCGTATTGGCGAAGCGTTTAAGTTGCCGGTGGTGTACCCGGCTATTGTTATGGAAGGTGGCTCAGTGGAGTTTAACGGGGCCGGCACCATCCTCACGTCTACAGCCTGTTTATTAAACCCTAACCGTAACCCGCATTTAAATCAGCAGGAAATAGAAACTTATTTACAGGATTATTACGGTGTGTCGCAGATATTGTGGGTAGATGAAGGTATTGTAGGTGATGACACTGACGGGCATATAGATGATACGGTTCGTTTTGTAAATGAAGACACCGTACTGACCGTGATAGAAGAGAACAAACAGGATGAGAACTATGAGCTGCTACAGCATAACCTGAAACAATTGCAGCAAATGCGTTTGTTAAACGGTAAACAATTAAACATAGTGGAGTTGCCAATGCCCGATGCCGTAATATGGGAAGACCAGCGTTTGCCGGCTTCCTATGCAAATTTTTATATAGCTAACAAATCGGTTATTGTACCTACTTATCGTTGCGATAAGGATGATAAGGCTTTACAGATCATTCAATCCGCATTTCCTGATCGGGAGGTGGTAGGTATTGATTCTACAGAAATAATCTGGGGCCTGGGTAGTTTTCACTGCCTGAGCCAGCAGGAGCCTGCCGTATAAGCCGGGTAAATAATTTTTATAATTAGCAGATGCTGCACTGTTATTGTTTATGTTCACATATCAGTAATTGTGTAGCATTTTCTATATCGGTAATAAAATGTTTCAGTACGGTGAAATGATCGGACAGGTAAGCATTAAATTCGGCTGCACTCCATTCTCTTACATGGCACTCGTTATACGCCGGGCCATAATGATATTTTCCTGTTGTTAAGATCCTTTCGGGGGTACTGATAAACAGTAGTTTAAAATCAATTGCTTTAAGGGTATGTATTAACTGGTCGGGGTCAACAATATGTTCAATCACATCGGCGCAGATAATGATATCGGTTTGTTTGGGTAAGCTGCCCGGTTCCATAATATCTACCCATTGATGATCGGGATATGTTTGAATAAGAAAATCGTAGGTTGGCTTAACCTCGGCCCCGATAGTATGTTTATCCGGAAACTGTTGTAATAGTTTGTAACCTGAGCCGCAGCCAATATCCAGGATATTGGTGTAGTTGTATTTATCTGCATATAGCCTGGCTATTTCATATACTTCTTTCTGGTATTCATCCGTAAGGGCCGTATCATCATAGTGAGGAACGGACTTTCTGTGGACATAACCCCGTTTAATATGGTACCTGCCTGGTTGAAAGATGGACCGCCATTCCCCGGCAATATATTCGGCAGCAATAACAAATTTGTTGGCAATTTTTTTTAACGGCATATTGATGATACTGAGTTTCAAAAGTAGGGTATTGTGTGTTTACGGGCAGGGATAGCAGCGGAAATACTTTTGTGAGGAACGAACAAAAGATTGCAGCGAATAGCCCGGCGCTTGTATAGCCCGGTTAAAGCCTGTGGTAAATAATAAGAAAGGGGTGAATAATGCTGCGGTATTGTACCGGTTATACAAGCGGCCCGCCTGTTTACATTGGCTTTTTTATGCACATTTTGACCTGTAACTGCCTGACAGTCAGTATTACGGGAACGATACCGGAATAAGGACTGAATTAATGATGCCATTCAGTAAAATCCTTGTAACTTGCATCGTTTTTTCAATTTTATCAACCATGATGGATCTCTCCAATTACGACCCTAATAGCGTTAGTAATCCCAATAATAACATTTTTGGACTGCCTACTACTGAGGATGATGCCCGTTTGGTCATATTACCGGTTCCCTGGGAAGTAACCGTGAGTTATGGTGTGGGTACGGCACGTGCACCGGAGTCAATTTTTAAAGCTGCCCTGCAGGTTGACCTGTATGATGCAGAAACGCCGGACGCCTGGAAACAGGGTTTTTATATGCGCCCGGTTGATGGCAAGTTGCTGATGAAGAGTGATTATTTACGTAAGGAAGCGGAATTATACATTGATTATATATCCAAGGGTGACGAAGTAAGTGCCAACCAGTTTATGTGTAAGACCATTAAGGATATTAATGAAGGCGGCATATATATTAACCAGTGGATCTATGACCAGACAAAAGCTTTGCTGGAGAAAGGTAAGCTGGTAGGTTTGCTGGGCGGCGACCATAGTGTAACGTTGGGTTATTTAAAAGCATTGGCAGAAAAACACAATGACTTTGGTGTATTACAGATAGATGCGCATTGTGACCTGCGTAAAGCATATGAAGGCTTTAATTATTCGCATGCCAGCATTATGTATAATGCGTTGAAAGAAGTGCCCCAGTTATCGAGACTGGTGCAGGTAGGTGTACGTGATTATGGAGGTGATGAGTGGGATTATATTCAAAACAGTGATTACAGGGTAATTACCTATTTTGACAGGGAGATTAAACACCGCCAGTTTGAAGGCGATTCGTGGCGTCATATTGCGGAGGAGATCATTGAAAAACTGCCGCAGAAAGTATATATCAGTTTTGATATTGATGGGCTGGACAGGAAGCTATGCCCGCATACCGGTACCCCGGTGCCTGGTGGTTTTGAGCTGGAAGAAGTTTTTTACCTGTTTAGAAAACTGATACAAAGCGGAAGAGAGATCATAGGTTTTGATTTATGTGAAGTAGGATTGAATATGGAGAATGACTGGAATGCCAATGTAGGCGCAAGGGTTTTGTATAAACTTTGCAACCTGACAGTTGTTAGTAATTAACAAATAAAGTTGTAAGTTTAAGGACGAACCTTATTTATTATGAATCAATTTGAACTGGCGTTAAAAAACGAGAAGCTTTTATATTACCACAGGATGGCGGTGTTATTGCTCATTTTAAACTTTGCCGCATTTATTATAGTAGCAATTTATGCGGCAACCAGCACCACCCGCACTTTTGCTATTATTGGTATTGCCGTTTCAACTTTTGGGCTGGCAATGGCTTATTGGCAATATGCTACTGTAAAAGATGCCAGTGATAAAAGAAGTGTAATAGGGCTTTTTTTTGCCGCTATCTGTTGGGGGCTGATGCAGAGCTGGGTGCCGGCCGTTATTTGTTTGTTAGTACAGGTTTTTTATTCAATAAGTACCCGGAAACAAATAGTTACTATTATCAGTGAAGGCGTGCAATATCCTTCATTGTTTGGTACAACCATTGCAACATGGAATACGCTTAACAATGTTGTTTTAAAAGACGGTTTGTTAACGATAGATTTTAAAAATAATAAAATAATACAGGCCGAAATAACAGAGAAATCACCTGTAAACGAACCGGAGTTTAACCGGTTTTGTAATGCTCATTTAACGGGCAATTCGGCAGCGGTGTAATACCGTATCATATAAAGTAATATAGCATGAGTTTATCGGAATCGCCATACATTTTATACTCTGACGGGAAGGGGAATATTTTTGAAGATACATCTTTGTATGTTGTAGGCCGTAGTGGCTGGGATGCTATTCCCATTCCGGAAGATGAATGGATAGCATTACCGGAGGGCGGCTCCTTATACGAGTTACCGGGAAGAAGAGGTATAGGTATTGATGTGGAAACAGGTGATATGCGTTTATGTGAAAAGGGTTGGGCTGTTGCTGCTTTTATACCTCCTGCACATACCGGTTTTTATTTGGCCGCCTATGAAACGGCCGAAGACGCACCTATACTTCCATTATTTTGTTATACCGCAGTGGGTTGGCTGGACGATAAGTTTTATGTGCCTGCCACGCGTATTGAACAGGATATACGCCAGGAGTGTGATGGTTATGACCAGGTAAAAATACAGGAAGGGGTGGCTAAATTAGTAAGCGCCTATCCGCATAATCGTTTGGTTGAGCATTTGGCCGGCAACTGTGCCTTAACCTACCATTGCCCTGCTGCCCGCAATTATTTTTTAGAAAGATGGGAATGCCCGATACCTGTATCGCCGGCCTGTAATGCCAATTGTGTTGGTTGTATATCCTTACAGCCGGATGAAGAGCAGGTGGTGAGTAACCAGGACAGGTTAAAATTCAAACCCACTCCTGAAGAAATTGTTGAATACACGGTTCCGCACCTGGAGTCGGCGCCTTTCCCTATTGTAAGTTTTGGACAGGGCTGTGAAGGAGAGCCGCTGTTAATGTGGGAAACCATGCGGGATGCCATTATTGAAATAAGAAAACATACTCCCCGGGGAAGTATTAATATTAATACCAACGGGTCTAAACCCGATGCGGTAAGAAAACTGTGTGAGGCCGGATTAGACTCCATAAGGGTAAGTACCAACTCGGCCCGCAGGGAAGTGTATATGCCTTATTACCGCCCTAACAATTACGATTTTGATGATATTATTGAAAGCCTGAAAGTGGTGAATAGTTTTGGTGGCTGGACCTCTATCAATTATTTTGTTTTTCCGGGTATGACGGATAGCGTGGAAGAGTATGAAGCGTTAAGAAAACTGATCAGGGAAACGGGTTTAAAAATGATCCAGTGGCGTAATTTTAATATAGATCCTGACTGGTACCTGGGTAAGATAAATATAGGCGATACCGGTGAATGCATGGGCATTAAACAAATGCAGGAGCTGATTAAAGAAGAATTCCCTCATTTAAAATACGGTTACTTTAATCCGCCGATGGAAAGGATTAAGGGCGACTATAACCTGGACTTTGCACACCATTAGTGTAGTTATTAGTTAATGGTTAATAGTTAACGGTATAACGATAGTATTATAAAATAAAAGAGAGAACCGTGCAGCATTCATTGTTGCGCGGTTCTCTCTTTTTTATAAACCTTAAACCTTAAACCTTAAACCTTAAACCTTAAACACTACACGCCGGCTCATGTTTTACCGGGAAGTTAAGGGAGTTGGCAATGAAGCAAAGTTGATGGGCTTTTTCATGCAGGGCCGCTGTTTTATTAACCATTGCCGCTTCACTTACTTTTACAACAGGGTGTAATACCACTTCTTTAAAATGACCGCTGCCGTCAGGGTTTTCAACCATTACACCGGTGGGCTTATCAGTATAATCAATCACTACAATTTCATGTTGTGCACAAAGGTGTAAAAACCATAACATATGGCAACTGGATATGGAGGCGAGTAATAATTCTTCCGGGTTGTACTTGGTGCTGTCGCCACGGAAAGCGGTGTCGGATGAAGCCTGTATAATTGGTTTATTATCGGCTTTAATAGTATGGGCCCTTTCGTAAGAGCGATAGTCGAAAGTACCGCTGCCGGTATTACCGGTCCAGGTAATAGTAAGCTGGTACTGATGTTCTTTTTGTTGCATAACAAAGCATTTTAGGATACTTACTTATAAATATTTACTTCATTGATACCTGCATTATCCCGTACGCCACGGTACATACCTTCACTGTTAAATAATAAAGCCGTATTGCCTTTACTATCTACACCAATCATGCCACCTTCGCCACCTATTTTTACTAATTTGTCCTGTACAACTATATGCATGGCCTCCTGCAGGCTAAGGCCTTTGTATTCCATCAGGCAGCTGACATCGTAAGCCGTAACGGCACGTATAAATAATTCACCATGCCCGGTACAACTGATAGCACAGGTATTATTATTGGCATAAGTGCCGCAACCGATAATAGGGCTATCGCCAATGCGGCCAAATTGTTTATTGGTCATACCGCCGGTACTGGTAGCTGCGGCCACATTACCCTGGCTGTCTACTGCAACGGCACCTACGGTCCCGAATTTTTTATCTTTTACCGGTATATTATGATCCAGGGCAATGGTGTGGGTATGCTGTACCTGCTGCCATTGCTGATACCGTTGCTGCGAAAAAAAGTAGGTATCGGGTTCCAGCGTATAGCCACGGGTAGCGGCAAAGTCCAGTGCACCCTGGCCGCTGAGCATTACATGTTCGGTATGACGCATTACATCAAGGGCCAGCTGTACAGGATTTTTTATTTGCTGTATAGCGGCAACAGCCCCTGCCTGTAAATTACTGCCATCCATAATGGCAGCATCCATTTCGTGTTTACCCTGTTTGGTAAATACCGATCCTTTACCGGCATTGAACAGGGGGTTGTCTTCCAGGCTTATTACGGCCGCCAATACAGCATCGATAGCCGATTGCCCGCTTTGTAATGCGTTATAACCATTATCCAGCGCCGCCTGTAAACCATTGGTATAGGCTTTTTCTAATTCGGGTGTTAAATCGGTTTTTAATATGGTACCGGCACCGCCATGGATAGCTATGGCAATTTTATTCATGCGCAATTATTTTATTTATCGCCGGCTAGTATTAACCTTCCTGCGATTTTTTTCTGCTTAAAAAGTATACAGGTACTCCCAATGCTACAATAGCCAGGCCTGCTAAGGAAGTTTCGGGTTTGGCATATAATAAGCCCACAGCCATAGTGCCTGCCAGTAAAATATAGATAACAGGTATAAACGGATACCCAAAAGCCTTATAAGGTCTTTCGGCATCGGGGCGAGACCGGCGTAACCTGAAAATACCCACAATAGTTAAAATATAAAATAACAGGGTGATAAACACCACATAGTCTAACAATAAACCGTATTTACCACTTAAACATAAAACACAGGCCCAGATACATTGTGCCCATAAAGCCCAGCCGGGAACATCGTTTTTATTGAGTATGGCCGCTTTTTGTAAAAACAGTTTATCCTTGGCCATGGTGTAGTACACACGGGCGCCTGTTAGTATTAAACCATTATTACAACCAAAGGTGGATATCATAATGGTGATGGCGATAACAACGGTACCTACACTGCCAAATATGGCGGTAGAGGCGGCAGTGCCAACCCTGTCCTCTGCGGCAAAGGCAATACTGTTAGTAATAGTACCATCAGCGGGGTAGGGTATGGCGCCCTCGGCAATAGCCGGTGTTACCGGCAATACAGCCATGTACATTAAATTGGTGAGTATATAAATAACGGTAACGATCAAAGTGCCTAAAAACAGGCTGAGGCCTACATTGCGTTTTGGATTTTTTATTTCGCTGGCAATAAACGTTACGTTTTCCCAGGCTACGCTGCTGAATACCGAGCCTACCATGGCCGAGGCAATAATGCCAATGGTTACCATGGTGGAAACCGGCGATGAAAAAAACGACCAGCCAACCTGTTTGCCATCTGCTATTACCGGGCTGGTAGAAGAAAAGGAAAGGCCTGATGCCCAGTTAGCCTCCCATATACTGCCTTTGGCTGCCAGTAAAAAGCCAAATACAATTAAACCGAATAAGGAGAACAGCTTAATGAGTGTAAAAACTTTTTGTATGGTTTTGCCTTCTTTTACACCGCGGGTATTTATCCAGGTTAAAAATATGACCAGGGCAATGGATACCAGTTGGGCGGGGTATAACTTGAACCAGCTGCCCAGCTCAAGTATAATATTTTCATCGGACATGGTGAGTGCCGGGATGAAGTAACCGGCAAACTTACTAAAAGCCACACCAACGGCGGCAATGGTACCGGTTTGTATAACGGAGAAAAAGCTCCAGCCATATAAAAAGCCGGTCAGCGGGTTATAAGCCTCTTTTAAAAAAACATACTGGCCGCCGGCTTTGGGAAACATGGAGGAGAGTTCGCCGTAACTTACTGCCGCAAATACGGTCATTAAGCCGGTGATAACCCATAATAAGATGAGCCAGCCACCCGAGCCTACGCTCCTGGCCATATCGGCGCTTACAATAAATATTCCCGAGCCTATCATTGATCCGGCAACGATCATGGTGCCGTCCATTAAGCTCATCGTAGGTTTTAAACCTTGTTCCTGGGCCATAGCAGTTTTTGTTTAGGCGTCAAGATAAGGAGTATTTTTGAGAGATAGGAATTATGCATGGGGAATGAGGAGTGATGAATGAAGATTTATGAATTATGAATGATGAATTATGAATTAGGTGTGGCCTGGTAAGCAAAGTGCTAAAAAAAAACAAACCCCGGATACACCAGGTACCCAGGGCAATATTATCGCTATCAATTCTTAAATCCTAAATCTTAAATCTTAAATCATCAATCCCTAGCCTCTACTTCTTATTCGCTTTATACTTTTCGTTCAGGCCTTTAATAATATCGGCGGTAACATTAAAGCTGGAATCGCGGAAGTAAAATAAACCCGGATCATCGGAGAGGATATAGGTATAGTTGTATTGGGTGTTGTACTCTTTTACATATTCCTCAATCGCCTTTTTAAGGGCCATTTTCTTTTGTATCACAAACTCATCATACTCCTGGCCTAAAGCGTTTTTGCGATTGGTCATGTTTTGTTCCAGGCCCTGTATCTCTTTTTGAGCGGCTTCGGCTTCCTGCTGGGTAATATCGGGTTTGCCCTGGTATTTGTTCTGGTAAAATAAAACACGGTCCTGGTAGTTTTTACCCAGGCGGTTCAGTTCCGCATTGATCGCATTTTCTTTCTTTGCCATTTCGGCCATGGCATCTTTTACCAGTTGTGTATTCTCCTGTATGGAGTCCATTTCAAAATAAGCTACACTAAATGGTTTGGCAGCCAGTAAAGAGTCTTTATTGGCCACTTTCTTTTGTGTGACAACCGTTTTTTTACTACTAAAATGTAAATAAAACAATACCGCCACAGCTGCCAACAGGATAACATTTAATGCTAGTAAACCTTTGTTCATGCACAATTTTTTTGCAAAGTAATTAATTGAAAGAGGGCAAAGATAGGGGAAACGGTCACTTTAAGATACTGTTAACATAGTATTAGGGTATTACTAAATATGATGTTAAGTTATCAGGTAGTTTTCTGCTATCTGTTCATCTGCCTCTGCCTGGCGGGCGGCCAGCTCCAGGGGAGCATTGGTATAACCAAAGCGCAGGCATTGATACAGGTACAGCATAATAAATAGCGGAATACTTAAACGGCGGTATTGTTCCACATGTTTTAACTCGTGCCTTAGCCAGGCAGGGTTGCTTAAAAAATATGCCCTTGTTACGCCATGCAGGTATATCGTATTGCCAATAACAATGGCGACGTTCCCGGCTTTGAGTTTCCTGGCTGCTATACAGGCAATCCAGGCCCTTTCCTTAATTTTTACTGATAACATGTATACTTATTGATGCAGTAATAGCTTTTAACGTTGTATGAACCTGCAAACAGTTAAAAAGCAGGGACGGCCCTGGTGGAAGGGGTGAAGGTGAAAAGCTAAAAACCCGGTTATAATTGGTTATATTGCTTACAAAACACCCTGGTATGAAATGGTTGAGTACTACCAATAAATGGAAACGGTATTTTATCTCCGGAATACTCTGTTGTATTACCGGCACCGTTATCTGTTATTATTTTTTAAGAGAGGCCTACCCCTGGCAATGGTCGGGGATATGGTTTGTATTCGGATTTTGCTGGCCCCCGGTAACAGAAACCCTGCGTAAATGGTATATAAAACTTACCGGCGGGGATATAAAAATTTAATTTCCGGCCTTCTTTCCTGTTCAGCAGGGCTATAAAGCTGAAGAGCTGCCTGATGTGGAGGGCTTGGTGCGTAACGCAGTGCAGCACCGGAGCGATAGCGGAGCCCGTAACAGCAGGTGACTGCCGCTGAGCAGCGTTAATGCTGCTGACAGCCCCTAATAATTTGAAAATTAGTTAATTAGGTAGTGTGCTAACAATTATAATACTGCTTTAAGCATTCCGTTTTTAGCTTTCGGCCTGGCAAAAATTCACCTCTTTTCCACGTTATTGTAAAATATGATTTCTTATTTCGTTATTAAGGTCGCTACCCTTACCTTTGCGGCCAAAATAAATACCTATCTATATATATGGCAAATACAGGTAAAATTAAGCAGATAATTGGCGCCGTAATCGACGTTCAGTTTAACGGTACACTTCCGGAGATTTATAACGCATTGGAAATTACCAAAGCGAATGGTGATAAACTGGTTTTGGAAGTACAGCAACACTTAGGTGAAGACAGTGTACGTACCATCGCCATGGACGGTACTGAAGGCTTGGTACGTGGTACCGAAGTAGTAGATACCGGCAAAGCTATTGCCATGCCAACCGGCGAGGCTATCAAAGGCCGTTTGTTTAATGTTACCGGTGATCCTATTGACGGATTGCCTGCTGTAAGTAAAGAAGGTGGCCGTCCAATTCACGCACAGCCCCCTGCATTTGAAAACCTGAGCACTGCTACTGAAGTACTGTTTACCGGTATTAAAGTAATTGACCTGATTGAGCCATATGCAAAAGGTGGTAAAATTGGTTTGTTTGGTGGTGCGGGTGTAGGTAAAACCGTATTGATCCAGGAATTAATTAACAATATTGCGAAAGCCTACTCAGGTTTATCAGTATTTGCCGGTGTGGGTGAACGTACCCGTGAAGGTAATGACCTGATGCGTGAGATGATTGAAGCCGGTATTATGAAATACGGTGAGGCTTTTAAACACAGCATGGAAGAAGGTGGCTGGGATTTAAGTAAAGTGGATATGAAAGAACTGGCTGATTCAAAAGCTACTTTCGTATTCGGACAGATGAACGAGCCCCCCGGAGCCCGTGCCCGTGTTGCCCTTTCAGGTTTAACTATTGCGGAATACTACCGTGATGGCGACGGACAAGGTAAAGGCCGTGATATCCTTTTCTTCGTAGATAATATCTTCCGTTTTACCCAGGCTGGTTCTGAGGTGTCGGCCTTATTAGGTCGTATGCCATCGGCGGTGGGTTACCAACCTACACTGGCCACAGAAATGGGTCTGATGCAGGAACGTATCACTTCTACCCGTAATGGTTCAATTACCTCTGTACAGGCGGTATATGTACCTGCGGATGACTTGACCGACCCTGCTCCGGCTACTACCTTCGCTCACTTAGATGCGACTACCGTATTAAGCCGTAAAATTGCCGACTTAGGTATTTACCCTGCGGTGGATCCGTTGGATTCTACTTCACGTATCTTAACGCCTCAGGTAGTGGGTGATGCGCACTACAACTGTGCTAACCGCGTAAAATTAATGTTACAGCGTTATAAGGAGTTACAGGACATTATCGCTATCCTTGGTTTAGATGAGTTAAGCGACGACGATAAAATGACCGTAGCCCGTGCCCGTAAAGTACAACGTTTCTTATCACAGCCTTTCCACGTGGCCGAGCAGTTCACCGGTTTAAAAGGTGTACTGGTTCCCATTGAAGAAACTATCCGTGGCTTTAACATGATCATGGAAGGTGAAGTGGACGAGTATCCTGAAGCTGCCTTTAACTTAGTAGGTACTATTGACGACGCTATTGAGAAAGGTAAAAAACTGTTAGCACAAGCTCAGGGTTAATTAGCTGGTATATAGTATTTAGTATTGAGTATTTAGAACAAAGTTGTTAATTTTAGATTAGCAGTACGCTAACCAATAAATAACTGTTGTTTAAGTATTTAAAACGGGTACTATGGGAATGCACCACTATAGAGAGCTAAGAATCTGGCAACGCTCTATGGAATTAGTAGTACAGGTATATAAACTATCGGCTACTTTGCCCAAAATAGAGCAGTTCGGTCTTCAGTCACAAATGCAAAGATGTGCAATTTCGGTTCCAAGTAATATAGCAGAAGGAGCCGGAAGGGGATCAAACAGGCAGTTCAAACACTTCTTAGCCATAGCGATGGGTTCTGTAAATGAACTACAGACACAGGTGGAAATCGCATATCGGCTGAACTACTTTGACGCAAGCAGTAAGGACGAGTTAACAAATGAAATTGTGCAGATATATAAAATGGTTTTGACGTTTTATAAGTCTTTAAAAAATGATGAGTAAAACGTCTGCATACTAATATCTAAATACTGAATACTTAACAATGAATTTAGAAATATTAACACCTGAAAAAAAGCTTTATAGCGGCGAAGTATACGGTGTACAGTTACCCGGTATAAGTGGTTTGTTTGAGGTTTTGGAAAAACACGCCCCGCTGATCAGTGCTTTAAAAGAAGGTAAGCTGAAGGTTATTAAAGACAAAAGCTTTAACGACGTAGCTTTCTTTCATATCCAGGGTGGTTTTGTTGAAGTACTCAACAACAAAGTAACCGTACTGGTTGAGGGTGCTACAGAAGCATAATGTGATAAATAATAAAAGTAAATACGAACTGCTGTCTGTTATCAGGCAGCAGTTTTTTTATGGCAATAAAAAAGGTTTCCTTGCAGGGAAACCTTTTTTGTGAGAGATATGATTTTTGAGGTTATACTGTTTGGTCTTCAACCGGTGAAGCAGGGGCGTTTTCTTTTACTGAATCAATACCATTGTCGCGGCCCGATTCACTTTCGTACATCTGGCTGCTGCCGATTATCTGGCCATTAGAAGCTTTTAAAGAAAAGTAAAACTTGCCATTGGTTGATGTTTTACGATCGAACCTGCTATCGTCCTGTGCGTTTTTGCGAACCGAATCAATACCGTTTTCGCAACCTGCTTTGGCCGAATAGCCTTCGCTTGACAAAATAACCTGTCCATTGCCTGCTAAAAGATTAAACTGGAACTCACCGTTACTGCGTTTAGAAATTACAAATTTTCCCATACAATTGATTTGTTTTTAAATGAATAAATAACACTTGTTTATGCTGTGGTTTGTAATGTATTAGAGGGCAATAAATATAGGTACTACCTTATTCCGGTAGGAGTGGTAGTACCGCCCTGGCTTTGTTTTCTGCGTGCCAGTTCCTGCTCGGCATAACCAAATGCTTTTTTCATCATATCGGTTTTGCGGAACTCGTATTTGGTCCTTATCTTTTCTTCTTCCTGTGCTACCGATAAAAACATGGCATCAATGGCCCTGGCCGATACAAAATCGGTTAAGCTGGTTTCAATAGGTTTGCCTATTAAAGGTATTTTATTGTAAATATTAGCCACATTGGCCCATTCCTTATTCGCACCGTTCAGTTTTACAGTACTGTCTACAATCGGCCTGAAAGCGTTCATTAAAGAGGCCGACATAGCCGTTTTAAAATAATCAGTCGCGGCACGGGTATTATCGGTTACCAGTATATTCATCACATCGCGGAAATTCATACTCTTTACCGAGTTCAGGAAAATGGGTTTGGCCGCTACTACTGCCGAGGTCATGGCATTGGTGAACTTGCTGGTCACCTGGTTTAATAAATTGCCCATGCCCAGGTCGTTTAAGGTTTTTTCTATCTTGGCTGCTTCACCGGGGAAGGCAAATTTAACCAGGGGATTGCCGGAGTTAGGGTTGGCAAAAGCGTCAAAGCCGCTGAATAAACCCTGGGTCAATGCATCTTTCAGTCCGGTTGCCATTTCATATTCGGATGGCATAATAACCGATGCGATCTGTTTTAAGGTATCGCAGGACGAGAAGAATAAACAGGCACTTAATAAGCAGCTGAGGTACAGACGTTTCATGTGTAATTTTTACAGTTTCAAAAATGGTTTTACTATTAAATATCGGCTAGAGGGTAAGTTAAGGACGAGCGTTAACATCAAACAGATGTCAGGCAAATGTACAAGCTTAAAATAAATTATAAAAACAGGAAGGCGTTGTAAATAATACGTAACCGCTGGGTTAATTGGAACGCGGATCTACCGGGTAGTTCACCATCTGCCGGTATTCACCGCCCAGGGTTTTTAAAGCTTCCTGCCAGATAACGGCGTGGCCGGTCTCAAAGATCAGTTTCCGGGTAGCCGGCAGGGTGATCCAGGTTTTCTCCTCCATTTCCTCCTCCAGCTGACCCTTGCTCCAGCCTGAATAGCCTAAAAAGAAACGTATTTGTTTTGATTTTTTACGATCGGCCTGCAAGGCCCGGATCATGGCTTCGTAATCACCGCTCCAGAAAACACCGGGCAATACTTCCACACCGCCCGGAATATCATCCGGTAACAGGTGTAAAAAATGCAGGCTGTTTTGTTCCACCGGACCGCCATAAAAAATAGGGAGGTCCAATCCTTCCAATGGCGGAAACAGGTCATCCAGTGTTTTTTTATAAAGCCTGTTTAATACAAACCCAAAAGTACCCTCCTCATCATGTTCACACATCAATACCACTGTCCGTTGAAAATTGGGGTCCTTTAAAAAAGGTTCAGCTATCAGTAATGTACCTTTTTCCAGTTCATTCATAGGCTAAAATTAATATGTTTTTTAAAAAGGGAAGTTAAAAAACTTTACTTCACCTGCCTGGCCGTGTAAAACCTGTATGAATGCTCTAAATTTGTAATTTGGCTCAAACTTATTTTATCGCCTCTGGCGGCGGATATAAACATAAACTTTTATCTTTCCATCTAAAGCAAATACCGGTTCGTGAAAAAGACATTCACTATCATCATCATCCTTATTTCGTTATCGCTGGTCGGCATTATTATATTGCAGCTGTCGTGGTTAAGCAATATGAACCAGTTAAGTGAGGACCGTATCAAACAACAGGTGGATGAGGCCAAGATCAATGCCGGCCTGGAACTGAACCAGATCAAATCTTCTTACGTACCCATTCCTTTATCCAGCGGTACCAACCAGTTTTTAGAGGGCTTCAGCCGCAGCTTTATTAAACCGCAGACCCTGGCCTCAAAACTTTCCGTTAAAGAGCTGCATGATATCATCCGCCGGAATTTTAATGCCAAAGGATTAAAAAAACTGCAATTCGATTTTGCCATCATTAACCAGAATGTGAAAGCATACCTGCCCGATGAAATATTGCTGGCTTCCAACAACTTTGTAGCATCCTACAGTGATAGCCTCAATAACTATACGCCGCTGGGTGCTTATATTATATCGCAGCCTGGCTCCGCTTCCGAAAGCCTTACTTCCAATGAAATACTGTTTGTAACGGTAATTGACTGGAAGGCCCTGGTGATACGTTCTTTACGCTGGCCCATCATTATGTCCATTGTGTTTACCCTTATCATTATTGCGGCGTTCTATGTAACTGTGCGTACCATGCTGCAGCAAAAGAAAATAGGCGAGATCAAGAATGATTTCATCAACAACATGACCCACGAGTTTAAAACACCGCTTGCAACTATATCACTGGCCGTGGATGCGTTGAAAAACGAAAAAGTATTACAAAACGCTGAAAAGATCGATTATTTCCGTACCATCATCAAGGAGGAAAACCTGCGGATGAATAAACAGGTGGAAACCATTTTAAAAGCTTCGCAGCTGGAAAAACAGGAGGTTGACCTGGCTTTGAGCCCCCTTCATGTGCACGATATTATACAGGATGTGTTAGATAATTTTGCGTTACAGCTGGATGATAAAAACGGTGTAGCCGAATTAAACCTGCAGGCCACCAATGACCTCATTGAAGCGGATGAAGTGCATTTTGGCAACCTGGTGAACAACCTGGTGGATAATGCGGTGAAATACTCCAAAACCAATGTGCCTATCCAGATCAAAATATCGAGTCAGAATACCGGTAAAAAGCTCGTACTTCGATTTGAGGATAATGGTATAGGCATGAGCAAAGAGACCGTAAAACGCGTGTTTGAACGCTTTTACAGGGCACATACCGGTAACCTGCACAATGTAAAAGGTTTCGGGTTGGGCCTTAGTTATGTAAAATCCATGATAGAGGCGCATCATGGTGAAATAAAAGTAGAAAGCACCCTGGGTAAAGGGAGCATTTTTACCATTGAGCTTCCCCT
This sequence comes from uncultured Terrimonas sp., assembly GCA_964445775.1. Taxonomy (GTDB): domain Bacteria; phylum Bacteroidota; class Bacteroidia; order Chitinophagales; family Chitinophagaceae; genus Terrimonas. Next base: position 71,130 of record CAYUMH010000004.1, read on the forward strand.
GAAAAAATAAGTGCAATACCGGCAGGCTGCAAGTTTCGGATGAGCTAAGACAACTGCCTGCCCTGGTCATCTCTTTCCTTGTACAGTAAACAAAATACAGGCCCTTTAAAACATAACAGCAGGTATTGCTGCTGATGCTTTCTGTGGGCTATTACCGGCAATTTCCCGGGCCTTATACTATTGCTTTGTTCCCGGCCTCACTTCACTTCTATACCAGGTATATTACTGCTTGTTCCGGCATGTAGTCTGCAGTTCATTCATTGCCTGTATACTGCTTTATAACCACTTAAAAATACATCTTAGAGGCGCTTGTTTTTGATAGGGGGCATCCGCTATTAAGTATGTTTAATAAAGCAGGGGCAATAAAAAAGCCCCTTTGCAGGGGCTTAGTGTGTCAACCGTCCACTGTTGAATATTTTATTGTTTCACAACTTTTTCAGTTGCGATGATTTTATTGTTGCTGATCACCTGTAAGAAATAAACACCTTTTACAAAGCTGCCTGCTTCTGTTACCGCGATGCTGTTAAAGCCGTTGCTTACACCTACATTTTTAGTTACCAGAGCCTGGCCGCTGGTGTTGATTACACGGATGGTGATGGTTTCTTTTTCAGTAGCCTGGTATTGAACCTGTAATTGATTTACAAAAGGATTAGGTACAACCTGTAAGCTTACATTTTGCGTGTTGCTGAAACGTACAGTCCTGGTATCAGATAATTTAGACTCACCGGTAATTTCTTTACCGTTAATTCTGTAGTAAACAATTTTGCTGTTAGCGTTCACCTGGTTGTCTTTGTACTGGTAGCTTCTGATATTGTCCATTGATAATACTATGGCAATAGTGTTGAAAGTGATACCGTCATAGCTGCGCTGAATTTCAAAGCTTGTTTCGTAGTCAAAAGAAGCTTTCCAGTCTAAAACAGGTACATTGTTGCTTAAGTTAACATTGAATGATTCCCATTTAACCGGTAAAGGTAAAGGAGCTTCTTCAGGAGCACAGGTAGCTAAAGTATTGATGGTATCGGGAGCCGGAACGTTGGTAAACTGAACGGTATTGGTGTTTACACCTGCACCTTGTGTGTCAAATATGCGGCTGCTGCTGGTTCTTGTAGCATCAAATACATTGATCATGTTGCCTGTACCTGTTGCAGAACCTATTGTACCGTTACCTGTAGTAGCACCGGTAAAGTACATATTACCGGAACCTGTGATAACACCGCTGTTTACAAAAGTTACACTTTTAATAGTACCGTTACCAGACAGGTTCAGGTTACCGTTAGCATTGATAGTTATTTTAGAATCATTGTTGGCATTAGATGACCAGATCAGGCCGGTATTGGTAACCGTGCTTTTGTTTAACACAATTTCACCGGTAGCAATCATACGACAGTTATTGGTAAGTGTGCTGCCGCTGTTGAAAGTGAGTGTTTTAGCCTGGAACTTACCGATATTAATGATAGCAGCGCCGTTATTGAAAACAATATCACCACCGGCAATTACCGATTTCCTGTTATTGATCTTGCTGCCGCTGTTAAAAGTAAGATCAGACACTACATTAATATCACCCTGGTTAACAATTTCGTTAGCCGAGCTGTTCAAGGCCATATTACCGGTAAAGTTTAATACGGCACCGAAGTAGTTGTTTATTTTGCCGTTACCGGTTAATTGCTGCCAGCCACCATCAAAAGTTGTGTTACCGTAGTTCTCCAGGCTAAAACCATTTAAAGCACTCAGGTTTTTAATATTAGCTGTACCGTTTACAACAATTTTAGATACGTGGTTGCCATAGCTGTTAGGGCTGAAAGTAGCGCCGCTTTTAACTACGATTACTGAACCGGCGTTCCAGCTGGTAACGTTACCTGTATAAGTACCTGCATTGATAATTAAGCTGTCATTAGCATTCAGGTGATATGAAGTATTGCTGTTGCCGTTTACATTGTATGTAACCTGGCTGTTGGCAGTGAAAAGGTTTAAGGTAAATACACTAAGAATAATGAAAAAAATACGGGTAGAAATAGGGTTCATATCACTTAATTATAGGGTAAAAAAACGGATTCGTATTATGAGGATTACTAGGTTTTTTTAGTGTTTTCCTTCGTAATACAACACAAAAGTATTGCGTATTTTACTGTAATCAAATAGTAAAACTACTTGCGATAAACGTTGTAATTTTTACTAATATTATAAAGTGTTGATTTTTAATTTGTTGATAAAGAAGCCGACAGTAAAATTTTTTTTCAAATTCATTTTTTATTGACATATGTCTATCTTTTTTAGGTAAACCAGGAGGTTTTCACACCTGTCCTGTGCCATTCAGGGAGGGTAATTTTACGAAAACAGGAGGCTTTTTCGGGTTATTACGAAACCGGGGATATATGGGATTTTACCATTTTTACGTAGAAACTGGTGTTTTCCCGATCAATAAGGGTTTTTACCGGGAGGTAGAAGGGGAGAGGGGCTGGGAAGGTGGTATTATAAAGGTATAGGGTGTAAGGTATAAGGTGTAAGGTATAGGGTGTAAGGTATAGGGGGTAAGGTTAAAATGATGACAAGGGAAAACTATGAACGGGGTAAAAAAATAGCCCCTGTAAACAGGGGCTATATATAATAAGTAAAAATTTCAGTTACTCTTCGCGGCCGTGGCAGTTTTTGTATTTTTTACCGCTACCACAGGGACAAGGCTCGTTACGGCCAATTTTGGGGGCAGCTTTAATCGGCTCCTGTTTAGTTAAAGGCGCTCCACCGTCAGTATTGGGGTCAAAACGATCGCTCGCATTGGCCGCATAATCCTCACCGGCAGCGTCAATATCCTCTTTATTGGCCTTCATTTTACTGTAATCGGTCTTTTCCACTTTCGCTTCCTGTAATGGGGCCTGGCCCTGTTCTACAGGTATTTGCGCGGCGTTCAGGAAGCTGACAATATTCTTGTTCACTTCAGCGTCCATATCCTTAAACTGCTGGAAAGCTTCAACCTTATATATTACCAGCGGATCTTTTTGTTCCAGGTAAGCGGTTTGTACGCTTTGTTTTAAATCGTCCATGGCACGCAGGTGCTCTTTCCAGGCATCATCAATAATAGCCAGCGAAATGGTCTTTTCAAGAGAAGTTACCAGCTCCTCGCCTTCGGTAGCAATGGTTTTATCCAGGGGCGCTACCACATTCAGGCCTTTGCTGCCATCCGTAAAGGGCACTACTACATTTTCAATATGGGCGGGTTGTGACTGGCGGATGTTTTTAAATACCGGGATGGCATTCTTTTTCAACGCATCCTTATGTTGCCCGTAAGCTTCGGTAGCTTCCCTATACAACTGGTCGATCACGGTATTCTGGTCGCCTTTTTTAAAAGCTTCCTCCGTTATTTTGGTATCAATACCAAAAGTTACCAGGCAGTTTAATTTAAAGCCTTCGTAATCTTCCGTAGCACGGAAACCTGCAACCAGGTTCTCGGCAACCACCGAAAAGGCATTGTCAATATCCAGTGCCAGGCGCTCGCCAAATAAGGCGTGCTGGCGTTTGGCGTAAATGGTATTACGCTGTTTGTTCATTACATCATCATACTCCAGCAAACGCTTACGGATACCAAAGTTATTTTCCTCTACTTTTTTCTGTGCACGCTGGATACTGTTACTGATCATGCTATGCTGTATCACATCACCCTCTTTGTAACCAAAACGGTCCATCATGCTGGCAATACGTTCGCTGCCAAACATACGCATCAGGTCATCCTCCAGTGATACATAGAATAAGGAGCTGCCCGGATCGCCCTGGCGGCCGGCACGACCACGTAACTGCCTGTCTACACGGCGGCTCTCGTGGCGTTCTGTACCTATAATGGCCAGTCCACCCGCTTCTTTCACGCCTGGTCCCAGCTTAATGTCGGTACCACGACCCGCCATATTGGTGGCAATGGTTACCGCACCTGCTAAACCGGCGCCCGCTACCACCTCGGCTTCTTTGGCATGTTGCTTGGCGTTCAGTACACTATGCGGAATTTTTTTCTGCTGCAGCATACGGCTTAACAACTCACTGATCTCCACCGATGTGGTACCAACCAGTACGGGGCGGCCTGCATTACGTAAATTCTCTACTTCGTCAATTACCGCCTTATACTTTTCACGTTTGGTTTTATACACCATATCCTGCATATCCTTACGGGTAATGGGAATATTGGTGGGTATATTAACTACATCCAGTTTATAAATGCTCCAAAGCTCTGCTGCTTCCGTTTCGGCAGTACCGGTCATACCACATAATTTATGGTACATACGGAAATAGTTTTGCAGGGTAATAGTGGCATAGGTTTGGGTAGCGGCCTCAATTTTTACATTCTCTTTAGCCTCTAACGCCTGGTGTAAACCATCGCTGTAACGACGGCCATCCATAATACGACCGGTCTGCTCGTCTACAATCTTAATAGCGCCGTCAATTACCACATACTCCACATCTTTCTCAAACAGGGTATAGGCTTTTAATAATTGTTGTACGGTATGTATACGGTCGGCCTTTTGGGTGTATTCGTTCCTTAACTGCTCTTTCTGTTGTTGTTTTTCTTCAGCGCTGGCATCGCTTTTTTCTACCTGGGCCAGTTTTACACCAATATCAGGTAAAATAAAGAACTCAGGATCTTCGGCGCCACGGGTGATCATGTTCAACCCTTTCTCCGTCAGGTCAACCGAATTGTTTTTCTCTTCAATATGGAACAATAATTCCGAGTCTACTATATGCATATTACGCTGCTGATCCTGCAGGTAATAATTCTCGGCTTTTTGCATTTTTACTTTTACGCCGGGCTCGCTTAAAAATTTAATTACCGGGCCGTATTTGGGTAAACCACGGTAGGCGCGGAATAAGGCCAGGCCACCTGTTTTGGGGTCGTCCTCACCTTTTTCAAATAATTTCTTGGCTTCGTTCAGGTTCTGGCGAACAATTTTTTCCTGCTCCTGGAACAGCTGGTGTACACGGCCTTTAAAAATATGGAACTGCTGGTCATCGCCTTTGGCAACCGGGCCTGATATAATTAAAGGCGTACGGGCATCGTCAATTAAAACGGAGTCCACCTCATCTACCATTGCAAAGTGGTGACCGCGTTGTACCATTTCGTCAGCCGAATGTACCATGTTGTCACGCAGGTAGTCAAAACCAAATTCATTATTGGTACCGTAGGTAATATCGGCTAAATAAGCCTGCCTTCTTTGTTCGCTGTTGGGCTGGTGTTTATCAATACAATCTACTTTCAGACCTAACCACTCAAACACGGTACCGTTCCACTCCTGGTCACGACGGGCCAGGTAATCGTTCACGGTTACAATATGTACCCCTTCGCCGGCCAATGCATTTAAGTAGGCGGGCAGTGTACTTACCAGGGTTTTACCCTCACCGGTAGCCATTTCGGCAATTTTACCGGAGTGTAATACGGCGCCACCTATCAGCTGTACATCGTAATGAACCATGTTCCAGGTAACATCTACACCGGCAGCCGACCAGGTATTATTAAATACCGATTGGTCGCCATTGATTTTTATATATGATTTTTTTACGCTCAGTTCACGGTCCAGGTCAGTAGCCGTGGCTACCAGATCGGTGTTCTCCTTAAAGCGGCGGGCGGTTTCTTTTACCACGGCAAAAGCTTCCGGCTGTATTTCTTCTAAAATTTCTTCAATTTTTTTATTCCGCTCTTTTTTCAGTTTATCTACTTCCTGGTATATCTCATCCTTACCTAACAGGTCGTTAAAGGGCAGTTGCTGGGCCGCTTCGTTTTTTGCAGCTATATCGGCATCAATATCTTTTAAATACGCTGCGATGCGGGCCTTGAACTCCTGCGTTTTTCCTCTTAATTCATCGTTACTGATAGACTGGTAAGCAGCAAAATGGGCATTAATTTTCTCCACAATGGGGGCAATCTTTTTTACGTCCTTTTCCGACTTGCTGCCTCCAAATAATTTAGATATAAAACCAAACATGATTACGTTTTGTGTGTATTTGCTTAATGAGATTATTTTATACTAACGAATTAGCCTTGTCAAAAACAATGCTTAAAAACAAAATAAGCCAGTTTGACAGGCTCGCAAAGATAATAAAGTGCGGCGAGACAGCTGATTTTTATGTGAGGGAAAGAAAACCGGCAAAGCCGGAAAATCATGGACAATGGACAAATGAGAGTTGACAATTAATAATGGAGAATTAACAATTAATCATCCATGGTCCGGGAAAGTCACTATTTATTGCCTGTTCACCCTGAACTTCTGAACCTTGAACCTTTTGAACTTCCCTACAATTAACGATGAACGATTAACTATTAACAAAATCCATTATTTTACTTTTTATTAACTTACAAACTTTCATTTAGCGTATTAACACCAAAGGATGCAAGCATATGATGTGGAAACAGTGGATAAAATGGACGACAACTATAACAGTAACAGCGTTTTTTTTAATAGCCTGCAATAACGCGGAGATTGGTAATGGGGCCGATGTAAAACAATCGACTATTTACTTTGATTATTACCTGACAGGGGAGGAGGAGAACGAGAATATTACCCTGCGTTTGCAATACCGTTTTGCCGGGCCTAACGGTACCACCTTATTATTAACCAGTCCCAGCCAGGTTACTTTGGATGGCGTGGTATTAACGGCCGACAGCAGTAAAATGAATGGTGTGTATTACGAGGTAATGAAACCTAAAGAGGCTTTTGCAGGGGAGCATACCATTGTTTTTACCGATCATGATAACAATACTTATACAGAAAAATTCACCTTTTCGCCTTTTAGTATTACATACAATTTACCTGATACCATAAAAAGAGAAAACCTGGTGATTAACCTGGATGGCCTGCAGCCGACTGATTATGTGACCATTTTATTAACCGACACGGTATTTACCAACAGCGGTGTAAACCGGGTGGATACGGTAAAAAACGGCGCACTGGTTATTACCAGGGCCGACCTGGATAAACTGGCGCCCGGTCCCGTGTACCTGGATCTTTTTAAGGAAGAGGAGCTGGAAATTGAAAATGGCACTGCCGAAGGCGGCAGGTTTAATAAAGTGTTTAGTGTCAGAAAGGCATTTTTTTTGGTGGATTAACGTAGCTTACAGTACAATCAATAACTATTATGATTAAATATATTGTACTGGGCACTTTACTGCTGGCAACAGCCGTTGCCCGTTCCCAATCTTTTGAACTGGATAAGTTTACGGAGAAGACCCATAAAACCACCCAAACCGGCATGCTGGTATTAAGCAGCTGGGCAGTGGCCAATATTGGTACAGGCTTTATTGCGGCCGGGCAAAGCAGCGGCAGCGATAAATATATGCACCAGATGAATGCTTATTTTAATATGGTGAACCTGGCCATAGCGCAGGCCGGTTACTGGGGCAGCCGTAAACGTATGAAAACCAAACAGTCATTCGGCCAGGCGGTGAAGCAGCAAAACAGCGAGGAAAAAACATTTTTGTTGAACGCGGGCCTGGATGCCGCCTATATTTTAGGTGGTTTGTACTGGGCCGAACTGGGGAAAAGACACCCGGGCGAGAAAAAATACTTCCAGTTCCGGGGGTATGGCAAAAGCCTAGTACTGCAGGGCGGATTTTTAATGATCTTTGACGGTATTATGTACACCATTCGCCAACGGCAGGGTAAAATACTGTTTAAACAACTGGAAAATATTGACTTAGCAGTTGCTCCCGGCGGCGCTGGACTGGTGTACCGGTTTTAATTATTGCCGGCAGGAAGGCGAAATATCGCTTGTAACCAGCATAAAACTATTCAGGACAGGGTTTTACACCCGGTTTTCCACAATTATATCATTTTATGGTCAGCTAAAGGAAATATGACACCGATGCTGTACTTTTGCGGCCAAATTGGGAATTAGTTAATAGTTCATAGTTAATGGTTCATAGTGTAAGGCTTATTCCCATTAACTTTTAACGAATAACGATTAACTAATTGTTCTTTATATAAATACAGGTTAGCGTGAAGTAGGAAGCGGCAACGCACTACTTATTACTTACAACCTATAACTATAATATACCATGGCCGGTCAATTAAAAGAAGTACGTAACAGGATTAAATCGGTACAAAGTACACAACAGATCACTAAAGCGATGAAAATGGTGAGTGCGGCAAAATTACGCCGTGCGCAGGATGCTATTGTACAAATGCGTCCTTATGCCAATAAGCTGCAGGAAATGCTGAGCAATATTGTAAGCAACAGTGAAGGTGAAGTAGGTATGGCGCTGGCCGAGGAAAGAATAGTGGAGAATGTACTGGTAATATCATTAACCAGTGACCGTGGCCTGGCAGGTGCTTTTAATACCAATGTGATTAAATTAACCAAAGCCACTATTGCTGATAAATATCCTGAGCAGTACAAAAAAGGCAATGTAACTATCTGGAGCCTGGGTAAAAAGGGCTATGAGCACTTCTTAAAAAACAACTACAAAGCAAGCGATACGTTTAAAGATATTTTCCTGGACCTGACTTTTGAGCATGTACAAAAGATTTCGCAGGCTGCCATGAAAGCCTTTGCTGACAAGGAGTTTGATGTAATTGAAATTGTATACAGCCAGTTTAAAAACGCCGCTACACAGAAATTTGAAGTAGAACGTTTTTTACCCATTCCTAAAGCAGAAAAGAAAGAAGGTGGTAAGAAAGCCGACTTTATCTTTGACCCTTCCCGCGAGGAACTGATTGCTGAACTGATGCCCAAAATTTTAAATACCCAGTTATTTAAAGCTACCCTGGATTCTTTTGCATCGGAGCATGGCGCCCGTATGACAGCGATGGATAAGGCCAGTGAGAATGCCAACTCCATGCTGCGCGACCTGAAAATTTCGTACAACCGTGCACGCCAGGCCGCTATTACCACCGAGCTTACCGAGATTGTAAGTGGTGCAGCCGCTTTAGAAGGATAATTTTAGCAAAACATAAACATTTAGGCTCAGCCACGCTATTATAAGCGTGGCTGTATTTTTTTACTCACATCAGGATCGCCGTTTTGTTGATAATTGTGTTTTACCCCTCGGCATTGGCATTGTATTTTCGGTACTTATTAGTAAGTACTTTTTTACAATCATCGTATGTATAAAAACATACAAAATATCCGTTGAGGAAAACAGATGGAAATAAACGACCTGATCCCACATATTGAATCACTGATCTTTGCCAGCGATAAAGCACTGACCTCTTTAGAAGTTACCGAGCATATTAATAACGCCTTTGGTTTTATGGAAGATAAAATCGTTCTGGACCAGGTAGAATCGGCCCTGGAGGGTATCAGGGAAAAATATGCTTCGGAGTTTTATCCTTTTGAAGTAAGACAAAGTGGCGGCGGCTGGCAGTTTTTAACCAAGAAAGATTATCACAAAACCATTGCTCAGCTGAATGGTGATAAATTCCTGAAGCGCCTGTCGGCAGCTGCATTGGAAACATTATCCATCATTGCCTATAAGCAGCCGGTAACCAAGGGCGAGATAGAAGCCATCCGTGGTGTAAGCTCGGACTATGCCGTGCAAAAATTACTGGAGAAAGAATTGATCATTATCACCGGCCGTAACGAAGCCTTACCCGGTCACCCGCTGGTATATGCCACTTCTAAAAACTTTATGGATTACTTTGGCATTAACTCTGCCGAAGAGTTACCAAAAATTAAAGAGGTATTGGCCGACCAGGTAATTGAACCTACCGTGATTAAAGACGCAATGGGCGGTGCACAATACGAAACCGAAGCAGATGGCGATACCATGACCGACGTGGCAGAGATAGAGGAAGAAGAGGTAATGTTATCGGTAAGCGAGAATGGCGAACTGATAGCGAAAGATGATGATGAGAATGAGGAAACAGAATAATTAAAAAATTATCCTGTTTTACGGCAACCGGTAGTTAATTTAAAACTAATCATAAGTAATGCATACACTGTTACCTTATAGGAGTGTATGCATTTTTTTATTGGCATACCTGTAGTTTTGTATAGCTAACACAATTAATTATGGAAGCTGTCTGGGCATTTCTTACAACCTATTATGTTATTCCTTTAGGACTGGCCTATATTGGTGTTATTGCTACCATTTTACTGGAGAACAGGAACCCGTCCAAATCTGTGGCCTATATCCTTATCCTGATATTTCTGCCGGGCATCGGCCTGATCGTTTATTTCTTCTTTGGCCGTGATATGCGTAAGAAGAAGATATTTTCCCGCAAGGCTTTTAAAGAGGTAGAAATGGCCGGGGAGTATTTAAGAAAATACTTTGAAGCATCCGGAGCGCAGCTGGTAACCATGGAACAGCAGATAGGCGACCTGGTACAGCCTTTTCGTTTATTATACCAGCAGCGGCAATCCTTTGTACATACCGGTAATAAAGTAACCTTACTAACCAATGGGGAAGAAAAATTTCCTGCATTGTTTGAGGCCCTGGAAAAGGCAAAGCACCATATACATATTGAATACTATATTTTTTCCCGTGATGATGTAGGTGAGCGTATTACCGAAATACTATTGCGTAAGGCGGCGGCAGGGGTTAAGGTACGCCTGATCATAGATGATAGTGGCAGCAACCGGATTAAGGATATACCCAAACGTTTACGCAAGGGTGGGGTGGAAGTATATGCATTTATGCCGGTGCATTTTGCCTCACTGGCACAGGCTAATTACCGCGACCACCGGAAGATTGTTATAGTTGACGGACTGGTAGGTTTTGTAGGTGGTATTAATATGGATGACCGCTACCTGAACAACGGTAAACACCCGCTGTACTGGCGTGATACCCACCTGATGATAGAAGGGCCTGGCGTGAAAGGCTTGCAGTTCCAGTTTTTTTTATGCCTGGGCTTTGTGAGCAAACAGCAATATGAGCTGGAGCCGGTGTATTTTCCTGATGGTAAGTATTACCCGGGAGGGGCTAATATCAGTATTGCGGCCAGTGGTCCCGATTCAGCCTATCCTTACAACATGGAAGTGTTATTAAGCGCCATCAGCCAGGCGAAGAAAAGTATTAAAATAGTGAATCCTTACTTTATTCCATCGGACCAGGTTTTGACCGCTTTACAAATGGCGGTGGCTGCCGGGGTAGAGGTAGAGCTGATCATACCCGGTAAATCGGATAGTTATATTGTGCAGCATTCTTCCTTCTCCTACCTGTCGCCATTAATTGCCCGTGGGGTTAAAGTATATTTATACCAGCAAGGATTTGTACATGCCAAAACCATGGTGGTGGATGAGGAAGTGGCTTTTATTGGTACGGTGAATATGGATATCCGCAGTTTTTATATCAATTTTGAAATAGCGGCGGTGGTGCAGGATAAAACCCTGTGCGGGCAAATGGTGCAGCATTTTGCTACCGACAAGGAAAATAGCCGCCTGATTGATGCGGAAGCATGGGCAAACCGGCCACGATTGCATAAGTTTACCGATTCTGTTTGCCGATTACTCACACCTTTATTGTAATTGCAATTACCTTTGCCCGCAATATCATTATGGCACAAGTTTTATCCCCTCAGCAGTTAACGGAAATAGCCCGGCAGTTTGGTACACCCGTGTATGTATATCATGCAGAACGGATCAAAGAACAGTATGAAAAACTGACCACGGCATTTAAAGATTCCAATGTGTTGTTTTTTTATGCCTGTAAGGCTTTGACCAATATCAGTATACTGAAGTATGTATGCGAAATAGGTGCAAACGTAGACTGCAGTTCCATCAACGAAGTAAAACTGGCTTTGCATGCGGGCTTTCCGGCTAACCGGGTATTATATACCTCTAACGGTATTGCTTTTGATGAAATTGAAGAAGCGGTGAGTTTAGGTGTAACGGTTAATATTGACAGCCTGTCCAACCTGGAAAAATTTGGTAAAAAATATGGCCATAGTTACCCGGTAGGCTTACGTTTACGTCCTAACATTATGGCAGGCGGAAACCTGAAGATATCTACGGGTCATGAAAAAAGTAAGTTCGGTATTCCGGTTAACCAACTAGAGGAGATAAAAGCCATTGTACAGGCGCATCATATTTTTGTGAGCAACCTGCATATTCATACCGGCAGCGAGTTAAAGGATGTAGCGGTATTTGTAAAGGGCATAGAAGTATTGTTTGATATTATCCCGCATTTTCCGGAACTGAAGTCTATTGACCTGGGTGGCGGGTTTAAAGTGCCTTATAGCGATACGGACGGGGCAACGGATATGGATGCGCTGGCTAAAGCGGTGAAAGAAGCTTTTGAAAGTCATCCGCAAGCTAAAAACCTGCAGATATGGTTTGAGCCGGGCAAATATATGGTAAGCGAATGTGGCTATTTTATTACGGAGGTAAACGTGATCAAAGAAACCCCGGCGGTAAGTTTTGCCGGTGTGAACAGTGGCTTTAATCATTTGATCCGTCCCATGTTTTACGATTCCTACCACCGTATTGCCAACCTGAGCAATCCTGACGGCCCTTTAAAAACCTATACCATCACCGGTAATATCTGCGAAACCGATACGTTTGCCACTGACAGGGAATTACCTGTTATTAAGGAAGGCGACCTGCTGGTTTTTTATAATGCGGGTGCTTATGGTTTTGAAATGTCCAGCAATTTTAACTCAAGGTATAAGCCTGCCGAAGTATTGGTAAAAGACGGGGAAGCTAAACTGGTGAGAAAGAGGGATGTATTTGAGGACCTGTTAAGGAACCAGGTTTTTTAAGAGGTTCAAGAGGTTCAAAGTTCAAGAGGTTCAAGGAGTTTAAGGTTTAATGTTGTGATAAGAAACTTTATAAAATGAAAAGGGTGTAACAGCGTTACACCCTTTTTATGTTAAGCCTGCGGCTTGTTTAGTATTCTGTTTCTTCTTCGCCCAGGTTAACCGGGTAACGGTAAGTACCGCCCGAACCGGGGTAAAAACCTTCTAACTGGATGGTATTGCCCGAAGCCTGTGCAACGTAATTAGCCAGTACATCCATGTTTTTAATGGCATAGCGGTTGATAGAGGTGATCACAAAACCATCAGAAATCCTGCTGCGGTCCAGTAATCCGCCCTTATCTACTTTCTTAACGGTAACACCACCATTCAGGTCATACTTAGTAGCTATTTTAGCATCCACATTTTCAAATTCACCACCCAGGCGTTCTGTTAATATATCTGAAGCCACAATTTCAATCTTGCTTACATTGCCACCTAAAGTAACATCAGCAGATTTTTCCTGGCCATCACGTAAATAGGTGATCTTTACTTTATCGCCGGGTTTGTAGCTGGCGATCTGGCCGCTCATTTCCAGTCCGGAAGCTACGCGGTTGCCGTTTACTTTAGTAATTACGTCGCCACGTTTGATACCCGCTTTATAAGCGGCGCCATCGGTTGGTACGGCCTGTACAAACACACCGCCACCTTCTTTAACACCGGCTCTTTTAATATACCCTTCGTTATCGGAAGTAGGGTAGCTGATGCCTAAATAACCACGTTTAACATCGCCGAACTCAATCAGGTCGTTTACAATTTTTTTAGTAATGTTTACAGGTATAGCGAAAGAATAACCGGCATAGGTACCATTAGGCGCCAGTATGGCCGAGTTAATACCAATTAATTTACCGTCAGTGTTAATTAAAGCGCCACCGCTGTTTCCCTGGTTTACGGCCGCATCGGTTTGTATAAAATACTCAACCGGTGAATTGCTCTGGCGGCTGTTAATACCAATAGTACGTCCTTTGGCACTAATGATACCGGCAGTAACTGTAGCTTCCAATGTTAACGGATAACCCACTGCTAATACCCACTGGCCCAGCTTGGTATCATCGGAGTTGCCGTATAACATATAAGGGAACCCGTTGCCGTCAATTTTCAATACCGCAAGGTCTGAACTGGCATCACGGCCGATCAGTTTTGCTTTATAGGTTTTTTTGTTCTCATTCAGGGTTACGGTAATTTCATCCGCCACACCATCACGTCCGTCAGAGATCACGTGGTTATTGGTAACAATATACCCGTCCTCGCTAATGATAACACCACTACCGGAAGCTCTTTGTTCTGGTTGTATCTGCGGACCATAATTGAAGAACTGGTCAAAAAAATCGTCCATTCCGCCACCACCGCCACGGGAGTTAGGCAGGTCGTTACTTATTTTTTTGGCGGGGATCTTTGTTTTAATATGCACAACGGCCGGTACGGCTGCGGCAGCTGCCTTGGTAAAATCCGTTAAGGTTTCACCATTGCCACCATTCTCTACATAGTGCGCATAGTTTACAGGAAGTTTGGTGCCATTCTCTAAACTGAAAGAGCTGTTATCAGATTTGTTCAGTTTGCCATACACCCACACGCTACCAACTGCCGAAAAGGCGCTGACAGCGACTACTAAAAAAAGTTGTTTCCATTTCATACTTATAGCTTTTTAATCTTTTTTATTTGAATCCAGGTACACATTTCAAATTTGGTGCCTTTACTCTACAAAGTAACAAACTGTCAGTTTGTTTTGTTAACCGCTTAATTAGTTTAACAAATCATTTACTAAGGTCTTCGTAGATGCTGTCAAATTTACTAAAAACTACAGGAAGGCCGTAAATTTTATTGGCTTAACTTAATACCGGCAACTGCCTTATTTACACCCTAAAGTATAATTTAATAGAGGGAGGTGGTATTTGGTGCGTGATTTGTATGTGTATCAGTGTATTTTTTATCAAACTATTATTTAAAAATATTAATTATGAAAACAGCAATAGGCATTTCTGCTAATAACAGGAAGATCGTTTCTGACCAACTGGCTATTTTACTGGCCGATGAATTTGTTTTATATACCAAAACCTTAAATGCCCACTGGAATGTAGAGGGACCCGATTTTCATTCGGTGCATGTGTACCTGGAAGACCTGTACAATGAATCGGCAAAAATTATTGATGTGGTGGCCGAACGTATCCGCCAGTTGGGGCATTATGTTTCCGGCAACCTGAAAGATATGCTCATGCTTACGCATTTATCGGAGCAATATGAAGGCGAGAATACCAGCGCCGGTTATTATAAGGACCTGTTAGCCGATCATGAAAGCATTATCATGTTCATACGTGGCAATATAGAAGAGTTTAATGATGCCCATAAAGACGCGGGCACCGGTGATTTTATTACCGGCCTGATGGAGAAACATGAAAAAACAGCCTGGATGTTAAGGTCGCATTTAAAGTAAATGACCCGCTATAAGTTGTAAGCACCCCATATAACCAGGTATGGGGTGTTTTGTTTGCATGACTATTGTTTTAATACACTTCTTTTTTTAGCAAACAGGAAGGGGTAAAGAATAATGTATACCAATAAAACGCTTAGCCCGGTTGCGATCAGCAGGATGATTGTTTTGGCCAGCCATGAATTACTTTCGGTAAAAAAATCGGACAGCTGATTAATGACCATGCTGGCATTTAAAAAAATCAGGATGGCGGTGATCAGCCAGGCCAGAAACTGAATGAACGGTTTGATGGCAAACTGCCCCATGGTTTGTTTATTGCTCACAAAATAAATGAGCGGGATAATGGCAAAGCCTAACTGCAGGCTGAGTAATACCTGGCTGAAAATTAAAAGTGCGTCTACATTTTTTTCACCATACACCAGTATCACAATAACCGCGGGTATAATAGCAATTAAGCGGGTAATGAGCCTTCTTAGCAGCGGATTGATACGCAGGTGTAAATACCCTTCCATTACAATTTGCCCGGCAATGGTACCGGTGATGGTACTGCTTTGCCCGGCTGCTATTAAAGCAATGGCAAATAAGGATGCTGCCAGTTTACTGCCCAATGCAGCGGGTAATAATTCATAAGCCTGTTGTATCTCCACTACATCGGTGCGGCCGGTTTTATGAAAAACTGTTGCGGCCAGTATCAGTATGCCGGCATTTACCAGGAAGGCAAGGTTCAGCGCAATGGCGCTGTCCATAAAATTAAACTTCAGCGCCCTTTTAATGCCTTGTTCCGTACGTTCAATTTTCCTGGTTTGTACCAGCGCCGAATGCAGGTATAAATTATGCGGCATAACGGTTGCACCAATAATACCAATAGCTATGTATAAAGCGGCCTGCCCGGGAATACTGGGTACCAAACCACCGGCTACTTCTTTCAGGTCAGGCGATGCTACAAATAACTGAACCACGAAAGCCGCGCCAATAATAAAGATCAAACCGATAACAAATGCTTCCAGTTTACGTATGCCCCAGCGTTGTAACCACATCAGTAAAAAAGTATCCAGTACCGTAAACAATACTCCGTAAATAAGTGGTAAGCCGGTTAATAATTGCAGGCCGATGGCCATACCCAATACTTCGGCCAGGTCGGTGGCGGCAATGGATATTTCGGCCAGTACCCATAACATAAAATTGACGGGTTTGGGATAGGTTTCGCGGTTGGCCTGTGCCAGGTCGCGGTTACGCACAATGCCTAAGCGGGCGCAAAGACTTTGCAACAGCAGGGCCATCAGGTTACTCATGAGTAATACCCATAAAAGGGAATAACCGAACTGGCTTCCCCCGGCCAGGTCAGTAGCCCAGTTGCCCGGGTCCATATAACCCACGCTGACCATATAGGCCGGGCCAAAAAAGGCCAGTAATTTTCGCCAGGTGCCGGGCTTCCTGGTGGTTGTATCAACCGATTGGTGCACATCGCTCAGGGATATATGTGCATGGTGTTCGTCTTGTCTGGACATATGTTATTGATCAGTACAATGCTTGTATTTGTTGCCTAAAGGTAAAATAAAAATTAGACTAATCTAAAAATAAAATTAGGCTAAACTATTTACTGTAAGCTTAAAAGTTGTTATGGAGGATCTTTAATTAAAAAACAGCAGCGAACTATCGCCATAGCTTAAAAAGCGGAAATGATGCTCCAGGGCATATTGGTATACTTTACGCCAGTCATTGCCAATACCTGCCGCTACTAACAATAACAGGGTGGATTGCGGCTGGTGAAAATTAGTCACCAGGGCTTTTACCACTCTTGGTGTATAACCCGGTGCAATAATGATCTGCGTAGTAGCCATTAACCGTGCTGCGCCTTGTTGTTGTAAGGCAGCAGCTAAAGCTGTCAATGCCTGTTGGGTGGTAAAATGCTGCGGAAGCTGGTAACATTCCCACTGCGATAAATGAATATGGTTAGCCAGGTCAAAACTTTTATCATGCAAACACTTTACGCCTAACCAATACAGGGTTTCGAGGGTACGCATAGAGGTGGTGCCCACGGCCACTACGGCGTTTGTATGCGCAGCCAGCCCGGTAATGAAATCAGTGCTTACATCAATCCACTCCGCATGCATATCGTGCTGCTCCATGGTAGCGGCTTTTACCGGCTTAAAAGTGCCGGCGCCTACATGCAGGGTAAGATAAGCGGGGGTAATATGCCGGGCCTGTATTTTCTCTATCACCGCATCGGTAAAATGTAAGCCGGCAGTGGGTGCTGCTACCGAACCTTCATGCCTGGCATAAACGGTCTGGTAGCGGGTATCATCTGTATTATCGGCCTTGCGTTTAATATAAGGAGGCAGGGGCATTACGCCGGCAGCCTGTAACACTTCGGCAAAACTTTTATCGGCGGGTGTCCAGCTGAAATGGATAATAAAACCACCTTCGGTACGGGCATGCATGGTTGCCTGTAACACAATGCTGCTATTTCCTGCTGTTATTTCCTTCTCCAATATAACCCCCGGTTTCCATTTGGAAGCGCCGCCTACCAGGCATTGCCATTCTACCCGGCCCTGTTGTAGCATTGCGGTGGTAATATCCATATTTACCCCATGTGGTTCCAGGCAAAATATTTCAATTATGCCGCCGGAAGGTTTTTGGAACAACAAACGGGCAGCTACTACTTTGGTATTGTTAAACACCAGCAAACTATGTTCGGGTAAATGCGTATCAATGCGGTTAAAAACGGTCTCCGTGATCTGTCCTTCTTTATACACCAATAATTTGGATGCATCACGTTCGGTTAAAGGGAAATACGCGATTTTTTCGTCGGGCAGGGTATAGGTATAATCCTGTATGGCTAATTGTTGCGGCTGCATAAAAATACGACTGACTGTCGTGTTTGATGAAGGGCAAAGATAAGGTGAAAGGGGTAGGGTGTAAGGTTTAGGGTGTAAGGTTTAAAGTTTAAGGTTTAAAGTTGGGGACGCACTCAGCGTTTTGCTTTTGGCTTTCAGCTTTCGGCTTTCAGCTTTTGACTTTCAGCTTCCCTGGCCCAGGTTCGTGTCTCACGAACCGGAATACTTCCTTCGACCTTAAACCTTAGACCTTATTGCTTTTATCCTCCCAGAACCCTTGCTGATAAAGTATTTCAGTCCAACGCTCCTTTTCAGCAGTTTATGTTTACTAACAATGAAAATGCGGTTATGCACGGGTTATTAACAGTAATCCACAGGTAATCCACGTAGGTTTTGGGTTCCCACGCAAAAACAAGCCTCAAATGCTTACTGGTATTATGTTTTAGCTAATTCATATATGTGGAAAAAATAACAAGGCCATTTTTTGGGTGTAAAGTGGGAAAAAGTGTTATTTTGTGGTATTGAATGGGAATATGTTCCAAGTAATTGAAAATGATAACACTTCGTGGAGAATATGCGGTAACACTGGACGCCAAAGGGCGTTTCCTGCTTCCGGCCGGCCTTAAAAAGCAGGTGGAAGAGGCGGGTGGACTGCGTTTTGTTATCAACAAGGGGTTTGAGCAATGTTTAAATTTTTACCCGGAAGTGAACTGGCTGCCGGTAGAAGCAAAAGTAAATGCGCTCAACGATTTTAAACTGGAAGTGCGCCAGTTCAAAAGATTATTCATGAACGGGGTAACGGATGTGGAGCCGGATAGTGCGGGCAGGATTTTGATCCCCGGATCATTGAAAGAGTTTGCGGGTTTAAACAAGGATATCGTGTTAACCACCGCAGGCAACAAATTTGAAATTTGGGATAGTAATAAGTACAAAGAGTTCTTTGAATCACCAGTAGCGAATTCGTATGGCGACCTGGCAGAAAAATTATTAGGCGGACCATCATCTGGCGAAATAATACTGTAACTGAAACGATGGCAAAAAAAAAGCAACAACCCGGAACCGATGTACCCGAAACGGGGCAGGACCAGGCAGGCAGTGATTACCACATTCCTGTTTTGTTACACGAAACCATCAGCGGGCTCAATATTAAACCCGGTGGTATTTACGTGGACTGCACGTTTGGCGGGGGCGGTCACTCAAAAGTTATCCTTTCGCATTTAAACGAACAGGGAAAGTTAATAGCTTTTGACCAGGATGAGGATGCGAAACAAAATATACCCGATGATAACAGGGTAATATTTGTGCCCCACAACTTCAGGCACCTGTATCGTTTTTTACGGCTGCATAACATTACACAGGTAGACGGCATTATGGCCGACCTGGGTGTGAGCAGTCACCAGTTTGATGAAGGCGACCGCGGTTTTTCTACCCGTTTTAATGCCAACCTCGATATGCGTATGGACAGGCGGCAAACCACCACTGCATTTGATATTGTAAATACTTACAGTGAACTGCAGTTGCATAAACTGTTTGAACAATATGGCGAGGTAACCAATGCCAAAACATTGGCCCGTAGTATTGTGCAGATGCGGTCAACCGTTTCCATGCAAACCATCGACGGCTTTAAAAACGCGTTACGTGAACTGGTGAAAGGCAATCCCAAAAAGTACTTTGCCCAGGTTTTCCAGGCCTTACGCATGGAGGTGAATGATGAAACGGGCGCATTGAAAGAAATGCTTTCGCAAACACCACCATTACTGAAGCCCGGCGGACGACTAGCCATCATATCCTTTCATTCCATCGAAGATAGAATTGTAAAGAACTTTTTTCGACGGGGGAGTTTTGACGAACCCGAGGATAATCCTTTTACCAACAACCCTACTGTTTCTGAGCTTACCATCATCACAAAAAAACCGGTGATGGCATCCGATAGCGAGGCTAAACTGAACCCGCGGTCGCGTAGTGCAAAACTGCGTGTGGCCGAAAAAAAATAACCGGTTATTTACTGGTTTATTTTTTATGGTACCGGCTGTAGTGCTGCTGTCAACTGTTGAAAGCTGAACGCAAAAAGCTAAAAGCTGAATGCTGAAAGCCAGATAATTATTAATAATGAACTATTAACTCATACATGTCAGAACAACAAACAAAAATTAACTGGAAAAGATGGTTGAACTATCAGTCGATAGTGAAACAGGTGCCGTTTTTTTTGTTCCTGGCGTTGCTGGCGGTAGTGTACATATATAATGGTCACTATGCCGATAAAACGGTGCGCAATATTAACCGTACGGCAAAAGAAGTAAAGGAACTGCAATACGAGTACAAAGCTATTAAAGCCGAAGTAATGTTTCGCAGTAAACCCAGTGAAGTGGCCAAAGCGGTGGAGCCATTGGGATTAAAAGAGCCCGCTGAAGCACCGATTGTTTTAAAAGATAGTGTAGAGAAGAATTAGACAATTAGTTGATTAGATAATTTGAAAATGAAGGCGCCCAATATTTGAAGGAAGTGCCGGACTGATAAAAATAAATGGAAATAAGGAAAGACATATTATGGCGTGTGTACCTGTGTTTTATAGGTATGACGGTGTTATGTGTCTTTATACTGGCAAAAGCTATTTATATCCAGGGGCCGCAGGGCGAGCACTGGCGCAGCATGAGCGATAGCATGCACCAGAAGATTGTTGAACTGGATGCAGACCGTGGTACTATTTACAGTGAAGACGGGCAGATGTTAAGCACTTCCATGCCGCAGTTTGATATTTATATGGACATGCAGGCAGATGGATTGCGTGATAAGAACGGTAAGATCTTTAAAGAAAATGTGGATTCCTTCTCTGTGGCACTGGCCGGTTATTTTGGCGATAAAAGCGCCAAACAATACAAAGCCGATCTGCAGGAAGCCTATAAAAAGAAAAGACGTTATTATCCTTTACGGAAAAAAATGTCTTTTGAAGATTATAAGAACTTTCGCCAGTTTCCTTTGGCCCGTTTAAGTCGCAATAAAAGCGGGGTAATTGTAGAGGAGAGCAGCAAAAGGGTAGCGCCCTTTGGTTTACTGGCCAACAGGACCATTGGTCTGTCAAGGGAGTTCATTAACAGCGATGGCAAAGTAAAGAAGATGAATGTGGGCCTGGAAATGAGTTATGACAGCCTGCTGGTAGGACAAAAAGGGCAACGCCTGGTACGTTTTATTACCGGCGGTGCAGTGCCGGTTGAAGGGTTCCAGGTAGAGCCGGAGAACGGTAATGACCTGTATACTACCATTGATGTAAACATGCAGGATGTAACGCAGAATGCTTTACTGAAGATGATGTTACAGTGTGAGGGTGAATATGGTTCGGCCATATTAATGGAGACAAAGACCGGTAAAATAAAAGCGATGGCCAACCTGGGTCGTCATGCCGATGGTACTTACTGGGAGGATGATAACTATGCTTTGCGTGTATCGGAACCCGGATCTACCATTAAGCTGGTAACATTATTAGCAGTGCTGGATAAGGGTACTTCTAAATTAGATGACCTGGTGGAAGTAGGCAGCGCCGGCAGAATGGTGGTTGGTCCGCGGAATGTAAACGATGCGGAACGTTCGCCTAAATCGGTGCTCACCGTAAAAGAAGCATTTGCCCATAGTTCCAATGTAGGTATGAGCAAGCTGGCTTTAAAAGCTTTTGGTCAAAACCCAACCGAACTGGGCGAGTATATGAAGAAATATGGTATGGCTACCAAGTCGCCGATTGACCTGGACCATTTACCCAGGCCAAGGCTGGCACCCCTGGAAAAAGGCAATGGCGGGGTGATGAATATGATCACCATGAGCTTTGGGTATGCCATTAACGTGAGCCCTTTGCAAACATTGACCTTATACAATGCAGTAGCCAATAATGGTAAGATGGTAAAACCTTACCTGGTAAATAATATTCAGCAGAACGGCCTGGTGGTAAAACAGTTTGAGCCGGTGGTGATGAACGAGCAGATATGCAAACCTGAAGTAGTGAAAGCGGCACAGGCAAGTATGGAAGCGGTGGTTACCGAAGGTACTGCCCGCAAAGCCATGGCAGGCCTGCCTTTTAAAGTAGCCGGTAAAACCGGAACGGCGCATGTGGCAGATGGTAATATAAAATATGGTCACGGTGTATACCAGGCATCATTTGTTGGATACTTCCCGGCCGATAACCCGCAATACAGTTGTATTGTAGTGATCAGGACCAAACCACATGCTGCCGTACACTATGGTGGTTCGCTAGGTGGTCCGGTGTTTAAAGAAATTGCCAGCAGGGTATATGCCATGCACGTGGACAGCAAAAGTCCCAGCCAGTTCATAGCAAAAAAAGATAGTTCAGCTTATTTCTATGCAGGCAGTTCCGGTGATTTCAAGCAGGTGTATGGAATGTTGAACATCAGCTTCCGTGATTCGGCCAAGGATAAGGACTGGATCAATGTGTACGGAGCAGGCAGCACGCCAGTGGCCACGGTTAACCAGGTACGCAAACAATTAATGCCCAGTTTAAAAGGCATGGGCTTAAAAGATGCGCTGTATTTAATGGAGTCCATGGGAGTAAAAGTACAGGTGAAGGGTAAGGGTAAGGTGATGAGCCAGTCAGTATCTCCGGGTACGACTTTGGCCAAAAACATGACAGTTACAATTGAATTAGGATAAAATATACGTGTGTGTTATTACAGGATGTTTTATACAAGGTGGCTATTCAATCGCTCAATGGTTCAACTGCCATTGATGTTTCGGGGGTTCAATCCGACTCCAGGAAAGTAGCTGCCGGAAATGTTTTTGTAGCGGTGAAAGGTGTAGGCGTGGATGGTCATTTGTTCATTGACAAGGCAATTGAAAAAGGAGCAACAGCGGTTGTATATCAAACAACCCCGGAAGTGTTTCAGCAGGATATTGTTTATATATCGGTAGAGAACAGTGCCATCGCACTGGGTGTAATGGCGGCTAATTTTTACAGTAACCCTTCTGCCGGTTTAAAAGTAGTAGGTGTTACCGGTACCAATGGCAAAACCACCATTGCTACCTTATTATACAAGCTCTTTACATCGCTGGGGTATAACTGTGGGTTGTTAAGTACGGTCAATAATATAATTGGCGATAAAGTATTGGAAGCAACCCATACCACACCGGATGCAGTGAGCCTGCAGGCTTTATTGCGGGAGATGGCCGATGCAGGATGTGACTATGCTTTTATGGAAGTAAGCTCACATGCGGTACACCAGCATCGTATAGCCGGTTTGCAATTTGCAGGTGGCCTGTTCAGCAATATCACGCACGATCACCTGGACTATCACCAGACATTTGATGAGTATATCCGGGTGAAGAAAATTTTCTTTGATGGTTTGCCTAACAATGCTTTTGCCATTACCAATGTAGATGATAAAAGAGGCCTGGTGATGCTGCAAAACACGGCGGCTAAAAAATATAGTTACAGCATAAAAACCCTGGCTGATTTTAAAGGGAAGCTCATTGAAAATACACTGACCGGACTGGTAATGAGTATCAACGACCAGGAAACGCATTTCAGATTAATAGGTGAGTTTAATGCCTATAACCTGCTGGCAGTGTATGGTGCGGCCATTTGCCTGGGCCAGGATAGGATGGAAGTGCTGCAACACCTGAGTATGCTGACCGGTGCAGAAGGACGCTTTGATTTTTCAGTATCGCCCAAAGAGCAGATCATCACGATTGTGGATTATGCTCATACACCGGATGCTTTATTAAATGTATTGGCAACGATAAAAAAACTAAAGCAGGGCAACGAAAAAGTGATAACGGTGGTGGGTTGCGGCGGCGACAGGGATAAAACGAAAAGACCGGTGATGGCAACGGTAGCCTGTGAGCATAGCGATAAAGTGGTGTTCACCAGCGATAACCCAAGAACAGAAGATCCGGCACAGATCATTAAAGATATGGAAGAGGGTTTGCCAGCTTCGGCCAGAAGAAAATACCTGGCTATTACGGACAGGAAGGAAGCGATTAAAACGGCGTTGAGCCTGGCCGGTGAGGGCGATATTATACTGGTAGCAGGCAAGGGCCACGAAAAGTACCAGGATATTAATGGTGTTAAAAACCATTTTGACGATAAGGAAGTAATTGCGGAAATGATCGAATTATTAGAAAAATAAAATTATAAACCACAACCACTATGTTATATCATCTTTTTGATTGGCTTAAGGACCAGGGGATCAAATTTCCCGGTAGTGAGTTGTATCGCTTTGTATCCTTCAGGGTACTGGCGGCGGTATTATTATCCCTGTTTATTACCATGGTATATGGTAAAAAACTGATTAAGTTCTTACAGAAAAAACAGGTGGGTGAGTCGGTACGTGATTTAGGACTGGCAGGTGAGCAGGCAAAAAAAGGAACCCCTACCATGGGTGGTCTGATCATCATTATGGCCATTTTAATTCCGACCATATTATTGGCCAAGCTGAACACGGTGTATATCATATTGATGCTGGTGGCAACCGTATGGTTAGGTATTATTGGATTTATTGATGACTACTTAAAATTAAAAGCCAAACAGAAAGCGAAACTGTTGGGCGCCAATTATAAAAAAAGTGATAAAGACGGTTTAGCTGGTTGGTTTAAAGTGTTTGGGCAGGTAGGCCTGGGTATTCTGGTAGGTGCAGTGCTTTATTTTAATAGTGATGTAAAAATATGGCGTGAATACCAGGGTGTACCTAAAGCAGGAGAGCAAGGTTTTTTTGAAAGGAAGGTGGATGGTAAAACCAAATACTTTGTGGAAACAAAAGAGCCGATCACTACTATTCCCTTTGTAAAAACCCATGAGTTTAATTACTCCAAATTATTACCGGAGTCATTAAGGTCCTATACCTGGGTGCTGTATATACTGGTGGTGATATTTATTATCACGGCAGTATCCAATGGCTCTAATATTACAGATGGCCTGGATGGTCTGGCAACAGGTACTTCAGCATTGATAGGTGTATGTCTGGGCATATTTGCCTATGCCAGTGGTAACTTCTTCTTTGCCGATTACCTGAACATCATGTATATACCCAACCTGGATGAGCTATCCATTTTTATAGCAGCCATGGTAGGGGCATGTGTGGGTTTTCTATGGTATAACTCCTATCCTGCACAGGTGTTCATGGGCGATACGGGTAGTTTAACATTGGGTGGTATCATAGCAGCTATTGCCATCATTGTACATAAAGAATTATTGATCCCTATATTCTGTGGCGTGTTCCTGGTAGAAGTATTGAGTGTAACCCTGCAGGTGACCTACTTTAAATATACCAAGAAGAAATATGGTGAGGGCCGGAGGATATTCCTGATGAGTCCTTTACACCACCACTACCAGAAGAAAGGGTATCATGAAGCAAAAATTGTTACACGTTTCTGGTTAGTGTCTGTTTTACTGGTGGTATTAAGTATTGCCACTTTAAAAATGAGATAATCACAGAGCAGTTGATATAAATAGTTCGAAAGACCACCGCTAAGAATCCTATCCTTGATAACCACAGGCTAAGCAGGCTGATGAAAGTAAGATTTCATCTGATGACTTTGAAAAACCTATTTATTGTTCGGAAACATCATTATGGCTAAAAAAATAATAATACTGGGAAGCGGTGAAAGTGGCGTAGGTGCGGCGTTGCTGGCCAAACAAAAAGGCTTCGATGTATTTGTTTCCGACAGCAGTTCTTTAAAAGAGCCTTATAAAAAGGAGTTAGACGAGGCAGGGATCAGTTGGGAAGAAGGCGGGCATAGTATGGATATAGTGCTGGCCGCTGATGAGATTGTAAAGAGCCCCGGTATACCGGAAAAAGTTCCGGTGATGAAAGCTATCCGGGAAAAAGGTATCTCCGTGATCAGTGAAATTGAACTGGCTTACAGGTATAAAGGTGACAGTAAGATAGTGGCCATTACCGGCAGTAACGGTAAAACCACTACTACTACTTTAATTCACCATATCTGTATAACCGGCGGATTAGATGCGGCACTGGTGGGTAATGTAGGATTTTCATTTGCCCGGCAGGTAGCGCAAAGTCCGAAGCCTTATTATATAGTAGAGGTAAGCAGTTTTCAGTTAGATGATATAAAAACATTTAAACCGGAGATAGCGGTACTTACGAATATAACCGAGGATCATTTAGACAGGTACGATTATAAGTTTGAGAATTATATAGCCAGTAAGTTCAGGATAATCATGAACCAGGATGAACATGATTATTTTATTTACTCGGAGGATGATGAAGTAACGACACAATATTTAGCACAATTTAAGAATCACTCTAACCCACTACCGATTAGTATGAGAAAGGAAACAAACGGCGCATTTATCAAAGACGGAGACATGTACGTAAGAACAGGCGAAGATTTTATTACCATGAGTGTCGAGGATTTCTTCCAAAAAGGAAAACACAATCAGTATAATACTATGGCAGCTTGTTTGGCAGCGGAGAAGTTGGATATCAGGAAAGACCGTATAAAAGAAGCGGTACAGACTTTCCAGAGTTTAGAGCACCGTATGGAGCCGGTGATCACCGTGCGTGGTGTGGAGTTTATTAACGACAGTAAGTCAACCAACGTGAACTCGGTATGGTATGCGCTGGAGAGTATGGTAAAACCAACTGTACTGATATTAGGCGGGGTGGATAAAGGAAATGATTACAGCATTTTGAAAGACCTGGTAAAACAAAATGTACGTGCTATTGTGTGTATGGGTACGGATAATTCTAAAATACATGAAGGCTTTGCCGACGCCGGTGTGCCTATTGTAGATACGGCGAGTGCGCAGGAAGCGGTGCGTGCTTCTTTTGAACTGGCACAAAAAGGTGATGTGGTATTGTTAAGCCCGGCTTGCGCCAGTTTTGACCTGTTTAAAAATTATGAGGACAGGGGTACGCAGTTCAAACAGGCGGTGAGGGACTTGTAGGCTAATTTGGAAATTTTAAAATTGGATTTACAGAAAAAGAAACAAAGGCCTGCATAGTGATGAATAGAATTAGTGCAGTACAAGCGTGCGACGCAACGGAAGTTTAATCAAGGGTGGAACGTTGATAACAAAAAATAAATTAGGATTATAAAGTAACAAAACTCCCTTTTAGGGGTTGGAGGCAAAAAAATAGATGTCGGCAACGGTAGACATACAGGAAGAACAACAAGCGGTAACCAAAAACTGGGCGACCAACCTGCGTCAGCACGCGAGTGGCGATAAGGTGATCTGGGCGTTGGTGGTATTGCTTACGCTGGTATCGTTACTGGCGGTGTATAGCGCTACCGGATCGCTGGCCTATAAAAATTACAAGGGTAATACGGAAATATACCTGTTTAAGCAGGTGATCTTTATATTGATCGGTATCGGGGTTATTTATTTTGCACACAGGGTAAACTATACTATTTACTCCAAAGTAGCCACTTTCCTGTTCATACTCACGATACCCTTATTGCTGTATACCTTGTTTTTTGGTGTGACCATGAATGAGGGTAGTCGCTGGATACGGTTACCCATTATAAATATGACCATGCAAACTTCTGACCTGGCAAAACTGGCTTTGTTCATGTACCTGGCCAGGGTGCTGAGCCGGAAGCAGGATGTGATCAAAGATTTTAAAAAAGGGTTTCTGCCATTGATCATACCGGTGGGTTTGATCTGTGCATTAATTGCACCGGCTAACTTATCAACAGCCTTACTATTGGGCGCCAGCTGCCTGATGTTATTGTTTATAGGCCGGGCCAGTGTAAAACATTTATTAATGGTAGTGGGTATTGCCTGCATACCCATTGTGTTTTTAATTGTATCGGCAGTTGTAAGACATAGTGCCAGTGACGAAGAAGTGAGTGCCAAAAAAACAGCAGGCTCGGGCGTACTGGTAAGATGGAATACCTGGGTGGGCAGGGTAGAGAATTTTATTTATGGTGGTAAGGATGCGGATAATGATGAAATGTACCAGACCAACCAGGCAAAAATTGCTATTGCCAAAGGTGGTTTATTGGGCGTAGGTCCTGGTAACAGTACTACACGCGATTATTTACCGCAGGCTTATAACGACTTTATTTTCGCCATCATCATTGAAGAGTACGGGGTGATTGGCGGCATGTTCATCGTATTCTTTTACCTGGTGTTTTTATACAGGTGTATACGGGTATTTAAAAGATGTCCCTATGCATTTGGTGCGTTCCTGGCACTGGGTTTAAGTTTTACGCTGGCCATACAGGCTATTGCCAACATGGCGGTAACGGTTAACCTGTTCCCGGTAACGGGTGTTACGTTACCATTGGTAAGTATGGGTGGGTCGAGCTTTTTATTTACCTGCCTGGCCATTGGTATTATATTAAGTGTGTCGAGAAACGTGGAAAGACAGGAAGGTAAAACTTTACAGCCGGCGCCTGTAAATGAAAATTAATATTGATACAGTAATATAAAAAGCATGAGAGTAATTATAGCAGGCGGTGGTACAGGCGGACATATTTTCCCGGCAATTGCTATTGCTAATGCTTTAAAAGAACAAAGTCCGGGTATAGAGATATTATTTGTAGGGGCAAAGGGGAAGATGGAGATGGAGAAAGTACCCCAGGCCGGGTATAAGATTGTGGGATTGGACATTGCAGGGTTGAACAGGAGTTCTTTGATAAAAAATATCGGGTTACCATTTAAACTGGTAAAAAGTTTTTTCCAGGTGAAGAACATTTTTAAAAGTTTTAAGCCCGATGCGGTTATAGGTGTAGGTGGCTATTCCAGCTTCCCGGTATTACGTTATGCACAGGCTAAGAGCATTCATAGTTTTATACATGAGTCTAATTCCTTTGCCGGTAAATCAAATATTTTATTAGGAAAAAAAGCAAGTAAAGTATTTACGGGCACCGATGGCATGGAAAAGTTTTTCCCGGCCAATAAAATTATGGTAACGGGTAACCCGGTGCGCAGTGTGATTGCCCGTTCGGCCGTGACCAAAGCAGCAGGACTACAGTTCTTTGGCTTATCAACACAACAGAAAACAGTGTTGGTAGTTGGCGGAAGCCTGGGAGCTAAAACGATCAATGAAACCATTGATAAACACCTGGATGAATTATTGCAGGCGGGCTTACAGGTTATATGGCAAACAGGTAAACCTTATGCTGCTACTGCTAAAGCCAGGGTACAGGGCAAAACCGGTGTTTGGGCCAATGATTTTATTACCGATATGCAGTTTGCCTATGCAGCGGCTGATATTATTGTAGCAAGGGCCGGCGCCATGACGGTAGCAGAAATATGTGTAGTACAAAAACCTGCTTTGTTTGTGCCTTACCCTTATGCGGCTGAAGATCACCAGACGGCGAATGCCAGGGCACTGGTAGATAAAGGAGCGGCAATAATGGTAAAAGACAGTGAGGCGATGGAGAAGGCGGTTCCGATGTTGATAGCACTGGCCGGTGATGAAACCAGGCAGCTGGAGATGAAAACACAGTTGGCTAAACTGGCCATTACGGATGCGGATACAAAGATTGCAAAAACGGTTTTAACAGTAACAGTAACATAAATCAAGACCCGGAGAACTATTTCCACAGTAGTGGAGTGTATGACTGATTAGTAATCCCAAACCTTATGAATCCCCCTTTGGGGGTTAACAGTTAGTTGAGTTTAAATGCACAAACTATGAGCGATGAGCAAAAGAATTCCCCGGTAGTTGCACCCTTTGCAGGTTTGCGATCGGTGTATTTTATCGGGATTGGAGGAATAGGCATGAGTGCATTGGCCAGGTTCTTTCACACGCAGGGGGTACAGGTGAGTGGTTACGATAAAACCAGTACCGTGTTGACCAGGCAGTTAAGCGATAGCGGTATTGCCATACACTATGAAGAGAACATTGCATTATTACCGGAGCAGGTAGACCTGGTAGTGTATACACCGGCTATACCGGCAACACACCTGGAGCTGGTGCATTATCGTGAAGCAGGAACAAAAGTGGTAAAGCGTAGTGATGTGCTGCAGATCATTTCGGAAGGTTCTTTTAATATATGTATTGCCGGAACGCATGGTAAAACAACCATCACAACCATGGTAGCACATATTTTAAGGGATACCGGTTATGGTTGCAATGCTTTTCTGGGTGGTATCTCCGCAAACTATGGTACCAATTTCTGGAGCGATCCCAGGAATGTTTGTGTAATAGAAGCGGATGAGTACGACAGAAGTTTTTTGAAATTAAGTCCTGATATCGCTATCATTTCGGCGATGGATGCTGACCACCTGGATATTTATGGTGATGCGGCTACCATGGAAGAAGCGTTTATCGATTTCAGTAAGAAGATAAAACCGGGTGGCCTGCTGGTGTACCAGGCAGGGTTACCGAAAGGTGATGCGTTGGTGGCCGACAGGAAAATAAGTTATACCGTACATAACAGTACTGCGGATACAGTGGCTAAAAATATCCGCATTACCGAAGGCGGTTATACGTTTGATGTGCATGTGGGTGATAAAGTGTATGAAGACGTAGTGTTACACATGGGTGGCTTGCACAATATAGAAAATATGTTGGCTGCTATCACGGTTGCCAGTTCTTTACATATTGATGCGGCAAAAATTAAAGCGGCCGTGGCTTCCTTTAAGGGCGTAAAACGTCGCTTTGAATATATCGTTCCGCCTGCACCGCAAACGGATATTGTATATATAGATGATTATGCGCATCACCCGGAAGAACTGCGCCCGCTGATAACAGGCGCAAAAAAGATGTTTGAAAGCAGGAAGTGTACGGTTATTTTTCAGCCACACCTTTTTAGCCGCACCCGTGATTTCGCGGATGGGTTTGCGGAGGTGCTGGATATGGCAGATGAAGTGATTTTGTTACCGATTTACCCGGCAAGGGAATTACCTATGGAAGGCGTAAACAGTGAGATGCTGTTGGCGAGGATGAAGAATAATAACAAACGGATTTTACATAAAGATGAAGTGATGAACTGGTTACAGGAAGAATATACCAGGACCGGTTCGGGCGAAAAAAAATTATTGATAACGGCAGGTGCCGGTGATGTTGATACACTGGTATTGCAGATTAAAGCGTTTTTAACGCAATAGATATCAACAACAGGAATAAAAATTGAGCAATAAAATTTCCATAAAAAAAGTAGTATTCTTTACCATTTGGGTGGTAATAGGTATTACCATGCTTACCCTGCTGGTAAAAGCCATGGCCAGCCAGGGTACCGATCAGTGTAAGGATTATACTGTTAGCATTACAGGTGTGGATGCAGGTGAACTTTTTTTAACAGAGAAGGATGTGGTGAAGCTGGTAACCACCGCTACAAATGGCAAGATAAAAGGCCAAAGTAAAAATAAGCTGCCTTTACAAAAGCTGGAACAATTGCTGGAGGATAACCATTGGGTAAAAGATGCGGAATTGTTTTTTGATAATAAGGATATACTGCATATTAATGTAACGGAACGTAAACCTATTGCCCGTGTATTTAGTGTGGATGGCAGGTCGTTTTATATTGATGATATAGGTACGCTATTACCCTTATCGGACCAGGTAAGTGCCAAGCTGCCTGTGTTTACCGGCTTTATAGCTAAAAAGCAGTTGAATAAAAAAGACAGTGTACTGCTGAATGATATGGTGGTGACTGCAAAGTATATTAATGAAAACGAGTTCTGGCAATCGCAGGTATCGCAAATCGATATCAGTGCCTGTGGTAATGACTGCTGGAATTTTGATATGATACCCCTGGTAGGTAACCATACCGTAAAACTGGGCGATGGAAAAAATATTGCAGATAAGTTTTCACGATTAATGACCTTTTATAAAAAAGTATTAACGCCGGTGGGCTTTGAAAAATACAAAACCGTTGATGTGCGTTTTGATGGCCAGGTAGTAGGCGTAAAGGGTAATATTTCAAAAGTAGATTCGATACAGCTGCGCAGGAATATTGATAATATATTGAAACAGTCGAGAGAGTTGAATGAAATGATGGCCGTGATGCCGGTTGTGGATAACAGTAAACCTTTATTACCCGATGTGGCTTTAGGCGAGGACCAGGATAAAGGCGTGGGCGAGGACAGCGAAGCACCGGTAAGCAATAACAAGCCGGCAACAACAACGGCAGATAAACCCAAACCGGAAAAAACTGCAGCAGACAAGAAACCGGTGAAAACAACGCCGGCAAAAACAACAACTAAACCGGCTGCAAAGCCCAAGCCGGCAACAAACAAACCAGGTACACAGCCCAAGGCCGTGATGCCCAGGAAAGGATAAAAACTAAGGTGGCAGCATGATAAGTGGGAGAGGAAGACAGAAAGATGACAACAACTAAAAACACAGATATGAACACAGAACAACCCATTATTGTCGGACTGGATATTGGTACTACCAAGATCGCAGTAATTGCCGGCCGTAAAAACGAGTTCGGCAAACTCGAGATACTCGGCTTTGGTAAATCAAACTCCAATGGTGTGAAACACGGACAGGTGTTAAACATCGATGAAACGATTAAAGCCATACGCCAGGCTTTGGATAACTGCTTTGCTTCTAATCCTAACCTGGATATTACAGAAGTATATGTAGGTATTGCCGGGCACCATATTAAAAGTTTACAGACACGTGGTGATTTGGTTCGCCAGTCTAACGAAGACGAAATAACACAACAGGAAATCGATCAGCTGATCTCCGATCAGTATAAAACATATATCCCTGCCGGTGACCAGATCATTGATGTGATCCCACAGGAATTTACGGTAGATAATTTTCAGAATATTGTGAAGCCCATCGGTTATGGTGGTGTGAAACTGGGTGCCAACTTCCATATTATTACCGGTGATAAAAATGCGATCCGCAATATTAACCGCAGCGTGGAGAAATCGGGCTTAACACCAAAAGACCTGGTGTTACAACCCCTGGCTTCTGCATCGGCAGTAATGGCGCAGGAAGACCTGGAAGCAGGTGTAGCCATTGTGGACATTGGCGGTGGTACAACCGACCTGGCCATTTTTGCGGAAGGTGTATTAAGACATACAGCGGTTATTCCGTTTGCCGGTGAAAATATTACCAATGATATTAAAACCGGTTTGGGCGTATTGAAAACCCAGGCGGAGCAAATGAAAACACAGTTTGGCAGTGCTTTATCCAACGAAGCAAAAGCCAATGCTTATATCACTATCCCTGGTTTGCGCGGTATGCCTGCCAAAGAGATCAGTGTAAAAAACCTGGCCAATATTATCCAGGCGCGTATGAGTGAGATCCTGGATTTTGTAACCTATCACCTGAAACAGGTGGGTATGGATAACCGCCAGTTGAACGGTGGTATTGTATTAACCGGTGGTGGTTCTCAATTGCGTCACCTGATACAGTTAACCGAGTATATGACCGGCTTGCCTGCACGTATCGGTTTTCCGAACGAGCATTTAGCAGCCGGACATATTGAAGAGCTGGCCAAACCTACTTACTCAACCTGTATTGGTTTGATATTAAAAGGTTATGACGATTACGAAAACAAAAGAAAGGTTTTTGAAAAAGAATTCAGGAAAGTTGAAGTTCCGGAAACCCTGAAAAGATCGTTGGAAGCTGAAGCTGACATAACACTGGACTTACCCGCTACTAACGGCGAAGTTGATGTGAATGGGCAGCGTAAAAAGCTGAATAATTTCTGGGGTAAGTTTAAAGACCGTTTAATAGACATATTTAAAGAAGAAGAAGATAAAGCATTGTAATGTTTAGCGTACCAGCATAAACAACAAGCGGCGGAGAGCAACAGCATAGAAGAACAGACTGAGTATAAGATTAAAGACAGGATAGAAGAAGGGGTAAAAAAAGGAAAAGATGTTTACCCGTGTACACAAACTGGAAAGCTGAACAGGATTACAGGAAGATGCAGTGAGTGACACAACGAAGATGATAGTAGTAATGCCGCCCGGACCCAACAGATCCTTCAGGGATTTGGACCGGTTCAAAAAGTATAACTAACCTGATCGTGAAACTTTCAAGCTAAAAACTTGAAAGACTAAATTCTAAAAATTATGATACAATTTGATTTGCCAAAAGAACAGTCATCGATATTAAAAGTAATTGGTGTTGGCGGCGGCGGCGGTAATGCTGTTAACCACATGTTTACACAGAAAATAGATGGCGTTGATTTTGTGATTTGTAATACCGATGCGCAGGCATTAACAAAGAGTCCGATACCTAACCGGATACAATTAGGACCACACCTGACACAGGGATTAGGTGCAGGCGCCAATCCTGAAATTGGCCGCCAGGCTACTGAAGAGTCGCTGGAGGAAATTCGCAGGATATTGGAAGTGAATACCAAGATGGCTTTTATTACTGCCGGTATGGGTGGTGGTACAGGTACGGGTGGTGCACCTATTATTTCAAAAATATGTAAGGACTTAGGCATACTTACTGTTGGTATTATTACCACCCCTTTTGCTTACGAAGGCAAGAAACGCCAGCAGCAGGCAGAGGAAGGTATTAAGATCATGAAACAGTATGTTGATACTTTGCTGGTGATAAGCAATGATAAATTACGTCACCAGTTTGGTAACCTGAAAATGAAAGAGGCTTTTGATAAAGCAGATAATGTTTTAGCAACAGCAGCTAAATGTATTACTGATGTGATCAGCAGTACCGGCCAGATCAACGTTGACTTTGCGGACGTATGTACCGTAATGCGTGACGGTGGTGTAGCGATACTGGGTAATGCCGCAGCATCGGGTGAAAACCGTGCCCAGCAAGCCATAGAAGATGCGCTGAACTCGCCGTTGTTAAATGACAATGATATACGCGGCGCTAAATGGATATTAATTAATATTAACTCGGCTGAAGGTGAGCATGAGTTTACCATGGATGAAGTGGAGATCATACAAAGTCACCTGTTATCGCAGGCCGGTGAGAATACCGATGTTATTCTTGGTCTGGGTTACGATAACTCATTAGGTGAGCAGTTGGGTATTACATTGATCGCTACCGGTTTTCAGCATAAGGAGGCTTATGTAAAACCTGTGATCAGGAAGGAAGAGCCGAAAGAGGAGAAGATTGTGCTGGAATTACAGCCTGCTGCCAAAACAGTTGCAGTAATGCCAATTAGCAATACGATGAACCAGGAAGCAGCGCCTGAACAAGTTGAAAAAAAGGTGCACGTACAGGTTCCGGTACAGCAAAAACAATTATCGGAAGAGCTTAGTCCCAGGTTAGTGGAAACGCCTATGCCTTACGAAACGGCGCCCATGCCAACGGTGAACGACTTAGTAGAAACTACAGGAGTGCCGGAACTGGAGCCTACAATGTTTTACGATTTAAGCACCGGGAAACCAATTGTAAATCAACAACAAGAAAATTTACTAAGTAAAAATACGGGTGAAAACTATAGTGTAACTACTGTTGAAAACTTGTTTCTGAGCGAGCAAAATAATGGTCTAAATTCGGCTCTCAATTCCGAATCTGATACCCCTCGAAAAGAACAAATTCAACAACACATTACTCAAAATAGTAGCAACCCTTTGCCTGCAGCTTCGGGGGGCTATCTGGCCAGACCGTCCAATATTTATGCGGAGATGAATGCCACTGCAAAGGCTTCTGTAAACTCTGCTGATCAACCGGTCCCACCAACCAAAGCCATCGCACCGGATGAGGCATCATCTGATTTGCAAATGCAACTGGTAGAAAGGGATGACATTCCGGCGGCGGATGCGCCGTTGGCCGATCAGGCTCAATCACCTTTGTTTCCGACTGTTGAGGAGTCCCGCGAAATCGGGAACGAAACTGAGGAGCAAAAACGTAGGGCATTTGAACGAATCCAGAAATTGCGTAATCTGTCGTTCAACGTTAACGCAAGCGACCCGAATCATGAGTTTGAAAATGTGCCGGCATACATCCGCCGCAATATGGAATTATACAACAGTAACCAGCATATCGAAAAATTCTACAGCAGTTACGAAGTTTCTTCCGATAATAACAATCAGGGTAATATTTCTACCATCAATACTTTTTTAGAAGGCAAAAAGCCTGACTAAAATATTCGTTCAGCCTGGCTGCCATGCCGGGCTGTTTCGTTCCTTTTGAAAATGCCAACCAGTGTTTTTAGTTGTGGCCCTTGTCGTTTTTCGGCAGGGGCTTTTTTGTTGTGGAGTATGTGGATTTTAGTATACAGTATGTAGAAATTAGTATATAGATTTTAGTATGTAGATATTAGTGTACAGTATGTAGATATTAGTATATAGTATGTAGACTTCAGTATATAGTATGTAGATTATAGTAAGCGGTTATGTAGAAATTGGTATACGGTATGTAGATATGCCTGGTAAAGTAAGGTTTAGCAGCCTTGTACGCTGTCTGTATACTAAATACTGTATACTAAATACTGTATACTAAATACTGTACACTAAAATCTACATACTAAACGCCAATAAATGTGTAGCTTACAGTAGGATATTTTCGAACGCTGACCTATGTATAAATAAACACCTGTTTTTTAAGGCTTACTTAATAGTATATTATGGCAACAGTTGTTATTACAGGTGGTACGGGACTGGTAGGTACGGCTTTGGCGAAAACCCTGCTGGCAAAAGGTTATACAGTTATTATCCTTACCCGTAAAATTGATCCGGCCCGGCAGCAGGATGGTGTTTCTTATGCCCTATGGGATGTAGAAAAAAACTATATCGATCCAAAAGCTTTGGCAGAAGCCAATGCCATTATTCACCTGGCCGGTGCTAATGTGGCTGAAAAAAGATGGACTAAAAAACGCAAACAGGAAATAATAGACAGCCGTGTAAAAACCGGTGAGTGCATTGTTCATGCCTTACAAAACAATCCGCATAAGGTAACGGTAGTTGCCGGCGCTTCCGGCATTGGTTATTATGGCCCGGACCCTGTTGTACCCAATCCCCGGCCTTTTGATGAAGAAGACCAACCTTTTACCGATTACCTGGCCACTACCTGCGTACAATGGGAAAAAGCCCTGGAGCCGGTAAAAAGCATGGGTATTAAACTGGTGATCTTACGTACCGGTATTGTACTGGCAAAGGAAGGCGGCGCCCTGGATAAATTTAAACAGCCATTGCGTTTTGGTGTGGCCACTGTTTTAGGAAGCGGCAAACAAATAGTAAGCTGGATACATATTGATGACCTGGTGCGTTTGTATATACGGGCATTGGAAAACGAAACCATGGAAGGCGTTTACAATGCGGTAGCACCTGCGCCCGTAAGTAATAAAATCCTGATGCTGACACTCGCCCGGCGTATTAAAGGCAAATACTTTACCGCCTTTCATGTGCCGGTATTTATATTAAAACTGGTGCTGGGCGAAATGAGTATTGAGGTGTTAAAAAGTGCCACCGTTAGTTGTATTAAACTCCATGCGGAGAATTTTAGTTTTATTTACCCCGGTATTGAAGCGGCAATTGATGATTGTGTAAAGCGTAATTAAGCTAAAGGAATTTGCAGTAAAGCCTCGTAAGGATTGCCTGTTAAATTCAACAGTTGTGCAAATGCCGGCTCTGTTTTATAGCCTTCTTTTTTTAAGTCAATGATCTGTTGTCTGAAAGCCGCATCATTTTTCTGTAACAGGTAATGTTCAACCATCATATGCCGGTAAGCCTGTTGTGTCTTTACGGGTGTTGGTTGTGCAAATATTTCTACCGGGAATGTTTCCAGTCTAAAGCTGGCAACAATGGTGGGGATGTCCTGGAAATTACTTTCGTAAAACCGGAAGCCGGGGTACCGGCTAAAATTATCCACTAAGTTTTCGATATACCCTTTCAGCTCCACATATTGGCAAAGTATATCCAGGTCACTGTTCTCAATATTAATATTGATAGGGATGGTACCGGTAAGCACCGGGTTAAAAGGCGCTAATTTTTCCCAGATATTATGACCGGTTAAAACCTGGTAAGCGGCCCGTTGTACACTTGTACCGTTGGCCAAATAATCCAGTGTATCAAAATGAGGGTATGACAACATACCGTAAAGTTAAGCAAACAAAAACGGGATAAACAACCGTTTATCCCGTTACAAGATATTATAATAGTTTAAAACCTGGTTACCCCTTTTTGCATCATGCCTTCCGTTATTTTACCCTTACTGATGGTAAGCGATTTACCTTTTTCGTTTTTGACCTCGCCTTCAAAACTGGCATTCAGTATACCTTTGGCCGTATCAATACTGCTGATGGTTACTGTACCTGACTGAAAAAAGTAATGTTCTCTTTTACCATTTACAGCAGCCGGGCTATACTCTCCATACGCTTTATCAGGCGAGTTTAAAGTACCTGCACCACTGATAAATGAATAGGTACCGGGTTGAATGCTATTAACGTTAATATTCACTGCCGGTAATGAATCTGCCTGCGTGGTAGTAACATTAAATGAAACCCCGTTGCTGTTACTCTGGCCAAATAAATTAATATTCCAGGCCTTGGTGGTAACGGACTGATCAGCTACCGTAAAGCTGACCTCATTTGCAGGCTCTTTTACAGGCGCTGCGGGTTGTAAAGTATCTTTGCTTTCACTGGTATTATTATCTGAATTGTTGTTACAGGCAACAAAAAGAACGGCGGCAAGCAAAACGTAGGTAACAGATCTCATGTTATATGTTTTAAGTGATTAATAGCTATTGAACTACCTCACATAAACCCAACACTACAAATCGTCTTTTGTAAACTTTCTGAATGCAAAGAAAATATACAAACCGCAATAAAGCAAGCTCGCGATGATTAAAACGGATGCTTCCGGTACACCCTGGTTCATTTGTTTTAAAAAGGGCAGGGGTAACAACTCATCAGAAGCCTGCAGCGGCAGTAAATAACCTACGGGCTTTGCGTCCATCTTATAGTTAATCAACGCAGACAAGAGAAACTCGAAGATCAGGCCGAACATAAAAAAGATACCGGCTGCCAACCCGCTTCTGCGCAGTAAAATAGCTAAGAAAAAGGCAAACAGCATGTAACACAGGGTTTGCAGGAACATATAGCCTACATACTCAAAGCCGGTGAAACTGAAAGAAGCGCCTGTAACCATACCCATGATCAGCACCGACAGTATATTAATAATGGTGATAACAATGGTAAAGGCAAGAATAAGCAACAGCTTGGCCTGGATAAACTCTTTACGGCTCCAGCCGTCAATAATATTCTGGCGATGGGTTTTAAAGGTGAACTCATTTACACATAAAGTAATGATCAGCCAGCCCGGGAAATATAATAACCAGCTGTTCAGCCAGCCCATGGTATTCCATAATTTAGGAAAGGCAAAGGGATCACCTAACATGGCCTGAATTTCTTTAGGCGGAATATTGGTGTACATGGTATAGGAAATAAACAATACTGCTATTATACCTAATAAGTATATAATGCCAAACACTTTAAACGCCCGGTAGTGTTTTAATTTCATCCATTCAATTTGCAATAAGTTTTGCATGGTTATAATAATTTACTAGAATAATAATGGGGTTAACGATCGCTTGTAGTACCGGTGATCTCGAGGAACCTGGTCTCCAGGCTTTTCTTTTTCAGGTTCAGCTGCTCCAGTACAATGCCATTGTTATAACAGTGCTGGTTAATGGCAGTTGCTTTTACACTCTCCTCGCATATCAGGGTAAAACCTGTTGCGGTGGTATGTATTTCACGTATACCGGCAAAGGACGATAACACCGTTTTCAGGCTATTGATGTCTTCCGCACTTACCTCAACACTTACTGTATTATCAACCGATGTACTTAATACATCCTGTACTGTACCGATTGTTTTTAATATACCTTTTTGAATAATGGCCACATGGGTACAAACCCTTTCCACCTCATCCAGTATATGGCTGGCCATGATGATGGTCTTGCCCTGCTGGTTCAGTTGTTTGATGAGTGTCCTGATCTCGGCAATACCGGCCGGGTCCAGGCCATTGGTAGGCTCGTCAAACACCAGGATATCCGGGTCTCCCAGGAGGGTAGAGGCAATAGCCAGGCGTTGTTTCATACCCAGCGAAAAAGTAGCAAACTTGGAATCTTTACGCTGGTGCAGGTTAACGATCTGTAATACCCTGTCAATATCATTTTGTCCACGCCCCTTAATGGCGGCTACAATTTCTAAATTACGATAGCCGCTGAGGTAGGGGTAAAAATTGGGTGTTTCCAGTAAAGTACCTATTTGTCTACGCTGTTGTTCGCTGGTACCGGGTTGCCCCTTCCAGAAAAACTGGCCGCTGGTGGGTTTAATAATATCCATGGATATGCCCAGTAAGGTGGTTTTACCACTACCGTTCGGACCTAATATGCCAAATACGGAACCCTGCGGAACATCAAAGCTGACATTATCTAATGCACGTATAGCGCCATAGTGCTTGGTGAGTTGCTGCACACTTAATACTGACATGAATGTTGGTTTTGTATTGAACTATGAATATAGAGAAAAGTTAACAGAACAGTTTACCATTTGTGTAATTAGGCTGTAAACTGGGTGAGTAGCGGAATTTGAGCGGTGAGTGTTGGTGTTGAAAGGTTTAAAAGTTCAGGAGTTCAAAAGTTCAAGGGTTCAAGGTTCAAAAGTTCAAAGGGGCATTCCTTCATTAGCATATCAACACATTAGCAAATTAACTAATTAAAAGGCGGGTGCCAGTTGCTGCTAAAGCTGCCCACAATGGCCTGGTGGTGCAGCTCCAGTTTGTGTAACTGCAGGTCATCAATATCTTCCTGGCGCACCCTGCGGTACATGGGGTGCATGGTACCGCCTTTTAAGCCGGCAGGTATATTAGGGTCATACTGGAAGGCTGGGTCTACCAGGGTGCCGCGGGGGTACATAATACCCGGCCGGCCCTGCCCGCGTATATCCAGGTCGCGGGGGTGGGGAAGTCCTAATGTGTGGCCATACTCATGAGCAGCAGTGGTAGAGCCTTTATACAGGTTATCGTATTGAAAATAACCTGTGTTGCAACCCAGGCCATCTACAAAGGATATATTGCCCATTGCTTTTGGCTCAATACGGAAATAATTATTCAGGGGGTCAAGGTTGCCCAATACCTCTTCTACCGTAATATCGGGCCGGTATGCGGCAGTAATGCGGAACACCACTGTGTAAGATGCGCCTTTATATACAATACCTGCCTGCGGCTCATTCCACAGGGTCTCTATTTCATCGGCAATTTGTTGGGTAATGCCTTCATCGGCCATACTGCCATAAGTAATGATATGCGAACGTATCAGTAATACATTTTCCTGTATGATCTCTGCGGTACCCAAGACAATTAGTTAATTAGATAATTTGGAAATTTGAAAATGAAAGTTTCCCTGACAAAAAAGCTTATGTATTGAAAGAGTGTTTAATTAGCTAATTAACTAATTGGCATCAGCACATTAGCATATCGGCTAATTGGCTAATTAATTCCTCACCGGTTTCCCGCTCTTCAGCACACTCTGTATCCTTTCCAGCGTTTTCTTTTCACCGCAAAGCGACAGGAAAGCTTCTCTTTCCAGGTCCAGTAAATACTGTTCCGATACCAGTGAAGGTTCACTCAGGTCACCGCCACACATAACGTATGCCAGTTTGCGGGCTACTACGCCATCATGTTCAGTGGCATAATTGGCACGTTGCATACCGTTAATACCGGCCAGTAAAGCGCCCAGGGCAGACCGGCCCAATACTTTTACATCATTACGCTGTACGGGTTGTACATAACCACTGTCGTATATTTCAATCACTGATTTTTTTGCTTCGGCAATACGGCGTCCCTGGTTCATCACTACCTCGTCCAGTCCTTTACGGTACACACCTATCTCAAAACCTTCAGCGGCCGATGTGGCTACTTTGGCGGTAGCAATGGTCAGGAAACGGTTCTTTAAAGTAATAGTATCAGGTTCGTCCACATGCATTTCATCGGCCGCACGTAATACAAACTCCTTGGTGCCGCCACCACCGGGTATCAGGCCCACACCTAATTCTACCAGGCCGGTATAGGTTTCGGCAGCCGGGCAAACCTTATCGGCATGCAGGCTTAACTCACAGGCGCCGCCCAGGGCTAAACCATGTGGTGCTACTACCACGGGTACTGAGGAGTAACGGGCCCGCATCATGGTATTTTGAAACAGGCGTATGGCCATATCCAGCTCATCATACTCCTGTTCAATAGCCAGCATAAATATTAAACCCACATTGGCGCCTGCGGAAAAGTTGGCGCCTTCATTGCCTATTACCAGTCCTTTAAACTCTTTCTCTGCTTTT
Source organism: uncultured Terrimonas sp. (assembly GCA_964445775.1). Classification (GTDB taxonomy): domain Bacteria; phylum Bacteroidota; class Bacteroidia; order Chitinophagales; family Chitinophagaceae; genus Terrimonas. The sequence continues at coordinate 113,237 of CAYUMH010000004.1, forward strand.
TCAATAGCGGTTTGTATACCACTTAATACATCTCCGCCAATGCTGCCCATCTTGGTATTCCATTGCAGGCCCAGTACATCATCACCAATATTATACAACTGGCAGCTGTTATTCTTCCAAACCAGTTTATCGGTATGATTGCTTAATACAATAAACCCGCTGTCATCACCACTGGTGGCAGGTGCATAATCACCGGTTGCGGGTAAGTAGGCAAGGCGTTTGCCATTTTCAATTTTATAAAAACTTTTATGCCCTTTGCTCAACATATCCGTAACCCAGGTTGCTACACTATGTCCTGCATCCTGCATGGCTTTCACCGTTCTTTCAACGCCCAGCAAATCCCAGGTTTCAAAAGCGCCAATCTCCCAGCCAAAGCCGGCTTTCATGGCATCGTCCACACTGTATACGGTATCACTTATTTCGGGTATACGGTGGCTTATATAACTGAATAAACCATAATGAAAATGTTTATAAAACTCCCCGGCTTTATCCGGCGACTGTACCAGCATTTTCAAACGCTGGTGCAGGTCTTCAACTGGTTTGGCAGCATCTATCGATGCAAATTTCGGACGGCTCTTAGGCACATATTCAAATGTATCCAGGTTCAGCGTTAATATCTCGCTTTTGCCTTCCGGTGTTTTTATCTTTTTAAAAAAGCCCTGCTTGGTTTTATCGCCCAGCCAGTTATTGTCTACTATTTTTTGTAACCAGGCTGGTATTTTAAACAGGTCTTTGGCCTCGTCGTCCGGGCAATTCTCATACACGCCATTGGCTACTTTCACCAGGGTATCAATACCTACCACATCGGCTGTACGGAAGGTAGCCGATTTTGGCCTGCCGATCACCGGGCCGGTCAAGGCTTCCACTTCATCAATGGTCAGCTTCATTTTATCTACCAGCGAAAATATCTGCATAATGCTGAATACGCCTATACGGTTGGCAATAAACGCAGGTGTATCCTTACACAATACGGTGGTCTTGCCTAAAATAATATCACCATAATACATTAAAAAATCAACCACGGCTTTATCGGTATGCGGCGTGGGAATTATTTCCAGTAAACGCAGGTAACGGGGCGGGTTAAAAAAGTGGGTACCGCAAAAATGTTTTTTAAAATCATCACTGCGTCCTTCGGCCATTAAATGAATGGGTATGCCCGATGTATTGGAGGTAACCAGGGTTCCGGGTTTACGGAACTGCTCTACCTTATCGTAAATTATTTTTTTTATGTCCAGTCGCTCCACCACCACTTCAATGATCCAGTCGCACTGGGCAATATCCTTCATATTATCATCAAAATTCCCGGTCGTAATTTTCTTTATCGCATCCCTGGTGTACACCGGCGATGGGTTGCTTTTTACGGCAGTGGTCAACGCATCATTTACCAGCTTATTTCTTTCGGCCGGTTTGGTACTTTCTGCAGCTTCTTTCGGCACCATATCCAGTAACAATACGGGTACGCCTACACCGGCAAAATGACAAGCAATTCTTGAGCCCATAACGCCGCTTCCCAGCACGGCTACTTTTTTAATTGTACGATTCATATAGCGAGGTATAAAATTAGTTAGCTAAACAACTATTTATGGTGAAGGTAACAACATTTGGGCAAAAAGACAATCATAAAATCAAACTTAATAGTTGCTTTATACAACTGTTAAAAAGGCAAAAAAGGGCTGGTATTTTTTACCGGGGCTGTCGGCAGTAATAACTATGCTCAGCTGCAGTTCCCGCTTTTTATTACAAGTCCGGCACCAGGCAGCCGCACCCGGCTTCACCGGGCTTTTCATGCCAATCGGGCAGCCTTTGGGCTATATACCAAAATAAAACCGGTCAGGAATATGAAAAAGGGCTCAGGTAATTTATACCATTGTATCTGTATGATCTTTGAACAGGAGAACCTGTTTCAAAATTTCTGCTTCAATTTTCCGGTGCAGTTTATCACTGCTGCTGCGGGCAATTAATTCAATACTGAATTTAACAAAATCCTTTCCCAGTTCCTGCACCCTTAACTGCAGCTCATTACCGGGCTCCACATCGGGGTGGGTATTAAAAACGGATTGCAGTTCTTTTTCAAGCGCCTGCATATGCGCCGCTTCGGATAAAGGCAATTCAAACTTTAAGGTCAGCAGTTTGGAGCGTAGTGCAGAAAGGTTTACCAATGGCTGGGTAAAAAACACGTTATTGGGTACCAGTACAATATCCTCTTCTTCATTCTTCAATACAATATTCGATAGGGTAATATCTTCCACCATGCCCTTATTGCCACCTACTTTTATTTTATCGCCAATAGATAACTGGTCGGAGAACATAATGAACAAGCCGCTGAGCATATTGGTAATATAATCACGAAAAGTAACGGCTATGGCCATGGCCACAATGGTCATGCTGGTTAAAAATGTAACCGGGTTAATACCCGCGCCAATCATAATGGCAATAATAAAAAATACCGCGTTCAATACGGCTGTTAGCCGGTTAATACCTAATACAAAATTTCCCCTCACCGATTTTTTAGCATGGCGGGCTTTATAAAAAGCAATAATAATAAACCGGATGATGGAAACAATAATACTGGGAATAAGAAAAGCCCAGAGGCCGGTAATGAGCTGCCAGGCCCATTTTTTATTTTCAATATTTTCTACATTGATCACTGTAAAAAACAGGATCAGCGATAATACTATTTTAATAATGAAATAATACGGGAAAAACTTTTTATCATTTTGGGTCGACGTCATATCAGCTGTGATAATATTTTTAATACCTGCCTCTAATTATTTTCGGCACAAAAGTACTTACAATTTTTTTGACAGCTTATTAGGTGCCTTAACGCCGTTGATGGCTAAGGTGCACTGCTTTGTTTTTTCTCCCAGAACGACTTTGTTTTTACAATATTATTACTCACCATATCAATATGCCTGCGTAATATGGCAGCCGTAACACCCCGGTTCTCTGCGGCCAGTCCAAACTTCAGGCTGCCGTTTTTTGTAATATAAAACTGGGCTGGCTGTACAATACCATTCTGTTTTAACAGGTCTTTTGTCCTGGACTGATAACTGGTACTGTCACTGTTCAGTAATGCGGTAAACCATACAAAATTTTTGCTGGGACTTACTTCGCAAAGCAGGTATATATCCAGCCCCGATGTGGTGTTTTTTATTTCAATTTGCTCTAAACCAGGGGTGGTATTGAGGTCTTTTACGGTAAAGCCCATATTAACCAGCATGGTTCTCAGCTGGCTGCCGGTTATGGGTGCACAATCCTGTGCAGATGCTGTAGCGGAAAATATACATACCGCGAAAAGAATAGTCAGGGTAATGAGTAGCTTTTTCATAAATGTTTAATTAATCAGCAGCAAGGTATAAAACATTAAAAAAGCATTTGTACCCGCCACAGGGTATATTGCGGGTTATATTGTTATACAGATACAATGCGGAAAACATTAATTTTGAGTGGTTATTAGTAAGCTGTTACGATTGAATGTGATATAAAAACTTAAAATGACTTATTTTTTGATAAGTCATTTTGTATTATCCCGGCAGGTATAAAATGCATAAGGCTATAATGAAAAATTGGGTAAGATGTATAAAATGGCCAAAGCCGGCCCGGTTTTATGGTGGCTGGATGATAGGGTTATGCTTTTTCATTTCTTATAGCCTGGCCGCCCAATCAAATATTGATAGTATACGTACCGGGTTGAATAAGCCGGGCATTACAAAAAAAGAGAAGATCAATTATTTAAACAGGCTGGCTGCTTTTTTAAATAAAGATTCTACCAACCAGGCATTGGTGTATGCACATGAAGCATACCTGCTTAGCCTGAACGAAAATGATAAAAAACTCCAGGTAAACTCGCTGTTGAACCTTTCGGAAGGATACCTGTACAATGACATTTACGACCAGGCCCTGCAATATGGGTATTCGGCACTGGACATCGCGGTTTTATTAAAAGATACTTTGCTGCTTGCCAACTGTAATACCAACCTTGGCTGGATTTTTTATGATACCGAGAACGTTAATTTCTCGCTGCAGTACCACCGTGAGGCTTATGGGTTATTTAAACAAAAAGGCGCTTTAAAAAATGTGGCCATATCCTTAAATGCCATGGGGCTTATTTTTCAAATGAAAAATGAGAATGATTCGGCTAAGGTATATTTTGAACAATCTTTACAACTTGCCCGCGAACAGGACCTGCGTTCCGTTATTTCGGCGGCACTCAATAATTTAGGCATTTGTGAAAATGTAGCGGGAAATTATAATGCAGCCATTGCGTATTTCCATAACGCATTGGCCATGAAAAGCCCTTCTGCTGATCTTTTATCCCTTGCCGAGATTGAAAACCAGATGGCTTTCTCCTACCTGAAGCTAAAAAACTACCAACGGGCTGATTCCCTGCTCAAAAGTTCACGCAATTTAATTGACAGGTCCTCCTCTAACTCAAAAAAAGAGAAACTGCTGGATAACCTGCATATTGCTTCGCAACTGTTCGAGGTATTGGGCGATTATGCAAAAGCATTTGCCAACCTGAAAGAATATACCAATATCAGTAATCAGATCATCTCACGTAATAAAAGTGATGTATTGGCTACTTTAAAACTAAAAAAAGAGGCGCAGGCAAAGGAAGACCAGATAAAAGAACTGCATGTACAAAAAGAGCTGCGCAGTTTTCAACGGAATGCCCTGGCCGGGGGCATTATATTGCTGGTAATAATCGGCATTTTGCTCTATGGCCGTTTACAGCAAAAGCAAAAAAGACAAAAAGAGCTGGATGCGGTAAAGCAGCAATTGATAAAACAGGAACTGGATAGTACCCTGAGTGAAAAAGCCACTTTGAATGAAAAGCTGCAATATAAAAATGCCGATCTGAAAAGCTATGCCCTGTTTATAGCACAGCGAAATGAAATGATCGGCCAGTTTATCGGCGAATTGAAAGGAATGAATATTAGTGCCAACCTGCCAAAGGAAACAGCCGTTGAACTGGACAAGGTTATCCGTAAATTCCAGAAAAACCTGGATGTGAACAGCGAAACCCAGGATTTTAATTTATCGGTAGATGAAACCCTGAAAGACTTTTTTTATAACCTGCTTCAAAAATACCCCGGACTTACGGATAATGAACGCCGCCTTTGTGCACAGATCCGGCTCAATTTATCTATCAAGGAAATTGCCTCCCTCAATAACATTTCAGTAAAATCTGTTGAAATGGCCCGTTACCGGCTGCGTAAACATTTCGGATTGCAGTCACAGGATAACCTGGGTGATTTTCTGAAAACATTCTGATCGGTTTACCGGCTTACCTTGTCCGGCGCTTCCCCAATCATCTTACAGCTAATATAAACAGCAGCCTGTACCTCACCGGCCGGTTTTACCTGGAGTGCATGTTGTATTCCTTATTTACCCCTCTCAACAACAGCGCAGCCATACCAGCTTCCGGCTGCCTCACTTACTGTTTTTTTGGCCCGTACAACCTATTAATTTGCCCGCATTTTGTTTTGAGCTTGAAACCGGGGTTGTAATATTATTGATTACAGTATATTATAATTATTTATTAATCATAGGTTTAAGAGCCGTGTAGAGGTGCTGTAGGGGTAAGGGTGGGGTTCGTGTATAGGCAAAAAAAGGGGAAACGCTTCTCTTTTAAATTATGTTTAGAAAATTATTTTTTTAGCAGTGCAGGCATACTAAAACTATAATAACTGACGATTGCCATATCATTCATAAGGATCAAAACGAATTGCAAAAGGCCATATTTATATCATGGTAGCCCGTCTTTAAAAGCCGTTTTTAAGGTTTTGCTTGTTCCACTGTACTTCTTTTATCACAACTAACATTTTTAAACTTACTATCGTGAAAAAAAACTGCTGTCTCAAACACATTCCCCCGTTTGTGCAAAAAGTATTGCTGTTGAGTATTTTCCTTGCCTTCGGTGTCAGTGCCTTTGCCTTTCAACAGGCAGGCAACATTAAAGGACTGGTAACCGATGTGTCGGGCAATCCGTTACAGGGAGTTACCATCCAGTTAAAAAATACGACAACCGTTACTGTTACCGATGAAAATGGAAAATTCCGGTTGGAAGCTCCTGCAAAAGGGGTGCTCGTATTCTCTTTTACCGGCTATGCCGCTAAGGAGGTTGAAATAGGAAATCAGCTGGATATAACTGTTCAATTAACGCAGCAAGCTACTAACCTTGATGAAGTAGTGGTAATAGGCTACGGAACCCAGAAAAAAAGTAATTTAACCAGTGCCGTATCATCGGTAAAAGGCGATCAGCTGCAAAAAACAACCAGCAATAACCCGGTTAATGCTTTACAGGGAAGGGTAGCTGGCCTTTCTGTAACAAGTCCGGGTGGTAACCCCGGGCAAATGTCCGATGTACGGTTACGTGGCATTGGTACTTTTGGCGGTCACCAGCCATTATACGTTATTGATGGTACACCCGGCGACCCTTATTACCTGAACAATAATGATGTGGAGTCGATTGAGGTGTTAAAGGATGGCGCTGCTGCTTCCATTTACGGTTCTACCAGTGCCAATGGTGTGATCCTGATTACCACCAAACGTGGTAAAAAAGGCATACCACTCATTGATGTCAACAGTTATTACGGCCTTGCCAACCCCACTAAAAAGTATGATTTTTTAGATGCAGAGGGGTACAAGACCGTTCATAAAATGATGTACGAAAATGCGGGTGTTACTAACTTACCTGCTTACATTACCACCAATACCGGTGTTAATACCAATTGGCAGGACCTGATAACCCGCAGCGGAAATGTGCAGAATCATAATATTAATCTTCGCGGCGGCGGCGAATACCTGACGTTTGCACTCAGTGGCGATTATACCAATGAAACGGGAACATTTATCGGCTCAAAATTTAATAAAAAAGGTATCCGGTCGGTTAATGAATTTAAAAAAGGAATATTAACAGTTACCAACAACCTCATTTTTTCACAAACCAGGTCCGAAGGCTATAAGTTCAATCTTGCCGACGCTTATTTCCAATCTGCTTTATTACCGGTTTATGATAATAATGAAAAATACGGATATGCTTTAACGGTAAATGGTTTACCAAGGTTTCAAAACCCCGTGGGTGCCGATCACTTTATGGAAAACCACAGCACTACGCAATACCTGGCAGATAACTTAAAAATCCGCCTGCAGTTATTAAAAGGACTTAGCTATACGGCTAATATCAACTATATAACAGCCAACAGCTTTGCGTACGAACATACACCTCCTTTCAGGGTAAATGCAAATGACCCGCTTATTTCCTATCCTTATGTGTACAATAACAGGAGTAATTATAAGGAAATGCTGGCTGAGCACCTGTTGAATTATGACTGGAAGCGCGGTAAACACAATGTGTCATTACTCGCCGGTTATTCTGCGCAGCAAAAAACAAATGAATACTTAAGTGTAACAGCCGATGGAAAAACCATTGTACGTACAGTGGTGAACGGGGCTATTGTTGAAAAAGAAGTGGCAGGCGGATTTACCAATCCCGATTTTAACACCATCAGCGCAGGCCTGGGAGGTACTTTTAATGCTGCAGGCTCCAACAACAAATATGTACGTCATTCAGGCTTTGGACGTATAAATTATGCGTATGATAATAAATACCTGTTACAGGTATCTGTGCGCAGGGACGGCTCTTCCATATTCGGATTAAATAACCGTTACGGTGTTTTCCCCTCTGTATCTGCCGGCTGGAACATCAGCAGGGAATCTTTTATGAGCCATATTACCTGGCTGAATAACTTAAAAATAAGAGCCAGTTACGGAGAGTTAGGAAATGAAGGTGCATTGGGTTATTACGATCACCAGGCCCTTATTACTACTTCCAACAGGTGGTCGGGTGGTTATGTACAAGGCGCGGGTGCCACACCATGGCCGGGTTCGGCCAGTTATGCGCTGGAAAACAGGGACCTTAAATGGGAGACCAGCAAATCCACCAATATAGGTGTTGATTTTGCGGTATTGCATAATACACTATCCGGCTCTATTAACTATTACAACAATAAAACCGAAGGGTTACTGATCATTAAAGAAGTGCCTCCTTCTGCCGGGGTAAATGATCCTGTTTTAAATGTGGGTAAGATCGCCAATAAAGGAATAGAACTGGAACTGAATTATCTGTACCAGTTAAAAGAGGGGTCAGTAAATATTGGCGGCAACCTGAGTACGGTTTCCAATAAAGTGATCAGCCTTGCCGATGCGGAGCAGACTTTATACGGCACCGGGTTGAAATTCGGGTCAGATCATATTCCTACTCAAACAAAAGTGGGTAAAGAAATTGGCGCTTTTTACCTGTATGAAGCCGATGGTATTTTTAAAACTGACGCAGAAGCGGCGGCCTACAAAAATAAAGATGGCGATGCACTGCAACCTGATGCCAAAGCAGGTGATATCCGGTTCAGGGATGCTAACGGCGATGGTGTTATTGATGAAAATGATAAAACCTACCAGGGTACCGGCTTTCCTAAATTTGAATACGGTTTTAATATAGCGGCTAATTACAAACAATTTGATCTCTCTGTTTTTTTCCAGGGTGTAGGTGGAAATAAAATATACAACGGTAACCGTTTTGAACTGGAAGGAATGGAAGCCGGCAGAAATTACCTGGCTACCACTTTGAATGCATGGACACCGCAAAATCCTAATTCATCTATGCCAAGGGCCGTATTAGGCGATCCTAACGGCAATAGCCGTGAGTCCAACCGTTTCCTCGAAAACGGCGCATACCTGCGACTGAAATTATTACAGCTCGGTTATACTTTACCTACTGCATTGGTACAACGGGCCTGGATGCAGAAAGTCCGCATTTATGTGGGTGCACAAAACCTGTTAACCATTACTAAATACAATGGACTTGACCCCGAAGTGGGAAGGGTTAACGTGTTAAATACGGGTGTAGACAGGGTGTTATATCCGCAAAACAAAAGATGGATCGCAGGTATACAGATCACTTTATAATCAATTTAAAAATCGGGTAATGAAAAAAATAACTTCAGTTTTATTGCTTTTAGCCACAGGGATGATGGTGATGACAGGCTGTAAAAAAGACCTGCTGAATCAAAATGCTCCTGATCAGTTAACTACGGATAATTTTTATACTTCTAAGGAAAAAGCCCTGTCGGGACTTGCCGCCGCCTATTCACAACTGGAGAGTTTTGTAGGCTGGGATAATTTTGTTGAGGCAAGGTCCGTAAGGGAATTCTACCGCGAGGATTATGTGAAGCCGGGAGATGATGCTTTCAACTATCCCTGGTGGATAGATCATTACAATTTTTCTTTTACATCGGGCAATTATGCCATTGATCTTTTATGGAGAGATAATTACCGGGGCTTGAACTTTACCAACCAGGTGTTGGGTAATGTTGCTAAAATGCCTGCTGAATTAATAGATGAAGCCAGCCGGAAAGAAATTTTAGCGGAAGCCAGGTTTTTAAGGGCTTATTATCACTTTAAATTATTGGTCAATTTTGAAAAAATAATTATCCGTGATAAAGTGCCTACTTCGGAAGCGGACCTGCCCAAAGCTACTTCTGAAAGAAAAGAAGTGTATGATATTATTATTGAAGATCTGAAAGCGGCAGAACAGGACCTTCCTTTAAAATCAAAACGTCCGGCTACAGAATTGGGCCGTGCTACCAAAGGCACCGTACAGGCCTACCTGGGTAAAGTGTACCTGTACAGGGCGGGTGAAGAGCCGGCCAATGCGGCGGCCTATTACACGGCGGCAGCAACCAGCCTGAACAATGTTATCCTGTCCGGGGAATATGATATGGAAACCAACTTTGTTGGCATGTTTAACGGTACCGTTAAAAACGGTACTGAGTCTGTATTTGAACTGCAACAAACTGCTGATGCATCTAATGGCGCCGTGTACCGCTCGTACCTGGCTGATTGGATGGCTGCCTGGGAATTGGGCGGGTATGGTGAGATATATGGTACACAAAGATTATTGACCGAAATGCAGAAAGAGGGAAAAGTAGCAACCGGTAACTTATACGATCCGCGTTTATACCAGACCATGATTTTTGAAGATGCTTATTTTAATGATGATGCTAACCCTCGTGTATATGGTTATACTTATGACGAGGTATTTGAAAACGGGTCGGGTGTACTGGCATTTAAAAAATGGATTCCGGCAGATATAACCCAGCTGGGACGTTCGCTGGCCATTAATATGCCGCTGATGCGTTATGCCGATGTGGTATTGATGTATGCGGAAGTATTGAATAACCAGGAAAAATTTGGCGATGCCATGGCGCAGGTAAATAGTTTGAGAACAAAACGAACCATGCCTGTTTTAGCGCTGAATAACAAACAGGCAATTTTTGACCAGATCATACACGAACGTGTTATGGAATTTACATTGGAAGGAAGCCGGTTTTATGATCTCAGGAGATGGGGATTACTGCAGCAAAATATGCAGGCAGCCGGAAGAACTTTTTCTGCGGATAAGGCTTTTTATCCTATTCCTTTAAAAGAAACCATCAACAATCCGCTGGTAAGGTAAAGTGCAAAATGTTTTAAAGTCGCCGGCTTGTAAAAGCCGGCGACTTTAACATGAATGTATTCGTGTAACTATTTGAAAACAAAATGCTGTGATGGTTAAAAAAAGTTGCTTCGGTTTTTTATTCGTTTTATTCATTGTAAATATTATAACTGCGCAGGAAATAAAAAATGATTGGGAAAATCCCGGACTTCCTGTACATAATACCATGAAGCCGGCTGCCTGGTTTATTCCCTATCCCGGTGAAGCAGCTGCTCTGGCAAAAGGCAATAGCCCCTTTGTAAAATCACTGGATGGTATATGGAAGTTTAACCTGGTGAATACGCCTGCAGAACGGCCTGCGGCATTTTATAAAGACAATTACGACCTGCGCAAATGGCATGATATAAAAGTACCGGCAAGCTGGCAGACCGAGGGTTTCGACCGTTTTATTTTTACCGATGTGGAATATCCCATTCCTGTGAATCCACCATATGTGCCGGCCGATTATAACCCTGTAGGTTCCTATAAAAAAAGCTTTACTATTCCCGAAAACTGGAAAGGGAAAGATGTTTTCATTCATTTCGGCGCAGTCAGTTCTTTCTTTTATCTATGGATCAATGAACAGTATATTGGTTTTAGCAAGGACAGTAAAACAGAAGCAAAATTTGATATTACGCCTTACCTGAAAAAAGGACAGAATACCGTGTCGGTGCAGGTTTTTCGTTTTAGCGACGGTTCATACCTGGAAGGGCAGGACATGTGGAAGCTGAGCGGGATAGAAAGAACAGTGTACCTGACGGCCCGTCCTCCGTTTGCTGTGTATGATTTTTTTGTAAAGGCTTCGCTGGATAAGCAGTATAAAGATGGCCTGTTCAGTTTAAAAATTGCGTTTAATAAAAAGCCATCCGCCCGGGAAGCGCAGCAGTCTGTTCAGGTAAAAATTATTGATGAAGAAGCGAATAATAAAATTCTTTTTGAAGCTACACCCGCTATTACGCCAACAGGGGAAATATCTATCAACGAAGTCTTTCCCGGCATAAAAAAATGGAATGCCGAAACACCGCATTTGTACACACTTATTATTAACCATATTAACAAAGAGGGGAAAATAATTGAAACTATCAGTCATAAAATTGGTTTCAGGAAAGCCGAAATATTACACGGTCTTTTTTTATTGAACGGTGTGGCGATAAAATTTAAAGGGGTGAACCGGCATGAGTTTGACATGATCAACGGGAAGGTGATCAACAGGGAGCAGATGATCCGGGATATTAGATTATTTAAAGAATATAATATCAATGCGGTAAGAAACAGCCACTATCCTAATGCTCCGGAATGGTATGCCTTATGTGATCAGTACGGTATATATGTAGTAGATGAGGCGAATATTGAATGTGACGGCATGAGTTTTTCGCCATTAAAAACTTTATCGGATAAAGCCGGTTGGAAAAATGCTTACCTGAACAGGACGGAAAGAATGTTTGAAGCAAACAAAAATTTCGCAAGCGTTATAACCTGGTCTTTGGGAAATGAGAGCCAGATGGGCGATAATTTCATCGCTACTTATCAATACCTGAAATCGGTTGACGATAGCCGCCCGGTAGCTTATGAGCCTGCGAGCAGAACGGATTATTCAGATGTTTTTTTTCCGATGTATAAATCTTTGAATGTGATGCAGGAGTATGTGAAAGAATGGCGCAGCAAACCTTATATCCAGTGCGAATATGCGCATATGATGGGTAACAGCGGCGGCAATTTAAAAGAATACTGGGACCTGATCTACAGCAATGAACAGTTACAGGGAGGATATATATGGGATTTTTCGGACCAGACCTTCCGCATCAAAGATAAAAACGGCAGGGATATCTGGGGCTATGGCCGGGATATGGGTAAGGTAGGCGAAACAAGCGATACCAGTTTTTGCGCCGATGGATTATTTTCAGCCGACAGGAAGCCACATCCGCAGGCATTTGAGCTAAAAAAAATATACCAGCATATTCATTTCAGTCCCGTTGATTTTGCTGCAAACAAAATTGACATAACCAACCGTTTTGATTTTACCAATCTTGGTCAATATAATTTTGAGTGGTATATAAAAGGTAACGGTGTAATGGTGGCACAGGGAAAACTAGACCAGCTGGATATAGCGCCGCATACAACAAAAACAATCCAATTAAATATACCCGTCTTTGATATAAAGCCGGGCGTAGAATATTTTTTAACCATCAATGCCAGGACCAAACAAAAATCGGCTTTATTGCCGGCAGATTTTTTACTGGCTTTTGAACAGTTTAAATTACCTGTATACATAGAAAAAGAAGGGGGAGTAGTAAGTAATTTGCCTACACTGGAGTTATTACAAACCAATGACCAGGTAAAAATTGCTGCATCATCATTTGCTGTTGTGTTTGATAAAAAAAGCGGTTGGTTATCCGGTTACCATTTACAGGGTGTAGCGATTATAAAAGAGGCTTTACAACCTCATTTCTGGCGCACAGCAACGGATAATGATATTGGTAACAGCCAGCAGATACGTTGTGCCGTTTGGCAGGATCCACTGAGAACGGCTGTATTGGATTCCATAACGGTGAAACAATTGGATAAACAACATATAGAAGTGAGTACTTTTCATTACCTGCCCGATATTAAGGCAAATTACCTGGCTACATACAGGGTAGCAGCCAATGGATCAGTACAGGTGAATATTGAAATGCTGGCTTCGGCAGGGGACTTTCCCGAAATGCCCAGGTTTGGGATGAAGGTTATTTTGCATAAAGACTTTGGTCGTGTAAAATGGTTCGGGCGTGGCCCGTTTGATAATTACGAGGACCGTAAATCGGCGGCGAGTATTGATCTGTACCAGATGCCGGCCGACTCCCTGTTCCACCCCTATGCCCGGGCACAGGAAAGCGGGTATAGGACCGATGTGCGGTGGATAAGCCTGACCAATAAACAGGGACTTGGCCTGATGGCAGAAGGAAGCCCTGTTATCAGTACCGGTGTTTTACACTTTGATATGCATAAGCTGGAGTTTAATAAAGATGCGCCGGAAAATAACCACGGAGGCTCCATGATTAATGATGACCTGGTATGGTGGAATATTGATTACCGGCAAATGGGGGTAGGAGGCGATAACAGCTGGGGCGCAAAACCTCATGCCGCTTATTTATTACCCTATAGAAATTACCAGTATACTTTTACGTTAAGGCCGGTTAAGCCATAAGTTAAAATAAAATATTTTCGGATTCTAATAACTCCGCTCAGGTGATTGATATAAGTTTTGAGGTATGAAAAAAAATTATTGCGCTGTTGTTTTATTCTTTCTATCGCATTTATGTTTTGCACAACGGAATGCTTTTCCAGATGTATTGAACCTGCGGACTGAAGTAACAGATGTAAAAAAGATACTGCCCTCGGTGTTTAGTGATATGGGCGCCTGGTATGCCTATGCTTTACCGGAAAAAAAGGAGCACTACGGGGCTTTTATCGGGCCGCTGTTAATGGATATGAATGGGAGGTGGCTGGCCAATACGCTTGCTCAGTTAAATATTATCGAAAGTGGAAAAGAAATTGACCTTTCTGCTGCAAGCGCGGCCATACATTATTACCCGGGTTTACTGGAGCAGCAATTGCAGGTAAATGAGCTGAAAATAACCTTACAGTTGATCTTTGTATCTGCTAACGAAGCATTGCTTCAAACGGAAATTGTGAATACCGGTAAACAAGAACGGAAATTAACGGTTGGCTATTCCGGTAAAACAATGTTATCAACTGCAAAAATCAATGCTCTCCCAAATGGCATTGATATACATTTTAATGATAGTGAACACCGGTTTATAATAGATTACCCGGCCGGCAGGAAGGGCATTATACAAACGGATAACCAATCCTATACCGTTAGTTTTCCTGCTGTGAATATAGCCGGCGGTAAAGCCGTTCAATTCCTGCAATCGCAAAAGTTTTATCATAAACCGGCTGATATGCCGGTAACAAAAACTACCTACCAGTTTCTCCAGGCTCTCAATAAAAATAAATGGCGATGGGACGGTTACCTGCAACAGTATTTTGCAAAAGCAGGGCAGCTGAATAATGATAAAAAACGCCTCGCTGTAAAATCCATTGTAACATTAATGACCAACTGGCGCAGCCGTTCAAAAGATATTTTACATGATGGTGTTTTTCCCTCAGTTAACTACCAGGGATTTTATGGGGTATGGAGCTGGGATAGCTGGAAACAGGCTGTTGCCCTGGGATATTTTAACCAGCAACTGGCCAAGGATAATATCAGGAGCATGTTTGATTACCAGGACGAGCATGGTATGGTGGCCGACTGTATTTATACCGATAAAAAAGAAAATAACTGGCGCGATACCAAGCCGCCCCTGGCAGCATGGGCCGTAAGGGAAATCAGCCGATATGCAAAAGATAACAGTTTTATAAAAGAAATGTATCCCAAACTGGTGAAATACCATCAATGGTGGTATCAAAACAGGGATCATAATAAAAACGGTCTGTGTGAGTATGGCTCCACCGATGGAACAAGGATTGCGGCCGCATGGGAGAGCGGTATGGATAATGCGGTACGCTTTGATAGTGCCGTGATGATGAAAAACAACCCCGGCGCCTGGTCGCTTAACCAGGAAAGTGTAGACCTGAACGCATATCTCTATGCTGAGAAATTATACCTTGCAGCATTAGCCACCAGCATTCATAAAACAGGGGAAGCGGAAAAATGGAAAAAAGAAGCGAAGGAGTTGAGCGGCCTGATCAATAAACGTTTTTACAATGCTGTTAAGGGTTATTATTATGACAAACTGTTTAACACAGAAACCGCTATTGATGCGGAGGGGCCGGAAGGCTGGATACCTTTATGGGCAGGTATTGCCAATAAGGAACAGGCTGCTTCGGTAAAAGCAATCATGTCGAATGACGCAAAATTCAATACAAAAATTCCCTTGCCTACACTGACGGCCGATCATCCTAAATTTAATCCCCGGAAAGGATACTGGCGTGGCCCTGTTTGGCTGGATCAGTTTTATTTCGGGGTTGAAGGGTTGAAACAATATGGTTATATTTCACTGGCAAAAGATTTAACTGATAAACTATTGCTGAACGGGGAGGGCATACTTGCAGATACGCCATTGTTTGAAAACTATCATCCCATTACCGGCGAAGGGTTGAACGCTAAAAATTTCAGTTGGTCCGCCGCGCATATTTTAATGTTATTGAAATCAAATTAAACCTGGTGTTATGCATTTTAATGAAACCTTTATCCGGCAACTGGCGAATGACCAATACGGGCTGGATATAAAAGTAAGCCGGCTGAAAGGATACGATGAAGAGAATTTTTTACTGGAAGACAGAGTGGGAAAGAAGTATATCCTGAAAGTAGCAACGGAGCAACACAACTACGGTTTTATTGCTGCGCAGGTGGCTGTTTTGCAACATCTTTCCGGAACGGATTTGAAGGACATGTTCCAGCAAATTGTACCCGATATACAGGGCAACCCCATCTTTACTGTAAAACATTCCGGTGCAGTTTATTATATCAGGGTGCTTACTTACCTGGATGGAATATTCTGGGCAGATCACAAAGACCGTACAGATGTTTTATATACTGACCTGGGTAGTTTTTTAGGTAAGATGGATAAGGCCTTACAAAATTTTTCACATGCGGCCATCCACCGGCGTTATACCTGGGACGTGACCACGGCCGCCGATGCGTATACGAATGTAAAATATATCAGGGATCATGAACTGCGCAGGATGGTTGGCTATTTTTTACTGCAGTTTGAAACAGAAGTAACGCCCTTTCTTCCCTCGTTACGACAGGCCTATATTCATAATGATGCAAATGATCTGAATATTTTAGTTGCTAATGACAGGATAAAAGGATTGATCGATTTTGGTGATATGGTGCACAGCGCCCTGGTGGGTAACCTGGCCATTGCCTGTACCTATGCCATGTTCAATACGGACGATCCCCTGCATGCCGCTGTTAAAATAGTGGAAGGGTATCATGCAGTGTACCCGTTGACGATGCAGGAAACGGACCTGCTCTATTATCTGATAGCCGCCAGGTTATGCATCAGTCTTACACAATCTGCCTATAATGCTTCATTAAGCTCAGCGAATGAGCATCATTTTGTGTCGGAAAAACCGGCCCGGGATTTATTATACAGGCTGATTAAAATAAACCCGGTAAAGGCACAGGAAAGTTTCCGGTTATCATGTGGCTTTCCATCGTTAATTGATAAAACTGAGGGGTATGGTCCATTACTGCAGGAAAGAAGAAAACATATCGGCCGGAACCTGAGTATCAGTTATCAGCAGCCTTTAAAAATTGTAAAAGGTGCCTTGCAATATTTGTATGATGATCGGGGTAATACATTTGTTGACTGCGTTAATAATGTAAGCCATGTGGGGCATTGCCATCCTGTTGTGGTAAAAGCCGTACAAAAGCAAATAGCCACACTTAATACCAATACCAGGTACCTGAATGATGCTATTACCGATTTTGCGAAAGCGTTGATTGCAACCTTACCGCCTAAGCTTTCTGTATGTTATTTTACCAATTCGGGCAGTGAGGCAAATGACCTGGCGATACGGATGAGCCGGCATCTTACAAAGCAACAGGACGTGATCGTGTTAGATCATGCTTACCATGGCACAACAACGGTAGCCCTGGAGATGAGTCCTTATAAATTTGACGGCAAAGGAGGGTTTACACAAAAGCCGTACATCCATAAAGCTGTTTCACCCGATTTATACCGGGGTGAATTCCGTTACCAGCACGAAGATGCCGGCATGCAATATGCAAACGCTGTAAAGACGATTATTGAGCAGCTATCGGCGGATAATAAAGGTGTTGCCGCTTTTATCTGCGAAACACTGTTAGGTGTTGGCGGCCAGATACCTTTACCTAAAAACTACCTGAAGGAAGTATATAAACATGTACGGGCTGCCGGAGGTGTTTGTATTGCCGATGAGGTACAGGTTGGCTTTGGAAGAGTGGGTGAAAAATTCTGGGGCTTTGAATTGCAGGATGTGGAACCGGATATTGTTGTTTTAGGTAAACCAATAGGGAACGGGCATCCGCTGGCGGCAGTGATTGTAACCGAAGAAATTGCAGATTGTTTTAATAATGGAATGGAATATTTTAATACCTATGGAGGCAATCCCGTTTCAATGACCACGGGCCTGTCGGTGTTGCATGTAATAAAGGATGAAATGCTGCAACAACACGCAAAGGAAACAGGGGAGCATCTTCTTAGTCTACTTACTCTTTTAATGCATAAATATGCCATTATTGGTGATGTAAGGGGGCATGGCCTGTTTATTGGTGCCGAACTGGTCCGTAGCCGGGAAACAAAAGAACCGGCTGTAGCCGAGATCAATGCGATTGTGGAACGGATGAAAGAGAAGGGATTTTTGTTGAGTACAGACGGCCCTTTGCATAACGTATTAAAGATAAAACCACCCCTGGTATTTAATAAAGCGGATGCAACCGAAATGGTAACCATGCTGGAGGAGGTATTGGAGGAGATGAACATGGATAAGCTGTAAACCTGCAGTGTGTGAATGACTACTACGCTATAATATTTTGCATTTTCCTTTTGCGTTTACAATGGGTACTTTTGCCAGTAAAATGTACCTATGACGATTCGTATATTACGTGTGCTGACTTATTTACGCAAGAAACTGCGTTTACCCAACGACCCGGAAAGTATCAGGCTGTCTACGGAACGTATCAGGGACAGCGCTGAGATTGCTGGTGTGAACTTATGGGTACTGGTGATCGCTATTTTTATTGCCTGCCTGGGCTTAAATACTGATTCGGTAACCGTGGTCATCGGTGCGATGTTAATATCGCCGTTGATGGGCCCTATATCGGCTCTCGGTCTGGGCCTGGGTATTAACGACTGGGAACTGATAAAGAGAGCCCTGCGTAATCTTATTGTAGCGGCCTTGTTATCGCTTATTACTTCTACTGTATTTTTTCTTATCAGTCCCATGAAGGATGCGGGACAAATGTTATTATCACAAACCTCTCCCTCCTTATATGATGTATTGATCGCATTTTTTGGTGGCCTGGCCAGTATTATGGCCAGTTCCAGTAAACTAAGGGCCAGTAATGTAATACCAGGTGTGGCCATTGCTACTACTTTAATGATGCCCCTGTGTACTGCAGGATATGGTATATCGATAGGAGAGTGGCGGTATATTGCCGGAGCTATTTATATGTTCTTTATCAACTCGGTATTTATTGGTGCCGCTACTTTTTTAATGGTCAACCTGTTTGGTTATCCTAAAGTAAGTATTCACGATAGTAAAAAACGTAAACGTACCAGGGCCATTATTGCCACATTGCTCATCATTACCTTTATTCCCAGTGTGTACCTGACCTATCATATTGTTACCCGTTATTTTTTTGAAAAGAATGCCAATGCTTTTATTAAAAACGAAGTACAGGATAAGGATCATTTTGTGATCACCAAAAGATTGTTGTATAACCGGAATAAACCTGTTATTGAGTTGAGTATGCTGGGCCAGAATATTGACAGTGTTCACTATGCCGAACTGGTAAAACGCATGCCCAAATATTTCCTGGGCCATGTGGGTCTGGTATTATTCCAGGGCCAGGATAGCCGGGTGGCCGCCAAGTCATATTTTGACCAGATAAGCAGCGGGCTTGAAATGAATAATGCTGCTATTCAAAATTTATACCGGCGGGTGGATAGTCTGCAAAAAATAACTGACCAGCAGTTGTATGTGGATAGCCTGGAATATAAAATTGGTAAGCTGGTACACACGGTTGATAGCAGTGTACAAAGCGTGCGTGTATCCAGCGTAATAGCCTACAATATGGTGAAAGCTAAAAAAGATACTTCCTGGACTGCACAGCTGCAGTTTCAAAAAAATCCTTCACCGGCTGACCGTAATAAAATGACTGATCTGCTAAAAGAAAAGTTAGGCCTGCAAAATATGCAGCTGCGTTTCGATTAATTATTTAGAGGATTTAGTATTGCATCTTACGTAAAGAAGGCGCTTTGAACCAGGTAACAATTACCACACCAATGGTCATACAGCCGCCGAATACCACGGATGGAATAACACCCAGGAGCCTGGCCATGGTACCGCTTTCAAACTGTCCTAACTCATTACTGCTGTTAATGAACATGGAGCTTACGCTCATTACCCGGCCCCGGACATGGTCAGGGGTTTTTAACTGCATAATAGTACCACGGGTTACCACGCTTACCCCATCCATAATACCGGCAATAACCAGTGCTAAAAAGGAAAGTATAAACCATTTGGATAAGCCGAAAATAATAATACAGACACCAAAGCCCGCTACGGCATACATGAGCTTTTTGCCCTGGTTGCGGCGCATGGGGATAAAGGTTAAAGTCAGTACACTGATGATAGCGCCGATATCGGTAGCAGCATTTAACCAGCCAAAGCCGATAGAGCCAACTTTTAAAATATCCCTTGCATAAATGGGCACCAATGCTACCGCACCGCCGAATAATACGGCGAAAAGGTCCAATGACAGGGCGCCTAAAATTTCTTTGGTCTTAAATACAAAACGAAGGCCCTCGCTCATGCTTTGTAAAGTGGTTTGCTGTGCCGGTTTGGCCACCGGTGGTTGTCTTTTTAAAAATGCCAGCACGATCAGCGAAAGGCCCATGATACTGCAAACAACGATAAGTGTATTGTGAATACCGATAAAGTGGATCAGGAATCCCCCGGTAGCATGACCGGTAACCGATGCCGTTAAAAAAGCGCCCTGGTTCCAGGTAATAGCGTTTTGCAACAAATGCCGGGGAACAATACCCGCGATCATGGTACTGAAGCTGGGACCTACAAAAGAGCGGATTAGTCCTGTAATCACAAACAGTCCATAGATGCACCAGGCGATCTGTTTGTTTTTGAGATGGGTACCGATATAACCGCTTGATAAAAACAACAACGCACCCGCTACACATACATACACAAATATGCTGCGTAACATCAGGTTGCGTTTTTCACTCCGGTCGATCACATGCCCGGCATAGAGGGCCATTATAAAAGCCGGGATAAACTCCGACAGTCCTACCAGGCCAATGGCCAGCGGGTCGTTGGTCAGTTCGTAGATCCACCAGCCCACCACAGAAGTGATCATGCGCAGGGACATGACAAACATAAAACGGCCGGTAATGAGATTTCGGTATTGAATCACCCTTAGTGCAGCAAAAGGGTCGGAGGTAACCTGTTTGATGGAGGAGTCGTCGTTCATAGCGGAGCAAAGGTAGTAGTTATTAGGTTTTTCCAAAAGTTCAAAGGCGGTTGGAAATGGGCATTTGTATTAAGTATATAGTATTTAGTATATAGATTAGTAACCTGTTACTGCACGACAACCTTGAACTCTTAAACCTTTGAACTCCTTGAACCTTCATCACGACAACCTTAAACCTTATACCTTAAACTTTAAACCCTCTACGCAAACAGGTACGCAATATCCTCCTCCGACAGGTTTTGAATAAATCCATCGTCGGTGGAGATAAGGTCAGCTGAAAGTTTTTTCTTTTTGCTTTGTAACTGGATGATCTTTTCCTCGATACTGTCCTTACAAATCATTTTGTAGGCAAATACACTCTTGGTCTGGCCAATACGGTGGGTACGGTCAATGGCCTGTTGCTGTACCGCCTCATTCCACCAGGGGTCAAAGAGAAATACATAATCTGCTGCGGTTAAGGTAATACCGGCATTGCCGGCTTTCAGGCTAATGAGGAAGAGGTTGGTATCATTGTCTTCCTGCTGGAAAGCATTGACCATCTCCATTCTTTTTTCCGCCGGGGTTTGCCCGTCGAAATGGTAGTATTTGAGTTGTTTCTTTTTGGCCTGTTCTGCAATCAGGTTTAACATGCTGGTGAACTGTGAAAATACCAGCACTTTATGTTTTGCCAGTAAATTATCCAGCTCTTCAAACAGTACCTGCATTTTAATAGATTCACTGGCAGTTCTATCCTCTTCGGGCAACAACAGGGGAGAGTTACATACCTGCCGTAATTTTAAAATACCCTGTATTACAGCCAGTTTGGCCTGCCCCACACCTTTTTGCTGGATATCAGTAAAGATATTGCCGCGTATCTGCTCCTTGATACTCTCGTACATATCCCGCTGGCTATTGCTCATTTCACACCATAATACTGTTTCCGTTTTTTCGGGCAGGTCAGTAGCAACCTGCTCCTTGGTACGGCGTAATACAAAGGGCGCAATGATCTTTTGCAGGTATTGCATTTTCTCTTCATCGCCAAAACGGTCAATGGGATCGGCATATTCTTTTTTAAAGAACTCACGGTTGCCAAACATGCCGGGTAATACGGTGTTCAGCTGCGCATACAAATCGAAGGTATTGTTCACTACCGGCGTACCGCTGAGGGCAAAACAGTAGGTTGACCATATTTCACCCACTGCCCGGGTAATTTGAGCCGAGGGGTTTTTAATATTATGGCTTTCATCAATGATCATCACGCCAAACTGCAGGGCCTTTAGTTTTTCTATATCTGAACGCAGGGTGCCATAGCTGGTAATATAAACCTGTACATTTTTATCCTGTAACACCGCATCATTTCGCTGGGCGCCATGGTGTACCGAAAGGTTTACATCCGGTAAAAACTTTTTAAACTCCTGTTCCCAGTTATATACCAGGGAAGCCGGGCAGACAATGATATGTTGTTGTGCAGGGTGGGCTTCAATAATGGAAGCGATAAAGCAAATGGTCTGTAATGTTTTACCCAGGCCCATATCGTCGGCCAGGCAACCACCGGCACCGGCATCGGATAGTAAACGCATCCACTCATATCCTTTTTGCTGGTAACTTCTCAGATCGGCCTGTATAGCGGCTGGTGCCGTGTATACTGTTTCACCTGCCAGCCAGGCCTGCCAGCGTTTCCACCAGCTGGTATAATTAATGGCGGGTTGTAAGGACAGGTTATCACCATCCTGTAAAGGAATAGCCAGCCAGCTGGCAATGGTGAGATCCTGTTTATTTACCTTCCCGTGTTTAATGAACGTGGCATACTGTTTATGCCAGTCATCGCCCAGTACACCCAGGCTGCCGTCCTTTAATAATACGGCTCTTTGACCGGCCAGTAATATTTTCTGCAGTTCGTTCAACGGTACGGTTTCGGTACCAAACTGTAGTACAAATTTGATACGGATAAACTGTTCCGTGGCTTCCAGCTGTTCCATGGTGGTAATGGCTTTATGGGTGGAGTAGCGGAAATGTTTCAGCATGTCCATACCCAGCAGGTCAATACCACTGGTCAGTAATTTATGATAGGCTTTTAAAAACCATTGTTTTTTTTGTGCTTCGGCAAAGGACAGGTAATAATAACCGTTTTTCTGGTCGGGAAATTTTGGGTGCAGTCCCTCCAGCAGGTCCAGTAATTGTTTTTCCTGTGTTTCATTACGGTTAATGGTCACCAGTTGTCCTTTTTCCGATAATTCGGTTACAGGCTGCCAGGCTCCTTCCATAATATAACCATCATAGCTCCATTTTGGCGTAAGCATCAGGAAAGCGCCACTTAATTCACTCAACACTACCTGGCCTACCGGCTCGGCCGTAATGGTGTTTTCGGTTTGCAGGCTATTGCGTTTAACCGGGTACTTGCCTTCCAGCTCCAGCAATATATACTGTATCAGGTCGGCAGGATTATAAGCATATTGTTCGGGTTGTTGCTGCCGCAGCCATTCCAGGGTCTGGTAATCACCGAAGTACAGCATGAAATACTCGTTACCGCTTTCCAGTAAAAAGTATTTGCGGGTAAAGCTGTCCAGCGCAAACGGGGTACCGTTAATATTTACCCAGGTGGTAAGATAATAACCGTCGTCCCTGGTATCCACTTCAAAACTTAACTGGGGCCGGTAGTTGCTGATGCTGCAGGGGGCTGTAAGCCAGCGTTTTTTATCCAGCAGTTCACGGGTATGGTACCATTTAACCAGGGGCATGAAGGGCTTGGCTTCCAGCAGCCGGTCATAATAATACTTTACCAGTTGCTGTTGCTGGAATTGCTGAAAGGGGAGGGGACTTTTTTGCAGGTTATACCGTTGTTTGATCTCGCTTACCGCTTTGTCCATATTATCGTCGCCAAAGCTGGCAAAAGCTTTCAGCGCTTCCTGTGGTAAATGGGCAAATTGCTGTTGTAAGCCTTTGTTTACAATGGCGTTGGAGGTATATACAGGAGGTTTGGACTCCTTATCCACCTTTAATAATTGTACAAATCCTTTCGGGGTATCAATTTTATGTGCAAACAGTACCAGTGCGTTATTCGTCTTATTACTCGCCATTACCTTCTCCTTATATAAAAATGGGTGGCAAACTTATAACAACCGGCCTGTAATCGGAAATAATAATATCAACGCCCGGGCCTTAAATATTTAAAAAAATGATAATCGGTAGCCCGAATCCAGTGGGTTAGCATTATCTTCAGTCCACCTTATCAACTGACAAATTCGAACTGTTTATTATGATTATTCTTGAGACTGAACGATTGTATATCAGGGAATTTACTTATGATGATGCGCCTTTTATTATTGAATTGGTAAATAATCCCACCTGGCTTGAATTTATTGGCGATAGAAACGTGAATAACCTGGATGATGCCCACCGGTATATGCGGGATAAAATAATATACCTGTACGAGCAATATGGGTATGGCCCCTGGTTGCTGGAAGATAAACACACCCATGAGTCCATCGGCATGTGCGGGCTCATTAACCGTGATTTTTTAAACGATACGGATATTGGTTATGCA
This sequence comes from uncultured Terrimonas sp., assembly GCA_964445775.1. Taxonomy (GTDB): domain Bacteria; phylum Bacteroidota; class Bacteroidia; order Chitinophagales; family Chitinophagaceae; genus Terrimonas. The sequence goes on from CAYUMH010000004.1 coordinate 137,534, forward strand.
TTGCTGCCGGGCTTTACGGGTAAGGGACTGGCTTTTGAAGCAGCCAAAGCGGTACTGGACTATGGTTACCGGGTGTTGCAACTGCCGGCCATTGTGGCTATTACCCTGCCTGCAAATACGGCTTCCATCAGGTTATTGCAAAAACTGGGTATGCAAAGCAACAGCAGTATACAGCCTCCGCAAAGCCCCAATACCCTTAGCCTGTTTGAGCCGGTAAAGATAAATAGCTGAGTAAAACGGTTTTTTCTATAAAAACAGTAGGATAATGTGTTTACTGTTCTTATCTTAGGATGGCACTAACAACAAAATACAGGTGTTTTATAAAAAACTTACTATAATTTTTTGTTGAACCACTGTATTCGTTGTAATTTCATTTTTACTTCATTACCTATCATTCCAACTAAAAAAACATTGATGTATGGCAACAAAGAAAAAAGCCAAACCTTCACCTGCTAAAAAGAAAGCAGCTCCTAAAAAGGCTGTGAAAAAGGCAGCGCCCAAAAAAGCCGCTAAGAAGGCAGCTCCTAAAAAAGCTGTAAAAAAAGCCGCTCCCAAAAAAGTGGTTAAAAAAGCTGTGAAAAAGGCAGCGCCTAAAAAAACTGCGAAAAAAGCCGCTCCTAAAAAGGCAGCGAAAAAAGCTGCACCTAAAAAGGCGGTAAAAAAAGCAGTGAAAAAAGCGGCGAAGAAAGTTGTTGCCAAAAAGAAAATAGCCACTAAAAAAGCCGCCCCTAAAAAGGCAGCGAAAAAAGCTGCTCCCAAAAAAGCGGTGAAAAAAGCAGCTCCTAAAAAAGCTGTAAGTAAAGCCGCTCCTAAAAAAGTGGTGAAGAAAGCGGCACCCAAAAAAGCAGCGCCAAAGAAAGCAGCGCCTAAAAAAGCGGTGAAAAAAGCAGCGCCTGCAAAACCGGTTAAACAGCCCGAAGCAAAAGAGGTATTTGAACCTAAAATAGCTCCGGCCCCGGAGGTAACACCGGCTCCTGTTGAAGAAGCACCGGCTGAAAACCGTCCTGCGGTACAGACCGACCTGTTTGATGCACCCTCTTCTCCTGTAGCGGGCGAAGATGAAAAAACAGAAGAAGCGCCTTTGTAAAAGAGCTTAAATAATATGTAAAAGGCCCGGTGTACACCGGGCCTTTTTTGCTATAAAAAACTATTTGCTAAAGCATTATTGCCTTATAAAAGACTGCCGCTTAAAAACAGGTAAGCTACCGAAAAATAAATGATAAGCCCCGTTACATCTACCAGGGTAGCGACAAAGGGGGTACTGGAAGCTGCGGGGTCAGCACCCAGCCTTTTCAATAATAAAGGCAGCATTGAGCCCATTAAGGAGCCCCACATCACAATACCCAGCAGCGAGCAGCCAACGGTTAAACCAATTGACATATAATGAATGCCAAATGTTTCAGGCGATAATAGATGCCAGATATAAATAATGGTTATGCCAAGGGTACACAGGGTGGTACCGAGCATTAAACCGGAAAGAATTTCACGGCGCATGATCCGCCACCAGTCGGCAATGGTCACTTCGCCCAGGGCCATGGCCTGTATAATAAGTGTAGACGCCTGCGAGCCGCTGTTACCGCCACTGGAAATGATCAGGGGAATAAAAGTAGCCAGTATTACCACTTTGGCAATTTCATCCTGGAACTGCTGCATGGCCGATATGGTGATGAGCTCGCCAAAGAAAAGGATGATCAGCCAGATGATCCTTTTCTTGTATAACCTGAACAAGGGGATTTCAATATAGGGCTCTTCCAGTGCAGCTGTACCACCCATTTTCTGCATATCCTCGGTAAACTCTTCCTCTGCTACCCATAAAATATCATCAATGGTTACAATGCCTAACAGTTTATTACTGCCGCTTACCACGGGCAGGGCCACCCGGTTATTCATCTTAAACACTTCGCTTACCGTTTCCTGGTCATCTTCGGGGTGCAGGGCAATAAAACGGTCATCCATCAGCTCCGATACTTTTTTATCCGGCGGGTTCAGGATAAACTCATGAATGCGCAGGTCATCCAGCAGTTCGCCCTTTTTATTGATCACGTAAATAACGTTAATGGTCTCGCTATCCTTACCGTACTTCCTGATGGTAGCAAATACTTCCTCAATGGTATTATCCGGGTACACATACACATAATCCGGCGTCATCAAACGGCCGATACTGTTCTCGGGATAACCCAATAGCGATAAAGTAACCCTGCGTTCCTGTGGATCCAATAACTTGATCAGTTCCCGCACCGCATTACTGGGTAACTCTTCCAAAAAGTCGGTACGGTCATCCGCCGGCAATTCGTTCAGTAAAGAAGCAACCGTATTGGGAGGGAGGTCCTGGATAACGCTTTTCTGGGTGGTGATCTCCAGTATCTTAAATACACTGGCAGCACGATGTACTGACATACCCGCAATGATACTGCTTTCATAATCAGGAAATTCGTACACCAGGTCAGCCACATCACTGATGTTCTGGTGGTTCAAAAACTCCTTAATAGCCAGCTTGTCCTCCGTTTTAATAACGGCCTCAAACTGCTCTTTGATCGACAGATCGGTATCGTACATCTCGGACATGCCCCAAAATTAAGGGAATGCGGTCGGCATCAAATCCCCCGTTCATAAAAAAAAATGTAAACTTAACGCAAACGAAAAACCATTTACTTTGGGGCTATGATTTTATCCAGTTTGTTTATTGCCCGTACTGACAATATGGGGCGGGGTGTTTTTACCAACCAGCCCATCGATGCCGGCGAAGTAATTGAAGTGTCACCGGTTATTGTAATGAGCCATGCCGAAAGGGAAAAGCTGGATGCCACCACCTTACACGATTATATATTTGAATGGGATGGTCATAACGGCTTGCAATGTTGTATGGCCATGGGCTGGGTACCCGTATACAACCATTCCTATGCTGCTAACTGCGATTATGATATGGATTATGACGAAGAAAATATCATCATCAAAACCGTACGTCCCATACAGGCAGGTGAACAGTTATTTATTAACTACAATGGCGAGTGGAACGATGAGAAGCCGATCTGGTTTGATGTAGAAGTTTAAAGTTTAAGGTTTTAAGTTTAAGGTTGTCGTGATGAAGGTTCAAGAGGTTCAACAGTTTAAGAGGTTCAAGGTTATCGTGCTGTAACAGGTTACCAATCTATATACTAAATACTACATACTATTCATTGTTATTTGTCAACTGTCCATTGAACTAAACGATCAGCTTATGTTCATACGCATACTTAATTAATCCTATCACAGAGTTGGTGCCGGTTTTGCGGAAGATATTCTTGCGGTGGGTTTCAACCGTACGTTCGCTGATGAATAAAGCATCGGCTATCTGGCGGTTATTGTATTCTTTTTCTATCAGGCGGGTGATCTCTATCTCTCTTTCTGTGAGGTGCATTTCGGGTAACTGTTTTTTACGGGTGCTGTTTTTATCCAGCTCGTTCAGCACATCTTCCTGGAAATACATACCGCCGGCAGCAATTTTTTCCAGGGCGGTTACCAGTTCCTGTTTGCCGATATTCTTTAACACATAACCCGATATATCGGCCTGGTTGATCATTTCATCTACCACATCGCCTGCACCGCTCATGGACAGTGCCAGTATTTTTACATGCGGGAATTTTTGTTTTACCAGCTTGGCCAGTTCATTACCCGGTAGCCCCGGCATCATTACATCCGTTAATAAAATATCTACATGGTTCTGCGATAAGCGCTCTATCACTGTATTGGGGTCTGTGGTAGCAAAAACAAAATCATAACAATCATAACCCTTTAAAAGGGCCATAATACCATCAATTACAATCTGGTGGTCATCTACAATGGCGAGGGCTATTTTGTCTGCTTTCATGTGTGGTAATTGCAATGTACTACAATTTATCGGTTTCGTTCAGTGGTACATGTATGGCTACCAGTGTACCCTTATCAGGTGTGGCATCAAAGTCAACCGTACCTTTTAAAAACTGTACACGTGTGATGATATTTTTTAACCCGATGCCGTCAAAATTGGCCTTATTATTCGTATCAAAACCTTTACCGTTATCCTCAATAGTGGCGCTGATGCCGTCACCATCCCGCATTACCGATATATCCAGGGTATTGGCGCCTGAATGTTTGATCACGTTGTTCACGCACTCCTGTATCACCCGGTAAAAAACAGCTTCTACATTGGCATCAATACGTTTATCCAGGCCTTCGGTGTACAGGTGTACCTGCAGGGCTTTTTTATCCAGCTTATCAATAAAATCCCTGATAGCCGCTGCCAGGCTGTTCTTGAGCAGGGCATTGGGCATCATATTATGCGATACGCTGCGTATTTCTTTACAGCTATCGTCTACCAGGGCAATAATACGTCCCAATGATTCTTTTTGGTGCTGCGGTACGGTAGTTGCTTCCGATTCAAAGGCCGACAGGTTCATTTTTGCGGCGCTCATCATCTGGCCAATACCATCGTGCAGGTCGCGGGCAATACGCTGTCTTTCCTGCTCCTCCGCCTCCATCACGGCTTTGGTGGCCAGGTCCTGTTGTTTCATAATGGTGGCCTGCAGCGCCGCTTTTTGTTGCAATTGTTTACGGCGGTAGAAGGAATAGGCCAGTAAACTACCTAATACCAGTAAACCGCTGATGCCCGCAATCCAGTAATTACGGCGGGTAATGGAGAACTCTTTTTGTTTAATATCAAATTCCTGCTGCTGGATGGTTTTCTCCTTTTCCAAGGTTTTGTACTTGCGGTCCAGGTCGGCAAAGTTCTGGCCCAGTTCATCCGTATACAGGGAGTCACGGGTGTTTACGTACTCTTTCAACATTTCCAGTGACCGGGCATACTCGCCCTTGTTTTCATACAAACCGGATAAGGATAAATAAATTTTATTTACCTCGGGTAAGGTGTTTACCGCCTGTAGTCCCAGCTTCAGGGCATTGTTTAAATACAGTTCTGCAGAGTCGTAGTGTTGTTTATTGGTGTAAACAGTGCCCAGGTTATTCAGGCAGCTCACCATGCCCTTTGTGTCTTTTAACTGCTGGCGCAGGGTTAATGATTCCTGTATCAAGGGAATGGCCTCATTGTACCTTTTAGTGTCGGTGTACAAAGTACCCAGGTTGTTCAGGGCATTGGACAGGTACTCCTTATCACCAATTATGCGGGTAATTTCCACCGCTTTACGGTAATAACTTTCGGCCTGCACAAAATCTTTTTCCAGCAGGTAAATATTGGCAATATTTACATAAGAGCCGGCCAGTCCATAGTTGTCGCCCATTTTTTCTTTAATGGCAATGGATTGTTTCTGGTAACTGATGGCATCCTTGTAGCGGCCCATATTCTGGTTCAGGATACCGATATTATTCAGGGAATAAGAAACACCCTGGTCGTTATTGAACTTTTTAAAAAGCTCCAGTGCTTTTAGCTGGTAATCCAGCGATTTATCAAACAAACCCTGACGCTGGTACACAATACCAATTTTGTTATACAGTTTGGCTACACCCAGTTCATCTTTTAACTGGTTACGCATCTGTACGGCCTGCTCGTATAAATGTACAGCAGTATCATATTGCTCTTTATCGTAGTAAATAATGCCCAGGTCATTATAGGCTTGTGCAATGCCTGTCAGGTAATTTATTTGTTTCCCCAGGGCGATGGCTTTATTGCCGTAGGCGATAGCTTTGTCACCATCAACCAGGCGGTATTGCCAGGTTAATTCGTTATAAGTGGCAACAAGTACACTGTCTTTTTGTTGGGGAATGAGTTTTTCCAGGCTATCCAGTACTGCTTTGTTCTTTTGGGCATACAGCAATACCGGTATCCCGGTACACAGGAGGAGGGAAATGGCTTTGAACATCTTAGTTTTGGTTTGTGGCAATGCGAAGATAATCTTAGATCTCAGATCTGAGATCTAAGATTAAAAAGAAAGTTAGAGTCCTAAAACCTCCTTCATCCCAAAAATGCCCTTTTTGTCCTGTACAAATTCGGCGGCTATTACTGCACCGGTGGCAAATCCTTCCCGGTTATGAGCGGTATGGATAATTTCAATATCATCAATGGAGGAGGAATATTTGATATTATGCGTACCTGGTGCCGGATCTTCTCTTTTGCTGATGATCACCAGGTCTTCCTCATTAGTGCTGTTGTCGTTAACCCACTGTTTTTTGGTGGTCAGTGATTCCATTACCCCTTCGGCTAAAGTGATAGCGGTGCCGCTTGGGGCGTCTTTTTTCTGGGTATGATGTGTTTCTTCGAGTGCTACCCGGTAATTTTTGTGTGGCGCCATCAGGGCGGCCAGTTTTTTATTGAGCTCGAAAAATATATTAACGCCCACGCTAAAATTGCTGGCATATACAAAACTGCCGTTGGTCTCATTCACCAGGGCAGTTATTTCAGGCATGCGTTCGGTCCAGCCGGTAGAGCCGCTTACCACCGGTACATGGTGTTGCAACAGTTTAATAATATTGTCAAAAGCGCTGTGCGGGCCGGTAAATTCAATGGCTACATCGGCCTTCGCCAGGTTTTCGGCATTAAACTCCCGGGTATTGGTTTCGTCAATTTTTAATACAATAGTATGTCCCCTGTCAATGGCTATGGCTTCAATAGCTTTACCCATTTTCCCGTATCCGATAATTGCGATGTTCATGATTTATAAATGAAAAGTAAAAAATTAAAAGTCAAAAATAGACAGTATATATTTATTGACAATATAACTGCCTTACACTATCTGCTTCTATATTGCCATAAATGATTGCTTTTGTAAAAAAAGAGCAAGCGGAGTTTGTTTTTCCAGAAGAAAGATTTACCCAACCTATCCAGTAATAACACTTATCTGGCATATATCCGCTTTTTAAAGCATCGTCAAAGTATTGATTTGCTTTACTCAAACTATCAGCATCATAGTAAACAAGTCCAAGACGAAAGCAGATTTCATTATATGGAATATCGAAATCTTTTGATGATGTTTGTTGTTCCACTAATTCTACTGTTAAAGGACTTTTCTCCTTAATACGGATTGCTCTGTAGAGGTATTGAATGGCTTTTTCATAATTCTCCATTTTGTGATAGTTATTGGCAATATTACCAAGAGCCAGTATATTACCAGGATCAATTGTCAATACTTTCTGGTAATCCATTATAGCAGCTTCAGTTTTCCCTAAAGAGGCTTTGTCGGCTCCGCGGTTAATGTATGCACCAATATATCGAGGGTTTATCTCGATAGCCTTGTCTAATTTTAAAATAGCTTCTCCATATTTTTTTTGCTCAGAAAGCCTCGCTGCTTCATTCAGGTATTGTTCAGCTGATTTATTCTTACAACCTAAAAAAAAACAAAGAATGACTAATGGAAGCGATTTATACATTTTTAATTAAACCCGTTTTAAGGAAGAAAAATGATATTACTACAGAGTTGGGTATTGCAAAAGGCAATCAATTTGTTCTTTTAGGGTTAAAAGTGTATGAAAAGACAACCTTGAGGCATGCGGAATCTAAAAAAATTTCAAATCTGAAATCTCAAATCCTAAATCTCAATTCTCCCCGTCCAGCAATTCCCGCTCAATTTCCTCCATCTGCACAATGTCCCAGGCTTCACTTTGGGAGGGCACAACATTTAAGTGCTCCAAAAGTTCATTATCTGCCAAAAATGCTTCTACCGGCTTTTGCAGGCAACAAATGACAAAAGACGCATTATTTTGGTAGAAATTTTGCTGTAATTCTGCGAGCTTTTCAGCAGCAGCCTGGTCTACAGCCCTTACGTTCTCAAAGTTGAGCACCACATTTTTAACTTCATTTTGCAAATAAGGCTGTATCTTTTGGGTAAGTTCCGCTGTCATACTAGCAGAAATGTCGCCGTCAATAGGCGTGATGACATGAAATTTCTCTTTGGTATCTATTTTGACATTCATGATTGCAGGTTTATGAACATTAGGTTTATAATTATGCTAAAACAAGTACCAAATATATTTGTTAATATTGTATCAAACCATATAAGTACAAATGGATAATAATTTTTCAGCACAAGTTAAGGAGATCATATCGTTTAGTAGGGAGGAAGCGCTGCGATTGGGAAATGATTTCATAGGAACAGAACACCTGTTGCTTGGCCTTATCCGTGAGGGCGATAATACCGCCGTCAGGATATTGAAAAGCTTTAATGTTGATCTGTACGAGCTTCGAAAGGAAATTGAACTGGCCGTTAAGGATAAAACCGGTAAAAATATTGCCAATATCAACAGCCTGCCCCTGACAAGGCAAGCGGAGAAAGTAATACGGGTAACGGTTTTAGAGGCCAAGGCATTGAAAAGCTCCACCGTGGAAACAGAGCACCTTATGCTATCGATTTTGAAGAACAAAGAAAATATTGCTACTCAAATTTTAAATCAGTTTGACGTGGATTACGATTTATTCAGACAGGAACTGGGCATTGTTAAGTCTAACGATCCCCGGGCAGATTACGCCGACGAAAACGAAGACGATTTTGACGACGAAAAGAAATATGCACAACAAAAGGGTGGTGCCGGCAAACAGGGGGCTGCCAAGAGCAAAACTCCGGTTTTAGACAATTTTGGCCGTGATATTACCAAGTTGGCAGAATTAGGTACCCTGGACCCGATTGTAGGCCGTGAGGCCGAGATTGAGCGGGTATCTCAGATACTTTCGCGCCGTAAAAAGAATAACCCTATTTTAATTGGTGAACCCGGGGTGGGTAAAACCGCCATTGTGGAAGGCCTGGCGCTGCGTATTGTACAGCGTAAAGTAAGCAGGGTATTATTTGATAAAAGGGTGGTGTCGCTTGACCTCGCAGCCCTGGTGGCAGGTACAAAATACCGTGGCCAGTTTGAGGAGCGTATGAAAGCCATCATGAATGAACTGGAGAAAAACAGGGACGTGATCCTGTTTATTGATGAGTTGCATACCATTGTTGGTGCCGGTGGCGCCAGCGGATCACTGGATGCTTCCAATATCTTTAAACCGGCCCTTGCCCGCGGTGAGCTGCAATGCATTGGCGCTTCTACTTTAGATGAGTACCGCCAGTATATTGAGAAAGACGGTGCATTGGACAGGCGTTTCCAGAAAGTAATTATTGATCCGCCAAGCGTGGACGATACCATACAGATACTGAATAACATTAAAAGCAAGTACGAAGACTATCACAATGTTATTTACGACCAGGAGGCTATTGACGCCTGCGTTAAGTTAAGTGACCGCTATGTAACCGACCGTTTATTGCCCGATAAGGCGATTGACGTGATGGACGAAGTAGGCGCCCGTGTGCATTTGAAAAATATTAATGTGCCGGACAATATCGTGGAGCTGGAAAAGAAAATTGAAGATGTTAAGGTTGAGAAAAATAAGGTGGTAAAAAGCCAGAAGTTTGAAGAAGCGGCTTCACTGCGTGATGCAGAGAAACGTTTGGCCGAACAACTGGAAAAAGCCAAGAGCGATTGGGAGGAAGAAAGCAAACATAAACGTTACCCTATTAATGAAGAGGCGATTGCCGAAGTAATTAGTATGATGACGGGCATACCGGTAAAACGTATGGTGGAGGCCGAAACCGACAAGTTGCGCAAAATGGGCGACGACATGAAGGGTATGGTAATTGGCCAGGACGAAGCCATTACCAAAGTGGTAAAAGCTATACAACGTAACCGTGTTGGCTTAAAAGATCCTAAAAAACCAATTGGTACCTTTATATTCTTAGGTCCTACGGGTGTAGGTAAAACCGAGCTGGCCCGTTCGCTGGCACGCCACATGTTTGACTCGGAAGATGCGCTGATCCGCATTGACATGAGTGAGTACATGGAGAAATTTACCGTAAGCCGTTTAATTGGTGCACCTCCCGGCTATGTAGGATACGAAGAAGGCGGACAGCTGACCGAAAAGGTACGCCGTAAACCTTACAGCGTGATCCTGCTGGACGAGATTGAAAAAGCGCACCCCGATATTTATAATATTTTATTACAGGTATTGGATGATGGCCAGCTGACAGATGGTTTAGGCCGTAAGGTTAACTTTAAGAACAGTTTGATCATCATGACCTCTAATATTGGTGTACGCCAGTTAAAAGATTTTGGTGCGGGTGTAGGTTTTACCACTGCTTCCAAAATGGAACATGAGGATGAAGCCAATAAAGCAGTGATTGAAAAAGCGTTAAAACGTACTTTTTCACCGGAGTTCTTAAACCGTATTGATGATGTGATCATCTTTAACAGCCTGACCAAGGACAATATTTACCTGATCATTGATATCCTGATGAAGGGTGTGATGAAAAGGATCAAAGACCTGGGCTTTGGCTTAGAGTTGACAGAAGAGGCAAAATCGTTCCTGGCCGATAAGGGTTACGACGTACAGTTTGGTGCAAGACCTTTACACAGGGCTATTCAAAAATACCTGGAAGACCCGCTGGCGGAAGAAATTCTGAACATGAGCGTTAAACCCGGTGATACATTGATAGCCGAACTGGATAAGGAAAACGATAAAATAAAATTTATCTACAAACCCCAGGAAAAAGCATCGGAAGTATAAAAAACAAAGACCGGAAGCAATAAGTTCCGGGAAGTATAATAAAACAGATTGGGTAGTAAGCTAAAAGCTCCGGGTTAAACCGGAGCTTTTTTTATTGTAGTATTCTTTTGTTACATTAAGTATTTCATTACTATCATTTTACAGTAATCTTGCCCACCGATACTTTACTTTTAATTAGCCCCATATAGGTTTTCCCCACCAGGTACATATCCTTGCCAAAAATGGATGAAAGCCTGGGCATAGCAGGCGGAATACCGTCATTGGAAAAGAAAAGTTTTCGGGTCATTTTTCCTGTTGCCATATCAATGCTAACGGTAAAGCAACTGGATTTTTTATAGGTTTGAATTTTCTTTACTTTATTGCCCGGTTCA